>JAFVGK010000046.1 GCA_017475035.1 Blautia sp.
CCCTGAAAATAGCCACATTTGCTCCAATCTGTGATATAATAGACTGCAAGGTAATCATATGCTTGAAATATAAAAAGCTTGCATTTCCAATTTTGCAGATTTGGAGGTTCGGAATGTATTATAAGAAAGCTGTAGAGCAGTGGTAAAAATGACCAAAAATTCGTTCAAAATCTGCTACCCACTTTTTCAGCAGGCACTAAATAAGGAAGCTGCGACAGATTATGATCAAACAGAGGAGCAAAATCTTCTACTCTTCCTGTTCTGTTATCAACAAGGAATCCATAATTGCCCTGATGCCGATCCACATTAAAAGAAATTGCATCGGCTAATATCATCTCCCTGAATTTGTCTTCATCACATACTTTACTGACGGTTTCCATCAAATCTTTTGTGCTGACTATATTTCTGTCAGAATATGCCGCAAACGATACTAATCCTGTTTTTTCACTGGTAAAGAGCGGGCATATGGAAGCCAGTTTCTGGTGATATCTGGTTAGAGAATATTCTACATGACGAATCCCCATAGCCTGCAGCAGGTCGGATGTGAGTTTTTCAGAATAAGGTTCCATTCCGGCATTTGCTGCTCCGCTCGACCCACGCTTATAAAGAAAGATCCCAGTCTCGGTTCTTTTCCAACATTTTTCGAAAGAACCGGAAGTAGCGAATTCCGGAGTTGTGGAATCCAGTTTCTTTCCATAAAGACCTGCGCCATCAAAGGCCATATGCGCGATTACATCATTAAACGGATTGATGTATAAATTCACATCTTTCCAGGCGAGACTGCTGTCAGCTGATTTGATCCAGAATGTATCTGTAAGAGATGCGCAATGCGTAAAATCAATAAATTCCTTGCGCTTATGAATGCCCCACTCCTGCATCATGGCATAAATCTGTTTACGATGCTTTGCTACCTGACGGGATTCTATCCAACTGTTGATATCTTTAAAGCCATAAGGCAAATATGAATCATGCTGTTTCAGCATCACATATGAAGTGTCATCCAGGTCAGACTGTTCCTGTAAGGTCAAAACCAAATTATCCTTATTCATCAGGTGATACTGTTCGGACATAGCATTCTTTTTCCTTTCAAAATTCTGAATAGCGTTTTTAAATAGATAAAATGCTGCACAAATCACCGACTGATCGTATCAAAACAAATGTAAATATTTCGTTCAGGATCCTGGGATGTAAACACTCATCGTTCACTAAGCAAACAAATAGAATACCTGCATTTTGATTCGTTTTCGGCGCAGAGTTTACGCTACGTGAGCGGCATCTTTCTGCAGTAAAATCGTGCTCATAAAATAGGCTTGTTTCGTAAGCGGTAAATAAACGGCGTCTTATGGATAGCCTCCTGTTCTGGTAGTATTGAACCGAAATACTATCAGAACAGGAGGCTTTTTATGGATCCAAGGATTATGGAGTTGCGAATCAGGCAGTGGATCCCTGTACTTGAGGAACAGGCAAAAAGCGGACTCAATAAAGATGAGTGGTGCATTCTTAATGGTATCAACAGGGGATCCTTCTTTCGCTGGCAAAGACGTGTGAGATCTTATCTCCTGGAACACGGAGAAGATGCAAGTACAAATAAACTACAGGGTTCAGGTGTTGCAAGCACTCCGAAAGATAATGATTATTTTGTAGAATTACCGTATCCAAAGACTGCAGTTCCGGGAATAGCTTCGCTACGGAACCTGCATGATAATGTTTTGGACGATGCTGCTCCCATCATTATTCGTTATGGAGACTTTTCGATCCATGTCGATGGTATGGTAGATGAGGAGCAATTGACCGCTGTGCTGAGGGCGATAAGAAATGTTGACTAAAGACGGAATTACCTTTTCAAAAATTATACTGGCCGTAGGCCGTTCCGACCTTCGTAAAGGCATCGACGGCCTTGCAACTATTGTGAGATTAAAATATGGGCTTGATCCTTTGGAAAAGGATACGCTGTTTTTGTTCTGCGGCACCAGGCATGACCGGATCAAAGGCCTTCTATGGACCGGCGACAGATATGTACTGCTTTATATACGGCTCGCTGACGGGCACTTTCAATGGCCCCGGACTGCTGATGAAGCCAGACTTCTTGATGGTGAAGAGTTTATGAGGCTGATGGATGGGTTTTCCATCGATCCGTCAGTCGGTCCCAAACGTAGAGCCGCACGAAAAATGGACAGCGGTCTATTGATGAGTGGACAGATGCCGCTTCATCTGCGGCCAGAATTCTAGTGTAAAACGGACATGATTACTTCAATAAACGGACATGTTTAGCTTGTTTTTCGGACACAATACGCACAGAAAGCGGACGTATCTCTCTTTGGCACTTAACGAATCGTTAACTGTTGTTCTCATTTTGTTTGCGATTCCGTTTTTGTGAAGGGGGCAGATCAGTGATGGCCAGCCCTTCTCTGATTATAAAAATGGCAGGAATCCATATGCGGATACCTGCCTTGTTTCTTCATGGAGATTTCTTCGGATCCCCTGAATCTTTATTTATCATCGGAATCGTGATTCTTTGCTGGCCTCTTATCTGCTCATTCTTTACCTTTGCTGACCATATCAGATCTGATATTGCTTTTGATACGCTGGAATGATGTTCCCATGCGTATTGCCGCAGCCGTTCGGCTGTATCCTCGTCTACAGAGATATTCATCCTGATCTTGGACATCCTGTTTTTCTCCTTCATACACATGTTTTACACATTTTATGCGCATATTCATTTTTTATTCTATTAGCCTGGCTGTGCTTCATCCTGCTCTTCTTTCCCGGTTATACCTGAGATATCATTCTGGCCATCGGCAGATGGTTCATTTGTTTCTGTGACATCTGTCCTGCAGGATTCCCACATCTCGTCATCAGGCATCTTCGGCCGCCGAGAGGGACCTTTCAACTCTATTCTATATGCATTGTTCACTATACGGTCCATAAAGCCATCCGCAGCTGTTTTGTTCTTAAAAAATTCAGGCCATAACCGCACAGGCATCTGTGCCCCAATAAGCACAGATTTCCGTTTATGGTATCGTTCCTCCACTACTTCAAGCAGATCCAGGGAGAAGAGATGGTCACACTGCTTCATTCCAAAGTCATCCAGAACCAGGATGTCCGGTTTCCCCAGCTCAGCCAGCTTTTTGTCATACTCTCCTGTGTCCCGTGCAGCAGCCATGTATTCGATCAGCCTGGTCATCCGATAATACCTTGCCGTATACCCCATGACACAGGCATCATGCGCAAATGCACAGAGGATAAATGTTTTCCCCGTTCCGGTTGCACCTGTTATGAGAATTCCCTTTCCCTCCTTGATCCATGACATACTTGACAGCTGCGCGATCTGATGCTTTGAAAGATTTCGTTTTTCGGAGAATTCCAGCTCCGAGAGAGTTGCGGATGGTTCCCTGAGAACAGCTTCCTTCAGGGCCCTCCTGATCCGGTTATCCCGTCTTTTGTCGAACTGGGCCTGGACGATCATGCTGAAGCGCTCATCAAATCCAAGATCAATGGTGGCCGGCAGTTCTTCCTGTCTTTGGTATTCTCTCCGCATGGCAGAGAGGTTCATCTGTGTCAGCTGCTCACAACTCTGGTGATTCATCTTACTTCCATCCTTCTGTTCTCAGATTTTCATGGGCTGTTTCTGAAGGCGGGATGATCACTTCCCCTCCTTCAGCTGCTTTTTTATCCAGAAATGAATTTACCCCTGTGTAGTTAGGGCGTCCTGCTTCTAAAGCTCTCTTACAGGCTTTTTCAAGCGCAAAGTCGCCATAGGTCTCAGACATTCTCAGCAGGCCATCACAAGATTTGTATCCCTGTTCTTCCACGGGACCAGCCTCCAGGATCGCCTTTACCACCCTGGCAGTGTTATCACCGATCTTCGCCGCCTTAGAACGATAGTACGTCCCTGTACGCATGTTGTATTTTATGCGCTCCTGCTGGTTTGCAGGGGCGTGCTCAGTTTCAGTAACATACCGCTTTCCGGTAAAACGACGCTGGTGGATTGCAACACGTCCCACTCCCGTTACATAGATCTCGACCTTTTTCGGATACAGGTGCGCGTACCCCGGCCGTCCGGCATAATGGTAGGGAAAAGAATAGTAAAACGTATCCTTCCCTTCCCTGATCTCAAAATGCCAGTTTGCCGGAAGGCGTTTTTTAGTAACTGTATCGAAAAACAGAAACTCATCGCCAGGAAGGGTACGCAGTGCCGGCTTATCCAATTCCTCAAACACACTTTTCCTGCTCCCTGCTCTTTTCTGAAACGGCTTTTCTACCAGTTCTGCCATCCGTTGACGGATATCTCTGTTCAGGTCAGAAATATCCTGATAGATTTTTCCGGTATCCTCAAGCCATGTGAGGAGCCAGCTCTCCAGCCATTTGACCCCTGATTCAACCGTAGGCTTGTCATTAGGAGCCCGGACTCTTGCCGGCGTAATCCCGACTTCATAATGATGGGCAAGTTCCTGATAGGCGTGATTGAGCTGGGGATCGTACAGATTTGCATAAACAACAGCAGTCTTTGTATTGTCCGGGACAAACAGTCGTGGCACACCGCCGTAGAATTCCAGCATATCGATATGCGCTTGTATCCAGCATTTCTGATCCATACGAAGGAATGCCTCCACAAAAGGATAGGAACTGTCTCCGATCGTGGCGATAAAGAAATATGCCTTCCTTTGGGAGGCAGTTTCATTATCCAGGAGAAGAATGGTATCACCTATCCAGTCAATAAAAATCTCCCTTCCCGGAATCCGTTCCTGAGGCAGAATGATCTCTATGCTGGCTGTCTCGAGCCAGTTGTTATAACGCCGGCAGAACTGGCTGTAACCGAGCCCGTCAGGGTTATCTTTAGAATAGAATTCCGTCCAGATATAGCTCAGGGTCTTCCTTTTGCTGCTGTGCAGCTCCCTGCAGACCCATTCCCAGTACTCATCCGCGACCTTGATCACGGCTGCTTCTTCTCCTGTTTCTTTCCCGAGTACACGACATAACTCTGCACCAGACATATCTTTTGCATCTTCGTACGTAAGTCCGGCTTTCCTGCATTCGCGGTACAGATCTGCTACTTTCGTTTTGCCACAGCCAAGTGCCTGGGCAACCGTACGGCTTGTTCCGTTTTGATACTCATACATGAAAAGCATCCGTAAGATTTCTTCCTTGTTAGCCTGAAATTTCTTTTCCAGCTTGACTTTTACCTTCATATCCTCAATAACCTGCTGGTACCGTTAACTGTCGGCAGATTTCCTTTCTCGGTTCTTTATACTCTAAAAAAACGTCTGAAGGAAGATATCATGGAATAGGTTACATGGAATGTGAACACTTTTGAGTCCCTGACACACGATATACACATTTCGTGTATTAACCGCGCAGTCATTTTGAATGGGCCAGAAAAAATGCTTTTAAACGAATCGTGAAAGAATTGAAAAGAAGAGGAGTTTTAATTCACGGATCGTGAACAATTAAAGATTCTATATGATCTTTGAGATGCGGGGTTGTTCCGTCGTCAGCTGTTTTGTATAATGGGCCTGTCAGGCATGTATGGAGTGGCTGACAACGGGGGTAAGCCGGCCATGGGTTTATGATAATGCTTTCCGGCTTGTGATGCAGGCAATGGCTCTGCCGCATCGGCCGTTTCAGAGTAAAAGGTTTATCCTCGTTTTTATTGTCAGGTTTCCTTCATCATTTCTTTCATCGTTTTGACCATCATGATGATACACTGTCTACAGGTTTCTGGAAGCTGTCTATATGATTCGATAAGGAAGCTGGCCTCAGATGTATCCGCTGCGGTGACGCTCAATAGGGAGCAAAGATCTGTATCTTTCTGTTCTTCAGCAGTCATATAAAAGTCTATAGGAATGATCTCCATGATCGGCCTGCGGATCAGAATACTCATCCTGAAAAGCTCAAAAGCCGTCAGAACGCGCGGATTCGTCGGATTGACGAGCTTTGACGCGACCTGGCTGGATATTCCCAGGCATCCAGCGACATCCTTCATTCTAAACGCCCCACTCTCAACCCCTTCTTCAATAATATCAAAACATTTTTGCTGAAACACCTCTCTCAATGCAGTAAGCTGCCCATTATCGCATACGCTCATGCGTTTCCTCCAATCAAAAAAAAGGCCGGATATACCCCGCCTTTATCATACCGAATATATGGTTGCTGGAAAACAACCCGAGACTTACATTGTTTCCAGGGGAAGTTGGCGCTCCTGCGGAGCGTTATACACGAAACGTGAAATTCTGCAGCAAAGAAAAGGGCTGTACGGCGCCTACGCGAAAGTGTAATTTAGAGAAGAGTGTTGAGTTGTCCGAAAATCACGCGGCCTTTGTCAGGCCGAAAATAGAATGCTTGTCCGGAAACGTCGGAATATACGGTCCCAAACGCAAGGTCCCTGCGGTGGAGCCCAAAAGCAAACGGAAAAGATAATGATGGCACGGTACCACTCCGTGCCAAAAAAATGGCCAAAACATAGGTATGTTTAATATTTTTATATAACTACCTGTTGACTTTTAAATAGGTATGTGATATAATTATATCTATGAAAGGAGGGCTGTTTATGTCAATTGTAAAGCTCAAAGACAAAAGAACCGGGACGACGTATGTATACGAATCAGAATCCTATTGGGACAAAGAGAAAAAGCAGCCCCGCTCTCGCAGGAAACTGATCGGGAAGCTGGATGAAAAGACCGGAGAGATCATCCCCACAGGGAAAAGCGGCAGAAAAAAAGGTGTTTCCGGGCAGAAAGAGGATGCAGGTTCCATGGAGCCGATCACCGAGTACATACGGGTCATCGAGGAGAAGGATGCCCTGGTTCGGGATCTGAAGGCTGAGAACAGGGTTTTGAAAAAAGAAAGACAGGAAATCCTGCAGATGCTTAATGAATTGTGCCGGAAACTGACAGACTGACCGGCACAGAGGAGGAAAAAGATGAAAGCAGACAGGGAAACGTTTATGGAACAGATCCGTATC
>JAFVGK010000047.1 GCA_017475035.1 Blautia sp.
GCGTAGGCCGGGTAACACGTAAAAGATTAAGTACCTCTTTGGAACGCATGGCAGATACCTCCTGACGAGGTTATTATACCATATATTTAGTCATATTAACAGCTATAATTTAATATATTCAATATAATTTATAACCATATATCGTGCGACGAGGGGATCTCCCGCCCATTGAAAGACCGCAGCAGCATCAGTCATTGTCATTGTCATGGGCCGAAGAAGCAGACATTCTGTTTCTAAAACGAAATTATGCATGTGTGTCTCCATCATCAAATTTAAGAATCGCTATTACTTCCTCGCCATCCATTTCTCCGGTTTCAGTAAAGCCGAAAGAGCGATACAGCTGCCGAGCGACTTCATTCTCCGGCTCATAAGATAGCCAGCAATAGTCTGCCTTGCCACAGGGAAACGACTCTATGAAATCCAAGGCTAGCTGAACAGCTTCTTTCCCATATCCTCTTTTCTGATACGCTTTATCGATCATCAGACGCCAAAGGTTATAATTGCCTTTCGCTATCGCAGGTGCATCATCCCAGTAGTCATCGACATCAAAGCCAATCATGAGAAACCCGACCGGTGTATCTTTGTCATAAATACCGAACGGAAAAGCATATCCGTTACCGGTAATCGCAGTATAAGCCTCGATAATGCTGGTATCGTTGCTTGCGACAAACCCTCTCTGGTCATCCGAAACTTTCAGTTTCAGTAGTTCCCATACATTTTTCCCGTTGACCTTTTCTAATCTGAGCATTCTCTTTTCTCACTTCTTCTATTTTTGGAGCAGGAAGTTCCCTGCAATCCTTCAGATGCTGTTCGTTTCCTTTTGTAAAAGTGATCTCTTGCATTCCTATCTCCCGCTTTGCATCAGTGCTTCATTGAACCGGCGTACTGCCGGCCGCAACCGCCGCATACACCTGTGTGGACACAGATGATGCCTCCGCAGGCAGAACAGGTCCACTGCTTCCGCTCGCGCTCCAGAAAAGCGGCCATCCCCGCCTCCCGGATGAACCGCAGATTCTCCGTCGGGGATTCGCGGAGCGGGTACTGCGATCCGTACCGGGTCTCCTTTTCCATGACGTCAGCGCAGGGAAAATCCGGGCACTCATCGCAGAACGAATACCCGTTCGACTTTCTCTTTTCGCACAGAATGATGCCGCATCGCTCTGAACAAAATTCCGGCTTGTTGTCGTTTGGGCCGCGGCATCCGGCACAGCAGCCGGCCTTGGCCAGCGCACGCTTGCAGATGCTGCAATCCAGTCCGCATGGGGCAATCATATCCGCAATGAACATTCCTTTCAGGCCTCCTTATTTGTCCCGGTCGGTTGATCGGCAATACATGATCTCACAGTCACCACTGTCGGCAAAGCGCTCGATCTCATATTCCAATCTGCCTTCCTGATAAATCTTTTCATATATCTTTCTATGATCCGCTGTCCGTCCCCGAACCGAAACCCAGCCCATCTCCGGCAGTTCTACGATCCGATCCGCTTCGTCGATCTCCCCATCGATCAAGCCAATGACATACTCAATGGATCGTTCCGTCCAGCCATAACCAAGCCCTTGCAGGTTGGCCCGGCCATACTTCGCTGCAAGCTCATCTCAAAACGCGCCGATCGTTTCGTACTGCCGGTCGTTATCCGTGGAAAAAGTCCTTCTGCTCCCCTTAAACAGCATTGTTGTTTCCTTTCTGCCGAAGCACCCGTTTCAGAAATGAGCAGTAATCCGCCGAAAAAAGCAACTGTTCTTTCACTACACCGGAAAAAACAATTTATTCTGCCCGGTTGCCGATTCAGTAAAATTCCATACTGCGCCTGCAAGTTTCATCCCAACTCTTCCAATGACATTTCAGATAAATCTTTTCCCATGCCAAAGGCCTCCACAAACCGGAATTTGTGAGATTAACTTCCGGTTTTCCGGGTCATCAACTGCGCGGTAAATCAGTATCCTTTCGTCTGACTGGTACCAACTCAATATAGCCACGCTCTCCTCTTGGCTCGAGCTGTATCCTAGGATTCATGTTATCCCACTCATAACCGATAAACGCAGGATCATATTTCTTCTCTGCATCCCAGATCTCCATGATGGCGGATTCATATTTTTCTTCTTCGAAAGGTTCTCCTCTGAACAAAAGATATGTCGCTGCCGGAAGGTCGATCAGCTCAAACCCGTCAGGGACACTTCCGGTATAATCCTGCTCTACCTCGACACCCTGAACATATTCGTTTGTGGGTGGTTTTCTCAGATGTTCTGGAAGCCAGAGGCATACAGGCTCTCCACTGATTGATTTAATGCTTGTGAGAAGTCCCCACACATCGCATCCGACTTCTTCGCAATAGCTCCAGTACTCATTTGCCTTGATTCCTCTCTTAATGATTACTTTTCTGGCCGGTTTCTCCACTACCTGGATAAAAACAGTTCTTGTTTCGCTCATTTTGCTCACTTTCCTTTCTGTATTTTCGATAAGGTAAGGAGTAAACAACCAGATGGGAACCGGGCTTAAGGCATATTCTTTGGGATTACAGCCGAATTCACGTCTGAATGCACGCTGATAACCATCCACACTACCAAATCCCATTTCCATAGCAATATCCAAAATAGCTATCTTTTCATCTCTGAGTCTGAGGGCTGACATTGACAGTCTAAGGCGCCTGATATAGACCGCCGGTGCCATTCCGAGATTTTTGATAAACAGTTTTCTCGCATACCATGGTGAAAAGTTTGAAACATTTGGAAGATCTGCCGGTGTGATATCTTCGGTTATATGCTCTCTGATATATACCTGCATTGCTCTTACAGCTTTCCTTTGTTCTTCCATCTGCTCACCTCCTTCCTCGTGAGCCTATATTACCTGATATACTATCTGTTTTCTCGACCATTTTTGCTCATATTCTTCACTTCGCAAAAATCGATCAATCGAAAGTGTTGTTCAGATAAATTCAAAGTTACTCCGCATAAGACAAATCCCGATTTGTCTTTTCATCAAACTGGAATTTATTTGTACACAACCTCAAACTCTTCGCAAACCACTTTTGTATTCTCGTAAAAAATCTATTCACAGAAGCAAATTCATTCGTCAAAAAGCTTACATGAACCTTTCGCCAGTAATCCAGAGACCAGTCACCCTCTCCTTCTTTAAAAGCATGCTCTTCTGAAACTTGGTTAAATTCTGTTACACAGACTTTAAGCGTTTGAATAATACACACAGCTTCTTCGTTTGAATTTTAGATAACACTATAATCCCCTGTTTGCGGCAGTGGCTCATTATTAATCAGATACAAGTCATATGCAGAACAGGTTGCTGTTTTGATTCCCTGTAAAACTAGGTCAGCCAATTTGTCCGGAGCTTCTCCGAAAGACCACGCTTCATATGTCCCGTTAAGACCCGATCTTTTCCATAATTCTTCCGAGGTCATATCTTACAGTTCTCCCCCACAAATCTCAATTTGTCTTTTGATCATACTAACAGATCATAGCTGCATAGTAACGGTTATTCGCGGCTCATCTTTTCTGCAGGATAAAAGTGCCACCGTCTCCACGTGAGTCGAGGCAATGAAAATGATGTCAGATTATGTAGCTTTATATCGTATTTTTGGCTCTAATCTACGTGCGGAATGTATGAAAGTTGCCACGCTCCGAAGGGTCGAAACACTCCTTCTGGACGACGGGGAAATCGGTAGTATTTGTGGCACTCACTTAATTGTTTTTTAACCTTGTCGGCCTTATTCTTTAATCTTCACATAGTATACTCTCCTCATCAAATGAACACAAGCGACTCATTATGGAGGAGGACATAAAAATGAAGAAAATTTACAGAAACGAAGAAGGAAACTTTTTCTTTCTATCGTGGCGGCTGGGATTTCCTGTTTGTGAAGAAGGTTGAGGATGATGTAGAAGATAACGGTGATGAGATTTTACAGAATGCAATTAAGAAATACATGTAAATAATTTAACTTGCAGGATAAGATGTTTTGTAAAAATCATCCTGAAAAACGAAAACCAAAAATGCCCTGTGGTGCGATAAAGGGATTCAAAAGCCTATTATGGACGGTTGCCAATCCTGATAACGCGCCACAGGGCGTTTTTTCTCCCCACATTCTCCCCTACCACCAAGGGAAAGAGATTTTTTCCCAATCAAGAAGCGGTGAGAGGGTTAAAATCCCTTTACACCCATGCCAGCAAATAGTATACTTGAACAAGCTAGAAACAGAAAAACCTTTTGGTGGGGTAAGAAAGGAGGCCTCTTTTTATGTTCCGAAGGTATTTAGCGGCGATGATAGCTATTGTTATGTGTGTTAGTGGGGTAAGTGCGGAGGAGCTGTTTACGTCGGGTAATGAGGGTTCTTCTGAGGAAGGAATAGCCGAGTTTGAAGAAACATCTGATACTGTTGATGAAGTGACGGCGGACACGTTCGAAGAAGATCTTTTTTCTCCGATGCAGAGATAGTGTCTGTGGATGAAGTAAGCGGTGATGTGCAGATGGAGGAAGACATATTTTCAAGTACGATAGAAGATGATTTATCCTCAGTTGGCTTTCCAGAAGATTCTTTGTCTGACGATGGGGAAGAACTTTTTTCTTCAGAGAATTCTTTGGTAGCAGGAAGCAAAGAAAAAAACCCACCACCTTCTTATTCATGCGGACAAAATCTTAGTTGGACGCTGAATGGTGCGGGAACGCTGGCTATCGGTGGCGAGGGGAAAATGTATGATTTTGATGAATATTATAATAATCACGAACCTGCTCCTTGGTATTATGAATCATATAAAATTAAAGAAATCATCATTTACTATGGAGTGACAAGCATAGGAGATGATGCATTCGTGTGGTGTTCCGACCTAACCAACACTAGCATAGAACTCCCGTCAAGCATTACGAGCATAGGGACGAGAGCATTTTACGGGTGCCACATAACAAGCATAATTATCCCAGACAGCGTGACGAGTATAGGGGATGATGCATTTTCTGAATGCAGTAACCTCACCATCAACGGCACCCCAGGCTCCTACGCAGAAACGTATGCCAATGAAAATGGAATCCCATTCAAAAGTGTGTCGGAGTGGCCAGGTTCTGATATTAACAGTGTTGATGCAGATTTTAAATGTTATCCAGAAGCAGGGAAAAATGATTGCTTCGATTATCATCATGCAAATGGTGTCCTTCGTATTGAATTCTCAACACCTATACATATTGATGATGATGTAAAAGCAAGACTAATAAATCTTAAAACCGGAGAATTATTAAATATTGACCTTTTTAATGACAGTGATGATATTTCGGGTTTAACAGGACCTTACGGTCAATATATGAGAAGTACGAATGATATTCGAATACGAAATATCAATGAGTATCTTGAACCGAATTCCATTTACTATATTACTTTGCCGGACAAGGCTATTCAATTTGGTGAATATAGTGAAGATGGATTTAAAGCCAATTCTTATTGGAAAGGTATACAGGATAAAGAAACTTGGAAATTTGAAACAGCACGAATAGAATACTTGAAAAAACAGAATCCAGATGATGAGATTGATCCATTGATTGCTGCTAAATATTACAGTCCTTTGGTATTAGAAAAGATTGGAGATAAAAATGGTACAGGAGGGGTATGCTATGGGATGTGTTACCTTGTTGCAGCATTTGAAAAAAAATATCAAGCCTGTATTGACCTGTTTGATAGTTTAAAGAATACATCATATAGTTCTTTTACCAAAGAACAGCTTAATTATCTGCAAATGGCTCAATATTATCAATATATTCCAGAGAAAACTAAAGAGAGAGAAGAAAACCAAAAGAAATATGATAAAATTGTATCAGCAATTATGAACTATCTCAATTCTAACGGAACACCGGTAATAATAGGCGTTGATAATATAAATTCTTATTTCCCAAACATATTTAAATACAAAAAAGTGTCTCATGCAATACTGCCAGTAAAAATTAAAGAAGAAAACGAAAAAGAGCTAAAGATATACGTATATGATTGCAATCAAACAGTTGGTATGGGGAATGGAGTTACAGGATTTATTAATGTTCTTACTATTACAAAATATGCAGATGGGGATTATAGCGGATTTTACTATAAATCCGGAGAACAGGAATATACATACAGTATAACATACAGATTAGCTGATGATGGATTTGACAGGTTGTTTTCGAATAATAATTGTGATATCCCATCAATTCAAAATAATTATAATCTGGTTGCTTCTACAAATGAGCTGATTGATAATGACCTATATGAAATTATAAGCTATAGTGAAAATGAAAGCATGAACCAGAGTGACATGAATCTGTATTGGTTTCAGCATGATAA
This sequence comes from Blautia sp., assembly GCA_017475035.1. Lineage (GTDB taxonomy): Bacteria > Bacillota > Clostridia > Lachnospirales > Lachnospiraceae > Blautia_A. Next base: position 6,309 of record JAFVGK010000047.1, read on the forward strand.
TATTTCCAGTGTAATAAGCGATAACGGTGAAATAATATCGATTACAGATGGATATAAAGAGATAGAATATGTAGGAATGAGTGGTGATCAAATTAATCTTTCTCTTAATGAAAATAAACCAGAAGCCACTATTATTTCAAACGAAGATTCATCTCTAAGGACAATCACATTTATTGATGCACAAGATTATGAAAATAAAAAAAGCCTAGATTTAACCGTTTCATCAGGTTCTACATTGTATGCTCAAAATACAGATCAGGGTATTATCCTTAAAACCGATGGGAAAGTAGATATCTCTTCAACGATTAATGTGGGGGATCAGTCACAGACAACCTCTGTTACAAATGTCGATTCGGACAAGGATGAGATCCTGGTGGTCACGGGTGATGACAAAATCACAGTTATGGAAAGATCAGAAGGTTCGGAGTCCTTTGATACAGTGATTGCTGATTCTACTGGGGAAGCAGCTATTACACCAACCCCCACACCCATTCCCACCCAAAAGCTCAACCGCCCCTCCGCTCCTAAATTAACTAACAGTTCTTCCGGCATCAAGATCGCCTGGAAGGCAGTCCCTAACGCTAAGAAGTACTGTGTCTACCGGAAGGCTGGCGGGGAAACCTTCCTCATCGGAACGACAAAGAAACTATACTTCATAGATAAAGAAGTCGCCAACGGAAAAGCATACGTTTATTACATCCAAGCTGTTGGTTATAAGACAGCTGATGTGATCTATAAGAAATCATCAAAATCCAAAGGGACAAAGATTGTCCGCGTTGTGACTCCATCGAGCCTGAAGCTTTCCAGCAAGAAAAAAAAGACCGTAGTAGTTTCCTGGACGAGGAATACGAAGGTTAAGGGATATCAGGTACGTTGTTCTCTGAAGAAAAACATGGCTGGTGCGAAGACCGTTACAATAAAGAAAAATAAAACGGTAAAGAAAACGCTGACGTTGAAGTCGAAGAAGGTTTATTACTTCCAAGTTAGGTCGTACAAGACTGTCGGAGGAAAGAAGTATTACAGTGCCTGGTCTGCAAAGAAGAAAATCAAAGTGAAGTGATTTTCCATCAATTCTATTGCTGAAAAACAAAAAATGCCCCAGCATCCAGGATTTCTAAATCCTGAATGCTGGGGCATATCAAACCTCAACCTTCATCCCACTCTTAAACTCAACAACGAAACCATCCTCAAAAACTGTCACCCTTTCCACCAGCTTCCTGACCAGCTGGTCGTCGTACCTCACGTCTCTCCCAGCCTGTTCATTCAAAAGAACCTCCATCTCCTCAATCCTCTGCCTCACCCCGTTTCTATTCGCCTCTCCCACTGTCCTTGACGCGCACTCCGTGCCACTCTTCGTCAACCTGCTTACACATCTCCACACAATAGACCACTTCCCACGGTTGTTCCATTTCACCCGGCGGTAGATATCGCCACAACAGCCACAGAAAACCACACCAGAAGTACAACAACGAGCAGATTGAGGTTTTCATTTCGGAAATCGAAGCCATGCCCGACAGCATTACCGATTTCCGCACTGACTATTGGCGACACCTATATCCAGCACAACACAGGCATCGCTGACGGCTTCTCCGGTCTCGGCGCGGCTCTGGGCGCTCTCGCGGAGCAGGGCATCCAGATGATCTATGACACTGTTCATCAGGTGCTTGCGCAGGGCAACTATGTGTTGGCTGTTTCCGAGGGTACCTTCGGCGGTGCGCCGACTTCCTACTATGATCTGTGGAGGATCGAGAACGGCAAGGTTACCGAGCATTGGGACGTCATGGAGACCATCGCGGAGAAGGACACCTGGCAGAATCAGAACGGCAAGTTCTAATGTAACCGTTGAAATTACAGCCTGTTCGTAGTAAAATGACGGCAGGAGGTGTTGCTTCATGCAGATATCAAGTAGATTTACCATCGCGCTGCATATCTTCACCTGCGTCGATGTATTCAAAGACGAATACAAGGTAACGAGTGACTTCCTTGCCGAAAGTATCAACACAAATCCTGTCGTCATACGAAAAATCCTGACACAGCTGAAAAACGCAGGTCTTATTACAGTAGCCAGAGGAACCGGTGGTGTGGAGCCAACAAGACCGCTTTCGGAGATCACATTTTACGATGTGTATCAGGCGATTGAGCCTGTCGAGAACGGAGACCTGTTCCACTTTCATGAGAGTCCAAATCCGGAATGTCCGGTAGGCAGAAATATTCACGCACTGCTTGATGATAAACTCAAGGCCATACAAGGTGCGATGGAAGAAGAGATGCGAAAATATACGCTTCTTGATCTGCGCTCCGGTATAACGGAGCTATTGGAAAAGGAAAGCTGACACACAGGCTCCGGAGGATAAAGTCTTCCGGAGCCTTTTACGGGAGGCAACAATGGAGACAAAAGACTATCTCTCTTATGATCGAACAGGAACATTGCCTGCACTGCGGCAACTGTCTGGCGGCGTGCCCTGTAGGATCTGTAATAAAGCGATAGGAACATGGAGGTCCCAAACATGGATTTTTACGAAGCGGTTTATAAAAGAAGAACTGTCAGAGTCTAGATAAAGAAATCGATTTCGAGGCGATCAAAAGAATTCTGGAAGCAGGAAACACCGCTCCTACATGGAACCACAACCGAAACTGGAGCTTCATCGTCCTTCGGACGGAGGAAGAAAAGGACTACGCTTTTGAATACGCTAAAAAGCTTGCGGATAAGTTTGACGCCGACGCCTATCTGAACAGGCCGAAACCCTATCCGACAACACTTGGTCAGAAGATGTACGCCCACGCCATGCCGAGGCAGTTCACGATGCTGAAAAATGCGCCATATGTGGTCATACCCGTTTTCAAGTGTAAGGAACTGAACGGAGAGTACGTGTCCAAACTGAATCCTTTCTCCACCATCTGGTGTGTGATTGAAAACATCTTTCTGGCAGCGACGGCAGAGGGACTGGCCTGCTCCATGCGGATTCCGCTAAACGAGGAACATGACATCGTAACGGCAAAGCTGAAAGCACCGTCGACCTATATGATCCCCGTATTTATCGGCATCGGCTATGCGAATCCCGTTGAGCAGGAGTTAGAGCAGAATACAGCCGATTTGGAGAAGCAGATCCATTACGGCAGATGGAGATAAAGAGATGGAACCGATCATCAGAAAAACAGAGGTCAAGAGCGTCCTCACCAAATCGAATCTCCCGGTAAGCGATTACTCCGTGAATCCCTATGTGGGCTGCACTCACGCCTGCAAGTATTGCTATGCCAGCTTTATGAAGCGCTTTACCAATCATCCGGAGGAATGGGGCTCGTTTCTGGATGTGAAATACTGGCCGGAGATCAAACATCCCGAAAAGTATGCCGGGAAAGAAATGTTTTTCGGCTCCGTGACCGATCCTTATCTTCCGCAGGAGGAAACGTACCGACGGACCAGGTCGCTTCTGGAACAGCTGCAGGGAAGCGGGATCAGACTCTCCATTCAGACGAAGTCTGATCTGGTGCTACGGGATATCGACCTGATCAAAACCTTTCCGGACGCGCGGGTGGGCTTTTCAATCAACACGCTGGACGAGAGCCTCAAAAACGACATGGATCGGGCGGTGAGCATTGAGCGGCGGATCGCGGCCATGAAGACCATGCACGATGAGGGCATCCGGACTACTTGCTTCATCTCTCCGATCTTCCCCGGAATCACCGACTGCAAGGCCATCATCGAGCGGGTAAAGGGCTTCTGCAACCTCGTGTGGCTTGAGAATCTGAATCTGCGTGGCAGTTACCGGAGCGTCATCATGAGCCATATCCGAGAAAAATATCCCGAACTCCTGCCTCTATACAACGAGATCTATGTCCACGGCAATCGCCTGTATTGGGAAACACTGGACGGAGAGATGAGAGAATACGCGCAGGCGGCCGGACTCTCCTATGTCCGGAACGACGACAGCATGCGGCATCCCTTTGAGATGCCTCCCGTCATCGTCAACTTCTTCTATCATGAAGAAATCAAAAAATCCGCCCGGAGGTGAAGTCAATGAATGAGAAAACGACGCAAGCAGAACGTTTGGATTATCTGGTCGAAGCGTTCAAAACGGACTCTGTGCAATACAAGGATTTGCAGACACCTGCTGACACCGGCGGCAAACGTCGAATTCTTCGGTCCCTTATGAATATCCGTATGCCGAAGAAACTGGACGATTCTGTTCTCGCCATGCAGGATGAGTATCTGCGGGAACGTATCCGGGAAAACGGGATCGTAGAGCTTTCTGATATTCCGGAGGTCAAAGACGGCTTGTCAATCTGGCAGGGTGACATCACCCGGCTTGCTGTGGATGCCATTGTCAATGCTGCCAATTCACAGATGCTGGGATGTTTTGTTCCGATGCATACCTGCATCGACAACTGCATCCATACCTTCGCCGGAGTTCAACTGAGAGCCGAGTGCGCCAGACAGATGGGACAGTTGAAAAGCAGATACGGCAGGGATTATGAGCAGCCGACTGCTGTGCCGATGTTGACGGACGCTTACAACCTTCCGGCAAAAAAGGTGATTCACATCGTCGGGCCGATTGTGCAGGGTGGGTTGACTTCCGCACTGGAAGATGATCTGGCGGCCTGCTATCGGAATACACTTGATATGTGTTTGGAAAACGGGCTGAAATCCGTGGCCTTCTGCTGCATCTCCACAGGGGTCTTTCACTTCCCCAACAAACGGGCTGCGGAAATCGCGGTACAGACCGTGACCGGCTGGATGGCTACGCATCCGGGGGCAATGAAAAGAGTGATCTTCAATGTTTTCAAAGATGAGGACAAAGCATACTATGAACAGCTTTTACGGTAATGGTTATCAGGAAACCATCCAGAAGGGTTTGTCCGCCGTCCGCTCCTTCCGTTCAGGCATTTCTACCGGTACAGGATGCAGGACGGAACAGATTGAACGGCTGAAGAAGGAAATCGAGAGCGCAGATGCTATTGTGATTGGCGCTGGCGCTGGATTGTCCACTGCGGCTGGATTGACCTATTCCGGGGAACGCTTTGAGCGGTACTTCGGTGACTTTGCCGCACGGTTTGGCATTCAGGATATCTACTCCGGCGGCTTCTATCCGTTTCCCGATGAGGAAACGCGCTGGGCATGGTGGGCGCGGCACATCTACTATAACCGCTATATCGATCCGCCAAAGGATGTGTATGGGAAGCTGCTCTCGCTGGTGGACAGAAAGAACTACTTTGTCATCACCACTAACGTAGACCATCAGTTCCAGCGAGCTGGTTTTGACAAGAAGCGCCTGTTCTACACCCAAGGGGACTACGGACTGTTCCAGAGCGTAAATCCGGCGATTCAAAAGACCTACGATAATGAAGAATGGGTCATAATGGCAACGGAAGCCCAAGGCTTTGTCATGGACGCGGACGGGGTCTTTCAAATTCCGCAGAGTGGTGTCTCCATGAAAATTCCGACAGCGTTGATTCCCAAATGCCCGGATGACGGATCAAAGGTGACCATGAACCTCCGTGCCGATGATTCCTTCGTAGAGGACGAGGGCTGGCACAGGGCATCAGCGGCATATGCGGGATTCATCCGAACGCATGAAAACCTGCATACGCTCTATTTGGAAATTGGTGTCGGAGCCAACACACCCGTCATCATAAAGTATCCCTTCTGGGCGATGACGGCGGCAAATCCGAAGGCGGTATATGCCTGCCTTAACTACAATGAGGCTTTCTGTCCACAACAGATCGAGAAACAGTCAATCTGTCTTGATGGTGATACTTGGGAAGTGTTGAAAGAACTTTGAAAAGGCTATACAATGGAGCGTCTCTTCTACGAGGAGGCGCTTTTTTCACCCCCTCCGAGGGCTTCACCCCCTTTCACCCCCTCCACTAAAGCAGGGGGTGAAAGGATGCGCTTGTAGCAAATCGAAGATACTGGGTTTCTGAAGGATTTTGTGCAGCGTAGATCTGTGGTTCGTAACATTGCAAGCCACAGAAAAATTACCAAAGATTTGTTAGTACACCCTAATCACTTGCGTCTTTTAAGAAGATTGCTCACTTTACGTAATATCGGTAAATGTGAGGTGATATAACTAAAGAAGTTAAGATGACAGATATATTTTAACTCGTTTTCAATGCAATATTGCATAGCATACGATCCCTTTTTTACAATGATGGTTAGGTTATCACACTCTCTAAATGCTCTCCCATCTATTTTAGTCACACTGTCTGGAATTTTGATGGAGTTTAGCTTTTTACACTCGGAGAATGCCTCGTATCCGATCTCCCTCACACTGTCCGGTATTGTGATGGTGGTTAGGCTTGTGCATATGTAGAATGCCTCATTACCAATCTCAGTCACACCATCCGGAATATGGATGGTCGTTAGGCTTCCGCATAAGGAGAATGCATCCTCACCGATTTTTGTCACTCCATCAGGAATATGGATTGGGTTAGCTTAAAGCACTTGGAAAATGCCCTGTCACAGATCTCTGTCACACCATCCGGAATGATAATAGTTCCTCCCCGACCCTCGTATTGTATTAACACTCCTCTCTTAATAGTAAATTTTCCCATTTTGTTTCCTCCTGAGTTGTTTGCCCATGGCTGTAGTAACTTTCACTGTAGCTCGATCAGATAGTAATAATATGATTCAGGTGACAAAAGGTCATGCAAAAATGAGCTCGCTCATTTTTGCATGAGATTGGGTCGCCCACAGACACGAGGAAGTAGCCATTTTGCACTATTTATGCTTGGCTTTGCAAATCTTTCTGTGCAAAATGAGCGGATTCCGAGTGGCTGTAGGTTGCTGCATGCCAGTGGCATGCGTTTAGCAACGACCGAGCCGGGAGGCGAGACGCGAGAGCAGCTCCGCTGCGAAGCGATCCGTAGAATCA
>JAFVGK010000048.1 GCA_017475035.1 Blautia sp.
CCCTGAAAATAGCCACATTTGCTCCAATCTGTGATATAATAGACTGCAAGGTAATCATATGCTTGAAATATAAAAAGCTTGCATTTCCAATTTTGCAGATTTGGAGGTTCGGAATGTATTATAAGAAAGCTGTAGAGCAGTATAATTTCTTTAACTTCAATCAGGGATTCGGGTTTCCGATTGATACAAATAATCGATGGGTCAAGCTTGCTGGAACTATTCCATGGGATGAAGCTGAAAAGCTTTACGCCGAGAATTTTACAGATGAAACAGGGGCACCATCGATTCCATTCCGCACAGCACTTGGTGCCTTAATGATACGAGAAATATTATCGCTGTCTGATCGAGCTACAGTGAAGGCAATACAGGAAAACCCATACCTTCAATACTTTCTTGGCGTTCCGAAATATACTGCTGAACCTTTATTTCATCCATCTCTGATGGTTCAGTTTCGCAAGCGTATATCTCTCGAAGATTTAAAAGAGATCAACGAGATAACTATAAACTTTAAAAAAAAATTGGAATCAAAAAGCGATAACGAAACAGTAGATTCCAATCTTCCATCAATAAACAGTACCGCCAATACTTCTGGCATTAATCCTGATGTTTCCGATCAAAAAACAAACGAATTCAGCATGGATCAGGATTTTTTTGAGGCAGCAAGGAAAACATACAACACTTCCGATTTACCGAAAGGATTAACAAGCTTAAAGAACCACGGAACCTTAATCATCGATGCTACATGCTGCCCGGTAAACATCAGATTCCCGCAGGACTATTCTCTTCTATATGAGGCGCACACTCACTTAGACGGAATTATAACAAGAATCTGCTTTGATAATAATGTCAGCAAACCCAGGACTTACCCCGTAGTTCTTAGAAATGCATACCTCGATATAGCCAAAGCAAAGAAAAAAGGTGTGAAAAAGTTAAGGAAATTCATAAATAAAATTCTTAATGCTGTTAACAGAGATCTCAGATACATCGATGATTTAATTTCTCAAGGATATTTTCCGGCTGGAAAAGATCTCGAAACTATAAGTGTTATTCGACAAATATATGACCAGCAAAAATACATGTATGATAACAATACGCACAAAGTAGACAACAAGATTGTCAGCATTTTCATGCCATTCATTCGTCCAATTGTGCGAGGAAAAACAGATAAACCTGTTGAGTTTGGACCCAAAATCGACGTAAGCCTTGACAGTGAAGGTTATGCTCATCTTGAAAAGCTTTCATATGACGCATACAACGAAGGTAGTTATCTAAAAGATGCTATAGCTGCCTATGTTGAAAGACATGGATGCTTTCCTGAAAAAGTGCTTGCAGATCAGATCTATCAAACAAAAGATAATCGTTTATACTGCCAACAATTCAATATAACAATGACGGGTAAACCTCTTGGAAAGAAAGCATCCGCAGATTGGAAACCAACTCATGAATTTGCACAGGATGCCAAAGATCGAATCGGCATTGAAAGAGAATTTTCTCGTGATAAACACTGTTTTGGCCTCGAAAAAATCCTGGAGAAAACTGCGGAAACTGTTAAAAATACAGTAGCATTAGGTATATTTTTAGGTAACGTTATACCATATGGATTTTAGTATTATACGGGGGTATTGTAAGTAAATAATCTAAGGTTTTTTAACCTTAAAAAATCTGATTTATAGACCAAGGGGGTTTTATACCCTTTTTTAGGGTAAAAATGACCAAAAATTCGTTCAAAATCTGCTACCCACTTTTTCAGCAGGCACTAGATATGATTGAGACAAACCACTAGTTTTCGGAATGAGCACATTTCCCGGAAAGAGTTCTTCAAGACCAATGCAAAAGAGATCTTCGAGGATGATGGATATGAGGAGCTGACGGATCTGGGTGATCTGCCGGAGGATACTTCCAATGTATTCTTCATCTTGAAAAAGAAAAGGACCAGAGCTGTCAATTATGAGGACCTCATGGCGCTGAAGAAGGTGCTGAAGCAATGAAGCGGCTGATCATGTGCGAAGGTCCCAATGAGCTGACGCTGATCAATATCCTGCTAGAAAATGATGCTCTGGCTTTCTCGGAGGATGATCTGCTGGGCTTAACGGCATACCACGCGAGACAGATCAAGACAAACGTATCGATGGGCTTTAAGGATATGAGCCCCGGCATGAAGGAACTATACAAGCTCCTGCTGGAAGGCAAGATCATCCACGGCGGCAATCCCGTGCTCCGTTGGATGGCGGGGAATGTGGTCGCCGAGATTGATGCGGCGGAGAACATCAAGCCCAGCAAGAAAAAGAGCACGGAGAAGATCGATGGCATCGTTGCCTGGATCATGGGTCTGGATCGAGCGATCCGCCATGAGCAGCAGGGCAGTGTATATGACGACCCGGAGCATGGACTGTGGGTATTCTGAAGAAAAAACTGCCGGCGAAGAACCGGCAGTCAGTTTCATTCGAGCGAGAAGCCCTGTTTCAGGATGGTGATCCAGTCTCGTTTTCCGTAAAGAAAACGGACGATGTAGACGGTGTGATTTTCTTCGGAGATCACATAGAACGCAATGTAGTTCTTAACAAGCGTGAATCGGATCCCCCATGCTTTTAGCACCGGGTCGTCTACTAAGGCGAACTTCTCTGGAAAAGCGGACAAATCCCCGATTCTGCTTTCAGCTTCATCGAGCAGGTTATCCGCAGCCTGAGGATTTAGCAACACAAATTCGATGTAGTCGGCGGCGCTGTTCAAGTCCTTTTCTGCAGATCGGGTGATATGGATATCATACTTCATTTTTTCCGCCTCGCTCTAATGTCAGATAGAGCTTCGGAGAAGGGACGGGTGTTGCCTGCTTTTATATCTTCCATGCCTTCCTGCAGGAGACCATAGAGTTCAAAGCGCCCAAGGAGCTGCTCATAGGCTTCGATGCTTAAGACCGCGAGATCGCCTTTTCCGTTTTTCGTGATGAAGACGGGTTCGCCATACTGATGACAGAAGGAAGAGATGTCGTTGTAACTGTTGCGGAGATCCGCACTTGACCTGATGGTGGGCATTTAGTTCACCTCCTTTGAAGATAACAAAATTATACACGAATTTCTTTATATAGTCAAGAGAGAAGGGAGAAATAAATTGGACTGGAGAGAATGGTTCGGTTTCAGTAAGCCGAGGGATGCTCCTGGAGCGGAGCTGCCAAAGATCGAAGATAACGTCCGGGATTCGGGCGGTATTTTTGTTTTCGGGCAGACACTCAGCGGGGAGCGGGTGGATGAAAAGTCCGCCCTGCAGATCGCCACCGTATATGTCTGCGTGCGGCTGCTGGCGGAGACGGTGGCAAGCCTGCCGCTTCACCTGTACAAGTTCACCGAGAAGGGCGATGGCAAGGAACGGGCGACCGAACATCCGCTGTATAAGATCCTGTACCGGCAGGCCAATCCGGAAATGACGAGTTTCTCCTTCCGGGAAGCCATGATGATGCACCTGCTTTTGTGGGGCAATGCCTACGCACAGATCGTGCGGGATGGAAAGAACGGCATCCTGGGACTATACCCGCTGCTCCCTGAAAACGTGGAGATTGACCGGGCAGAGAACGGAGAGCTCTTTTATACCTACCATGTTTACACGGATGAAGTGCCCGGTGAGCATGATAAAGATATCATTTTCCAGCGCGAGGAAATCCTGCACATGACGACTGCTCTGTTCATGCTCCGCTGTGTGCAGCTGGGGCTTAGTATCGCTGACCTGGACCTTTTGACCATCGGCTCCGTGAACGATATGTTCCATGATCACAGCCGGGATGAAATCCACTGGCGCGAGGAAGCGACCCAGGCGGATATGGATAAGATTTGAGCTGAAAAAAATGCGGATGCCGCAAAAATTTCAGATGAATGACTTGATATGTTCACATGTTCTGTGGTAAAATAACCTCGTGAAAAAAATGCGGATGCCGCAAAAATTTCATGGAGGTTATAACAATGCAGTATGCAAGAAAACAATATATGGATCAGCTGATCCGGAAAAAGTACAATGGACGGATCAAAGTCATTACAGGCCTTCGTCGGAGCGGGAAATCCTACCTTCTGTTCACCCTTTACCGTCAGTACCTCCTTGATAATGGTGTGGGAGAAGACCAAATCATAGGACTTGCTCTGGATGAGATCGACAATGCAAAATACAGAAATCCCTTTGAACTGAACAAAGTCGTGAAGGAGCGGATGCCGCATAAGGATAAACGCTACTATGTGTTTATCGATGAAATCCAGTTTGTAACTGAAATTCCCAACCCGTATGTGGATGACCCGAATGAGAAACTCACTTTCATCGATGTAGTGCTTGGGCTGATGAAGATCCCGAATGCTGATATTTATGTGACGGGAAGCAACTCCAAAATGCTCTCATCAGACATATTGACCCAGTTCCGAGACAGGGGAGATGAAATCCGAGTCAATCCGCTGTCCTTTGCGGAAGTCTACGAGCATTATGAGGGTGATAAGCGCGGAGCATGGCGCGATTACTACACCTATGGTGGTATGCCGCTGGTGTGGACGATGGAATCTCATGAGGAGAAAAGCCGTTACCTGCGGGATCTGTTCAACAGGACTTATATCAAAGACGTTCTGGAGCGCCATCAGATAAACAATGATGCGGAAGTTCTGGAGATCCTCCTGAATGTGCTTGCATCCGGCATCGGCTCCCTGACAAATCCAAGCAGGCTGTCAAATACGTTTGCTAGTGAGCGGCAGATTCGGATTGCGCCAGATACCATCGATACCTATATTGGGTATTTCATGGAAGCATTCCTGATCCAAAAAGCAGAGCGGTACGATGTAAAGGGGCGGAAGTATATCAAGACGCCCGTCAAGTACTACTACTCTGATCCAGGCCTAAGGAATGCAAGACTTGGTTTCAGACAATTGGAAGAAACGCACCTGATGGAGAATGTCCTCTACAATGATTTGATTCGGCGGGGTTTTGACGTGGATGTCGGTGTGATTGAGCAGAATACGAGGGATGATTCAGGAAAGAACATCCGCAAACAGCTGGAAGTAGACTTTGTTGTAAACCGGGGCGATGAACGATACTATATTCAATCCGCATTAATTATCGATGATCCGGAAAAGAAGGAGCAGGAGATTGCTTCTCTGATAAGAATTCCTGATTCATTCAAGAAAATCGTCGTCGTGAAAGATTATGTGAAACCGTGGCGGGATGATAATGGCATTCAGTATGTCGGTATTGAGGATTTCCTGCTGGATGAGAGTCTCATTTCCAGATAACTAACACTTGAGAAAAAATTGCGGATTGCCGCACAAATTTCAGATAGACCCTGCTGGTGGACACTGGCAGGGTTTTTTCATGCCCCAAAACGGATTTCATTAAATCAGCAGTAAATCAAAATTAATGCGAAAGTTCAGAGGAGGAAAAGAGCCAATGCAGATTATCTGTGATAAGTGCAAAGCGGAGATCCATCCGCAGCCGGAAATGCTCCGGGACGGTGAGATCGAATACACCTTTTTTCGCTGTCCGGAATGCGGTGAGGTCTACCCGGTATGCGTAACGGATGAGGCGCTCCGAAAGGAAATCGCGGGGTACAACCGTATGCGGCTACTCATTCAGAAACAGCGATGCACGGAAAAATTCCTCCGGAACGCGGAGGCGCTGAAACAAAAGAATCGGAAACGGACAAGGGAGCTGATGGAGCAATATCCGTCAGTTCCTTTTTTACAGCCCACAGAGGCTGAATAACACGCCCATGATGGGCAGAAAGGAGGGATCACATGGCTGGACGGATTCAGGGAATCACCGTTGAAATTGGCGGCGATACCACAAAGCTCTCCTCCGCGTTGCAGGGAGTCAATAAAGAAATCAAGAGTGGGGTGAAGTGCTCTGCCAGCTTTTTTGCTTTTCAGCCATACTTTTTCTACAGTCCAATCACATATAAACGTTGATAAATCGGGCTGTTTGGGGTATACTGTTATTGGGATATTTGTGCTCTTTTTTAGGGCTGGGAAGGAGGCGGCGGCTGTGTTTGATCCTAATAAGATCGAGGACTTGCAGTTTTCGACAGAGAAACAGATTATGGACAGGAAGTCCGCGCGGATCAAGGCCGTTGATCTTGCGATCCCTATTGTTGCCATGGCGAATGCGGACGGCGGTTATCTTGCTATTGGCATTGAAGATGATGGCACGATCACCGGGATTGACGCATATGAGAAGAATCTGAATGAGCTACTGCGTACTCCTTATGATTTCTGTATTCCGAGTGTTCAAGTAGATCTGAAGACAATGGATGTGGCCGATGCTAAAGGCCAGCCGAATCATATCCTGCGCATGCAGATACTTCCCAACAATAAAGTTGTAGCGAACCAGGCGGATGAGGTATATCTGCGGGTGGGCGATAAAAGCAAAAAGCTGAACTTTGAGCAGCGGCTTCAACTTGTGTACGCAAAGGGCGTAAAGTATTTTGAGGAGCAGCCTGTTGCCGGTGCAACCATCAATGACATAGATTTGGAGGTCGTGTCCGAGTACTGTAAAAAAATCGGATATGACAAAGGAGATGCCGAATTCTATCTCCGCCACAATCATGACTTTGTAGTCACTCGTGGTGATGAGGATGTGGTCAGCGGCGCAGCAATCCTACTTTTCGGCAAAAATCCGCAGCGATTCTTCCCTCGCGCACGCGTGCGTTTTGTTCGCTATGAGGGCAAGATTGCCGAGGTAGGCGACCGGATGAATGTGGTGAAGGATGAGAAATTCGACGGCCGGATACTGGATCAGGTAAAGGCCGCTACAGCCTTCGTGAAGACACAAATCCGGGAGTACACTAAACTGGGAACAGGCGGAGTGTTTCAGACGACACCTGAATTCCCGGAGTTTTGCTGGACTGAACTGATTGTGAACGCCGTGGCACACCGTGACTACAGTATCGGCGGAACCGATATCCAAATCAAGATGTTCGATGATCATTTCACGGTGGAGAGTCCAGGCATTCTTCCGGGGCTCGTCCGTGTGAATAATATCCGAGAGTTCCATTTCTCTCGAAATCCTATGATCGTGGAGTTGTTAAACGATTATGATCTTGTGAAGGAATTCGGCGAAGGCGTTGATCGTATCTATCGGGATATGGCAGAAGCGGGGCTTCCGGAGCCAGAATACCGGCAGTCTGAATTCATGCTCTATGCCACGTTGAAAAACAAGAACTGGGGCAAAGAGGACGCTTCTTGGACAAACTCTATCACTAGTGAAGGAGTTAGTGAAGGGGCTAGTGAAGGAGCTGGTGAAGAGGCTGAATTGTTGCAACGAGTAGTTGAGTTTTGCACACTGCCCAAAAGCAAGGCGGAAATACAAGAATACTGTGGCTTCCGCTCAGATAGGTATGTTAGGCAGCAAGTCATTCAACCATTGTTGGAGCAAGGAAGACTAATCCGCACTATTCCAGAAAAACCAAGCAGTCCGAAGCAGAAATACTTAAAGAAATGATGTACCGCCCACTGAGCGGCTTTCCAAATCCCGGATAGTGGCTTAGCGGGCTTCTTTAATAGAATTCTGCAGTTTTCAAATCTGCAGAAAACCGTTGAAATGGAGGTCAGTATGAACACAATCCACCACATCGCTATTATCTGCTCTGATAAGGAAGCTGCGCTCCATTTCTACCATGACCTCCTCGGCTTCTCGATCATCCGGGAGAACTACCGGCCAGAGCGGGATGACTGGAAGATTGATCTGCGGATCAATGATGCCACAGAGTTGGAACTCTTCATAATGAAGGACAGACCAGCCCGCGTCTCGAATCCGGAAGCCTACGGTTTGCGCCATCTGGCGTTTAAGGTGGAGAGTGTGGACGAGACGGTGACGGACCTGGAGGGAAAGAGAATCTCCTGTGAGCCTGTCAGAATGGATACCTTCACTGGCGAAAAGATGACCTTCTTCCACGATCCGGATGGATTACCGATTGAGATACATGAATAATACGCAGCCCAGCTGGTAACCTGCTTACAGTAAGCAAGCGACCCGCTGGGCTTCTTTATGCCCGCGTATACCACAGACAGCACCAGGGAGAACCGAGGGAACTGGTGTGGCTTACGCGGGCAGTTTTTTTGTTATACGCCGAACTCCGAAAGCAGCGCCTTCAGGAATGTCAGCGTCCTTGTGAGAATCGCCTTCTCGTCATGGTTGCAATCAAGGAGAAGGTCGTGGATGTGATGAAAATGATCAGCAGGCTCTTCGCTGGTGCATTGCAAAGCCGGATAAACGGAAGAGCCGGAAGATGACTTGTCCCAAGTTCACTGATATGCTTTATGAGATGATGGGGTGGGATAAAGGCTGCCGGTACAAGATTCTCGGTTTCCGTATCGAACGTGATGGGAAGACATATTATGTTTTCGACCTCAATGTGTATAAGATCTTTAAGGAGAAACCGAAGGCTGGTCAGGAGGAAGAAAGCTCAGAGCCGGTAGATAGCAGAAAAGGATACTACCCTGCGGATATTGCTAATACCTTTGGTGTTTCGCTGGAGGAGCATAAACAGACACAAGAAATGTCTATAGGAGAGTCCTTTGTCCCCATGGCGCAGCTTACAGAGAATAGTGATGCGTGAAGGAAGTCTGGGAGGTGAACTATGGGTTTGGATTATAGCAGTCCAGGGATTTCCTTCGATCTGAAGAACGGGAGAATCTTTGTATATAAAACCACAGCCGAAGCGATAGGACACCCGGAGTATGCTCGCTTCATGTTCAGCCCGGAGGACAGGGTATTTGGAATTCAGGCTTGTGGAATTGATGATGAGGGAGCCCACAGATTTCAGGTGATCGGGAATCAGTATACCGTCAAGATCATGGCGCTTGTCCGGTTTATTTATGAGACCTGTGGATGGGAAAATTCAAATAAGATGGATGATATTCTCCGAGAGAAACGGGTTGTCCAGGGACTGACCCAGCAGCAGGTCGCAGATCTTGCGAAGATCAGCCTACGCCAGTATCAGAGTTTTGAGAGCGGAGAGAGAAATATCCGAACATCATCATTTCAGCTGGCCTGTCGTGTGATCGAGGCTCTCGGGATGGACCCAACAAAGTTCTTCTATGGTGAGTATGTTATCGGGGAAGAGGTCCTTCTTGGTGGGGACGGTTTAAGATACGCCAAGACCGGGAAAAGAATAAACGAAGACGTAGAATAACAGAATAGAGAAATCAGTAGCCCGCTGGGTAACTGTCGAGAATGATCGATAGTCACCTGGCGGGCTATTTTTTTTGCTTTCAGGGGCCCAAACGGCCTCAATAAATGACGACAGAAGTTATTGCCGTCATGCACCATGCATCAGAGAGATAACTAACGCTTCCTGATATTTTTTTACCCACCCATGAAGCAAAAGGGTCTTATTTTCTTTGAAAAAACGTTCAGAGACTTGACAAAGGCAACTGGACGGATTACAATGTTATCAATCTGAATAACAGTTCAGAGAAAAATTATTCAGAAATATAACGAGGTGAGGACCTATGTTTATAGGACGGGAAAAAGAGCTAAAAGCCCTTTCAGCCGAGCTTTCCACTTGGAAGAAAAAAACTGCCGTTCTAATATATGGAAAACGGAGAGTCGGAAAATCAACGTTAATCAATGAGGCAGCCAAGGTCTTTGATGGTATTGTTGTCAACTATCTGTGCGTGACGAGCACCTTTGAAGGAAACCTGGAACTCATTTACAAGAGCGTGTCAGAGAGCCTGTCTCTCCCGAACATTCGCTTCGATTCTTTGTTTGCGATGATGGACTACCTGGGAACGCTGGACAAGAAGATCCTGTTGATTATTGACGAGTATCCCTATCTGAAGCAAACAAAAAAGAAAAACGAAGTTGATTCCTATATGCAGGCAGTCATCGATAGGCTTCCCGAGAATGTGAAGCTGATTCTTTGTGGTTCCTACATTACGATTATGAAGGAATTACTGGCGGAAGATAATCCGTTGTTCGGGAGATTCTCCCTGATCCAACACATCCACGATTTTGATTACTACGATGCTGCAAAATTCTACCCTGACCTTCCAGTACGTGAGAAAGTCGCCTTTTATGGAGTGTTTGGAGGATGCCCATATGTCCTTGAGAATCTTGAAACGGACAAGTCCGTAAAAGACAATATCATTCGCCTGCTCCTGCCGGAAACGGGACTGATCAGATCTCACATCGAAAACGTTATACTGAGGGAGATTCAAAAATCCTTTGATGCTAGGATACTGGAGTCCCTTGGAAATGGAAAGAAGAAATATACGGAGATAAGGGATCAGTTAGGAGGCAGTGAGACAGGGCTTTTGGATAAGCAACTGAAGATTCTTCTGGACATGGAGACAATACAGAAGACCGAGCCGATCAATCGCCGGAATGACAAGAAAAAGCAGTTTTATGAAATTACGGACAACTTGATGCGTTTCTACTTTTCGTTTATCTTCGGAACCGCTGGTACCATCGCAAGGATAGGTGAAGAGCAATATTATGGCCGGAACATCGAGGAGACTCTTGAACAGTTCATCAGCAGAAGATTTGATGGAATCACCCTGCAGTACTTCCACAGGATGGCGGTTCGAGGAAAGATCCCGGATATCGAGGATTTCGGTTCCTATTGGTATGAAAATCCAGTAAATAAAACAAATGGAGAATTCGATTGTGTTATCAAGCGTACCGGTAATCTGTACGATTTCTACGAATGCAAATTCTTCGACAGGCCAATGACACCCCAGGAGTGTGAGCAGGAAAAGGATCAGCTCCAAAAGATGCAGGGAATAGAAGTGACCAGGATTGGCTTTGTATGTACAGGGGGCTTTGGTTTTGAGAGTAAAACGGAATTTTTACTGATTGACGGGGAAGCCCTATATCAGTGATCGGAGGTTCGGCATGAATACAATCCACCATATAGCTATCATCTGCTCCGATAAGGAAGCTGCGCTCCATTTCTACCATGACCTTATTGGCTTTCCGATCATCCGGGAAAACTACAGACCGGAAAGGGATGACTGGAAGATTGATCTGCGGATCAATGAAAACACAGAACTTGAACTCTTCATCATGAAGGGGCATCCGGAGCGACCATCTCCGGAAGCCTACGGTTTGCGGCATCTGGCATTCCGCGTCCCCAGTGTGGATGAAACGGTCGCGGAGCTGGAGGGGAAGGGAATCGAGTGTGAACCTGTCAGGACGGATACCTTCACAGGCGAAAAGATGACCTTCTTCCACGATCCGGACGGATTACCGATTGAGATACATGAATAATACGCAGCCCAGCTGGTAACCTGATTACAGTAAGCAAACGACCCGCTGGGCTTCTTTATGCCCGCGTATACCACAGACAGCCCCCAGGGAGAACCGAGGGAACTGGTGTGGCTTACGCGGGCAGTTTTTTGTTATACGCCGAACTCCGAAAGCAGCGCTTTCAGGAATGACAGCGTCCTTGTGAGAATCGTGTTTGATAGAACACTCAGCCCTAAACATCAACCAAAAAGCAGAGTATACTCATATGGGGTACTCTGCTGTTATCCGTCACTCTTTATTCACTGCCGACGATACTTCTGCGACGAATTGAATTCCCCCACTCCATAATAGCTCCCTATTACAGTCCGTCGTTCCAGCGTCATTCTATATGAGGAGAGTATTGATTGGGAGTGATCCCCCTTCCATCCAACTTTTCTGCATATCAGCTCCCCTTTCGAAATCTACAACTACATTCTGCTTCAAACTATACTGTACATTTTAGAGCATTGCGGTATCCATGTCAGGATCCTGCAGTGCTTTTTTGGTTTTAAGGGGCTGGTCAAACCCACGCAAAGTTCCCAGCCCCCTAAACCAGTAAGACCTGGCATAACAGTGCAAAGGAATGCCTCCTTCACTACTACAGGGATAAGGACACCAACGAGATCGACATGGTGATTGAAGCAGACGGTGAGATTCATCCATTGGAGATCAAGAAGAGTACGAATCCCGGTACGGAACTTGCCTCTGCATTTAAGATACTGGATAAGGGTTCAGTACCAAGAGGGACAGGCGCGATCCTGTGTCTCCGTGAGGAACTATCGGTCATCGACAGGAATACATTCATTCTTCCGATATGGATGATTTAAAATAAGCAATACGGCTGAAATAAGATAGAATCGCATTTTGGCCGTGGATTGAAAGCTAAAATACAGATTGAACATAGAGCATCTTGGAGAAATCCAGGGTGCTTTTTTGATGCCCTGCAGCGGGCGGAAAGGAACAGTACCCATGCAGAGGATGGCTATGGTATCCGTATATCGCTATTGGAAAGATCACGCTCCTGCAAGGTGATCCCGGCGATGGAAAATCGACCATGATGATGCATCTTATCGCTGAGTTATCTACCGGTGGCGCAACGCCAGATGGTCAGGCATGAGATGAACCGGGAGGAATTAACCTCCGCAATGGAAGATCGGAGAAAGGAGATTGAACAGAAGTTTCGGCCGGAGAATATGAAGATTGTCCGGAAGGAATATTTTTCCAGTCTGCGTGATCCGGCTGTTACCATCCGTAATGGGAATATCACTTTCAATACTGCCTGCATTAACGGCCTGGAGGATGTTGTCTGGGTCAATCTGATGGGGATGTTGAATACATCTTCTTCCGATGCTCAGACTGCGGTGCGGTCTGCCCCATCTCCGCAACGGATACGGCGCTGAGAGCTGGCATCGTGGAATACAGCCGAAGGCGGCAGTTGATCCGCATGAAGCCGGTCACCGAGCAGTATCTCCGAGAGACGGAAACGCTCAAACAGAAGAATCTAAAACGTTCACAGGAGCTGATGGAGCAACATCCATTGGCTCTTTTTTCACTCGGATAAGGCTGAATAAGTCGCCCCTATCGGGCAGGAAGGAGGGATGGCAGCGACCATTCAGGACAACCTGAAGGGCCAGCTCACCATCCTGAAATCACAACTGAATATTCCGGGCTGAAAAGACCGGAATATTCATAAAGCCCTGCATCGGGTCAAATGTTCATATTATCTTTACGACCATTACTTGACTTTATCATCTTTACGACATATAATAAGACTGACCGTAAAGAGATAGGGGGTGCTTGAAATGGCAGCAAGGGCATTGAACTTCAAGATGGATGAAGCAATCATCACTGAAATGAAAGATGTAGCTGGTGTATACCATATGTCCATGACTGATCTGATTAAAGAGGCAATAATGGAGAAACTGACTGCATTAAAGAGTGATCCATTCTATCGTCTGACAGTGCGAGTTGAAGAAGCATCCGCAGAAGAAACTGAGGAAATTCTGGCAGACATCGAATCCCTTTCAGATGATGATCTGACTATTGTGACCACAAAACGCTTTACTGTTTAAGTGGAGGCAATAGCAGATGAACAGAAGAACGCAGTTTGAGTACGAAATTCAATACACTAAGGCCTCCGACAAGTTTCTCAAGACCCATGAGGAAGTCCGGGAACAGTACGAAGACGCAATGAAAGAGTTGCTTGTAGGGGATCATCCGGAAAAGGTAGACGTTAAGAGGATCAAGGGAAATCGAAATGACTACTACCGTATTAAGCTTGGTGAATATCGGGTAGTTTACGCAATCATAAATGGTAAGATTGTTGTAATCAACACTATGCTCGCCGGGGTACGCGGGGATGTGTACAAGAAAATGAGTGGTCTGAAATAATCAAAACCTAAAAAATGAGGGTAGAAGCATCTTGGTGAAAATCCAGGGTGCTTTTTTCATGCCCTGCTATTCGCCTTTACAGATAAAGAGGAGCCTTCAAAGATTGAGGTTATCTATTACTATGAAGGGATCAAGCATGCATCCTTTGCTGACGCGGCATCTGATAGAGGCGATCATGCCGGAGACAGCGAGGGTCGGTGATATTGAGCACCAAGGTGCAGGCTTTCGTGGATAAACTCAGCATCATGAGCGAGGTCTATAAGAAAACCATCCTGAAAGTGACGGCTCTTGCGGCTGCCATCATTGCGATGTTGAACGAAGCCGACTCGATGTGGGGCAGGTAAAGCCCTGCATCGGGTCGGCTTCGAAATCAACCTGCGTGAATACGCAAAAATTCTTCGAGTCAGCCATTAAATACTTCTTGAAAATTAGCTAAAATCACATATAATTAAATTAGCTAATTTAGAAAGCGAGGTGGACGCTATGATTGGAAATACAGCAACGGCAACCGCAACAGAGATGCAGAACAATTTTGGCCGATATCTGTCTATGGTTATGGATGGTATAGAGGTCATCGTGACGAAGAACGGAAGAGAGGTCGGACGGTTTTTGCCCAGAGATGCGGCAGTATCATATCTGACGGACTCTTTAACGGGAATTCTTAAGGAGGATGCCGATCCGGATCAGGTGAAGGAAGAGAGGCTGAGAGAGAAATATGCGACTACTGATTGATGGGAATATCATTCTTGATATCCTGCAGAATCGTCAGCCTCATGTGAAGGACTCAGCCAAAGTATGGAAGCTCTGTGAGACCAGGCAGGCGGAGGGGTATGTTTCTGCGTTCACCTTTTCAAATCTGGTCTATATCATGCGGAAGGAGCTGACTCCTGAGAAAATAAGCGAGGTTTTGAGAAGCCTGGGATTGATTTTTCGGTTTGCAGATCTGACTGCCGCAGACATGACAAAAGCGGCAGAACTTCAATGGGATGATTATGAAGACGCGATGCAATCCGTTACAGCGGAGAGAATCCGAGCGGATTATATTATCACGAGAAACGTCAAGGATTTCAGGAAAAGTAAAGTAGTGGCATTTACGCCTGCAGAATTTTTGGCACGCTTGTAAGTCGAGAACGGAAATCGGCTAAAATGTAAATATGAAAATGATCAGCTCCAAAAGATGCAAGGAACAGAAGTGACCAGAATAGACTCTGCATGAACGCAATCCACCACATGAACTGCCTGAGAAGAAATAGAAGTTTTTACCCACCCATGAAGCAGAAGACCGAAAAATATTGATTAAAATCGCCTGACGCGGTAGAATGAACGCAGTCAGACTGGAGATGGGCAAGATGAAATTGCTTAGAGTGAAGGCAAGCCGCTTCAAAAACTGCTGCGCGGCTTCACGATAGACCTGACATCGAAGTCCGGGAAGACAGCAGAAGACAAGAAGTATAAGCTCCAGGAGATTGCTCCGGCACTGCTAAAGAGCAAGCAGTATTACAATAACGCCTTCAGGACGGCTGTCAATTATGAGGACCTTATGGCGTTGAAGAAGTGCTGAAGCAATGAAGCGGCTGATCATCTCCGAAGGTTTGGTCAAGGATTACGAGAATGTCAGATCGACGGTTAAACCGAAGGCATTTGCCAAGGAGCATATCTGGTGCAGCCGGAGAAGGCATGATAACAGCTCCCGGTTTTACCGGGATTACTAAGGGGGGATTGGGGGTTGGGCAGATGGGGACATATTTAAATCCCGGAAACAGTGGTTTTGCGGAAATACTGAAATCAGACTATGTAGATAAAACGGGATTAATCAGCATTATCAACAGCACCATTGGAACGAAAAAGAAATTGACGTGCATCAGCAGACCTCGGAGATTTGGAAAATCATATGCAGCACAGATGCTGTGCGCTTATTATGACAAGACCTGTGATTCACATGAATTATTTGCAGAGTATAAGATTTCCGAAGATACGTCCTATGAAATACATCTTAATAAGTACGATGTGATTTATCTGGACATGACGAATCTTTTGGGAAAAACATCTCCGGAGGATTTGATTTCATTTATTGAGGACAGAATTTTAGAAGAAATCCAAGAGGAGTACCGGAATGTTGATGTGAAAGGGGCATTTGATGAGACTTTGATTCGTACGGTTGAGCATACAGAAAACAAATTCATCATGATCATAGACGAATGGGATGCTCCCATCAGAGAAACGCCGGAAATCGAAGAGGAATATTTAAGATTTCTCAGGATGCTGTTTAAAAGCAGCAACACGACGCCAAAGATTTTTGCTGCGGTATACATGACCGGAATCCTGCCGATTAAGAAGGACGGATCACAGTCGGCGATATCTGATTTTAGAGAATACTCCATGATCAAACCACGTGGGTTTGGAGAGTATGTTGGTTTCACAGAAGAAGAAGTGAAAGCTCTCTGCGATGAACATGATGTCAGCTTTGACATGATGAAGCAGTGGTATGACGGCTACGAATTTAAGGATGTAGGACCGGTTTATAATCCGAATTCCGTTATGCAGGCTGTCGACAATGATGATTTTGACTCTTATTGGACGGAAACATCTGCTGCTGAAGGGCTGATGGTATACATCAGCAAGGATTATAACGGACTGACAAAAACGATTGCAGAGCTGATCGGCGGTGTAGATGTAAAGGTAAACACAAACGGATTCGCAAATGATCTTGTGACCTTTAAAGGGAAAGATGATATCTTGACTCTGATGATTCATCTGGGATATCTGGCATACAATTCGGAAACAAAAACCGTTCATATCCCGAATGAGGAGATCAAGCTGGAATTCCAGAAGTCCATTCGCGAAGTCAATCATAAAGAAACACTAAGAAGGCTTGAAGAGAGCGACAGGCTGTTCCTTGATACCATCGAAGGAAACGAAGAAGCTGTGGCGGCTCAGATCGAAAAAGTTCACAGAGAAGAAACCGCCCCGCTGCATTATAATAAAGAAGACAGTCTGAGAAGTGTGATCAAGCTTGCCTACTATACATACAGGGATCATTATCTGCAGTGGGAGGAGCTTCCTTCCGGAGTAGGATTTGCGGATATAGTGTACCTTCCAAAGCACGATTCAGACTGGCCTGCATTGGTAGTAGAATTGAAATGGAATGAAAGTGCCGAAGGGGCTGTCGAACAGATCCTGAATAAAAAATATCCCGAGAGCCTGAAAGGATTTGGAAGCGAAATCCTGCTTGTCGGCATCAGCTATGATAAAGAAACTCCCGGTGGAGATAAAAAACATTACTGCAGGATTACAAAAGCGTCTTAAAAGATACCTGAAGCATGATACCATTGTTTTCAGGATGCTTTAAAGACTGGCAAAAGAGCCTGGCGTGACCATTGAGGATAACCTCGAGTCTGCCGGGACTGATTTTTAAGAGAGAGGAGTGCTGAACGGTGGTACATGGACAGTATGTTAATCCTGGCAACATCGGTTTTCAGCGTATATTGAATTCTGAATATATTGATAAGACAGGATTGATTGAACAGATCAATAAGCGCATCAACAGTCCTGAGGGATTACAAGTTCGCATATATTGCCGCAATCGGACAGTATATGAAGATTGAAGAGCTTCCCTCTGGAAAGGGGATTGCTGATCTGGCGTATATTCCGAAGCGTCAATCCCACCTGCCAGGGATGATTATTGAGCTTAAGTGGGATAAGAGTGCTGAAGGAGCGATAGGTCAGATTAAGGAAAAAAAGTATCCGACAGTAATAAAGCAGTACGAAGGCGACCTTGTTTTGGCAGGGATTAACTACAATCCTATTTCGAAATCCCATACATGTGAGATTGAAAGAATACATGTTTAGTCAGAAAGGATAAAGATGAAACAGGTAAAAATAGGAATTATCGGCTTGGGCGGAATGGGTATGAACCACGCAAAAAACATCCTCTCCGGAAACATACCGGAAATGGTATTAACTGCTGTCGCTGACACCAGCGAGGAGCGGATATTGCGGGCGGAAGAAAATCTTTCAGAGGATCTCGGCTTCTTCTGGGACGGAAAGGAACTGATTGATTCAGGATTATGTGACGCTGTTCTGATTGCTGTTCCTCATTACCAGCATCCGGAATATGTCATTTATGCTCTCGAACATGGGCTGCATGCCATTACCGAGAAGCCCGCAGGAGTTTATACCAGACAGGTTCGCGAGATGAATGAGGCGGCAGAAAAGTCGGACAGGGTTTTTGCGATCATGCTGAACCAGAGGACAAATTGTGTGTACAGAAAGCTTCATGAAATGATCGAAAGCGGGACACTCGGTGAACTGAAGCGGGTCAACTGGATTATCACAGACTGGTACCGCACACAGGCTTATTATGATGCTGCCGGCTGGAAGGCTACATGGGGCGGGGAAGGAGGCGGCGTTCTGCTGAACCAGTCTCCGCATCAGCTGGATCTTCTGCAGTGGCTGTGCGGAATGCCTGTAAAGGTGCGGGCCTTTTGCCACAATGGGAAATGGCATGACATCGAGGTGGAAGACGATGTAACCGCCTATCTTGAATTTGCGAACGGGGCGACAGGGGTCTTTGTGACGACCACCGGAGATGCGCCAGGTACGAACCGGCTGGAACTGACCTTTGAAATGGGAAAAATCGTCTGTGAGAATGACCGGCTGATTTTTGACAGGCTTTCCGAAAATGTATCCGTACATTGCAGGACAGAACAGGAAGGCTTTAAAAAACCCTCCTGTACCAGAGAGGAAATCGCTACAGATGGTAAAAACGAACAGCATACCGGCGTTTTGAAGGCCTTCGCGGACTGCATCCTCCGGGGCGGTCCGCTTGTGGCAAGGGGAGAAGAAGGAATCAACGGGCTTACCCTATCGAACGCCATGTATCTTTCCTCCTGGCTGGATAAGACCATTGAGATACCATTCGATGAAGATCTCTTCCTGGAGGAGTTAAACAAAAGGCGCGCGATTTCTAAAGTAAAAGAAGACAAGGGTAAGGTATTTGATGTTGCGGGTACTTTTTAAATTTGTGAACTTTTTTTGAAAGATGCAGCAGGGCAAAAAGACCGGCAAATTGATCCATTTATTTACGGATGGATCTTAATCATTTGGATGAGTGCAATCAATAAAAAGAACAGATGTAAGCTGCAAAAACTTTCAGCTGTAGCTTTGGAGGTAAGACAGGTGAAGCTGAAATACACATTGACAGGATTTGCGGATGAGATCTCTGCGGATCTGACAGAACAGATCGAGGGAATCAAAAGACTTGGGATGAATCATATTGAGATGCGGGGCGTCGACGGAGAAAATCTCATTTTCCATTCAGACGAAAGGATCAGCGAGATCAGGAAAAAGCTGAAGGATGCGGGAATCTCTTTGTCTGCCTTGGGTTCCCCGCTTGGAAAGATCCGGATTGAGGAACCTTTTGCGCCCCATTTCGAGGCTTTCAAAAGAGGAGTCGAGATTGCCCACAGAATGGACACCGGCTTTATCCGGATGTTCAGTTTCTTTGTTCCGGAGGGCAGACATGAGGAATTTAAAGGAGAGGTTTTTGACCATATAGGGAGATTTGTGGATTACGCATCCGCCAATGATGTGATTCTGCTGCATGAAAATGAAAAAGAAATATACGGCGAGAGCGCAGCGGAATGCAAAGCGCTTATGGAATCCTTTTACGGCGATCATTTTAAAGCCATTTTCGATTTCGCGAATTTCGTCCAGGTAAAACAGGATACCCTTGAGGCCTATGAGGAACTGAAAGACTATGTTGTCTATATTCATGTAAAGGATGCGCTGACAAAGGATGGGAGCGTAGTTCCGGCGGGATACGGAGACGGGCATGTGGCTGAAATTTTAAAAAAACTGTTTGAAAACGGGTTCAACGGTTATCTGTCTATCGAACCGCATCTGTTTGATTTTGTCGGATTTGCCGGTCTGGAGCAGAAGGCTGTATCGATCAGAAGCGAAGGCAAAGAAAAGCTAAGCGGCTTTGAGGCCTTTGCCCTGGCACATCAGTCGCTTATGAAAATCCTTGAGGAAATCGGCTCTTGAAAAATTCCTCCTGGAGGAAAAACCAGGTAGTGTTTTATGAGTGCTCCCTGAAATGTGCAGATGGAACGAATGTAAAGGCGAACACAAGCAATTTTGTAAATGCCCTTATGCCTTCTAAGGGAAAGAAGATGCCATGACTTTGGCGATTCATCTGGGATATTTAGCATATATAAAAACCAGTTCATATTTCGATTAGAGAGGATATTGGTGTGTTTGATTGGTTGAAAAGACTGTTGCACGGAAATAAACGGGACGAGGCAGCAGCAAAGGATGGACCCGGGGAGAATAAGCGCAAAGAGAAATATCGTGATGAACCCGGGATGATCACAAGAACGTGCAAAAAGTGCGGAAAGACGTTTACACTTCCCGAGAATGTTCAGCACTGGCCGGATTACTGCCTGGAGTGCAGAGCAAAGTACCAGCCCGTTGAAATGATCACGAGAAAATGCCGGGGCTGTGGGAAGGAGTTTTCATTTCCATCGAATGTACGGCATTGGCCGAATTTTTGCCGTGAATGTCAGGCAAAACGGAAAAGATAAGATTTCAATACCTTTTTTTCTGGCCTTAACGTTATATACTGAAACGAAATCTGAAAGTATGCTCCATGCCCCTCAAACCTGGCAACACCATGAATGAAAGAGAGGGCATGGGTGTATCTCATCATGGCCGCCCCCTCGCGGTGCGGGCCGACTTTCAAAGCAAGATATGAAAGCAACACAGGAAAGGAGCTGCTTATTATGAAAAAAAGGGGTTTTTTGATTACATCTGTTCTGGTCATCACGATGGCACTGTCCATACCGGCATGGGCTGAGGAGACACCGGTACAGTCCGGTGAAGAAAATGGCGGATTATCAGACTTGCTGCTTTCAGAAGACGGCGTAATTGAAAATCTGTTGAGCGGGAACGGCGCAGTCAGCAGCCTGTTCGGTGATGAGAAAGCCAAGGAAACCATAGAGGGTCTGTTTGGAGAAAACGGTGCGCTGGCAGGTATTCTTCCGGAAGAAATTGATATCGACGAAGTGCTGCAGACTGTCGGCAGTCAGCTGGAGGATGCCGGCAGTACTCTGCACCAGGGGATCAGCAGTGTTGCGGAAATGGTTACGGATGAAGTTGGATCGTTTGACTGGGAAAAGGCAGGGGATTCCATCAATGAGCTGATCGGTCTTTTTGCAGGCGGCGGTACGATTGAAAATTTCGGCACGGAAACGGATCAGGAGAGCGGTGAGCTCGATCTGGAGGCGCTGCTGGCTGAAATCATGATTCCTTATGAAAAAGCAGATGCTGTGATGTTTGATTATTTCGCTGAGAGAAATGCAGAGTTCATGGATGCGGGAGATGCACAGATCTTTTCAAAAAAGACAGGTTATATGGATGATCCCGAGAAAGATGAGTTTAAGGTGCTTGGCGAGTTTACGCAGGTCAATTTTACCATCGACGGCGGCCAGATGAACATGGTAAGCGCTGCAACGGATACCCTGCTCCTGACTCTGACGAAGGGGGAAGACGGAATCTATACCGTGACCGATGAAAAACGTGCGGAAGACGGAGAAGGTTATGAAGCATCCCTCGAGGCACTATGCGAAGAGGTGGGAATACCTGTTGATGACTTCTATGCCTCTACGGTGTTAGGCGCTTATAATGACGCGGAAGCATTGGCGGATTACCTGGATGAACATCAGGAGATCGCAAGCGCCGAGTTCCAGGGCGAGCAGATGACCGCAGAAGAACTGCATAAACTGGCAGAGGATTACAGTAATAGCCTTTGGGATTCTATCTTTGGAGAGTCGGAGGAAGAAGAACAGGCGGAATAAGGCATTTGGAAAAACGAAAAACGAACAGGATCAGCCAACAGGCTTTTATTGATGCAATCATTATAGTATATGAAAGAGAGGAGGTCTGAAAATGGGGATTTACTTAAATCCGGGAAACAGTGGTTTTACAGAGATTCTGAAGTCGGATTATGTAGACAAAACCGGACTGATCAGCCTGATCAACAGTGTAATCGGTACAAAGAAGAAGTTGATCTGCATCAGCAGACCTCGCCGATTTGGGAAGTCCTATGCTGCCCAGATGCTGTGCGCCTATTATGATAAGGTATGTGATTCTCATAAGCTTTTTGATAAGTACAAAATATCGGAAGATGTCTCATATATGAAACATCTCAATCAATATGATGTGATTTATCTGGATATGACGGGTATCATAGGCGAGACAACGATCGATGATCTTGTGGCATATACAAAACGTAACATTATTGAGGAGATACGAACGCAATATCCGGAGATAAAGATAGAAGAAGGTTTTGCCGCAACACTTGTTCATCTTGTGGAGCTTACCGGAAATAAAGTTGTGATGATCATTGATGAGTGGGATGCTCCGATCAGAGAGTTCAGAAATCATCCGGAGATTCAAAAAGAGTATCTTGAATTTCTCCGGTCTTTGTTTAAAAACAGTGGAGCAACATCCAGAATATTTGCAGCGGCGTATATGACCGGTATTCTGCCGATAAAAAAGGATGGATCACAATCGGCAATCTCGGATTTTGAAGAGTATACTATGATCAGACCCTGGAGATTTGGCGAGTACGTGGGGTTTACGCAGGAGGAAGTGAAGATTCTTTGTGAGGAGCATGGCGTCAGCTTTGGTACGATGCGGCAATGGTACGACGGTTACGAATTCAGGCAGGCAGGTCCCGTTTATAATCCGAATTCCGTGATGAAGGCAATTTACTATGATGAGTTTGACTCTTACTGGACCGAAACATCCGCGGCGGAAAGTCTGATGGAGTACATCAGCCAGGACTATAATGGACTGACAAAAACGATTGCGGAGCTGATCGGCGGCGTGAACGTAAAGGTAAATACAAACGGATTTGCCAATGATCTTGTGACCTTTAAGGGGAAGGACGATGTACTGACACTGATGATTCATCTGGGATATCTGGCGTACAATGCGGAAACAAAAACCGTGCATATTCCGAATGAAGAGATCAGGCTGGAATTCCAGAAATCCATCCGCGAAGTTAATCATACAGAAACACAGAGAAGACTGCAAGAGAGCGACAGGTTATTCCTTGATACCATCGAGGGAAATGAAGAGGCGGTAGCTTTACAGATAGAGAAGGTACACAGAGAAGAAACAGCCCCTCTGCATTACAACAAAGAAGACAGCCTGAGAAGTGTGATCAAGCTTGCGTATTACACCTACAGGGATCATTACCTTCAATGGGAAGAGCTTCCTTCCGGAGAAGGGTACGCGGATATCGTATATCTTCCGAAACATGATTCGGATTGGCCGGCATTGGTTGTGGAGCTGAAATGGAATGAGAGCGCTGAGGGGGCTGTCGCACAGATCCTGAATAAAAAATATCCTGAGAGTCTGAAAGGATATGGAAGCGAGATTCTGCTTGTCGGTATCAGTTATCAGAAAGATGCTTACAGGGGAGACAGGAAACATACATGCAGGATTGTGAAAGCATATTGTTAATGAACTGTCTCTTGTATTTTTTAAGACTGCAACATTTTGAATTCTTATGTGTTAAGCCAGATACCGCACTTATTAAATCTTGTCTTTACCGGATTTGCGTTGTATACTTAACGAAGTTATCTAAGAAACCGGTATTATAGCATGCTTATATCGTGCATATATTTGTTCAGGGGTCTGCCCCCGGGAAAGGAAGTGAATGATTGGAATGAAAAAAAGACGGTTTCAGCCATTTCTTTTTGCCGCTTTTGTCTGTGCTTTTGTCATTGCAGGATCCGTAAGGACTGTGGCAGAACAGATAATCGTGGCAGAAAAAAATGAGGCGGATAAGCCTGTCGTTGAGAATGTAGTGAATGATGACAATGAACTGATCATTGGCAAAGACGGTTATGCGGTGATCCGTAAAGAATATGATGAAAATGGACTGCTTGTCAGGGAAGCGTATTATGATCTGGAGGATCAGCCGGTAATCTCTCCGACGAAAGGGTATGCGAGTGTTGAGAGGGAGTATAATGACAGCCGGCTGGTTTCAAGAGAGTCCTATTTTGATCAGGATGGAAATCCCGTCTCACTGCCATCAGGCTATTCTTCTGTAGTCAGGGAATATGATGAAAATTCCCGGATCAGCTACGAAGCCTACTTTGACACAGCCGGTGAACCGATTATGGTTCCCGGAAAGGGTTATGCCGCTCTTTCCCGAGAGTATGATGAAAACGGCCGTGTCGCCTATGAGTGTTATTATGACGGAGAGAGAAACCGTATCATGGCAACGGCCGGGTATTCCGGGATCTCTAAGGAATATGAATCCCATGGGTGGGTGACTAGGGAAGCTTATTTTGATGAAGAAGATCAGGCGATGATCGTCACCGCAAAGAAATATGCTTCCGTAACGAAGGAATACAATGAAGCAGGCAAGGTGATAAAAGAAACATATTTTGATATTGATGGAGAGCCGGTTCGTTCGAATTCCAACTATGCTTCAGTGGAAAGGGACTATGACGAAAAAGGCCAGGTGATCTACGAAGCCTATTTTGATGAAGCTGGGGAACCTCTTACCCTGTTATCCGGGTATCACGCCCTGTCCAGAGAATACAATGAGGCCGGAAAGGTATCCCGTGAGTCCTATTTTGACGCTGACGGTACTCCCGTTCTGAATACCAGCGGCTATGCCTCTGTTGTCAGGGAGTATGATGACAAAGGACAGATTGTCGGAGAAGCTTATTATGATGAAGACGGAGCGGCTGTATTGCATACCAGCATGTATGCTTCTGTGGCGAAGGAGTATGACGATAAGGGAAGGGTGATCCGGGAAGCTTACTTTGATGAAAATGGAACAGCCGGACGGAACAAGACAGGCTATGCTTCCGTAACCAGAGAGTATGATGAAAACGGAAAAGTGACCCGTGAATCCTATTTTGGACCGGAAGGAGAGCCGGTTCTGAATACAAGCGGCTATGCCTCCGTGGCCAGGGACTATGACGAAAACGGCTGGATCATCCGGGAAGCATACTTTGATGAGGACGGAAATGCAATCCTGAATACCAGCGGATATGCATCGCTTACCAGGGAATACAATGAGAAGGGGTGGGTCATCCGGGAAGCCTATTTTGACGAGGAAGGGAATCCCATCCTGAGTACCAGCGGTTATGCCGTAGTAGAGAAGGAATTTAACGACGCCGGCAAGGTAACGCAGGAACTGTTCTGCGACGAGGACGGATTACCGTTTTTAGTGACGTCAAAGGGATATGCGATGGTGGAACGGGAATATAACAGTGACCAGTTGGTATCCCTTGAGTCTTATTTCGATGAGGAAGGTGCTCCCGTTTCATCAACAGCGGGCTATGCCTCTGTAGCCAGAGAGTATGACAGCTCCGGACGGATCAGCTACGAAGCTTACTTTGACACAATTGATGAACCTGAATTCCTGTCGGGAAAGGGTTATGCCGCACTTTCCAGAGAGTATGATGAAAACGGACGTGTCGCCTATGAGTGTTATTATGACGGAGAGAGAAACCGTATCATGGCAACGGCCGGGTATTCCGGGATCTCTAAGGAATATGAATCCCATGGGTGGGTGACTCGGGAAGCTTACTTTGATGAAGAAGATCAGGCGATGATCGTCACCGCGAAAAAATACGCTTCCGTGACGAAGGAATACAATGAAGCAGGCAAAGTAATCAAAGAAGCCTATTATGACATTGACGGAGAACCGGTTCGCTCGAATTCCAACTATGGTTCCGTGGAGAGAAAATATGACGAAAAAGGCCAGGTGATTTACGAAGCATACTTTGACGAAGATGGGAGACCTCTTACTCTTTCATCCGGCTATCAAGCTCTTTCCAGAGAATACAATGAGGCCGGAAAGGTATCCCGTGAATCCTATTTTGACGTTGACGGGGCTCCTGTACGGAATACTGCCGGCTATGCCTCTGTTGCCAGGGAGTATGATGACAGAGGACAGATTGTCAGAGAATCCTATTATGATGAAAGCGGAGCAGCTGCTTTACATACCAGCGGATTTGCTTCTGTGGCGAAGGAGTATGACGATAAGGGAAGGGTGATCCGGGAAGCTTACTTTGATGAAAATGGAACAGCCGGGCTGAACAAGACAGGCTATGCTTCCGTAACCAGAGAGTATGATGAAAACGGAAAAGTGACCCGTGAAGCATATTTCGGAGAGGAAGGAGAGCCGGTTCTGAATACAAGCGGCTATGCCTCCGTGGCCAGGGACTATGACGAAAACGGCTGGATCATCCGGGAAGCATACTATGATGAGGACGGAAATGCAATCCTGAATACCAGCGGCTATGCATCTCTTACCAGGGAATACAATGAAAAGGGGTGGGTCATCCGTGAAGCCTATTTTGACGAGGATGAAAATCCCATTCTGAGTACCGGCGGCTACGCTGTAATAGAGAAGGAATATAACGACGCCGGCAAGGTAACGCAGGAACTTTACTTCGATGTGGATGCAACACCGTTCATAGTGGCAGCAAAGGGATATGCAGTGGTGGAACGGGAATATAACGATGACCAGTTAGTAACCCGGGAATCCTATTTCGATGAGGAAGGGGCTCCTGTCTCTTCCACAGCAGGTTATGTTTCTGTTGCCAGAGAATATGACGGGTTTGCCCGGATCATCCGCGAAGCCTATTATAACACTGCCGGTGAACCGATTATGGTTCCCGGAAAGGGCTATGCGGCTCTTTCCAGAGAGTATGATGAAAACGGCAGGGTAGCCTATGAGTGCTACTATGACGGAGAAGGGAACCGTGTAATGGCGACGGCAGGGTATTCCGGAATATATAAAGAATATGATTCTCACGGATGGGTCACCCGGGAAGCTTATTTCGGCACGGAAGACCAGGCAATTATCCTTGCTTCCAGGAAGTATGCTTCTGTAGTAAAAGAGTACAATGAAGCCGGAAAGGTCATAAAAGAATCCTACTTTGACCTCGCAAACAGACCCGTGCGTTCCAATGCCAACTACGCTTCTGTTGAACGGGAGTACAACGAAGAAGGCTTGGTTTCGAAGGAAATCTACCTGAATGAAGAAGGAGACATTTTCGTGACGTCCTCCGGGTATGCTTCTCTGACCCGTGACTACGATACCTTCGGCCATGTCATTGAGGAGACCTATTTTGACCCGGAAGACGAGCCGATGGTCATCGCAGCCAAAGGTTATGCATCCTTACGAAGAGAATATGATGAAGAAGGCCATATGATGCGGGAAAGCTATTATGACCTGAAGGGAAAGCCGGTCAGGATTGTTTCCGGTTATGCAGCCCTGACCCGTGAATACAACGAACTGGGCCAGATCATCGTGGAAAGCTATGAGGACGAGTCCGGCAGGCCTGTTCTTGGCGCCTCCGGATATGCCAGGGTCGAGCGGATGTACAATGATGAAGGTAAGGTTGTTGTGGAATCCTACTTTGATACAAATGGTGAACCTGTGCTGCTTGCCGGAAAGGACTATTCTACCTTAACCCGCGTTTACAATGAAGAAGGCCAGCTCGTTCGTGAGGACTATTTCGATCCCGGATATTCTCCGGTTATCACGCAGATGGGATATGCCGGAGTGGGACGCCGGTATGACGAGAATAACCGGGTTATCTGGGAGGAATACTATGACCGCTCAGACCGCAGACTGATGCTGGAAAACAAGGGATATTCAGCCTTTGCGAGAGAATATGACGAAGCGGGCAGAGTGAGCAGGGAAAGCTATTTTGACAGCTCTGATGAGCCTGTGATTGCCCTGGCAGGTTATGCTGCCGTGGAAAAGGAATATGATGATAACGGCAAGGTAACTCTGGAATCTTATCTGGGTACCGACGGGGAATTGATGATCCCTGAGGACAGGACCTATGCTTCGATAGCCAGGACGTATGATGAGAATGGTTTTGTTGCTTCCGAGATTTATCTTGGCACGGCAGGCCAGCCCAGGGCGAATGCAAACGGATATTCCGGTATCCGTTACGTACGTGATGAGATGGGCAGGGTTCTGGATACCGTGTATACGAATAATTCCAATCAGCCCGTTGCGGTCAACGGCAAGGCCCGGATTACGAAAGCCTATGATGCCTATGGGTACGTGACACAGGAAATATCCTATGACGAAAACGGACAGGTGGTTGAAGGAAGCGGCGGCTACGCTTATATCGGCAAACAGAATGATGACAAAGGGAAGGCTGTCCTGGAAGTGTTCCGTAATGCCAGGGGCGAGATCATGACCGCGAACGGATATGCCCAGACCCGGAAGACCTATGATGATAAGGGCAATGTCATCTGTCAGTCCTGGTATGATGAGGAAGGGGAACTGATCGATCAGCCGAAGGGTTATGCCTATGTCATCAAAGAGTATAACGGGAATGGAAATGCTGTAAAGACTTCCTATTATAATCAGGAAGGAGAGCCCGTTATCATTACGGATGGGTACCACAGTATGGTAAACGCCTATGATGCTTATGGGAACGCTGTCATGGAAGCCAGATATGATACCAATGGAAATCTGATGATACAGACAAAGGGCTATGCTTTTGTACGAAAGACCTTCAACAAGGAGAAAAAGGTAGTTCGCACGGAGTATCTGGATATCGACGGCAATCTGATGATGACGACGGATGGCTTTGCCATGTTGGCTAATACATATGATGTAAACGGAAACAACATTCTGGATGCCTATTATGATACGGCAGGAAATCCCGTGACCCTCAAGGCCGGTTACAGTGCGATCCGCAAGACATATAACGCAAAGAACAGGATCATTCGCACGGAGTATCTTAACGCAGAAGGCGGCCGGGTGGCTTCCACATCCGGATATGCGGTGCTGGTGAATGATTACGATGAAGCGGGAAATAAGCTTTGCGACGAGTATTATTCTGCTTCCCTGGAACGAACCTCTGTGAAACAGGGGTATGCGGCGATCCGCTATCAGTACAATAATAAGAATAAGGTGATCCGTACGACCTATTATAACGCCAATGGAAATATCGTGGCGAGTACGGATGGCTTTGCGATTATTACAAATGAGTATAATGACGACGGCAAGGTGGTCTTCACCGGCTGGTTTGACGCCCAAGGCAACCGTGCCGTGAAGAAGGACGGTTCTTCTTTTTTGACCAAGGAATACCTGGATGACGGAAGGGTAAGAACACGGTACTTTGGCAGCAGTCAAAATCCGGTAACGCTGACCGCAGGCTATGCGGTACTGGAGGAAACCTTTAACGCGGCAAACCAGAAGACGGGCGAGGCGTATTTCAATGCAGGCCTGTCCCCGGTATATCGTCCGCGGCAGAATTATAATCGTTATACGATCACCTATGAAGCAGATGGGAAGAAAACTTATAAATATTATTCCGGGAATGACCTGGTAAAAACGGAGGTAAAATGATGCGCAGATCAACATGGATGACTTTTGCAGCGATTGTTTTTGGCTTGTTTCTTTGCCAGGCGAGTGTCTGGGGCGCTCAGGTGACGGTATCGGGGAAACCGGTTCCTTTGCCGGTGCATGCTTCTCTGGAGGGAGAAACTGCTGCGGCTCCTGTTCAGGAAGAGGCAGAGGACAGCTCTGATGAAACAGGAGAGCCCTCCGAGGATGCTGCGGAAACCCTGGAACCCGCAGCAGAGACTATGGAAGAAACAACTGTCGTCCGTCTGAAGAAATTTAAAGTATTCGGACTTGCCAGTCCGGACATGGTAGCGATCAGCTATAATGATGATACCATCGGCTATGTGGAAAGAACCCAGTTCCAGATGCTTTTGCCGAAGATTTCCCTGGATGAATTGCCTGATATCAGCCCCTATTCGACTCTTACTGTTGGCAGCAGAGGTTCCGAGGTGTCTTCCATGCAGCTCCAGCTGATTGATCTGGGGGTATTAACCGGAGCCGCAGATGGAGTATACGGAAACGGCACCGCGGGGGCAGTGCGCAGTTTCCAGGAGGAAAACGGTCTGGAAGCAACCGGGACCGCAGATCCTCTGACCCGGCTGTTTATCGGCGGCAGAGCCACGAAAACCCTGAATAAAAAGATCAAGACGGAATATCCGGCAGTCTTTACCGTGGAAGACAAATTTGCTTCCATTCTGGATGGTGTGACAGAAAGTCTGGAGCCTTTTGTGACGCCGGAGTGGATCTTCTCCTTTGACAAATTTACGGGGCTCGGCGCCATTGACCTTGGAGTTCCGGCCGGCACACCTGCAGTCGAAAGTCCGGCTGTCGACAGAATTGTGTTGGAAACGGCTTTTAAAGTCATCGTTGCAAAAAACAAAGCGGAAGGAACGATTGACATCATTCCCGCGATGACGATTGACTCCACCGGGGCCTGCCGGCCTTATGTGGAATCTGTCTTCTTCTCGGAAGGCAGTGACATTTGCGAGATCACGGATGCGGTATACAGCGGCGGCCTGGACGGGATCACGCTCTATGAAAATGCGTATGTTCCGTTGACAAAAGAAGCAGCGGAATTTCTCACCAGCCATGAGAACATTTCCGTGCGGATCAATGGACGGAATAATGATTATGACTACAGTATGGGAGTTGACCGGGACAGCCTGGCAGCATTTTTGACGGCTGTGGATGGATATCTGGAATAATGGGGACAGAGGGCAGCAAACCCGGAATCTGCTCGATTTTTGTAAGAGCTCTGTTGCCTGAAAAATTCTATCATGGTTCCGCGTGTTTATGCGCGGGGACATTGATGTAAATCTCAGAGTGACTGATTTTGCTGCTTTGACAGCGTTGCTGCCGAAGCAGCAAAATCGTCATCCGTGGTTATTGAGTCAACGAGTCAACGTATAAAACTTCGTTTTCGAAGGAGAAAATAGAATGCCTGGTATCATCAACGAATTTGGCAATTATATTAATCATCAAGCTCCTATGCATCCACAGCGCTGCAGGGAGCTTCTTTTGATGGCTTATCGCGCCTACGGGTTGAAGCTCAGGTATTTTCCGGAAAAGAGACTTCCGCCATCAAGACAGTATGCAGCCGTTCATATGAATCATGTAGTTACGAAAATGCTTGCGCATCCGGAACACGCGGCTTTGGTTAGCATATTTATGCCTTGCGAGCTTTTGGAGGTCATGGATGTGATCCCTATGTGCGCGGAGCTGTACTCCGCTTTCCTGAACGGAACCTACGCGGAGTCTGTCTTTGCCCAGACAG
Organism: Blautia sp.; assembly: GCA_017475035.1. GTDB lineage: Bacteria > Bacillota > Clostridia > Lachnospirales > Lachnospiraceae > Blautia_A. Next base: position 30,825 of record JAFVGK010000048.1, read on the forward strand.
CAGAGGATGAAGGGATCCCTGAAACATATTGCTCATATCACAAGATATTGCTTGGCAGCGCGTATACCGGTATGCTCTCAGCGCCTGCGTTTATAGTCAATACCTCACATATCTGCGACGCAAATAACCTTACCTTTCGGGAATTGGCGGATTTTTACGGCATTGATCAGTTCTATCTGGATGTGCCGTTAGCCCGAAATGAAGAAAGTGTCGGGTATGTGGCTGAGCAGTTAAGGGAATTGCCGTCTTTTTTGGAAGAGCATACCGGGAAAAAGTTTGATGAAGAGAAGCTTTTCCGTATTATGCAGCGTTCTCAGCGTACGGTACAGAAACTGAAACAGGTTTTGGTGGAAAAGAAACGGGCTTATCTTTCGGGAGATGTGACCAGCGAGATGTATGAAATCTATCTAGCCCATAACGGATTGGGATCTGCTGCTTCGGAGAGATATGCTGATCTGCTGCTGGGGGACATCCGGAAGGCCCCGAAGGCTGAGGGGCTCCGCCTTCTCTGGATTCATACAATTCCGAACTGGCAGACGCCGGTCAGGGAGAAGCTGAACTTTCATAAAGATTGTCAGATTATCTGCTGCGACATGTGTGTGGAGGGATTAACGGATGTCGATCCCCTGCATCCCTATGAGAGCATGGCAAAACGTCTGGTATACAGTCCTTTCAACGGAGGAAATTCCCGGGTGGAAAATTCTGTGAAGCTGGCAAAGGAACTTGAGGTTGACGGAGCGGTTGTGTTCTGTCATTGGGGATGTAAACAGACAATGGGGCTTTCTGCAGCACTCAGGCAGCGGCTGGAAATCGAAGGGTACCCTGCCCTGGTTCTGAATGGTGACGGCTGTGACAGAAGAAACTCTTCGGATGGCCAGACGGCAACCAGGCTGGATGCGTTTCTGGAGCAGCTGCGCCAGGGAGGAAGCAAAAAGCATATGATCCCCGAGGCGTAATAAAAGTAATCATAGCCTGCCTGCTCACATTTTGGGAAGGTTTTTTGATACATATCCTTAAGGACTGTATATGAACGAAAAAATATATTATATCTGTAAATACACCCCGGTTGAGCTTTTAGCCGGTTTTGGCCTGGAAGCGGTTCGACTGGACCCGGCTCCGGACAGCTTTTCCTGCGCGGATGCCTGCCTGCATCCGAATCTCTGCGGTTATGGAAAAGCTGTGGCAGAGGCTGTTGAAGAGCAGAAGATCCGGAGATTGATCGTCATCAATTGCTGCGATGTTTGTCAGCGCATCTATGATGTGCTGCTGCAAAAAGGTGAAATGGAACTGTTGTTTTTGCTGAATCTGCCTCATAAGGCTTCTGATTCTGAGATCCATTTATTCCGGAAAGAATTGTCTCGCTTATGTACGTATCTGGAAAGCACCCTGGGCAGAACTCTGGATGTCAGCCTGGCCCGTAAGTCCTGGGAAGCCCTGATGTCGGAGCAGGGAGAGACTGATTTTGTCTTCGGCAGTCCAACTGCCGAAGCAGCAAAATCGTCATCCGGAAACATTGCGTTAGATTCCAAAACTGGTTTGGAGGAGACTGGTTTTGTGGAGAAGAAAAGGATAGCAGGACAGAAGATCATCCTTACCGGAGCACACGGAGGGAGTTTTCTCCGCTCTTTGATCGAAGAGAAAAGTCCTTTGCCGATAGAGGATCAGACCTGTACAGGGATGAGGAAGCTGTCAGGGCTTCCAGACTGTCTTTCAACAGAAGAAGAGAGCGGAGCCTCTTTCCTGAAATCCTATGCAGAGGCTTTGCTGACACAGGAATATCCCTGCATGCGAATGCAGTTCCGTAAAGAGCAGGGGAGACTGATTCTGTCTTCGGCAGTTCAGCAGCCGAAGCAGCAAAACCGTGATCCGGAGACATTGAGTCAACCTGCAAAGCTGCATTTTGGGAGGAGACACAGAAAGCCGGAAAATGAGAGCGCTTCTGACGTGGCAGGAATCATCTGTCATACAATGAAATTCTGCGATTATTATGGGTTTTCGTACCGGCATCTGCGAAAGGAGGAGGTTCCGCTGCTGAAAATAGAGACAGATAGCTCGCCCCAGTCCCTGGGACAGCTGCATACCCGGCTGGATGCCTTTTTTGAGACGATCTTGATGAGAGGGGCCGGGAAGAAGGAAAAAGAAAGCCGGGGCATCGGGAAACCGGCTTCAGAGGAAACGGCCGGCGGAATATTTGTTGCCGGTCTCGACAGTGGTTCTGCCAGTACCGATGTTGTCGTGATGGATGAGCAGAAACAGATTGTGGGAAAAGCGATTCTTCCGACGGGTGCCGGCGCGGCGGCGGGGGCGCAAAAAGCTCTGGAGCTTGCCCTCAATGACGCTCATATTCCCAGAGACAGGCTTTCCCACATTGTATCAACCGGATATGGACGGGAAACGGTAGGTACTGTGGAGAGATCTGTGACGGAAATAACCTGCCATGCGAAAGGGGCGTATTTTTTATGCCCGGAGGTACGCACGGTCATTGATATCGGCGGGCAGGACAGCAAGGTTATTCGACTGGATGCGGAGGGAAATGTGACAAACTTTGTCATGAATGATAAATGTGCTGCCGGAACCGGCAGATTTCTGGAAATGATGGCAAGGACTTTGGGACTCGACCTGGCGGAGATGAGCAGGCTGGGTCTGACGGATGGAAATGAGACAGCGATTTCCAGTATGTGCACGGTTTTCGCAGAATCCGAGGTGGTTTCTCTCATTGCTGATAATACGCCGACAGCAGATATAATCAGAGGCTTAAATATGGCAGTCGCCAAAAAAACGGCTTCCCTTGCCAGACGGCTCGGCTTTGAGGAGAAGGTGGTGATGACGGGCGGCGTAGCCCGGAACCAGGGTGTTGTAAAGGCTCTGGAAAAGCGGCTGGGCGTACCTGTCACCGTGCCGGAACACGCACAGCTTTGCGGCGCGATCGGAGCTGCCCTGTACGCTTTGGAGTCTGTCACTGAGGGCGTTTCTGGCCTCATGTAAGAACATGATAACTCCTCACTTTCCCCGGTCTCCGTCATATTGTCCAAGTATAATCGGAGATTTTTTTCATTAAAAATGCAAAACGCACAAAAAAGAGTGGAAAATTATAAAAAGGTGTGCTATAATAAAAACACGCAGGGAGGTATCTGCCTCCTCTCCGTGAATCTATAGCAAAGGGGATGAAGATATGAATTTTATCATCAGCGGAAAGAATCTCACGGTTAGTGAAGGGCTGCGTGCAGCCATTGAGGAGAAGCTGGGCAAGCTGGAGCGGTATTTCCGTCCGGAGACGGAGGTGATCGTGACACTCAGCGTGGAAAAGGAGAGACAAAAGATAGAAGTGACGATACCTGTCAAGGGCGGGATCATCCGGTCGGAGCAGGTGAGCAATGATATGTATGTCTCCATCGACCTTGTCGAGGAGGTCATCGAGCGTCAGCTTCGCAGATATAAGACAAAGATCGTTGACAGAAAGCAGTCGCCCGGAGTTTTCCAGCCGGAGTATCTGGAGCAGGACTATGAGGAGGATGAGGAGATCAAGATCATCCGTTCCAAGAAGTTCGACATCAAGCCGATGTATCCGGAGGATGCCTGCCTGGAGATGGAGCTCCTCGGACACAGCTTCTATGTATTCAATAATGCCGAGACCGACCAGGTCAATGTCGTATATAAGAGAAAAGGAAATACTTATGGGCTGATTGAGCCGGATGTGTAATTACCCGGTTTTGCGTTGCCGGACGGCTTCATTTATAGATTTTTGAGAAATTCAGGCTGCGAAAATGCTTCCGACATGAGGGAGCCGTTTCGCAGCCTTTCTTCTGTGGAACAAGCCCGCGCACCATAGAGAGTGTTCTGTCAGGATTTCATAAAGTCTGTTCGTTATTGAAGAATCTGAGTGTATATGATATTATGATTCAGGCGGCAAAAGGTCAAACAATGCCGTTATCTTCAGAAAAAGTGACTGATAAATATTTCCAGGCCGATTCCGATGAGGATACACCCGCCCAGGATAGACGCCTTATTTTTTAGTTTTATCCCGAAGATACGTCCCAGGATCAGACCGCCGATGCAGATGGCAAAGGTGACGACAGCGATGATGACAGAGGACAGAAAAGCGTTTCCTGCTGAATACTCGGCAGTCGCGAAGCCTACCGAGAGGGCATCGATGGATGTGGCGATACCCTGCAGGATCAGTTTTCCGTTTCCCACGATATCGTCAGCCATATTCTTCTCACTGCCTTTTTCTTCCGGCTTTGACCGGATTCCTTCCAGGAGCATATCCCCGCCGATGAGACACAAAAGAATCAGGGCGATCCAGGGAATCAGGGATGTAAGAGCCGTAAAAGATTGTATGATGGTGTGTACTCCCAGCCATCCAAGCATTGGCATAAGAAATTGGAAAAAAGCATAGGTTCCGGCAATGCGGGCCATTTCACGGCGTCTCATATGCGGAGCATGCAGGCCATTGGCAAGGGAAACGGAAAAAGCATCCATTGCCAGACCGACGCCGAGCAGGACACTGTTGATAAAAAAAACAGGACTAAGATCCATGAGGTTATTCCTTCCTATTTAAAATATTATAGTAAACGAATAAAAATACCTGTATTTTGATTCGTTTACTGCGTCGAATTTACGCCGCTGCAAGCGGCATGATGCCGCAGTAAAATCATGCGCAGACTATAGAATCAGCTCATTTTGCGCAGGAAGATCAGTAAAGCCACGTCTCAATCGTGCAAAACAGCTGTTTCCCCGTATCTGCGGGTATTCCATTTTCATGCAAAAATCAAATCATATTATATAACCATGGAGCTGTTGCGTTAGTCAAGGGTAACTTATTGTTAGTTTCAACGAAAGCAGGAAGACTGATTTTGTCTTCGGCAGTCCAACTGCCGAAGCAGCAGAATCGTCATCCTAAGACATTGAGTCAACCTGCAAAACTGCGTTTTGGGAGGAGGAGAACATAGTGAAGCTGAACCAGAAGGAGTTAAACAAGACCGGTCAGTGGATTGAAAAAGGATACATGATTCCGGGCTATAATCGTGCGGAAATGATCGAACGAACCAAAAAGGATCCCTGGTGGATTCATTTTGGGGCAGGCAACATTTTTCGCGCTTTTCAGGCAAATGTAGTGGAGCGCCTTTTAAATGAAGGTATTCTGGATCGGGGCTTGATCGTAACAGCAGGCAGTGAGCAGATCGAAAAGCTTTTTGCGCCGCATGATAATTGTTTTGTTCTGGTTACGTTACGTGCGGACGGAAGAATGGAGAAAAAGGTTATCGGCAGCGTGGCCGAAATTCTGACGACGGATGAAGGCGCGGATCAGGATTTTGCCAGGATGAAGGAAATCTTTCGATCTCCCTCTTTACAGATGGCAAGCTTTACGATTACGGAAAAAGGCTACGCGATCTGGGAACCGAACGGAGAACTCTTGCCTGAGATTGCGGAGGATATGAAAAACGGGCCGGAAATGGCACAAAGCTTTTTGGGCAAGGTGACGGCGCTTTTGGTCGAGAGATGCAAGGCCGGAGCGTATCCCATTGCAATGGTCAGCATGGATAATTGTTCTCATAATGGAGATAAGCTGGCGGATGCCGTTCTTTCCATCGCGGATGCCTGGTTTGAAAAGGGACTTGTCGGACAGGATTTTGCCGAGTACCTAAGCAATCCATTAAAGGTGTCCTTCCCCTGGACGATGATTGACAAGATTACACCACGTCCGGACAGACAGGTACAGGAATTGCTGAGGCGGGATGAGATCGAGGGTATGGATCCCGTCATTACAGGAAAGCATAAAACCTATGCGGCTCCCTTTGTGAATGCGGAAGAATCGGAATATCTGGTTATAGAGGATAATTTCCCCAATGGCCGTCCTGCCCTGGAAAAGGGCGGCTTTCTGTTTACGGACAAGATGACGGTAGATAAAGCAGAGAAAATGAAGGTTTGTACCTGTCTGAATCCTCTTCATACCGCCCTTGCTGTTTTTGGCTGTCTGCTGGGCTTTTCCAAGATTTCAGATGAGATGAAGGATGCGGATCTTCGCGCCTTGGTGGAACGGATCGGGTATCAGGAGGGCTTGCCGGTTGCGACAGATCCGGGAATTATGAATCCGAAAGAGTTTATAGATACTGTATTAAATGTCCGGGTGCCGAATCCGTTTATACCCGATACACCTCAAAGGATCGCTGTGGATACTTCCCAAAAGCTTTCTATAAGGTATGGGGAGACGATCAAGGCCTATTTATCGGATCCTGATCTTGATATCGCTTCATTAAAGGGAATTCCGCTTGTACTGGCTGCATGGCTGCGATATCTGATGGGAGTTGATGATGAGGGAAAGGCTTATGAACTGAATGCGGATCCGCTGCTTGACATGCTGCTTCCGGTGATTCAGACGATAGAGCCGGGAGAGACCGATCCGCAGGTCTTAAAGGAAAAGCTTTCCGATATTATAAGCAACGCATCGATCTTCGGCGTAGATCTGGAAAAAGCAGGCCTTGCAGACTGCGTGACCGGATACCTTTCCGGGATGATGCGTGGGAACGGGGCGGTCAGGGAGACGCTGCACCAGGTGGTTACGGAATAGTTTCAGGAATGGAGAACAGATTTAATGGGTTATATTTTTTCAAGCAGAGTCCGATACAGTGAAATTGGCGCAGATAGAAAGCTGACTCTGCCGGGAGTGCTGGATTATTTCCAGGATTGCTGTACCTTCCAGTCAGAGAGTATCGGACAGGGAATGGGTCCTCTGGAAGCAAGACACAGGGCCTGGGTGCTGAGCGCATGGCAGGTGGAGGTAAAACGATATCCGTCTTTGGGAGAAGAGATTCAGACAGAGACGATGCCTTATGAATTCCGGGCTTTTTTCGGGATGAGGAATTTCCTGATGCGAACGAAGGAAGGAGAACTCCTTGCCTATGCGAATTCCTGCTGGGTGAATGTGAATTCGGAGACAGGGAAGCCGGAAAAGCTGACGCAGGAGGATATGGAAGGATACGTAGTAGAAAAGAAGCTGGAGATGGATTATGCCTCCCGGAAGATTGCTCTTCCGGAGAAGATGGATGAGCTTTTACCCTTTACGATTCAGTCTCATCACCTGGATACCCATCATCATGTAAATAATTGCCAATATGTCAGGATGGCGATAGACTGCCTGCCTGAAGATTTTGGTGTAATAGGAAAACTCAGGGTAGAATATAAGAAGCAGGCGCTGCTGGGCGACGTATTTTATCCGTCGATCGGCAGAATGCAGGACAAGACGTATATCGCGTTTTTCCCGGATAAACCGCAGGAGAATTTGCGTAAAGAGGAGCCATACGCGATCGTGGAGGTCGGGAAAGCACATAACTGCTAAAGGCGGACAGAACAAATGTGACGTTGACCCGGAATCCGGTAAATCCCCTGAGCCGGGCTTCAGGATGTCATCTGACAATTGAAGCCCGGAGCCTCCCGTCACTGACAGCATGAACAGGCGTCAGGCGGTTCAGCGGTGATGTACAGCTTTGGTTCCGGAATGATTTCGAAACATGAAAAAGAATCATAAAAAACAAACATAAAAAAAGCTCTGGTGAAAAACCAGAGCTTTTTTAACAAGTCGAAGCGACAGGATTTGAACCTGCGGCCTCTGCGTCCCGAACGCAGCGCTCTACCAAACTGAGCCACGCTTCGTCAACTGCAAGTGATACTATACAACACTGTCAGGGATTTGTCAACAAAAAAGTAAAAGTTGCTCGATTGGAGAAAAAAGCTGCTATATACAGAAAATAATGCGGACAGTACAAAAACATTTCAAGAACCATACGCTTTAGTATTCGATTGCTTCGTGGCTTCCGATGTCCGCGAAGCATTTTTTTCTTAACACTACCGCCAAAGTTTTTCTTTAAACATTATAGCGAAGTAGTCAAAACAGAGAAAATCAGGAAATAACTTGACACGGCATTTTTATAGAAACTATAATGAGCAAATGGGTTTTTATGCTTTGAAATGAAATAAACTTACGAGGACAAGGGGGTAAGTTCTTTGTATCAGAAAGTAGACACAGATCTGAATTTCGTCGACAGAGAAAAGAGCGTCGAGAGATTCTGGAAGGAGCACCATATCTTTGAAAAAAGTATGGAGAACAGAAAAGAAGGACCGGTCTATACCTTCTATGACGGGCCTCCGACAGCGAATGGCAAGCCGCATATCGGCCATGTGCTGACACGAGTGATCAAGGACATGATCCCGCGTTATCGTACCATGAAGGGATATATGGTTCCGCGCAAGGCCGGCTGGGATACCCATGGGCTTCCTGTGGAGCTGGAGGTAGAGAAAAAGCTTGGTATCAACGGAAAAGATCAGATTGAAGCCTATGGTATCGAGCCTTTCATCAAAGAGTGCAAGGAGAGCGTCTGGAAATACAAGGGCATGTGGGAAGACTTTTCCTCAACGGTCGGTTTCTGGGCAGATATGGATAACCCCTATGTCACTTATCATGATGATTTTATTGAGTCCGAATGGTGGGCGTTAACGGAAATCTGGAAGAAAGGCCTTTTGTATAAAGGCTTCAAGATCGTCCCCTACTGCCCGCGCTGCGGCACGCCGTTGTCTGCCCAGGAGGTTTCCCAGGGGTATAAGACCGTTAAAGAGCGTTCCGCTATCGTCCGTTTCCGGGCGAAGGATGATGATGCGTATTTTCTGGCGTGGACGACCACGCCCTGGACGTTATTGTCAAATACCGCCCTTTGTGTGAATCCGAAGGAAACCTATGCCAGAGTAAAGGCCGCAGACGGCAATACGTATATTCTTGCCCAGGCTCTTCTGGATACGGTTCTCGCGCCGTTGGCGGATAAAAAAGCCGGGATCCCTGCTTATGAGGTGCTAAAGACCTGCACTGGCAAGGATCTGGAATATAAAGAGTATGTGCCGCTCTATGAGTGCTGTGCGGCAGCTGCCGAAAAACAGCATAAAAAGGCACATTTTGTTACCTGTGACAACTATGTCACGATGTCAGACGGTACCGGCATTGTCCATATCGCCCCTGCTTTTGGTGAGGATGACGCGCGGATCGGCAGGCTCTATGACCTTCCTTTCATCCAGTTTGTGGATCAGAAAGGCGTGATGACGGAGGATCCGTTTAAAGGCATGCGCGCAAAGCCGACCGAGAAGGAAGTCAAGGACGGGGCCGTCAGCGCGGATCCGGAGGTGATCAAGGAGCTGTCCGGAAGGAAGCTTCTCTTTGCTGCCCCAAAGTTTGAGCACGAGTATCCGCATTGCTGGCGCTGTGATACCCCGCTGTTATATTACGCGAGGGAATCCTGGTTTATCAAGATGACCGCTGTCAAGGATGATCTGATCCGGAACAACAACACGATTCACTGGATCCCGGAGAGCATCGGCAAGGGACGCTTCGGCGACTGGCTGGAGAATGTCCAGGACTGGGGCATCAGCCGCAACCGTTACTGGGGTACTCCGCTGAATATCTGGGAATGCAGCTGCGGCTGTCAGGAGTCCATCGGAAGCCGTGCGGAGCTTGCCGAGAGAAGCAGTGATCCGGATGCGGCGAAGATTGAGCTTCATCGCCCTTACATTGATCAGGTGACGATTACCTGCCCGAAATGCGGCGGCACGATGCATCGCGTGAGTGAGGTGATCGACTGCTGGTTTGATTCCGGCGCGATGCCTTTTGCCCAGCATCACTATCCGTTTGAAAACCAGGATCTCTTTAAACAGCAGTTCCCTGCAGCTTTCATTTCTGAGGCAGTGGATCAGACCAGAGGCTGGTTCTATTCTCTTCTTGCCGAGTCGACCCTGCTCTTCAATAAGGCGCCGTACGAGAACGTTATCGTTCTCGGCCATGTTCAGGACGAAAACGGACAGAAGATGAGCAAGTCCAAGGGAAATGCCGTGGATCCCTTTGAAGCTTTGGAGACCTATGGCGCGGACGCGATCCGCTGGTATTTCTATATCAACAGCGCGCCGTGGCTGCCGAACCGTTTCCATGGCAAAGCCGTCGTAGAAGGACAGCGCAAGTTTATGAGTACTCTTTGGAATACTTATGCCTTCTTTGTTCTCTATGCGAATATTGATAATTTTGACGCAACACAATATTCATTGGAATATGATAAACTCTCCATCATGGATCGCTGGCTTCTTTCCAGGCTGGAGACCATGGTCCGGACCGTGGATGATGATCTGGACCAGTATCGGATTCCGGAGAGCGCCCGTGCGCTGCAGGCTTTTGTGGATGACATGAGCAACTGGTATGTCCGCCGCTGCCGCGAGCGCTTCTGGGCAAAGGGTATGGAGCAGGATAAGATTAATGCGTATATGACGCTTTATACTGCGCTTGTTACCGTGGCAAAGGCTGCCGCGCCTCTGATCCCCTTTATGACGGAGGATATCTATCAGAATCTTGTGCGCAGTATTGATGATAACGCTCCGGAGAGCGTACACCTGTGCGATTTCCCGAAGGTGGAGGAAGCCTGGATTGACACGGAACTGGAAGCAAATATGGCAGAGCTTCTGGAGATCGTGGTTCTTGGCCGTGCCTGCAGAAATACGGCAAATATCAAAAACCGCCAGCCTGTCATCAGAATGTATGTAAAGGCAGAGAAGAAGATGGACGCATATTTTACGTCTATCATCGCGGATGAACTGAATGTAAAGGAAGTCGTCTTTACAGACGATGTGGAATCTTTTGTTTCTTATAAATTTAAGCCGCAGCTTCGTACTGTAGGACCAAAATACGGAAAGCTGCTGAATGGTATCCGTACCGCACTGGATCAGATCAATGGCAGCGCTGCCATGGCTGAGATCCGTTCTTCAGGAAAGCTTACCCTTACGATTCAGGGAAGTTCTGTTGAGCTGGCTGAGGAGGATCTGCTGATCGAGACACAGAAGGCGGAAGGCTATGTGACGGAACAGTCTTCCCGCGTGGCAGTTGTTCTGGATACGCACATGACTCCGGAGCTGATCGAGGAGGGCTTCGTTCGCGAAATCATCAGCAAGGTACAGACCATGCGTAAGGAGGCCGGCTTTGAGGTGATGGACCGCATCAATGTTTATGCAAAGGATAATGCCCGGATCCTTGAAGTATTGGAAAAGAATAAGGAAGAAATCTCCGGAGAAGTTCTGGCAGAGGAGATGCGTCTGGGTGAGATGGGCGGATACGAAAAAACCTGGAGCATCAACGGAGAGAACGTTACTCTTGGCGTAGAGAAGCGTTGACAGGAGGAAAATGAATGATCGACAGACAGTTTAAGAAAGAAACCTTTAAGAAAAATGTTGCGGATAATGTCAAGTTTCTATATAGAAAAAAACTGGAAGAAGCATCCCAACAGCAGATCTATCAGGCTGTGTGCTACACGGTCAAGGATGTGATTATCGACAACTGGCTGGAGTCTCAAAACGCATATGATGAGCAGGATCCGAAGATTGTCTATTACATGTCCATGGAGTTTTTGATGGGTCGTGCCCTGGGAAATAACCTGATCAATCTGGGTGCCTACGGCGAGGTAAGGGAAGCCCTGGCTGAGCTCGGCATTGATCTGAACATGGTGGAAGATCAGGAGCCGGATCCGGCGTTGGGAAACGGCGGACTTGGTCGTCTTGCGGCCTGCTTTTTGGATTCCCTGGCAACCCTTAATTATTGTGCTTATGGCTGTGGGATCCGTTACCATTATGGTATGTTCAAGCAGAAGATCAAAGACGGATTCCAGATCGAAGCGCCGGATAACTGGCTTAAGGAAGGCTATCCTTTTGAACTGCGTCGTCCGGAGTACGCAAAAGAGGTTCATTTCGGCGGGTATGTCCGTGTAGAATATGACGCCGCGAAGGGTGAAAATGTTTTCATCCATGAAGGATATCAGGCAGTTCGCGCGATTCCGTTTGATATGCCGATCGTGGGCTACAATAATCATGTGGTCAACACTCTGCGTATCTGGGATGCGGAACCGATCGTGGATTTTGGTCTGGATTCCTTTGACAAGGGCGATTATAAAAAGGCAGTGGAGCAGGAAAACCTGGCGAGAAATATTGTCGAGGTCCTTTATCCCAATGACAATCATTACGCCGGTAAGGAGCTTCGTCTGAAACAGCAGTATTTCTTTGTTTCAGCAAGCCTGCAGGCTGCCATTGACAAGTTTAAGAAAAAACATTCTGATATCAATCTGCTTCCCACCAAGGTGGTTTTCCAGATGAATGATACCCATCCGACTGTCGCGGTTGCGGAGCTGATGCGTATCCTGCTTGATGAAGAAGGCCTGGGCTGGGATCAGGCATGGGCGATCACGACCAAATGCGTTGCCTATACCAACCACACGATCATGTCCGAGGCGCTTGAGAAATGGCCGATCGAGCTCTTCTCGCGTTTGCTTCCGCGTGTATATCAGATCGTGGAAGAGATCAACCGCCGCTTTATCCTGCAGATTCAGGCAGAGTATCCCGGTAATTATGAGAAGATCAAAAAAATGGCGATCATCTATGACGGGCAGGTCAAGATGGCGCACCTCGCGATCGTTGCCGGCTATTCCGTCAACGGTGTGGCAAGGCTGCACACGGAGATCCTCAAGAATCAGGAGCTGCATGATTTCTACCAGATGATGCCGGGCAAATTTAATAATAAGACCAACGGCATCACTCAGAGGCGTTTCCTGCTTCACGGAAATCCGCTGCTGGCGGGCTGGGTCAGCGACCATATCGGACCGGACTGGATCACGGATCTTTCCGCGATTAAGAAGCTTGCGGTTTATGCGGATGATGAAAAAGCCCAGATGGAATTTATGAATATCAAGTTCCGCAACAAGCAGCGTCTTGCCAAATATATCCTGGATCATAACGGGATCGAGGTGGATCCGCATTCGATCTTTGACGTACAGGTTAAGAGACTGCATGAATACAAGCGTCAGCTGCTGAATATTCTCCATGTGATTTATCTGTATAATCAGATCAAGCAGCATCCGGAGATCGATTTCTACCCAAGGACCTTCATCTTCGGAGCGAAGGCCTCCGCGGGATATGAGAGAGCGAAGAAGATCATCAAGCTGATCAATTCTGTTGCAAATGTTGTCAATAATGATCCTGCTCTCGGCGGAAAGCTGAAGGTCGTCTTTATCGAAAACTATCGTGTTTCCAACGGCGAGATCATCTTTGCGGCAGCGGATGTCTCGGAGCAGATCTCTACCGCCAGTAAGGAAGCTTCCGGTACAGGCAATATGAAATTCATGCTTAACGGCGCTCCTACACTGGGCACGATGGACGGAGCCAACGTGGAGATCGTTGAAGAAGTCGGTATGGAGAATGCCTTCATCTTTGGCCTGTCTTCCGAGGAAATCATTAATTATGAAAGAAACGGCGGTTATGACCCGAATGTCATCTACAATACCGACGGTGATATCCGGCAGGTGCTGATGCAGCTGATTAACGGAACCTTCGATTCTGATACGGATCTGTTCCGCGATATCTATGATTCGCTGCTGACGAGAAAATATTCTGACCGTCCGGATCAGTACTTCATCCTGGCCGATTTCCGTTCCTATGCGGAGGCACAGCATAAGGTTGAACAGGCTTACCGCGATGAAAAACGCTGGGCAAAGATGGCGCTTTTGAATACTGCCTGCAGCGGCAAGTTTTCATCCGATCGTACGATCGAAGAATATGTCCGTGATATCTGGCATCTGGATAAGGTGGTTGTAAAACAGGCGTGACCGTCATCCGAAGTTTTTGCATAGCATACAAAACTGCGTTATGAGAGGGAGGCATGTGCCGGGAGACCGGCACATGCCTCCCTCTGTTCTGTTAGCACAGACATTCTCATCCAAATAAAAAAGGGACGTCCCGACTTTCTCGTCATCGGAACGCCCCTTACAGCGGTTCAAATAATCTCATACGAAATCCTCCTTTATGAAATTTTCTTTTACTTATGCGATAAATCGTTATGGATCTCTGCCTTTCATTGTAAATCTCCTCCTTTTCGTATCACAAATATCATCATCAAACACAAGTCAACGACCAATATCTATGTGAACTCCTCCTGGAGATTATAAAGAAAGAAAAACATGGGATCTGAAATTACCTAGCGCATTGGTCCACCCTCCATAAATAAAACGATCAGTATCTGAATATTTAGAATTGATTTATCTCTTTTGTTATGTCTGCATTATACATCAATTGATTTTCCTTGTCAAGTACTTTTTTAAAAAAATTAGTCCTGAATAGTATTAAATGATTGAATAGTATAAATATAACAAACTTTTACGCAAACAATATGAACAAAACATTCTTCCTGCTTGTTCTCTTATCCTGATTGTGATATACTTTTTTAAAAGAACCAGCCTGCGGCTTTATATTTGTTTGACGTACCGCAATTACGCCGCACAAGCGGCATCCTTCAGACTTCGTTTCGGGAGTCATATTCTGTCCCCGAGCGGGAAGCCCGACAGGCAGCAAAACAGTCATCCGGACGGTATGACTGTTTACAATTATGGAGGAGTTGATCTGCTTTGAATTATAATATTTCTTATGATATTGCCGCGTTGCTTCTTTCGGCAATCACATTTGCGGGAGTTCGCCTTACAAAAGACATGAACCGCCGGGAGAATGTGATCTTTTCGATACTGATCGCGGTGAATTTTGCAACAGCCTTCCTTGATATTTTAAGTGCGTATTGCATCATGCATCCGAGTACCGTGGATTATATTTTCACGGATCTGGCGGCATATATGTATATCATTATTCATAATATGCTTCCCTTTCTGTACTATCTGTATGTTTTACAGGCTTCCAGCGGTACACTCAGGCCTTTAATGAGTTACCGGGGTCTGCAGATTATACCTTTGCTCTGCAGTATAGTCATGATTGCTTTGCAGCCTTTTTTTCACCAGCTTTATATTATCGGATCGGATGGAGTATATTACAGGCAGCCGCTTTTAAGCGTGCTGTATCTGAATGCCGCGATCTACATCATGCTGGGATCCGGCTATGCGGTAATCCACAATTGGCGTCTGACCTCCTGGAGGGTGCCGATGTTTTTGGGATATACCGCCGCTACGGGCGTGGCAATTATCCTCCAGGTTTTATGGCCGAGTCAGCTGATAGAGGTTTTTTGCCAGACATTGGCTTTCATTGTTCTTATGTATACGATCGAGGATTCGGAAAGTATCTATGACGCAAAAGAGAAGCTTTATAACCGGAAGGGTTTTTTGATTGATATGGAAAAGCATTTTTCCGGCAGGGAACCCTTCGGCCTTATTATGGTGCGTTTTACGAATATCGGTCGATACGCCAGTCTGATCGGATCCTCGGCTCTGTACAGCTGTTATATAGAGAATCTGAATGAGCTGATTATGGGCGTGTCACGCAGTAAATGGTATGATTTGGGAAATTATACATTTGCGTTTGATATCAGACAGAGGGATACGAGGTGGATCAATTCTTTCCTTCGACGTGTAGAAACAAAGTTCCGGCAAAACTGGACATATGGAAACAGAGAATTATTTCCTGAAGCACAGCTTTTTGCGCTTCGGATTCCGGATGATTTTGACCGGACAGATATGCTGTTAAAGATTGCCGATCGTTTTCATTTAAATCTTCCACTGAATAAAGTATTGTCAGGGAATGCCCTGGCTGGCATAAAACGGGAGTTTCAGATTGAGGAGGCTTTGGGCAGGGCACTGGTTGAAGATCATTTTGAAGTTTATTACCAGCCGATCTGGGAAGTGGCTACAAAACGGTTTCATTCTGCGGAGGCATTGCTTCGTCTTCATGATGAGTTATTAGGGGAGATTCCGCCTGATGAATTCATACCGATTGCGGAAAACAATGGCATGATTGTCGAAATTGGCCAGGTGATGCTGAAAAAGGTCTGCGCATTTGTCAGACAGAGCGATCTGCGAAGCGTAGGCATTCAGTTTATCGACATAAATCTCTCAATTGTTCAATGTATGGTTGGAAATTTCACAGATTCGATGACCAGGATTATGCAGGATTATGGAGTTCCTGCCAATGTTATCAATTTTGAGATCACGGAGGCGGCTTCCAGGGAAAATTATCCCGGACTGCATCAGACGATCCAGGCATTACACAGTATTGGATCCGGCTTTTCCCTTGATGATTTCGGAACGGGGTATTCCAATCTATCAGCAGTAGTACAGATGGATTTTGATAATATAAAAATAGATAAAAGCGTTCTTTGGGACGCAGACGAAAACAAAAATGCCAATATTTTATTGAGAGAGGTGATCAAAACCCTCCAGAATATGAACAGAAAAATCGTTGTGGAAGGCGTAGAGACAGAGTGGCAGAAACAGAAGCTGCTCGATTTTGGCTGTGATTATCTGCAGGGCTTTTATTTCAGCCGACCTCTGGAAAGCGGGAAGTTTGTGGACTTTGTGAAAGAATATAATCTTTCGGCAGCGGAAGAGGAGGATTAGGAATACCAAAATAGATTTTGTGCATATTCTGCATTATTATGCATGCCTGCTGTATTCCCGGCTTTTGTAATAAATGGGGGTATGAGAGGTATAATAAGTGAATAAGAGTATATTATTTCTATCAGAGAAAATATTATTTCATTTTGAAATGATTCTCGGAAATCAACTGTGATAGAAAAAACGACCATGAGATTTTGTGCTCCGGGATCAGATAAAATCCGGAACGGGCAAAAAGAATCCAAGGTTTACCGGGATCCTATCTGTAATGTATTTTTATTCATTTTTTAACAAAGAATTCATAGAGAAAACACTTCGTTTTCACAATTGCTCGTTACGATATTACCGTAGTCTGCTATAAGCATTCTACAATTTTCTTTTTCATACGCGCCGGTTCGTAAATACTCGTACCGGCCTCCTTCCTCTTTTTGAGTCGGCTCGCTGCCGGCTCTTTTTTATGTCAGGGGCGCCGAAATATCATATTGCGCCGCCCCGTCGGAGAGTAGAGGGGGGCAGGCCTTCCACTACCCTGTTCCTTACCCCGGGCAATCCGAAGGAAGGTCACCTGACAGTGACGTTCGGTTCGGGGAGGAAAAAAGATCCGCTGCTCCAGGCTTGGATTTTGCCGTATTAAAGAAACATCGAATGTGGGTCTGAACATAAATCTGTAAACATTAGGATAGAGTCAGAAATAAATGTCACGAATAACGAAGGATTTTTGTTTGGGAGTGAACCTTAAAAAATCAGTTACATAGTAAGAAGAATAGAAAAGGCAGTAGGTGTGAAGCTTCACACCTACTGCCTTATTCTGATTTCGTTTATGGGTGTCAACAGCGTTTTATCATGCAAAAGTTATGGGCAGTGCTCTCAGACAAAAACACCGGAATGCGGATTTCCTTTTTCTATCTTGTAAAATAGAAGACGAGTCCGGCGTGAAGGACAATGAATGCCGGTACAAGGATGCGAAAATTCATATGCCGGGTTTTGTGATGAAAGATTTCCATCGCCAGAAACGCCCCGGGAGCGCCGCCTGCCGCGGCGATCCCCAGCAGTAAGCTTTCCGGGATCCTCCGCTTACGATGACGGGCAAAATATTTGTCAAGACCGTAGAGAAAAAAGGCAAGCAGGGATAGTATTCCATAAAAGACGGCGAGGTATTTCATTTCAGTTCCTTTGCGAGCTTGACGATACGGCTGGTGCCAAGCCGGTCCGCGCCGAGCGAGATGAATTTCTCAGCGTCTTCGATGCTGGAAATGCCGCCGGCCGCTTTGATCCGGGCACGGTCACCCATCCCTTTTTTCATCAGCTCGACAGCGTGGAAAGTAGCCCCTGCTTTTGAGAAACCTGTACTGGTTTTAATATAATCCGCTCCGGAGTCGGCCACAATATCGCACATTTTGAGAATTTCATCATCTGTCAGCAGACAGGTCTCTATGATGACTTTGAGGATTCTGCCTTCGCATGCGCTGCGGATCTGACGGATTTCAGCCAGAACTTCATCGGTCCGGCCTTCCTTTAACATACCGATGTTTATGACCATGTCGATTTCATCCGCCCCGTTTGATACGGCATCGGCCGTCTCAAATACTTTGGACGCCGTAGTAGAATATCCATTCGGGAAGCCGATCACAGTGCAGATCTTAAGACGGTCACCGACATAATCTTTTGCTCTTTTGACAAATGAGGGCGGAATGCAGACGGAAGCAGTCTCAAACCGCATGCCGTCATCGCAGATAGCCCGGATCTGTTCCCAGGTACTGTCGACAGCAAGAAGCGTGTGATCACATTTGGCCAGTATCTCTTTGATATTCATACTAATCCCCCTTTATTGAATGTGCCATGGTAAGGATCTGTACAATAAAAACCTTTACCATCTGTATAGGTTATTATTGTACAACTCCTTAAAGTTTATCATTATGGGAAAAGGATGTCAAATATCAGAAGCAGTTTTTTCATATTTGCCCGACAGAAAATGAATGAATCTCCGGACATACTCCATGTCTGAAGAACTGTCCAGTCTTCCGAGATAAACAGGGGAATAGGATGTCAGGGCGTAGCTGTTCCATATTTCCAGATCAGAAAGATCCAGACGGCCTTCAGGAGCGAAAAGAGTCTGGTATTCTTCATATTCTTCGCCCAGTATCTCCGTCCAGTCTGTAAACGCTCCTTGTTCTTCCAGGTTCAGATAGGTTTCTTCATTGCAGATCAGAAGGTCAGTGAGACCTCCTCCGACGACAACCGTCAGCTTGGATACGGCGGCCACCGTATCGCCGGACATAAGGGAGGTATCAAGCTCTATCTTCTCATGTTCGATTCCGTTTCCGATGGCAGCCAGAAGATCCTGCCTGAACTGTTCAACCTCCCGGTCACGGTCGATGGGTACATCCATGATGGCAATCGAAAGCAGTTTGATCTCCTGCAGACGGTGATAGATCCCGATTCCTTCCGCTATGAAAAAAATGACGATGGCGGCGACAAGCAGTGTCCATTTATAATAATCCCAGAAATATTCCAGTTTCTGAGATACATTCATTTTTTTGAATTTTTCCCATTCCAATAAACGCCGTTCTTTAGGTGTCAGGTCGGATTCGTGTTTTTCTTCCATGATATGAAATTCTCCTCTTAATACGCAGTTTTTTATAAGGACTTATGATTCCCGCATGACGTTTTGCCGCTTTGTCAGCTGAAGCTGCTGAAAAAACAGTCACCCCGGAAGATGATGGTGAGTCAGACGGCATGAGGTCATATATTGAGTGTACCTTATCCTGTCTTTGTTTGTCAATGTACAACAGTTTTTCCATTGACAGGCGGCAAAGCCCTGCTTTACAATACATTTACGGGTATTATATGATTCAGGCGACAAAATGTCATGCAAAAATGAGCGGGCTCATTTTTGCATGCAGGATGGAGGAAACATGACTCTGATTGAACTATATGATGAAAGACCATTGGAGAATGTATTGGGAGTAGAGGTTTTCTGCCCTTCCCGGGTTGTCTATGTATGTCCGGAAAGGGTTTCCTCCGATCCGGGTCACGTAAGGAAACTGGAAGCCTATTTTGCGCATCGGAAACTGGATATCCCGATCCATTTCTTTTATACGAGTGTCTATGATGCGGCAAAGGTTGTGGAGCTGCTGCGCAAAATTGTGACACAGTATCAGGAATGCGCAATTGATATTACAGGCGGCACGGATGCCGTGTTATTCGCGGCGGGAATGCTGTGCTCCGAAAAGGAAATCCCGGTATTTACCTACAGCAGGCGCAAGAATGCATTTTATAACATTAAAGATGCCGCTTTCGCCGATGCTTTGCCGTGTACGGTGACTTATACAGTGGAGGACTGTTTCCGGATGGCAGGCGGAGCGATGCGGACAGGGCGCGTGGAAAATGAAAAATTAAAGGCATATCATTCCTTTATCGAGCCTTTTTTTGCCGTTTATCTGAAATACCGTACACAATGGACGAATATTGTGACTTATATCCAGAAAATATCCATGACCAAAAACGACGAACCTGCTTCCATGACGGCGATGGGGGAGTTTGCGGTAAAAGGAGAACGAGGCTCGAAAATTATTGCTCCGGAAGAGGCATTGAAGGCTTTGGAACGAATCCGTCTGATTCAGGGGCTTCGTTTTGAAGCAAAACGGACCGTGAGCTTTCAGTTTTATGATGCTCAGGTAAGGATGTGGCTCAGAGATGTCGGAAGTGTGCTGGAGCTCTATGTCTATAAGGCTTGTCTGGACACGGGATTGTTTGATGATGTGCGGCTGAGCGCCGTCGTGGATTGGGAAGGCCAGGGAGAGAAAGACGCGGTGACAAATGAACTGGATGTGATGTGTACCAGAGGCGTGGTTCCCTATTTCTTCAGCTGCAAAACCTGCGAGATCCATACGGAAGCACTCAATGAACTGGCAATTCTGCGTGACCGCTTTGGCGGAGAGATCGCAAAAGCGGCGATTGTCACGGCAGAGACGGCAAATGCCGCCATGCGGAACCGCGCGGCAGAGCTTGATATTATCGTAATCGATCTCGATGACCTGACTTCTGAGCGGATCAAGGAGAGGATCATACAGATGGTATGAAAAGAAACCGGAGATGAACGGAGTCTTTTCATGTCAGAAAAGCGGAATCAATCCTTAAGGCGCCCCGGATGTAAAGGCTATTATTGCACAGATCCGAAGAGCCCCGCGCGGAAATGCGCGGGGCTCTTCGCAATCTTCGTAAAAAGAAAGGATGGCCGTCCGTTTGCGTCAGGAATGCCGCAATGCGGCATCGGCATCCTGCACCCAGGAGAGTTCTTCATATTGTCTGGTGTAAAGGCTGCGGTAATAGCCTTCCTGCTTCATGAGCTCCCGGTGAGATCCACGCTCAACGATCTTCCCGTCCCGGACCACAAGAATGATATCTGCTCCGACGATGGTGGAGAGACGGTGCGCAATGACAAAGGAGGTTCTTCCCTCTGTCACTTTTGCGATTGCATTCTGGATAGCCCGCTCCGTGACTGTGTCCACGGAGGAGGTGGCTTCGTCAAGGACCAGGATCTTCGGATCAGCCAGGATTGCCCTTGCAAAGGAAAGAAGCTGCTTTTCACCGGTAGACAGCAGTTCTCCGCCTTCTCCTACATCCGTATCAAGCCCTTTCTCCATTTTATCCAGGATTTTCCTGGCAGAAACCAGGTCCAGAGCATGCAGGATTTCCTGATCGTCGGCATCCGGGTTACCATAACGCAGATTGTCTCTGACGGTTCCCGAAAAGAGGTAAGGCGTCTGCAGCACGTATCCGATATTGCTGTGCAGCCAATGGGCGGAACGTTCTCTGACATCCCGTCCGTCAATCAATACTTTTCCGCTTGTGGGTTCATAAAACCGACAGACAAGGTTGACCAATGTAGTCTTTCCTGCGCCTGTTTCTCCGACGATGGCTACATTCGTTCCCCGCGGGATTTTCAGATTAAAGTGTGAAAGAACCAGTTCTTCACCATCAGGATATACAAAAGAAACATCCTGAAATTCCACTTCTCCTTTTAATTCTTCCCAATTCTCTTTTTTCGGCTGAAAAGCATCTCCATATTTTTCAATGACGGCAGGAGTATCCGATACGTCAGAGATCTGTGACAGAAGCTTTGTCAGTCGCTCAATATTGACCTGGATTGCCACGAAGGCAGAGATGGTTTCGATAATATTCTGGATGGGATCCAGCATCTGCAGGGCATAAGACATAAAAACAGAAAGAGTGCCGATACGCATAAATCCTTCACCTGTAAGTCTCCCTCCCTGCCAGAGCACCAGAGCAAGCGCGAGAGAGGACATCATGGCAACAGAAGAGAGAAACAGCGCCGAAAAATGGGCTTCACGGATAGAGGCATGGCGCATGGACGCGGTATCGCTTTCAAACTCCTTCGTGATTTTTCTATGCACGCCTAAGATCTTGATGCTCCGAAGTCCGGTGATTCCCTCATTGTAGTCGCCGGTGATTCTGGAATTGATTTCTCTGATCTGACGATTGTAATGCAGCAGCTTTCTTTGAAAATACCACATCAGGATAACCGCCAGCGGAAGGAGCAGAAAAATCATCAGTGCCAGCCTGATATCGACAAGGAGCATGACAATCAGAATACCGATCAAAAAGGATCCGTGCCAGACGAGATTCATCATACGCCAGGAAACGAGGTCTCCGATCATTCCTGTATCCGACATGACTCTGGCGTGGATATAACCTACGGCATTCTGATTATAGTAAGAGAATGACAAGGTCTGCAAATGACGGAAAGCAGTATTCCTGAGATCCCGGTTGATGGTGATCTCCATTCGGCCGCAGTCATATGCGCTTTTGTAATTGATAACAGCCTGTCCTGCTATGAGAAGGAGATAGGCTGAGATGAAAGTCGGCATTCCCGAAAGTGTCCGTTCCGCGATAAAGTGATCGAGGGCATATCTGTTAAACAGAGGATATACTGCGTCGATCATGCTGGTCAGGCCTCCGAGCAATATCATGAAGACGAAGGTTTTCCGGTATGGTTTCAGATAGGGAAGAATTTTGGGAATGCCGAAAAATCGAAGCTTTATCTGACTGTCGGTTTTATTCATAGTAAATCCTCCGGGCTTACGCGGTTATACCACCGCTGTCTGCAGTCCGTAAATTCTGCTGTAGAGGCCGCCTTTTCTGATCAGTTCCTCGTGTGTGCCTTCTTCCGTAAGCTTTCCCTTATCCAGTACCAGAATCCGATCCGCATGCATGATTGTAGTGATGCGATGAGAAATCAAAAGCACAGTGGAGTTCTTTGTCTTTTCGCGAAGGGCATGACGGATCATGGCATCCGTGCGGGCATCAACCGCAGAAAGAGAATCGTCAAATATCATGACCGGTGTTTGGCGGATCAGCATCTGGGCTATGGCTACCCTTTGTTTTTGCCCTCCGGAGAGGGTTACCCCCCGCTCGCCAACGAAGGTGTCATATCCTTTTTCAAAGCCTTCGATCGTATCGTGCACGCAGGCAGTCCTGGCGGCTTCCCGTATTTTTTCCGGATCGGCGTCATCAAGGGCAAAGCCGATATTTTCCGCAATGGAACGGGAAAAGAGGTATGGCTCCTGCAGGACGATCCCGATATATGCCCGAAGGTCCGAAGCCTTCATCTGAGCAATATCGATGCCTCCGATTGTAATTCTCCCGCTGTCGGCAGGAAGCTCGTACAGCCGTTCCAGAAGATACATCAAAGTGGACTTTCCCGAACCGATACCGCCGAGAATTCCTATTGTCTCGCCGGGAAGGATATGGAAGGATACATCGGAGAGAACTTCATGGCTGCTTCTGCGCCGTCAGGGTTATTGTCGTAAGAAAACGTAACGTGATCGAATATGATTTCACCATTTTCCGGAATGGGTACGGTGATGTCAGGATGTGTTTCGGGCTTGGAATTCATGATATAACGTAATCGTTCGAGGGAAATCCCCGCTTTGCTCATCTCTGAAATCACCCGCCCCAACATCCTGACCGGCCAGGTCAGCATCAGATTGTAAGAATTCAGGGCGATAAATTCCCCGGCTGTGAGCTGCCCCTGTACGCAAAAGACAGAACCGATGATGACGACAGTCAGAACCTGCAGGCAGGTGAGAACGTCGCCGCTTGTCCAGAATGCGGACATGAGCCGAAACAGATGGATCCAGTAATTGGAATAGCTTTCATTTTGCGTTTCGAAGCGTTCCCGCTCATAAAGCTCTCTGCCAAACGCCCGGACAACCCGTACCCCGGTCAGGTTTTCCTGGGCTATGGCGGAAAGACGGCCTTCTTCTATATCTGCTTTTCTGAAAGCGCTGCCGATCCTGGAATGGAAGAACAGGGAATATCCTACGACAATCGGTATAAAGGCGATGCATACCAGCATAATCTTCTGATTGATGCCGGCCATGAAGGCAACGGCCAGAATAATGAGTATGATGGTCCGCACCAGGGCTGTCAGTTGCTCGGAAACGAAACGCTTGATTGTCTGGACATCGGAGGTACAGCGTTGGATGATGTCGCCGGTACTGTTCTGCGACAGCCAGGTATAGGGAAGGTACAGAATGTGATGAAAAAGCTCATTTCGCATTCGTTCCACGAAATGCTCCGCGCCTCTGGCGTTGAAGGAACGGAAACAGTAACGGCAGAAAGCGGCACAAATCCCGACTGCGGCTGCAGCCAGCGCCAGAATCAGAGGCTTCATCCGAAGGGTGGAAATGCCTCCGCCCATTGCGACAAGCCGCATGGCAAACGGGGAAAGTTCAGGTGTTTCCGATCCGATGATAGAGTCAACTACGAAGGAAATGATCTTCGGACTTACGAGATCCAGAAAAGAGACGAGAGTGGAAAAAACGGCACTCAGAATAAAATAGAAGATCGAGCCTTTCAGGTAATAAAAAATCAGGCGGCGTTTTGTGTCAAATTTAATCATGTGTTTCTCTTTTTCCTATATTTGCTTGTCCCTTATATTACAGAGCAGACCTGAAGGAGGAGACACCTTTAGAGGGCGTGTCTCACCGGCGGCAGGAAATGCCTGTGAATTCTGCTTGTTAACGCCTGAATCATATCATATCTCTATTTTTGTGGCAAGGGAGTATTTTACAGCCGGCTGTTGCGAGAACCGCTCTTGCCGAAGCCCGGTTTTTCTGATACAATCATGATGACAGTCAAAGAATGTACTATTACGGTAAGGATCTGTGCACCCTATACACGTACAGGAGACTGATTTTGTCTTCGGCAGCCCGACTGCCGAAGCAGCAAAATCGTCATCCTAAGACATTGTGTCAACGCACAAAGCTTCGTTTTGGAGGAGGTTATCATGGAAAAAGCAGGAAATTCTAATCACATTACAAGGCGCTATATTGATTCTCTCCTGATTGAAACGAGATATCTGGATTCGACAGTTCCGACAACAGAGTTTTCTTTATATGGAGAGACCTTTTCCACACCTGTTATGACTGCCGCGATCTCACATCTGGATCATCATATTTTTGAAGGTGCCAGTACAGCTTTGGCTGAGGGAGCGAAGAACGCCGGCGCGGTCGTCTGGTTCGGGATGGCGGATGAGGCGGAGATTGAGTCGATTGCGGCTACCGGCGCCCGATTGATCGAGATCATCAAGCCCTATGCAGACCGAGAGCTGATTTATCAGAAAATAAGACATGCCGAGAAGCTGGGCCTGCTGGCAGTTGGCATCGATATAGATCATCCCTTTGCAAATGACGGTTCCTGGGATATCTGTTTTGACTATGAACTGAAAGCGCTGACGACCATAGAACTTGCGCAGATCTGTAAGTCGACGAAACTGCCTGTGATCGTGAAAGGGGTTTTAAGCTGGAAGGATGCTGAGAAAGCCCTGGCAGCGGGTGTGAAGGGTATGGTTCTGTCACATCATAATAATCGGATTGAATACGCTGTTCCGCCTCTGGCGATCCTGCCCGAGATCGTTGAGCGGGTAAGCGGCAGGGTTCCCGTTTTTGTGGACTGTGAAATTCAGACCGGTATGGATGCCTTTAAGGCTCTTGCTCTCGGCGCGGCGGGAGTTTGTATCGGGAGGCCTCTGATGGCGGCTCTGCAAAAAGATTCGGCAAAAGGCGTGGAAGAGTATATCAGGAATGCCACGAATGAATTGAAGAAAGCGATGGCGTTTACCGGATGTACAGATCTGGGGAAAATGGATCCGACAGTGATCAGAAAGATCTGAAAAAACAGTTTTAAATATAATCGTCTCTGCCGTAACGGACCGCACATTTAGTTGATACAATCATATGATTCAGGCGCCCCAATCTCATGCAAAAATGAGTGAGCTCATTTTGTATGACCTTTTGTCGCCTGAATCGTCCAATGAGTGCATCGACAAAAGCGCAAATCTTAATTGATATAGATGAGATGGATGCACATGAGTAAAGCGAAAAAAAATAAGAGGTATCGTGTGAATCGTCAAGGACAGCGGACAGGAGCAGATCCTTTGTACAAGGATCTGCTTTTTCCGATTTTAGGCGTACTTTGTGTACTGCCGTTCGTTGTCAGACTGGAAATCTACGATACGGGGTATGACAGATATGTCTGGTATGTCAGTGAGAACGGATGGAGCACGGATTTGTTTTCCCTTGCAAAAAGCAGATTGTTTGTGCTTCTGGCTATCGTGATGGCGGTGATTCTTTTGCTTCGATGGCTGTTTTTCCGTAACTCTATGCGGTTTGGGAAAGAACTGTTTTTTTTGGCAGGGTATGGTATCTGCGTCGTTCTCTCTTCCCTTTTATCAAAATACAAGATCGCAGCGGTCAGGGGAAATCTGGAATCCTTCGAAAATGTATTTGTACTGCTGGGATATGTGGTGCTTGCCTTCTATGTTTATGAAACCGTGCAGAGAGAAGAAGACTATCGTTTGATATGGCGGGGATTTCTCGTGGCTTTTATTCTGCTGGCTTTTGTGGGAATTCTGCAGATTTTCAATATCCGGCTCCTGGATCAGGACTGGATCCAGCGTCTGATCATGAGGGAAGAGGATTATGAAGTATTGGGAGGCAGGCAGGAATATATCTTTATCGGAAGATATGTGTTCTCCACGCTTGCGAACCCGAATTACGCGGGAGTCTGGTTTTCGATGGCGTTTGTCCTGCTTTTTGCCATGTCCTGGACGGAAACAAAGAGACGGAAAAGAATTGGCCTGACTCTTCTGACCATACTGGCACTGGTGCTGATGTGGTTCACCTATTCCAGAACGGCACTCGTATCTTCCGCCGCGGGGCTTTGCTGTGTTGTGTACCGCCGGAAGCTTGAGGAAGACCGCATTACCGGATCCGAAAGCTTTCGTGTGAAGGAACTGATCCGGGCTGCTGTCATTTTAGCGGCGGCAGCAGCCGGACTGCTTATCCTTGACGGACTGACGGGTTTTCACTTTCTGTCGCGGTTAAAGGATTCGGGACATCAGGAACCGCTGGAAAAGATCCTGACTTTACCGGAGGGAGTGCTTGTCAGATATGACGGCAGGGAATATGTGATTTCCATGCAGGAAGGCAGGCTGCTGGTAAGAGCGGACGGAAAAACAGCGAATGACCCATTGCTTACGGATGACGGTTCTCAAGCTTCGGCACCATCGACGGAAAAAGAAACGTCCGCCTCCGGATATGAAGATGGTTTGCTGAAAGATGGCATTTTCTATATTTCCGCAAAAGATCAGGTAAAAGCATATCCGGATGAACGACTGGTCCCGGAGGGCTTTTCCCTTGAGGCTGCCGGTCAGAGGATGGATTTTGTCCGGGAAGACGATACGTGGTGGTATCTGACAAAGCTGGGGGAAAAAGATCAGATGGCGGAGATTCCGAAGGTGAGCTTTGGTGGACTGGAATATCTCGGTTCTTCCCGCCTTTATATCTGGTCGAGAACCTTGCCCCTTGCGGGAAAATATATCCTGGCAGGCAGTGGTCCGGACAGCTTTCCGGAAGTTTTTCCGCAAAATGATTATGCAGGAAAGGCAGTTTATGCGGATCGGGCGGAAAGGGTGATAGAATCTGCCCACAATGCATATCTGAATCAATGGATCCAGACCGGCGGACTGTCCCTGGTGTGCCTGCTTGCTTTTTATTTTTCTTTAGTGCGGAAATTCCGTCAGAAAAGAAGAAAAATGGCGGAGACACAACGTTGCGGCCGGACGATGGAGGCGGATTTGTCAAACCCGTTTGTAAATCGTCTGCAGGCCGGTGCTATGGGAGCGTTCCTATGTTTTCTTACCGCTTCCCTGTTTATTGATTCAACGGTCCAGACAGCTCCCTTTTTTTGGATTCTGGCAGGACTGATCATGTAAGGATCACGAGAGCGGCTCCGCTGTTATTTTCCGGCAGAGCGAAAGTGACATCGATCCGGGAGCAGGAACAAGCCTTGAAGCCGGACTTCCGGCTATCGTCTGCATCCCTGAAGCGGTATGATGTTCATGTACGCAATTTCAGGGATGCGCACTTTTTCATTGCGTTTGTGCAGATCATGGAGTATAATAGTACGGCGATTTCGTGGACACTTGCTGCCGGGAGCATTTTCAGCTGTCTCCGGGGGCAGCTTTAACCTGTATATAGTAAGTATCATGCAGAGGTGACTTATATGGAAAAACGAGAGCAGATTTATGAGGGCAAAGCAAAAAAAGTATATGCAACGGATGATCCGGATATCGTGATCGTCAGCTACAAGGATGACGCGACTGCCTTTAACGGAGAGAAAAAAGGAACGATTCAGGGAAAAGGCGTGATCAACAACCGCATGACGAACCTGGTCTTTAAGAAATTTGAGGAGGCAGGTATTCCGACACATCTGATCGAGGAGCTTTCGGACAGAGAAACCGCGGTAAAAAAAGTGGATATCGTTCCGCTGGAGGTGATCGTGCGTAATGTGGCTGCCGGCAGCTTCTCCAAGCGCATGGGTGTTGCGGAAGGCACCGCGCTTGCCTGCCCGATTCTGGAGTTCAGCTATAAGAATGATGCTCTGGGAGATCCGTTTATCAACGATGATTATGCACTTGCGCTTTCGCTGGCAACCAGGGAAGAGCTGGATCAGATTCGCTCCTATACAATGAAGATCAATGAGATCATGAAAGCGTATTTCCTGCAGGCAGGCCTGAAGCTTATCGATTTTAAGATCGAGTTCGGACGCTATCATGGACAGATCCTTCTGGCGGATGAGGTGTCGCCGGATACCTGTCGTTTGTGGGATGTGAAGACGAACGAAAAACTGGATAAGGATCGTTTCCGCAGAGATCTCGGAAACGTTGAGGAAGCATACAACGAAGTGTTCCATCGTCTGGGACTGGATTGAAAAGAAATCAGAACAAGGAACAGAAGATAAGGCGTTTATTTCCTGCCTATCAGACAAAGGGGGAGTGTCATGTCCAAAGACCGATATGTCAGCCCGCTCTCGGAGCGGTATGCCGGCAGACAGATGCAGTATATTTTTTCGCCGGATATGAAGTTTCGCACCTGGCGCAGATTATGGATTGCTTTGGCGGAGACGGAGATGGAGCTGGGCCTTGCGATTACGCCGGAGCAGATCGAGGAGCTTAAAGCCCATGCCGAGGATATCAATTATGAGGTTGCAGAGGCAAGGGAAAAAGAGGTGCGCCATGATGTGATGTCACATGTCTACGCCTATGGCGTCCAGTGCCCGAAAGCGAAAGGAATCATTCATCTCGGAGCAACCAGCTGCTATGTCGGTGACAATACCGACATCATTCTCATGGCTGAAGCTCTGAAACTGGTACGTTCAAAACTGGTTGGCGTGATTTCGGCGCTTTCCGGTTTCGCGGATCAGCATAAGGCACTGCCGACTCTGGCGTTCACGCACTTCCAGCCTGCACAGCCTACTACTGTGGGAAAAAGGGCGACTCTGTGGCTTCAGGATTTCGTGATGGATCTGGAAGACCTGGAGTATGTGCTCGGTTCTTTAAAGCTTTTGGGCTCCAAGGGAACGACCGGGACCCAGGCCAGTTTTCTGGAGCTGTTTGACCAGGATCAGGAGAAGGTGGATCAGATCGATCCGAAGATTGCCGAAAAGATGGGCTTTTCGGCGTGTTACGCGGTTTCAGGGCAGACCTATTCCCGTAAGGTGGATACCCGTGTGCTGAATGTGCTCGCCGGAATTGCTGCGACCGCGCACAAGATGTCCAATGACATTCGTCTTCTGGCTCATCTGAAAGAGGTAGAGGAACCATTTGAAAAGTCTCAGATCGGGTCCTCGGCAATGGCTTACAAGCGTAATCCCATGCGTTCCGAGAGAATTGCCTCTCTGGCCCGTTATGTGATGATCGATGCGTTGAATCCTGCCATTACCTCAGCAGTACAGTGGTTTGAGCGGACGTTGGATGACTCTGCGAATAAGAGACTTTCTGTTCCGGAAGGCTTTCTTGCGATTGACGGCATTCTGGATCTTTGCCTGAATGTCGTGGATGGACTGGTTGTCTATCCGAAAGTGATAGAAAAACATCTGATGGCGGAGCTGCCGTTTATGGCCACGGAAAATATCCTCATGGATTCCGTGAAGGCAGGCGGTGACAGGCAGGAGCTGCATGAGCGTATTCGCACGCTCAGCATGGAAGCGGGACGCAGGGTAAAAGAGGAAGGATTGGACAACGATCTCCTCTCCAGGATTGCAGCGGATCCATCTTTCCCGATGGGGGAGGAAGAGCTTGCCGACGCAATGGATCCGTCCCGATATGTGGGAAGAGCCAGGGAACAGACTGAATGCTTCTTAAAAGAGGTAGTGGCTCCCATCCTTGCCTCTCATGCAGACATGATCGGGGCGGGATCGGAGATCCGTGTCTGATTTTACGGCAGCATTCAGGCGGAGCATCACCGGCTGACGCCGGCGCAGCCCGGGCGGATTCAGACGCGCCGGATGTAAAGATTTTTATGCACAGATCTTAACCATTTGATACCTGCGAAAGGAAATGCGGGAACACACAAGATAAGGAGGAAAAGGTATGATCGTTTTAGGTATTGTATTGGCTGTAGCAGTGGTCATCGGTATTTGGGTAATTTCTGCTTATAACGGGTTTGTCCGTATGAGAAACAAAGGGGAAGAGGCTTTTTCCGCAATGGATGTTTCCCTGAAAAAGAGATATGACCTGATTCCGAATCTGGTTGAAACTGTGAAGGGCTATGCAAAGCATGAAAGAGAGACGTTAGAGGCTGTTATTGCGGCCCGCAACCAGGCTGCCGGTGCAACAACGGCAGAGGCCAGGATTGAATCTGACGCGGCTCTTACCTCTACGCTGAAATCTCTTTTTGCCGTTGCGGAAAGCTATCCGGAGCTCAAGGCAAACCAGAACTTCATGGACCTGCAGAATCAGCTTTCCCGCATCGAGGAAGAGATCGCCGGTGCGAGAAGATATTATAATGGCGTTGTCACGAAGTACAATACCATGACCGAAGTATTTCCGGGAAGCATTATCGCCGGTATGTTTAATTTTGCCCGCAAGCCTCTGTATGAAGTGAATTCCGAGGCAGAGAGGGAGAGCGTAACGGTTTCCTTCTGAAGATTTTATTCATGGGGGTACCGCGTTTGCGGGGCATGTTGGTTTGCTTTATAATTTATAAGGAGGGGATGCGATGAAGAAGCCAACCCTTATCCTGCTTTTTGTGATCTGGATCGGAGTCTTTCTTGCCGGGCTTTATGCGGCAACGCATGGCGCCGAGCCTTATACCGCATATAACAGTGTAAACCGGGATTATAACATGGAAACCGACAGCTATCAGACAAAGGTTGTTTTGTCTGAAAACATGTCGATGGATATTACCGAAATCATCGACGTACGGTTCCTGGAATACCGGCATGGTATTTACCGCTATATCCCTTATAAAGGGGTGATAGAAGGCACAGGCCCGAATGGGGAGCTAAGACGTATGCCCTATGCGGCTGAAACCAGTCTGGGCTATTGTTCCGAGACAGTCAGTGACGAAAAGACCAGCGGCAATTATGTGCTTCGGGTGGGAAGCGCCGATTTTTCCGTGATCGGGCCACACAAATATACCCTGGAATATTCGTTAAAGCCCCGGGTTATGGAAAAGGACTTTTCGATCGCTTATATCAACCTTTTCCCTACGGGGTGGCAAAATATGATTCCTGCAGGGAGCAGGTTCGAGGTTTCCTTCCCGAAGGAAGTGCCCCATGAGGCTGTGAAGCTTTATATTGGCGGTTACGGGGACGGAACCGAGGGAAATGACAGATTCCTGCTGTTGTGGACAGGAAACATTCTTTCCGGACAGCTGCTGGAGGATCTTCCTCTGGGTTCGGGCGTGACTTTGTATGCCCAGCTTCCGCAAGGATATTTTTCCGGCCTGGCAACCTTTATGCCGGTCAGCCTGGGGGTCGTGATCTGCACCCTGGCGGTCCTTCTTGTCACGCTGATCATGTTCTTCCTGTTTGGCCGGGACCGCGAGCTGATTCCATCCATCCAGTATCAGCCTCCGGAGGGACTGGACAGTGCTGCGGTGGGATATATTATTGACGGCGTCGTGGAGGACAGGGATATCATATCCTTGATTCTGTATTGGGCGGATCAGGGGTATCTGACAATAGAAGAAAAGGAAAAAGGAAATCTGGTTCTTCACCGCACGATGAAGGAATTTCCTTCCGCGCAGCCCAAGTATGCCCGCATTTTCTATCAGAAACTGTTCGGGAAAGGCGACAGCGTAGAGATTAAATCCCTCGAAAAGAAGACTTTCCAGACGATTGAGGCAGCAAAGGGGCAGGTCAAGGCTTTTATACAATCAAAGGGAGACCTGTATACATCCTCGTCAAAAGCATGCAGGGTGCTTTCTTTCCTGCTTTGTACACTTCCCCTGGTGATCTTTCACCTGGTTATGATGGACAGTTCTTATCTTGCGGCAGGACAGACAGTGGTTAATATCGCGGGAACGGCTTTTGTTCTGATTGGCTGTTTCCTTTACAGCTATATCATTGATTTGTTTTACGTGAAGTCTGAACGGGTAAGAACAGCGTATGTCGGACTGGGTCTTGGCATGGTAACAGCCGGAATCAGCTGGATGTGCGGAGGGTATGCCGTGCGTATGGCCAGGAGGGAGATCCCTGATCTGAGGCCGGCGTTCTTTATAATCTGTCTGTGTGCGCTGGTCTGTGTCGTTTTAACCGGTTTTATGAAGAAAAGAACGGATATCTGTCTGGACTGGATGGGGCGGCTCATCGGCTTGAGAGATTTTATTGAAACGGCGGAGCTGGATCGCATGAAGGTATTGGCGGAGGATAATCCGGAATGGTTTTATCATATCCTTCCCTATGCATATGTGATGGGATTGTCTGATATCTTTGCAAAAAAACTGGAAGGATTGGCTCTTCCTGCGCCGACCTGGTATGTTTCAGATTCGCATACAGGGTATGCCAGCTGGAATTATTATACCTTCCATCATGTGATGATGCATGATATGGCACAGGCCACGAGGAGCCTTACCACACCGCCGCCGTCTTCTTCCGGCGGGAGCGGGAAACACGGTTCCGGCGGATTTTCCGGATTCAGCGGCGGCGGAGGCGGCTTCTCGGGAGGCGGCTTCGGCGGCGGAGGCGGCGGAAGCTGGTAAGAGCCGAAACGCGAAAGCAGCCCCTCTGCGAAACGATCCGTAGAATCAGGCTTTCGTTGAAGAAACATAGACATTATTTAGGAGACATCGAGTCAACGTACAAAACTTCGTTATGACAGGAGACATTGAGTCAACTTACAAAAACGGCGTCGTTAAGGTAGGAGGAATGGGATTCATGGTAAAGGCTGTGGTTGGAGCAAACTGGGGCGATGAGGGCAAGGGTAAAATTACGGATATGCTCTCGGCGCAGGCTGATATTGTCATCCGCTTTCAGGGCGGAGCAAATGCCGGGCATACGATTGTGAATAATTATGGGAAGTTTGCCCTGCATACACTGCCCAGCGGCGTTTTTTATGATCATACGATGAGCATTATAGGAAACGGCGTTGCTCTGGATATTCCCGGTTTTTTTAAGGAATATGGCGAACTTCTGTCAAGAGGGGTGCCTGCGCCTAAAATCATGATCTCGGACAGGGCGCAGATCGTGATGCCATATCACCGTTTGTTTGATCAATATGAGGAAGAAAGGCTTGCCGGAGCCTCCTTCGGCTCCACAAAGTCCGGAATTGCTCCGTTCTATTCTGATAAGTATGCGAAGGTCGGCATACAGGTGAGTGAATTGTTCGATGAGCCACGGCTTCGTGAAAAGCTGGAACGTGTGATTGTGACGAAAAACATTCTCCTTGAGCATCTGTATCATAAGCCTTTGCTTGCAGTGGATGAGCTGATGGAGACACTGAAGGAATACCGGGAAATGGCAGCTCCTTATGTCGGTGATGTATCCGCGTATCTGGATGAGGCGGTCAGGGCAGGCAAGAATATTCTTCTGGAAGGTCAGCTTGGATCACTCAAGGACCCTGATCACGGGATATATCCGATGGTAACCTCTTCCTCCACACTTGCCGGCTTTGGCGCGGTCGGAGCCGGGCTTCCGCCCTATCTGATCAAAGATGTCATTGTTGTCTGCAAGGCTTATTCCAGCGCGGTCGGAGCCGGGGCTTTTGTATCTGAGATTTTTGGCGACGAGGCGGCAGAGCTCCGCAATCGTGGCGGAGACGGGGGTGAATATGGCGCGACAACCGGTCGTCCTCGCCGGATGGGCTGGTTTGACTGTGTGGCATCAAGATATGGATGCCGTATTCAAGGCGCGACGGATGTTGCTTTTACGGTCCTGGATGTGCTTGGATATCTGGATGAAATTCCGGTCTGTGTCGCATATGATATAGACGGTGAGATTACCGGAGATTTCCCTGTCACTGCAAGACTGGAGAGGGCAAAACCTGTGTGGAAGACGCTTCCGGGATGGAAGACGGATATCCGCGGCATCAAAGAGTACGAAAAGCTTCCAAAGGAATGCCGGGATTATATTGAATTTATTGAAGCTGAGCTTGGCTATCCGATCACGATGGTGTCCAACGGACCGGGAAGAGACGATATTATCTACCGCAAAGTGAAGTGACAGATACCTGCAGCTTGCTGCGTTGATTACGCCGGATGTAAAAGTTATTTATGCACAGATCCTGAATTTGTGCGTATGCTGTAATGGGAACGGGGATGATGTTTTGAATAAAAAAGCTAAGCGTGTGGCTGCGATTCTGGGAATTATCATATTACTTGCTGCCGCTGTTATGCCCATGGTCTTTGCGTTCGGCAAAGGAGAAGCAGCAGCGGGTATGTTTCGGGCTTCGTTAGCCGTGGCTGTTATGTTGCCGGTCCTGGCTTACGGCATGTTTCTGGTTTACAGATTGCTGAAAAAGAAAGGGGAAACGCCTTCAGGTACTTACCGGAACATAGTTTTTGACGTAGGGCAGGTTCTGATGCGTTTTGACTGGGAAGGGTATCTGGATTCCTATGGGTTTCCTGAAGAAAAAAGAGATGCCATTGCCCGGAGCGTTTTTCTGAGTCCCATATGGGGTGAGCGAGACAGAGGTGCTTTCTCGGAGGAAGAATATATAAAGCAGTTTGTAAATCTTGCCCCGGAGCTGGAAAACGAGATCCGAAAGGTTGTAGAAGACTCGGATCAAAGCCTGACGCAGATGGACTATGCTCAGGCATGGACGGCATATCTTAAAAGCAAGGGATATCGGCTTTATGTTTTGTCAAATTACGGGAAGGTCAGCCTTGACAAAACAAGAGGTAAAATGAATTTCCTGAAGAACATGGACGGGGCAGTTTTCTCCTGTGATGTGAAGGTGATCAAACCGGAGCCGGAAATATACCGGATTCTCCTGGATCGATACAGCCTGGATCCTGCACAGACGGTTTTTCTGGACGACAGTGAGAAAAATTGTGCCGCAGCCCGAAAGCTGGGTATCACGGCGATTCATTTTAAGAATCTGCAGCAGGCAGAAGAAGAGTTAAGGAAGCTTGGGATCGAATGATTCAGGCAGGCATTTTGTTTCGTTTACCCCAAAAAATACCGCACAGGAATGTGCGGCGATCTGACGTAAGGAAAGGATGATAAAAGATGGAACAATTTGATCAGTTACAGATGAATGCAGAGGACACGGCACCGAAGAGCCTGTATGAACAGTGGAATGAGCTCGGTTATCCGAAACAGGGTAATAAGGCAAAGGTGAAAAAATTCTGGGATGATTATTTTAAGGTGGAGAAGGAAATCTACGCAAAGATCCTCTCACAGCCGGGCGAGGTGATTTCCGGTACGCTGTCTGAGCTTGCTCAGAAATTCGGCCAGCCGGTACTGACCATGTTCGGATTCATGGACGGCACCAATGACAGTCTGAAAACACCTTATACGCTGGAAGAGCTTACGGAAGAATCTCAGATTTCTCTCGATTATGACCTTGCTGTTCTGTATAAAAATATGGTGAAGGCGAAAGCGGACTGGCTGTATCATCTTCCTCAGTGGAAGGAAATCTTTCCGGAGGAAAAGCTGCAGGAGCTGTATCAGGAGCAGATCAAATCCGGCACCATCGTCAAGCCTGCGAAGATCGGCAGAAATGATCCCTGCCCCTGCGGAAGCGGAAAGAAATACAAATTCTGCTGCGGCCGTACAGCGTAAAACAGACAATCATCTGAAATTACATTTCCGGTAATAAAGGACGGATGTTCTCTACGGGCATCTGTCTGCCGGTCCAGAGTTCGAAGGCTTTCGCGCCTTGCCACAGAAGCATAGGGAGGCCGTTCAGGGTCGGGCAGCCGATACTGGCGGCCTCTTTTAATAACCTTGTCTGGCCCGGATGATAGATGACATCCGTAACGGCGAGCCCGCTTCGCAGCAGACTCATATCCTGCAGCGGCGTTTCGTCTTCATGCGGCGCCATTCCTACACTGGTGGCGTTGGCCAGAAGTACGCTGCTTTGCAGGGCTTTCTTAAGGGAAGCGCTGTCCTCCATGGCGTATTGTTCGATCCGGCATGCGGTCCGCGAGCCGATCTGATCGGCAAGATGCTTCATTTTCGGGGCAAAGCGGCTTGAGGGGCGATAAAAGACATTAATTTTGCTTACTCCGTCCAGGGCAGCCTGGGCAATGATGGCAGTTGCGGCGCCGCCGGCTCCCAGGACCGTGATTTCTTTTCCGATCACATGAATCCC
Source organism: Blautia sp. (assembly GCA_017475035.1). Lineage (GTDB taxonomy): Bacteria > Bacillota > Clostridia > Lachnospirales > Lachnospiraceae > Blautia_A. The sequence goes on from JAFVGK010000048.1 coordinate 67,341, forward strand.
GGATTGAGCGAGGCCTTTCATATATCCGAATCCGTCGGTATTGTATCCGCACAGCTTTCCATCCTTGCAGACAACCGTATTTACGGCACCGATTAAGGCGGCTTCCGGGGAGATCACGTCGAGAAGCTCCAGGATTCTGGTTTTGTTTGGCATGGTCAGGTTAAAACCGCTGATCCCACAGATCCGGAGCCCTTCGACAGCATGGGCAAGCTCTTCTTCCCCAACCTCAAAACAGAGATAAACATAATCCAGGCCAAGAATGCGAAACGCGGTATTATGCATGACCGGAGAAAAGCTGTGTCGTACCGGGCTGCCTAAGAGCCCCATGAAACCGGTATGCCCCGTGATGGAAGGTAATTCGTACATGATGCTGCCTCCTAAGTGAAATTGACGATGCAATCATAACATGGATGAGGAATGCAGGCAAGATAAAAGACTTTTTTTACAGGAAATGAAGAGATGCCTCGTAAGTATGTGATGGCCTGCCTGGATCAATGCGGTCAGAACATCACACACTTACGGTTACCGCACAGGTCGGAAAATTTCTTTTTGAAAGGAGAACATCACAGTGACACAACCACTTAAGATTCTGGACACGATTCTGGGCGAGGGAAGCTCCAAGATCTGTATTCCCCTCATTTCTGAAACGATGGATGAACTATTGCAGGAGGCAGAAGAAATCAGGCTTTTGCACCCGGATCTGGTGGAGTGGAGGGCAGATCATTTAAAATGTCTGAGTCCTGATATCATCGGGGCAATATGCGGACGGCTTTATGAGATATTCTTTCCGATTCCTGTGATTTTTACCCTTCGGACTAATCTGGAGGGCGGAAGCTTTTTTTATGATTCGGTTTTTTATGAGAATGCTCTTCTTGCCGCAGCGGAATCACAAAGAGTCCAGCTGATTGATGTAGAGGCTTTGACCGGACAAAGCTTTAAGATGAATCTGATCCGGGAGCTGAAAAAGCGCTCTGTCTTTACGATTGCTTCTTATCATAACTTTGCTGAAACGCAAAGCAAAGAAGCGCTGCTGGAGAAGTGGAAACTTCTCGATGACAGCGGCGCGGATATTCTGAAGCTTGCCGTGATGCCGGAAACAGCGGAAGATGTGAAGCGACTCATGGAGGTGACGAAGCTGTACAGCCAAAAAACGAACAAGCCGTTGATTTCCATGTCAATGGGGGAAACAGGACGCATAAGCCGGATCCACAGCGAAGCTTTCGGCTCCTGCGTAACCTTCGCATCGGGCAAGGCCGCCTCTGCTCCGGGGCAGATTTCCATTCAGGAATTGAGAAGTTACTTTTCATAACCTTCCGCCGTCTGAATCGTTACAGTTCACAGACTGAGCCGCCTGCGGCTGAGCCGGTACTGTAACCCTGAATGATACAGATTTCAGCCTTGTTCAGGAATTCTTTGACATTCTTGTAAACCGTGTTATAATCAATGATGAATAATTTTGCATCGACATAGCCTGATTCTGCGGATCGCTTTCAGGCAAAGCTTTGCCGCGTATCGCCTCCGGGGTCAGTCGTTGCTGAACGCATTCTATTCATTAGAATCCCCATATGGTCCGGGGAAAGAGGCAGAAGTACCTGTAAGGAATGTTTCGCTAGGAGGATATTTATGAAGATCATCATCATAGGCTGCGGAAAAGTCGGGAAGACCCTGGCTGAGCAGCTTCAGGCAGAGTCGGAACTGGATTTGACATTGGTAGATATCTCACAGTCAAAGCTCGACGCCATGGATGATACGGATGTCGATGCCTTGACTGTTTTGGGAAATGGCGCAAGCATCAATACACTGATGGAAGCTGATGTCGAACATGCGGATCTTCTGATCGCCGTGACCGGAAGCGATGAACTGAATCTGCTTTGCTGCCTGATTGCGCAGAGAGCAGGGCACTGTGCAACGATTGCACGTGTGAGAAATCCTGTTTACAGCAAAGAGATAGAATTCATTAAAGACAGGCTGGAAATTACAACAATCATCAATCCTGAGCTGGCAGCGGCGCGGGAGATTTCCAGACTTCTTCGCCTGCCTTCCGCGATCAGGATTGATACCTTCGCAAAACGTCAGATTGAACTTCTGAAGTTTAAGATTCTTCCGGAATTCGGGCTGGACGGAATGACCGTGAGTTCGATTTTAGAGAAGTTAAAGGTAGATATCCTTTTCTGCGGCATTGAGAATAAAGGCGCCGTTCTGATTCCTAAAGGAAATGATATCATTCATAACGGGGATATTGTTTCATTCCTTGCTACGCCGGAAAACACGTCCAGCTTTTTCAGAAAAATCGGTCTGAAGACAAAGCAGGTCAAAAATGCCCTGATTATCGGAGGCGGCACAACAGCCATTTATCTGGCCAGAGAGCTCTCCGGCATGAATATCGATGTCAAGATCATTGAAAAGAATGAAGAACGCTGCGTTTTTCTGAGTGAGGCGCTTCCCGATGTGACGGTGATCCACGGGGACGGGACGGACCGGACTTTGCTGATGGAGGAAGGCCTTCTGATTGCGGAATCGATTGTCTCCCTTACTCCGGTGGATGAGGAAAATATTTTTCTTTCCCTTTATGCGAAAACCCGGACAGACGCAAAGCTTGTTGCGAAGGTAAACAGGGCAGAGTATAATGAGATTGTGGATACTCTCGATATCGGCAGTGTGATTTATCCCAAGAATATCACTGCCGATTATATCGTTCAGTATGTCCGTGCGATGCAGAACTCCATAGGCAGCAATGTGGAAACACTATACCATATCATGGACGGAAAAGCGGAAGCCCTGGAGTTTGTCATTCGGGACGAATCTCCGGTTTTGGGAAAGCCTCTTTCCGACCTGAAGCTGAAGCCGAATCTTTTGGTGGGCTGTCTGCACCGCAATGGGAAAATCCGCATCCCCAGAGGACAGGATACGATCAAAATAGGCGATACGGTAGTAATCGTAACGACACAGCAGGGGCTGAAGGATATCAGCGATATATTGGCATAAGGAACAGGTAACGGACCGTTCCGTAGGGGTAATAAAAATGAATTATGGTATCATTTTTTATCTGGCTGGCTGGATCATGCTGATTTGTGGCTGCCTGATGGCGGTTCCGCTGCTGACTGCCGTGATTTATATGGAAAAAGCAGGTTTTGCCTTTTTGATTACCATGGTATTCAGCTTTTTAGCCGGCACTTTGATTATCCGCAAAAAACCTCGCAATAAGGTTTTTTATATCCGCGAGAGCTATATAGCCGTTGCTGTCAGCTGGCTTCTGTTAAGTCTCGTGGGCTGTGTTCCTTTTATTCTCACCGGGAGTATTCCGAGCTTTATCAATGCTTTGTTTGAGACGGTTTCCGGCTTTACGACTACGGGCGCGAGTATCCTGAGCGCTGTGGAAGGACTTCCCAGGAGTATCCTGATCTGGAGAAGCTTCACACATTGGATCGGCGGAATGGGGGTTCTGGTTTTTCTGCTCACCCTGATTCCTTTGACAGGCGGATTCAATATGGGTCTGATGAAAGCAGAGAGCCCGGGGCCTTCTGTCAGCCGACTTGTGCCAAAGGTACGTACAACCGCGGTCATTCTGTACCAGATCTACTTCGTACTGACCCTTACTCAGGTTGCCCTTCTGCTTTTGGGAGGGCTGCCTCTGTATGACTGCCTGTGTCTTTCCTTTGGTACTGCCGGAACTGGAGGCTTTGGTATTTTGAATGACAGCTTCGGATCATATTCCAGCTATATTCAGATAGTAACCACAATCTTCATGATCCTTTTCGGCGTGAATTTTAATGTGTACTTTTTCATCAAGTCCTTCAAGATAAAAAGTGCTTTTCTTATTGAGGAATTCCGGTATTACCTCTGCACGATTCTGATAGCGGTTGTCTTGATTACGGCTAATGTGAGAAGCTTTTTCCCGACTCTGGGAGAAACGATTAAGCATGCGGCCTTCCAGGTTGGGTCCATTATTACCACAACCGGTTTTTCTACCGCGGATTTTGATCAGTGGCCTTCTTTTTCCAAGACGATCCTTGTGATGCTGATGTTCTGCGGTGCCTGCGCCGGCAGTACCGGAGGCGGCATCAAGGTTTCCCGTCTTGCCATGCTGGTAAAGTCCGTAAGCAAGGAGATCCAGATTTATCTTCATCCTAATATCGTGAAAAAGGTGAAAATGGATGGCAAAGTGGTTCCGCATGAAACAATGCGGGCGACCAATATATTTCTGACAGTTTATATTGTGATTTTTGCCGCGTCTGTCCTGATCATCTCGCTGGATAATTTTGACGTGACGACAAATTTTACGGCTGTTGCCGCAACAATCAATAATATCGGCCCCGGTTTATCCAAGGTAGGGCCTGCGTGTAATTTTGACCTGTTTTCGACTCCGTCCAAGCTTATTCTGATTTTCGATATGCTGGCGGGGAGACTTGAGATCATTCCGCTGCTGATGTTTATTACACCACGGACATGGAAGAGGTTTTAAGAGTGAAATCGGGACGGTTCCTCGTTTCATTCCTGAATGAAGCGCTGGAACCGTCCTTTCGGTTATTGTAAAGAGTTGGGTTGTAAAGACGGAATAAAAAGAAAGGCAGGTGAGAAAAGGGTGTCATGGGTGGACAGATTTTTGGGAAGAAGCCAGGTCAGGATTCACCGGCGGCTTCTGAAAAACGAGTCGGAATATTATGATTTCAGTCTGCTGGCGGTGATTATCGCTTTAACAGGGTTCGGGTTGATTATGCTTTACAGTGCAACCGCATATTCGGCCCGGGTTTCCGAAGGAAATGACATGACGTATTTCAGCAAGCAGGGGGCGATATCAGTAGCTTGTCTGATTATATCCATCGTAGTTTCTCAGCTTGATTATCATCTTCTGGCAAAAGTAGCGGCTCCGTTATATCTGGCATCCCTGGTTTTGATGGGATTGGTACATACCCCGTTGGGAATCGATTCCCATGGGGCAAAGCGATGGATCGGATATGGACCTGTGAACTTTCAGCCTTCCGAGGTTGCTAAAATAGCCGTTATCGTAATTCTTTCTTCCTGTATTGTAAGAATGGGAAGAAGGATAGAAAGACTGGGCGGCATTGCCTTTCTTTTAGGCCTGGGCGCTGTACAGGCAGTATTTTGCTGGCTTGTAACAAATAATCTGAGTACCGGGATTATCATTATGTCAATCACGGCGGGGATGGTGTTTCTGGCGCATCCCAGAACCAAGGTCTTTGTCATAGCCGCCGCGGTTATTTCAGGCCTGGTGGGTGTTTTTATACTGGTGATCTCGCGTGCTCCTATACTGAGCTCAAATTTCAGACTTCGACGGATCATGGTCTGGCTGCAGCCGGAGAAATATGCGGATGGGTACGGATATCAGACGATGCAGGGGCTGTATGCGATCGGGGCCGGAGGAATCATGGGCAGGGGCCTGGGAAACAGTATCCAGAAGCTGAGCAGTATTCCTGAAGCCCAGAATGATATGATTTTTGCGATTATCTGCGAAGAACTTGGGATTGTCGGAGCGGTTTTTTTGCTGGGAATGTTTGCTTACATGCTGTACAGACTTTTGTTTATCGCGCAGAACGCGCCGGATTATTTTGGATCGCTTCTGGTGGGAGGCGTGTTTCTGCACATTGCCTTGCAGGTCATCTTAAACGTCGCGGTTGTGGTGAACCTTATACCAAATACAGGTGTGACGCTGCCGTTTATCAGTTATGGCGGAACATCTATCCTTTTCCTGATGTTTGAGATGGGAATTGCCCTGAGCGTCTCGAAACAGATCACACTGAGGCATGACAGGCCGGCGTTGTAGACAGGCTTGACAAAAAACTGCCCTTTGCCTATACTTGTAAGCTATACCAGTCAGACTGATTTTTTGATGAAGTGCAATCAAAGGAAAGACAGAATTAATTTTTTCATGGATAGATTCTAAAAAAGGAGGCCAATTATGTTAGAAAAAATGAGGGAAATGTTATCTGAGCAGTTTAATGTTCCTTCCGAGAATATCGGTGAAGATACTTCTTTTAAGGATGACCTGGGCGCGGATTCCCTTGATCTGTTTGAATTTGTCCTGGCGATCGAGGAGCAGTTCGATATTGAGCTCCCGCAGGAGGAACTGACAGAGCTTTATACTGTGGGAGATTTTCTTGCTTACCTTCGCGGGAAGGGGATTGAGATTTAAACCTGTAAAACTGCGTTTTGGGAGGAGACATATTTTGCCCACGGCTGCGTTTTTTTGCAGGCGTGGCTGCAAAATAGTCATCCGTGACCATTGAGTCAAAGTACAAAACTTCGTTTTGAGAGGAGAAGAAGATGGCAGAGAAGATCAGGACAAGGTTTGCGCCCAGCCCGACAGGAAGGATGCACGTTGGTAACCTGCGGACAGCCCTGTATGCATATTTAATTGCAAAGCATGAAGGCGGAGATTTTATCCTCAGGATCGAAGATACGGATCAGGAAAGATATGTCGAAGGCGCGGTGGATATCATTAACCGTACTCTTGAAGCGGCAGGACTGAGTCATGATGAAGGGCCGGACAAGGATGGCGGAGTTGGTCCCTATGTGCAGAGTGAACGTCAGGCAGCGGGAATTTATCAGAAATACGCGGATATTCTGATTGAGCAGGGAGATGCTTACTGCTGCTTCTGCAAGGAAAAAGAGCTTGCGGACATGAAGCGTGTCGTAAACGGGAAGGAGATTTCCATTTATGACAAGCGGTGCCTGCATCTGCCGAAGGAGGAGGTTGCCAGAAGACTGGCCGCGGGAGAGCCTCACGTGATCCGGTTTAATATGCCTCAGGAGGGTACAACCACGTTCCAGGATGTTATATATGGGGAGATTTCCGTAAATAATGAAGAACTGGAAGATCTGATTCTGATTAAATCAGATGGTTATCCTACTTATAATTTTGCAAATGTCGTGGATGATCATCTGATGGGAATCACCCATGTCGTCAGAGGAAATGAGTATTTATCCTCTTCTCCGAAGTATAATCGGATTTATGCGGCTTTTGGCTGGGATGTCCCGGTTTATGTCCATTGCCCGCTGATCACGGATGAAACACATGCGAAGCTTTCCAAGCGCAGCGGCCATTCTTCTTATGAGGATCTGCTGGAGCAGGGCTTCCTTTCTGAGGCAATTGTCAATTATGTGGCTCTGCTGGGATGGAGTCCGGCTGACAATGAAGAGATCTTCAGCCTGAAGGAATTGGTGGACAAATTTGACTATACTCATATCAATAAGTCTCCTGCGGTTTTTGACATCGGGAAGCTTCGGTGGATGAACGGGGAATACATCAAAAAGCTCTCAGAGGACACCTTCCTGTCCATGGCAAAACCTTATATCACCCGGGCATTGGGTGAGGAGCTTTCTGAGGATAAAATCCGTAAAATCGCTGCCATGGTACAGACGAGGATCGAAGTATTTCCGGATATTCCGGAACTCATTGATTTCTTTGCCCGGGTTCCGGATTACGATCCGGAGATGTACCGTCATAAGAAAATGAAGACAACGCCGGAAACTTCACTTTCTGTATTGGAAGAGACTCTGGAGCTGTTAAAGGCACAGGAGCAGTATGATAATGATTCTCTGTATGCCATGCTCAGCGCCTATGTTGCCGATAAGGGATACAAAAACGGTTTTGTGATGTGGCCTCTTCGGGTAGCTGTTTCCGGCAGACAGATGACGCCGGCCGGAGCTACGGAAATTATGGAGATTCTTGGAAAAGAAGAAACGCTGCGGCGGATCTGCGCGGCGATTGATAAGTTAAAGAATTAAAACAAGAGATTGAAACAGTATCTATATGCCAGAAGAAAAGAAAATTGTACGTAATCCATCTCAAAAAAGAGCGATCGCTCACCTGCAGGGACCTATGATGGTCCTTGCAGGACCGGGTTCAGGGAAAACCTCCGTCATTGTGGAAAGAACTGCATATATGATCCGGGAAGGAGGAATCGATCCCGGGAACATTCTCGTCGTCACCTTCTCGAATGCGGCAGCCAGGGAGATGAAGGAGAGATTTCAGCGCTTTATCGGAAGCACTTCCAGCGAAGTGACTTTCGGAACGTTTCATGGGATTTTTTATGGCATCCTGAAACATGCTTATGGTTATGGCTCGGAAAACATATTATCCGGGGAAGAAAAAAATGCAATTCTAAAGGAGCTTGCCAATGAATATGCTCCGGATCAGGCCCAGGAGAAGGATTTTCTGGACGATATAGCCAGAGAAATCAGCCAGGTGAAGTCAGATCGCATTCAGCTGGCTTATTATCATTCCGTGAGCTGTTCCGATGAGGTTTTTGCTTCCATGGCCAGGGGATATGCCAGAATCCTGCAATCCAGAAGAAAACTGGATTTTGACGATATGCTGGTGGGGTGCTATGAACTGTTCCGACGCAGGGAGGATATTTTATCTCTGTGGCAGAAAAAGTTTACGTATATTCTTGTGGATGAATTTCAGGATATTAATCCGCTGCAATATGATATCGTCAGGATGCTCGCAGCCCCTTTGAACAATCTGTTTATTGTGGGAGATGACGATCAGTCCATTTACCATTTCCGGGGGGCGAGACCGGAATTGATGCTTCATTTTCCGAAGGATTACCCATCCTGCGAAACCGTTTTGCTGGATGTGAATTACCGCTGTACGCAGAATATTCTTCAGACAGCGATGGATGTTGTCAGGCACAACAAAAAAAGATTTGACAAAAACCTTTCTACGCCGAATCCGGAAGGAAAACCGGTGGGCGTACGTTTTTTTTCGACGCCCCGGGAGGAGAGCCTGCAGATCGTTAGAGACTGTAAAGCGATGCTGGAGCGCGGTGAAAAGCTGGAGGATGTGGCTGTTTTATTCCGGACGAATCAAGAGGCTGAAAGTCTGGTAAGTACATTGATGGAGTATCAGATTCCGTTTACCATGAAGGAAAAACTGCCGAACCTGTTTTCACACTGGATCGCGAGAAATATCCTGTCTTATCTTTCACTGGCTTCCGGACAGATGGACCGGGGAGCTTTTCTGGAGGTGATGAACCGCCCAAACAGATATATCTCCAGGGAAGCGGTTTCCTTTGCCTCTACGCGTGCTTCCGGGCAGAAAACGCAGGTCAGCCTGGATCTGCTCAAGGCTTTTTACCGGGAGAAGCCCTGGATGGCCGAGAGAATTGAACAGATGAAGCAGCATCTTGCGATGCTGGGCAGCCTTGCGCCTTACGCTGCGATTACGTATCTTCGCAAGGCAATGGGATATGAGGAATATCTGGATGAGTATGCGCAGTTTCGCAGGATGAGACCGGAGGAGCTGCTGGATGTATTGAACCGCATCCAGGATTCTGCCAGAAGTATCCCGACAGCCCGGGCGTGGGAAAAGCATATCGAGGAGTATACGATAGCTTTAAAGGAGCAGGCGAAGAGGCAGCAGGCCAGAACGGAGGGTGTGGCGCTGTCCACTTTGCATGCTTCGAAAGGCCTGGAATATAAAAAAGTATATATTATCAATGTGAATGAGGAGAGCATCCCTTACAAAAAGGCGGTGCTGCCGGAAGCGATGGAGGAGGAGCGCCGCCTGTTTTATGTAGGTATGACCAGGGCGAAGGAAGAGCTGCTTCTGTTTCTGGTAAGAAAACAATATGAAAGCCCGAGGCAGCCTTCCCGGTTTTTGTTGGAGGCAGGAATGAATACGGCCAAGGGAAGCCGGAATCATACCGCAGATTCAGGAGGTGCGGAGTGTCAGACCTAAGAAAAGAAATCGAAAAAAGACGAACATTTGCGATCATATCGCATCCGGACGCCGGAAAAACGACATTGACGGAAAAGCTTTTGCTGTACGGAGGCGCGATCAATCTGGCCGGAAGCGTCAAGGGAAAAGCAACCATGCGTCACGCCGTATCTGACTGGATGGAAATCGAAAAACAGAGAGGTATTTCGGTGACTTCCTCTGTGCTGCAGTTTCATTATGACGGTTATTGCATCAATATTCTTGACACGCCGGGACATCAGGACTTTTCGGAGGATACATACCGCACTTTGATGGCAGCGGATTCCGCTGTGATGGTGATTGACGGTTCCAAGGGCGTGGAGGCGCAGACACGTAAGCTGTTCAAAGTCTGTGTCATGAGGCATATTCCGATCTTCACGTTTATCAACAAGATGGATCGGGATGCCAACGATACCTTTGATCTGATGGATGAGATCGAAAAGGAGCTGGGGATTGCTACCTGCCCGATCAACTGGCCGATCGGCTCCGGAAAAAAATTCCGGGGAGTTTATGACAGAAATACGAAAAAGGTTCTTATTTTTTCTGATACCCAGAAAGGAACGAAGGAAGGGGTATCCGAAGAAATCCCTCTCGAGGACGCAAGACTGGATGAGGTCGTCGATCAGGAGCAGAAGGAGCAGCTTTTAGAGGAAATTGAGCTTCTGGATGGAGCCAGCGCTGATTTTGACCTGGAAAGGGTTCGCCGCGGAGAATTATCTCCGGTTTTCTTTGGGTCCGCTTTAACGAATTTCGGGGTGGAGACTTTCCTGGAACATTTTCTGGCCATGACTACTTCTCCTTTGCCGAGACTCTCGGATGAAGGAGTGATAGATCCGATGGGAAGTGATTTTTCTGCTTTTGTTTTTAAGATTCAGGCCAATATGAATAAAGCTCATCGTGATCGCATCGCTTTTATGAGGATCTGCTCCGGGAAATTTGAGGCGGATAAGGAAATTTACCATGTACAGGGAGATAAGAGGATGCGGCTTTTGCAGCCTCAGCAGATGATGGCGGAATCCAGGCATGTGGTGGATGAGGCTTATGCCGGTGATATTATCGGCGTGTTTGACCCGGGTATTTTTGCCATCGGTGACACAGTCTGCTCTCCGGGCAGGCGATTTGCGTTCGAGGGAATACCGACCTTCGCTCCGGAGCATTTTGCCCGGGTAACGCAGCTGGATACCATGAAGCGGAAGCAATTTGTCAAAGGAATTACCCAGATCGCCCAGGAAGGAGCGATCCAGATTTTCCAGGAGATGAATACAGGCCTGGAGGAAATCATCGTCGGAGTGGTCGGCGTTCTGCAGTTTGATGTATTGAAATTCCGGCTGGAAAATGAATATAATGTGGATATCCGACTTGAAATGCTTCCGTATGAGCATATTCGATGGATTGCAAACAAGGATGAAGTGGATGTCGAAAAACTTACCGGGACTTCGGATATGAAGAAGGTTACGGATCTGAAGGGAAATCCGCTGCTGCTGTGGGTGAATTCCTGGAGCGTGGGTATGACGCAGGAAAGGAATCCGGGACTGGTGTTGACGGAATTCAGCAGGTAGCAGGAACAAAGGGAAGGCCGGTTGATTTTTAGCCTTTGATCAGGTATACTGTAAATAAGGATATGGCAGTGCTTCCGACGGAAGCGATGAGAGCAGGAGGGATCCGTATGGCAGAAAAACGTACGACATATAAGATCAAGGAATTTGGAGATAAGGGCAAGGTTATTATCTCAGAGGAGATTATTACTGTGGTTGCGGCACTGGCTGCCACGGAGGTTGAGGGGATCGCTTCCCTTGCCGGAAATATCACTCATGATCAGGTAGGCAAGGTTGGGGCAAAGAATCTGAGCAAAAGTATGAAGGTATCCGTGGTTGACGACGCGGTGAGCGTGGATGCAAATCTTATGATGGAGTATGGGAAAAACATTATAAAGACAAGCCAGAACGTTCAGGAAAAAATACGTACTTCGATTGAGAGCATGACCGGGATGAGTGTAAGTGATGTCAATGTCCATATCGCCGGTGTCGAAATGGATGCGCAGACACAGCAGTATACGGGGTGATGAGGGATATATGCAAAAAAGCTCTAATAAAGGATTACGTACGAGGAGGGAGCATCTGCTCCGGATGCTCTATATGGCAGCCTTTTACCCGAAGGGAGAAGAAGAACGGGTGGCCGGCGAATATTTTGATCATTTTACGGGCAGTTCTGAAGACGAGGAAATTGATATTCTTACGGAAACGGAATCGGACTATCTGAAGGATAAACTTTCAAAAATCCTGGAACATCTGGCTGAGATTGATACAGAAATCAATGCGGCCAGCGAGGGATGGAAAACGAAACGAATGAACCAGGTGGATCTGAGTGTGCTGCGGCTGGCTGTTTATGAGATGAAATGGGATGATGAGGTTCCTGTTAAGGTAGCGATCAACGAAGCGGTTGATCTGGTGAAAAAATATGGGATGTCATCTTCCGGCGCTTTTGTAAACGGTATCCTGGGAAAAATCGCCAGGGAAATGCCGAAAAAGAATCCGGAGACAGTTTCCGGTGAAGCACTTTCGTGAAACGGTTCCATTCAGGCGGAGGTCATAAACCGTATTTATGGAAACAACAGGCAGGATATTTACCGTAGGCGAAATCAATCGGTACATTAAACGAATGTTCAGCTCGGATTTATTGCTTCACAATCTGACAGTGGAGGGTGAGGTCTCAAATCTGAAATATCATACAAGCGGGCATATTTATTTTTCCCTGAAGGATGAAGGCGGGACGCTTTCCGCGGTAATGTTTGCCGGACAGAGAAGAGGTCTTGGCTTTCGGATGAAGGATGGAGACCATGTCCTTGTCAGGGGAATGGTGGACGTCTATGAGAGAGACGGAAAGTATCAATTGTATGCCAGGGAAATTACGCTGAAGGGAGCCGGGCTTTTGTATGAAAGGTTTCTTCAGCTCAAGGAGGAGCTTCTTGAGATGGGGATGTTTGATGCCGCATATAAAAAGCCGATTCCCGGGATGATCCGTACCCTTGGGATTGTGACGGCTCCGACAGGAGCTGCCGTACAGGACATACGGAATGTGTCTTTGCGAAGGAATCCCGGTTTGCAGCTGATCCTTTATCCGGCGCAGGTACAGGGGGAAGGAGCGGCTGAGAGTATCGTTAAGGGGATCCGCACACTGGATGCCTATGGCGTTGATGTGATGATTGTCGGACGCGGAGGCGGATCGATTGAGGATTTATGGGCGTTTAATGAAGAGATCGTTGCAAGGGCGATTTTTGCCTGTCAGACTCCGGTTATTTCTGCGGTAGGCCATGAGACGGATTTTACGATTGCTGATTTTGTTGCGGATTTACGGGCCCCTACACCTTCTGCAGCAGCCGAACTGGCCGTGGAGGATTCTTCGGCGCTGATCCGGAGTCTGTCCGGGCAAAAGGGACGGCTTTTGCAGGCGATGCAGAGAAAACTGCTGCATTTGTCGGACCGGCTGGCTTCTTATGAAACAAAGCTGCATTATCTGGATCCCAGATCGAGGCTCAGGGATCATCAGCTGCATCTGGATGATCTCTCGGAACAGATCCGGCGGGGGATGCAGATGAAGCTTATGCAAAGCCGGCATCGTCTGGAGGTACTGGAAAGAAGAATTGCGGGACAGTCGCCTTTCCTGAAGCTGGACCAGGGATATGCATATGTAAGTACATCTGATGGCAAAGCATTAAAGAGCATACGTCAGGTAACAAAGAAGGATGAACTGTTGATATATGTCACAGACGGCATCTTAAAAACGATCGTATCCGAGACACGGGAGACGGATTCTGTTTTCGGCAGCCCAACTGCCGGAACAGCCCAATCGTCATCCGCAGACATTGATTAAACCTGCAGAACTGTGTTTTGGGAGGAAAGAAAAATATGGCAGAAAAGGAAAAAGCGAAGCATCTGACCGAGCCGGGGGATTCTTCGGCGGCAGAGCGGCCGATGGAAGAGATTTTTTCAAGACTGGAAGAAATATCGTCCTGTCTGGAGAAGACAGAAACTACGCTGGAGGATTCTGTCCGGCTCTATCAGGAAGGAATGGAGCTGGTAAAAGCCTGTCAGGTCAGACTCGATATGACGGAAAAGAAGATGCTGCAGATAAGTGAGGATGGTACGTTACGTGAATTTCCATGAAATATTGAAGCAAAAGACGGATCGGGCTAATGCGGTGATCCGGGCTTACCTTCCAAAGGAGGAGGGAGCTCCGGCAAGACTGATCGAAGCGATGAATTACAGCATGACGGCAGGCGGGAAACGGCTGCGTCCGATTCTGATGGAGGAGGCTTATCTCATTTTCGGCGGAACGGAGACGGTCATTGAGCCTTTCATGGCGGGGATTGAGATGATTCATACCCACTCTCTGGTACACGATGACCTGCCTGCTCTGGATAATGATCTTTTACGCCGGGGAAAGCCGACGACCCACGCTGTTTATGGGGAGTCCTGCGCAATCCTGGCCGGCGACGCACTTTTGAATTATGCTTATGAGATCATGCTGGGGAGCTTTTCCCAGACTGCCCGTCCGGAGCTGGCGGCAAGAGCGCTGCGCCTGCTGTCACTAAAGACGGGCATTTTTGGTATGTTGGGCGGACAGGGTGTGGATGTGGAGAATGACGGCAGGGAGATTACGGCAGACCTTCTGCAATATATTTATGAAAAAAAGACTGCCGCTTTACTGGAAGGCTCTTTGCTGACAGGAGCCATCCTTGCCGGAGCATCAGATGAGGAAACAGCGGTTGTTGAGGCTGCGGCAAAAAATATCGGGCTGGCGTTCCAGATATATGATGATATTCTGGATGTGACAGGAACCTGCGAAGAGCTGGGGAAGCCAATCCACAGTGACGAAAAGAATCATAAGACGACCTACGTCACTCTTTATGGCCTGAAAGAGGCACAGGAGCGGGCTGAAGCTTTGACCCGGGATGCCGTAGAGCGGATCAGGCTGCTGAGAGGCGATACTGCCTTTCTTGTGGAGCTGGCCCTGAGCCTGACCAGCCGCAGGGTATAATAATCAGGCAGGTGAGGAGAACGGTTTTGTACAGATCCTTAGGCAGTCCGGCTGCCAAAGCAAAATCGTCATCCGAAAACAGAATGTCAGTACGAATCGGCATTCTAAGAGGAGTATATTCCGATGATACTGGAAAAGATCAATAAACCAAATGATATCCACGAAATCCCTCTCTCTGATTTTCCCCTTCTGGCAAAGGAAATCAGGGAATTCCTGATTGAACATGTAAGCCGGACCGGAGGACACCTGGCCTCAAACCTGGGGGTTATAGAGATGACACTGGCTCTTCATAATGTTCTGGATCTTACCAGGGATAAGCTGATCTGGGATGTGGGTCATCAGGCATATACACATAAGCTTCTTACGGGAAGACGGGATGCGTTTGATACGCTTCGCAAGGAAAACGGATTGAGCGGTTTTCCGAAAAGATCGGAGAGTGAAACAGATGCGTTTGATTCCGGCCACAGTTCCAACTCTATATCAGCCGGGCTGGGTTATGTGTGTGCGAGGGATCTTTTGGGACAGGATCACCATGTTGTGTCTGTGATCGGCGACGGCGCTTTGACGGGAGGACTTGCATATGAGGCTCTCAATAACGCGGCGGAGCTGAAAACAAACTTTATTATTATTCTGAATGACAATGAGATGTCCATTGCCCCGAATATCGGAGGTGTTTCGACGTATCTTTCCGCGGTTCGTACGATGGAGGGATATACGGGAATGAAGCTGGCGATTACAAGAACCCTGAATAAGATTCCTTCTGTCGGACCCAGGATTGTCGGAACGGTCCGCAGGACAAAGAGCAGTATCAAACATCTTTTTATTCCGGGCATGTTGTTTGAGGACATGGGGCTGACATATCTTGGCCCCGTAGACGGGTATCATTTACGTCAGATGATGCGCCTTTTCAATGAGGCAAAGAAGGTTCAAGGTCCGGTGATTGTCCATGTTCACACGAAAAAGGGATATGGTTACGGACCGGCAGAGGAGAATCCGGAACAGTTTCACGGAACCGGTCCCTTTGACATCAAAACCGGAAAGCCTCTGTATCCTAAGACCGCGCCTACCTATACAGATGTTTTTGCTTCGACTCTTTGCAGGCTGGGTGAAAAGGAGCCAAGGCTGGTTGCCATCACGGCAGCGATGCCCGAGGGTACCGGTCTGGTTTCTTTTAAAGAACGGTTTCCGGACCGGTTTTTTGATGTGGGCATAGCGGAAGGTCATGGGGTCAGCTTTGCTGCCGGGTTGGCTTTGGGAGGGTTGCTGCCGGTTGCGGCTGTATATTCTTCCTTTTTGCAAAGAGGGATTGATCAGCTGGTGCACGACATCTGTATGCAGCATCTGCATGTCATTTTCGCGATTGATCGTGCCGGTTTTGTCGGGGCGGACGGAGAGACGCATCATGGGGTGCTGGACCTGTCCTATCTTGGCATGATTCCGGGGATGACGATAATGGCTCCGGCCAGCGCGAAGGAACTGGAGCTGATGCTGGAGGCTGCGGTTGTCTTTGAAGGTCCGGTAGCGATCCGATATTCGAAGGAGACAGCTGCGTCCGGACTGAAGGGGGAGGATACCCCGGTTATTTCAGGTAAAGGTGTACAGCTTGTTTCGGGCAGGAAAATTGCTCTCATCGGCGTCGGGACAATGGTGGAGAACTGCTTGGAGGCAGCCGGGATCCTGGAAGAGGATGGTTATTCTCCGTCTGTAGTAAATATCCGTTTTGTAAAACCGATAGATGAAGGATTATTAAGGGAACTGGCTGCATCTCACGATTGTTTTGTGATTGCGGAGGAAAATGTCGGCCGGGGAGGCTGTGGTCAGGAAATCTGTGAGTATCTGTCAGAGAATCATCCGGGAAGCCGCATAAAGTGTCTGGCAGTACCGGATACCTTTGTAACGGCTGCCTCTGTCACGGCACAGCGCAAAAAATCGGGCCTGGATGCCGAAAGCATCAGCAGGGCCGCACGGGAACTCTTAGAGGAGGCCTGAATGAAAAAAAGGCTGGATGTCTGGATTGCGGAGAAAGGGCTTGCGCCTTCGAGGGAGAAGGCAAAGGCTCTCATTATGGCCGGAAACGTTTACGTGGATGGACAAAAGGAAGATAAAGCCGGGACTATGGTTCCGGAAACGGCTCTCATTGAAGTGAGGCAGGATAAACTGCCCTTCGTGAGCCGGGGAGGTCTGAAACTGGAAAAGGCAGTGACAGAGTTTGCCTTGTCCTTAAAAGAAAAAACCTGTCTGGATATCGGCGCATCGACAGGCGGATTTACAGATTGCATGCTGTCCCATGGCGCCAATAAAGTATATGCCATCGATGTGGGATACGGACAGCTTGACTGGACACTTCGGAATGATCCTCGTGTTGTTTGTATGGAAAAGACGAATATCCGCTATGTTAAGCCTGAGGATCTTCCGGAAACGGCTGATTTTGCTTCCATCGATGTTTCTTTTATTTCTTTGCGGAAAGTGCTGCTGCCGGTGAAAGAGCTTTTACGGAAAGAAGCTCTGATAATGTGTCTGATAAAGCCTCAGTTTGAGGCCGGCAGAGAGAAGGTTGGAAAAAAAGGAGTTGTTCGTGATCCCGATATCCATCTGGAAGTGATAGAAGAAGTAACAGGCTATGCCCGGAGTATCGGTCTTGTTCCCCTGAAACTCAGTTACTCACCGATCAAAGGCCCCGAAGGCAATATAGAATATCTTTTGCTGCTGGGACAAGGGGAGGAAACAGACGGAGTGACCTTGGAGCTTGAGAGGGAAACTGTCCGGCTTGCACATCAGGAGCTGAAAGGCTGAAAAGGCTGACGCAGGCCATGATCAAAAATCTTTGAAAAGAAAGGGACAGGACCTATGCGAAGGTTTTATATCATCGCGAACGAAACAAAAGAGCGGGGCCTGGCAAATGCCGGGGTGATAGAACGTTATCTGAAAGACCGCGGATGCTCCTGCCGGATTGCGGAGGTTGGAGAGCGGCCTGCCCCGCCCTATCGGTATACGGATCCGGAAAAAATCCCACAGGATATGGAATGTATTATCGTATTAGGCGGAGACGGAACGCTTCTTCAGGCTGCGCGTGACGTTGTGGAAACACAGATTCCCCTGATCGGCATAAACTTCGGGGATCTTGGATTTCTGGCGGAAGTAGACAGATCGTCTATGTATACGGCGCTGGATAAGCTGATCTGTGATGAAGCGACAATCGAAGAACGGATGATGCTTGAAGGAGAGATTATCCGGGACGGAAAGATCATAGGAAATGACATCGCGCTGAATGATATAGTGATCTGCAGGGACGGAAATCTTCGTGTTGTGAAGTTTATCAATTATGTAAACGGTGAGTATTTAAATGCATATCCCGCGGACGGCATAATCATTTCGACCCCTACCGGTTCTACAGGCTACAGTCTTTCCGCCGGAGGACCGATCGTAGCCCCGCGTGCAATGATGACGATCATGACGCCTATCGCGCCTCATACCATGAATACGAGAAGTATTGTTTTTCCGGGAGATGACGTTTTAACGATAGAAATCGGACAGCGCAGGCAGGAGGATACGGAAAAATGTATCGCGGCTTTTGACGGCGGCACGCTTGTGGAAATGAAAACCGGGGACAGGATACGGATCACAAAGGCAGATGTGAAAGCACGTATCTTTAAGCTCAATCACTTAAGCTTTGTGGAGGTGCTCAGAAGAAAAATGAGGTAATAAAAAGAGCGTACCGGAAATGAGGAAATTATGAAACCGGCGAGGCAGGAGAAAATATTGGAATTAATCAGCCGCTATGAGGTGGAAACCCAGGAAGAACTTGCGGCAAAGCTGAAGGAAGCGGGCTTCAACGTAACCCAGGCAACGGTTTCCCGGGATATTCGTTCTTTGGGGCTGACGAAGGTAGTCGGAAAGAACGGAAAGGTATATTATGCCCCGCTGCCTGTCACAATGGAAGGAAACACAGACCGTGTAAGGATTTTTGCTGAGGAAATGATCAGCGTCGAGACAGGCCGGAATATCGTGGTGATCCGTACAGTACCGGGAATGGCAATGGGGCTTGCTACAGCACTGGATGCCATGAAGCTGCCTCAGATCCTTGGATGTATAGCCGGAGATGATACGATTTTCTGTGTCTGCCCTTCCGACCAGGAAGCGGCGGAGGTCAGAAGCAGCCTGCTGGCGTTGTTGTAAAGCCTGGGATCTGTATAATATGATTCAGGCGACAAAAGGTCATGCAAAAAGGAGCTCGCTCATTTTTGCATGAGATTGGGTCGCCCACAGACACGAGGAAGCAGCCATTTTGCACTATATACACTTGATTTTACAAATCTTTCTGTGCAAAATGA
>JAFVGK010000049.1 GCA_017475035.1 Blautia sp.
ACCGGGCGAACAGTCCGGACTATCCAGCGGGCGTTGGACAAACTTTCCAGAGAGGGAAGAATTCAAAGGATTGGATCCAACAAAACTGGTTACTGGGAGATTTTCTGATGTTCAGACCAACGTTTCCAGCAATACAGTAAAACCAGGGTGTGCATAATACTTACTTTGTAGGATACTCATGGTGCCCTTCCTCATAATACTGGTCCAGCTCGCCGTTATTCTTCTTCTGCCTGTAGGCTTCATCTTTATATGTTTTCTGGTACAGAGTGTCTCCGGTGTATACCACGTTCATAAGGATATGCCTGATCGTGTTCTGCTCCCACATTTTTCCGGTCGGGCCGGGGATTTTACTTGTATTCAGCTCCCTGGCGATTGTGCTGCACCCTTTCCCGTTAGCAGCCAGTGAGAAGATTTTCCGGATGACTTCCGCTTCTTCCGGAACGGCTACAAAAGTCCTGCCTTCATACCGGTACCCATACGGGGCCCTCGCCCGTTTGTACGTCCCTGCTTCGAACCGCTTCCTGATTCCCCACTTCATATTGCCGCTGATGGATTTCGACTCATCCTGGGCGAAGGTGGAGAGCAGGCTCAGCATAAATTCTGATTCCATGGAATCCGTGTGGATATTCTCCTTTTCGAACCAGATGTGGACGCCGATGGAATTCAGTTCCCTTACCATCTCCAGGCATTCCTGCGCGTTACGAGCGAAACGGCTTATCGATTTCGTCAGGATCAGGTCTATTTTGTCCGGCTATTTGATACAATGTAACGATGAAACCGAGAACCCCTTTAACGATTTGAATCGGGGTTCAAAGGTTTCACATTTACTTGAAGGTCGATTCATCGTTGAAATGTGATTATGGGCACAAGAAAAGCGCCTCCGAAGAGACGCTTGTTTAAATCAGCATATTTATTCAGCTCAATGGTTATGAGAGGGGATTCTGATGATCAACACGATAGCCAGCAGCAAGACAAGCACGCAGATACCGAACAATAGCCAGGCTTCACCTGATATCGAGTTATTCTGGCCAAAGCTCCGAGGAGCAAAGCCTTCGGGCATTGATGGTTCATTTGGTCTATCTCGATTCGAGCCAGTTTGGTTCCCATCGGTTTCCTCACGAGCTGCCACCGCCTTACTGTCTTCGGGTGTTTCAACGTTTCCATCCTCTGGTTGAGTAACTCCGGCATTCGAAGAAGCCGACATTGTGCCTGGAAAGCCTGAGAAATCAAAACCGTTAGGCATGCTCAATCTTCCCTGATCGCTTTCTGGAATCGCATCCTCCGAAGCGCCTGCTGGAAAGCGTTCAGAAGATGAGTTTTCACCAAACAAGAAGGGATCGGGCCTGCTGAACCCACCATCTTTTCCGCCGAAGTCTCCGCCGCCCATGGAACCCATGGAGGAGATGTAAAGCGCACTCGCGTCGACAAGAGACGCACTGTCCGCCCGCTGCCCGGATGTTGTTGATGGAATCGTACCGTCCAACTGTCCGCGTATGCTTTCCCCTCGCTTTGCGCAGTAGTTTTGGAGCGTTTCAATGGCTGCGTCGAATTCTTCAACTGTAAAGAATGAATTCGTGTCGTTTTCCACAAACGGTCGGATCATGTCTGACACGCGTCCGATCTCACCTTCCAGCCAGCCGCTCTCAATGATTTCTGAGATGAACTGTCCGTATACCTCATGGTATTGCGCGATGGCCTCATCGTCCTCAAATATCCATGCGATCAGCGGACGGTCACTCGTGTTTGCGGTGGCAACCGGCGAATCGATGGGGCTGTTGACCAGAGAAGTGCCGTCTGAGCCATTCATGCCTCCAAAGGCAAGATTGTAATCCCAGGGGAGAATCGCCAGTTTTCCATCCTCTTCATATAAATAGTAGTTGTGAACCATCATCCCGGTATAGCTGTCGCTGTTCTGGAGGAAATCATGCACCGCAAGATAGGTAATCACCTCATCCTTAAACACGGTGTCCTCAATGTCCTCCTTCTCGCTGAGCCTTTTCAGCGCGTTGATCAGGCGGGTCTTGTCCTTTTTGCTGATCGTGGTTTTGGCGCTGTCAAAAATGTTTGCATAGCTGTCGGGATCATCGTCGATATAGGCGAGCTTCACGTCGCTTGAGCCCATACCGAAATCGAAACCGCCAAAGCCTCTGCCCTCTACACCGTCGCCAATGGGATTTAACCCTTCGGGCATTTCTAAGCCTTCCGGCATCTCAAATCCATCAGGCAGCGTGAAGTCTCCGGAAGACATCGACGGGGATCCGCCTGAACCGTCGTTTTCACTGCCCTGTCCGCTGAAAGGCGAGAAGCCACCCGGCTGCTGGCCACCGAAGCCACCAAAATTTCCGGAGGGCATCGACGGAAATCCTTCAGAACCGGCGCTTCCATCTCTTTGCCCGGCGAAAGATGGAGAATCATCTGGCTGTTTGCCGTTGAAACCACCGAAGCCGCCTAAGGGAGTGTCCGCTGCATCCGGATCAGCAGTCTGCACTGATGCTGTGTCATCTGATGATCCTTCATCAGTTTCATTTTTCCGGAAATCCTCCATATTAAATTCTCGCCCGTTGCCTCTGCCACCGCCGAAGGTCATGCTGTCCGGTTTATACAGTTCCCCGGAGGTCATGTTATTCCGCTCGAGGAAGCCGTCCTCCACGCCCTCCACCGCAAGATACAGCCCCCACGGCTCTCCATTAACGGTGATTTGAACGTAAGTGCATAGCGAGGAAGGCACGCCCATTTTGCCCATCAGCGTGTAGGCGAGATAATCCTTCATCATCGTGGCGTCATAAATCAGATTGTTCAGGCTCAACTTGTCCAGCCCGTGGAACAGCCTGCCGTCGATGAAGTGATCAAATTCAATCTTGAACGAGTATTTCTCACTGCCCAGCGTCGAGACGGACGAAAGAGAGGTGTTGCCTTTTGCACGAATGCCGACATTGTTCAGTTTTTCTCCGTCGATCGTGACATTACAGGCCATGTACTCCTCGTTTGTCGCGGATGCGATGAAGTTGTCCCAGTCGTCGATCTCGATATCGATGGTATGCACTGCGCTCTGGTCGAACAGGCTTTCATATCCGACATCGATCGTCTTGCGTATGCCTGCCGTTGCCTTGCCTGCCCAGATCACGGCGGTGAGTGCCAGCATCACCACCAGCGCAAGAGAGCATACGCGGTCGATAGTTTTGCTCTTCAGCATGCCGATCACCCCATGTAATCGCCGTTATAGCTGACAAGAACGGCGCTCGAGATTCCTTCCATATCAGAAAGACTGGTAATGAAAGAAGTGTCGTCACTCTTAAGGCTGAGTTCATAGCTGAGCTCGATCGCTCCTTTCTGAGCGGACTTACTCTTAATGACAGCCCTTTTGACCTGACTGTTCAGAAATTCACCAGCGCGCTTTTCCGCCTGGGCGTCCGCACAGGTGATGACGGCGATGAACGGCTTTTCGACCGTTTTGTGATTGCAAAACACAATCATGATCAGCCCGATGATAATGCTGCCTACGATGGCCAGCGGTATCATACCGGCGGCAAGTACGATGCCGCCTGCAATGGCCCAGAACAGGAAGGCGATATCCATTGGTTCCTTGATAGCGGTGCGAAAACGCACGATGGACAGTGCGCCGACCATGCCCAGGGACAGCACCACATTACTTGTCACGGCCAAAATCACCATAGTCGTGATCATGGTCATGGCGACCAGGGAGCCGCCGAAGGTGCGACTGAACATGACACCGGAATAGGTCTTTTTGTAGACAAAGTAAATGAACAGTCCCAGACAGAAACTCAGTACCAGCGCCAGCGCCATATCTGGAAGGGAGACTGCGGTCACGTTCTCCAGATAGCTGGATTTGAAAATGTCGTTAAAGCTCATGGTAATACCTCTTTTCTAATGTATTTGTTATTATCAGCCGTATATACGGCAGGCGGCATATTTGGAAAAGGCAATTGTGCTGCGGCTTTTCACGGCTGTCGCCTTTCGGATGACACTAGGCAAGTAATCGTCCCATTTGACCTCCAGCAACATAGGGTTGCCTTCCACCGGCAGTGTCAGCCCGCACGGATCCATGAACTGTCCCGGCGGTCCGGTACGAATGTTCCAGTCAATGGTGACGCGCACGTTGCCCGGCCCATAAACAAATGGTATGCGCATATACTCCACCACGCATTTGGGCCTGAGGCCCTTTGTTTTCATCTCCATATAGAGCACCGTGAGTAACGGACGACTGCTTGTGACCATCCAGGCAAGGTCGCCTGCCATGATGCGCCGCAATTCGTTCTCCGTCAGGCGCTCCTGCAGTTTGCAGCCTACGTTGTCACGCTTCATCTTGCATTCCAGCATGATATAGGACAAATCCGCGTTGTAATACCGTATGCGGAACTTCCGGCGCTCATTGACTCCGTCCAGCTTTTCCCACAGGGCGGTGTTCCTCAGATCGTCGAAGTAAAGACTTCGTATCCGATATGCGCCGTCTTTTTGCGCGTGAGGGTCGATCGAAGCGACCGCTCTGAGATTACTGCGGATCGAAACGGCATCCGCATGAGTGATCAGGTGCTTTATCTCATGGCGATATTCCATCTTGTAGTTCACTTCCTTCTGCCTGTCTGCGCTGTTTACTGGATATAGCTGACTTTCGCCTCCGCGTCATCGCGAATGGACGCGCTGGAAACGGCGTCCGTATCCGCGTGCCCGACCAGGAGCACCGCGACGGCGGAGCAACTGGTATCAACATTCAGCAGCTCGCAGATCTCATCGTGGCGTTCGCCGTTCAGCGCCATTGTCGGGGAAGAGACGATCTTAGTGCTGTAGCCCAGCGTGTCCGCAGCGATTACCATGTTTTCACATGCCAGGCCGCAGTCGAAATCCGGATTGGGCGATTTGCTGTCGTTCACCTTGTAGATTATAATTGCGGCAGGCGACGCGCCGAGTGAAGCGCGCTGGCTGCCCTCGCTGCCGCCGATTTGAATCATCACATCCTTGTTGGTTATTACGACAAAATACCATGGCTGCTGGTTTATAGCGCTTGCCGCTGAAAGGCCGGATTGCGCGATTGTTTCCAAATCAGCCATATCGACCGGTTCTTCCGAGAAAACCTGTGTGGTGGCAATACTGCCTATCAGCTCAATGGTTTCTTCCGCCAGTGCAGCATGACATGCCGCCATGCAGAGTACGCAGGCAAGTATCAGGGAGTATGCTTTGATGTTCTGTTTCATGGAGAATGCACTTCCTTTCTTGAATTTCAGCGTGTACCGGAAAAAAGCGGGTGCGCCTTTGTTCCGGCACATCCGCATCATAACAGGCTAACCTTACCACAGTCTTAACTGCGTCCGTTGAAATGTGAACAATCTGACAACACTCTTTTATTACAGCATAAAACGCTTATCGACGCGTGCAGGGAAGGCGCGCCGTGATCTGGAAACGGCTGTTGCTCAGATAATCGATTCTGATGTCGCCATGGTACAGATCAGTGATGCTCTTGGCGGTAGACAGACCGATTCCAGTCCCACCATTTTTTCTGGAGCGGGCGTTATCACCACGCGTAAAACGATCCAGGAGTCTTTCCGGAGCAACGTTAGGCGCAGTGTCCATTGTATTGACGATCTCCAATCGGAGCCATCGTTTTTCACTGAACAGACTGATCCAAACATTCCCATTTACCGGAGAATACTGCATGGCGTTATCCAGCAGCATATGCAAAAGCTGCCTTATGGATTCCTCATCGCCTTGAACGAGCAGGCCTTCAGCTATTTCTGTGCTAATCGTCAGTCCCTTTTGCAGCGCTGTTTCTTCATAGATCTGAAGCTCATCCTTCAGCTTTTGAGAAAAGTCGATGAGGGTCGTCTTCCCTGCCCACTGCTGTTCATCCAGTCTGGCAAGCAGCAGCAGCTGCTTCACCAGGTTCTCCAGCCGATCTATCTGACCGCGTATGTTACCGCTCCACTTGCTTTTGCCCTGCAGCAGTTCCATAACATCCAGGTTGGAGCGAATGACGGCTACAGGTGTCTTCAGTTCATGCCCTGCGTCAGTCACAAAGCGTTTCTGTTTTTCGGTGTTCTGTACGAGCAATGCGGCGGTTTTTGCGGTCACGGGCAGAAGGATGATAAACAGAAGAATCATAAGCACAGCGCCGATTAGAAGCGCATTGCGCAGAACGGAGAATAACAGCCGTGTCTGAATCGTCGTGTCCATCAGGATGATATGCAGTTTCCCTTCATCCATCGCCTTTAATCCATACTTAAAGCTATCCACTCGTCCGGTATGCTGCTTAGAGGCAACAATCCGGCTCACAAGAACCTGTATATCATCTTCATTGAATTCAAGGAAACCACGCAGTACAGACGAAATCACTGTGCCGTCAGATTCGGCCATGATGTCATAAAAAGAGGAGGGCGGCATGTTTTGGACCGGCAGCAGTCCACCGGATACCTGCGGCCTCATTCCCCCGGACAGTATTCCAATATCTTCCGGCGGATTCAGCAGAGACTGCACGGTGCGGTTCGTTTCCCGTTCGATCTGGATATAGCTGAACAGAAACACTCCGCTGATCACCAGAATCAACAGGATCATAAACGCAGTCATCGCAACAGTGATCAGGCGCTTTCTGTAATACTTGATCATGACCTTTCCTCCAGCGAGTATCCGACACCGCGTTTTGAACGGATAAAAGCATGTACACCCAGATCGGCCATTTTTTTGCGCAGATAAGAGATATGTACCCAAACCGTACCCTGCTCTACGATGCCATCCATTCCCCAGACGCGGTCCAACAGCTTTTCGGCGGAAAAAATCACCCCGGGATTATTCATAAGGAGTTCCATCAGCTGATATTCCCGGCGGCTGAGAGAGAAGGTTTTTCCGTTTGCCGACAGCTGGCAGGTGTCCGGTGTGAGCTCCATACCGCCGAAGCTGATCGTCTCAGGATGATAGGTATCCCTTCTGCGCAGCATCGCGCGTACACGCGCCAGAAGCTCCGACATATCAAAAGGCTTGGGCAGATAATCGTCCGCGCCGCTGTTCAGGCCTATCACCCTGTCCTCTAGCTCACTCTTGGCTGTCAGGATAAGAACGGGCATGCTTCTGCCTTCCTTTCGCAGACGGCCCAGGACAGTAATACCGTCCAGCCCTGGCATCATGATGTCGAGAATCAAACCGTCGTAAGGTTGTGCGGTCGCCTGGCGATACGCATCGTCTCCATTGTCTACCCAATCCACTGTATACTGGTGATACTGAAGAAAAGCGACGATCGGTTCCGCCATTGTAGCTTCATCTTCAGCAAGTAAGATACGCATTGTCAGCATCTCCTTTTCGTGTTCACTGTTCGTTACGGCAATAAGTGCCTGATTACGCGGCTTCATACTTTATTATATATAGAAATCTTATGATAGTCTTAAGCACCGATACTACTCCGATCTATCATTTTCATGTTTATTATAGCAGATACAAGATTTCTCTTGAATATGAAAACAAAAAAAGCGCCTCCGAAGAGACGCTCGAGTGTTGCTTCAGCCCCTCATCTCAGTCCCGCCTATCAGCGTGAACACCATTGTTTTGTCCTTGCCCACGGTCACATATTCCACCAGGCTGCCCCAGAGCGCGTCGTCAAATTTCGAAACCGCCTCGGGCAACTTTTCCAGTTCCGTGATAAACCGCTCGAATACCCGCCTGCGGATACCACGCCGCCGAATGTCAGCCGCCACCTTATCGCGCTCTGCCTTGGTGGCTTCGTACCGGCTGACCGCTGCGTCGTAGGCGGTGTTGTAATCATCCTGGTTCTGGGCGACCCTGGCGTTCTGGGCGACCAGCCCCTGGACCGTTTCGGCTTCTGCGTTCAGATTTTCATCCAGCTCATGCAGACGTTGGCTCAGTTCGTCCGTTCCGCTGTAGGTCTGCTGCATTTCCCTGAGATCCGCCAGCAGCATTGCCCGGTTTCCGTTCAGTTTGTTGACCACCCGGACGAACGCTGCTTTGACTTCTTCCTCCGTGACGTGCGGCGTTTTACACCCGGCTGTCTTTCCTCCGTATTTGGCATTGCACCGCCAGATGACCCGGCGGTACTGGTCCGTTGAGTGCCAGACTTTTGAGCCAAACCATCCGCCGCACTCTCCGCAGCGAATCTTTGTACTGAAAATGGTCGCGCCGCTGAAATGCCGCACCCTGCTGCGCTGCTCGATCAT
This sequence comes from Blautia sp., assembly GCA_017475035.1. Taxonomy (GTDB): domain Bacteria; phylum Bacillota; class Clostridia; order Lachnospirales; family Lachnospiraceae; genus Blautia_A. The sequence continues at coordinate 8,172 of JAFVGK010000049.1, forward strand.
CTCCTGCACCCTGTCGAATGTCTCCGGTTCGATGATGGCCTCATGGCAGTCTTCGACGTAATATTGTGGAACCGCACCGTCGTTCCTGACAATCTTTTTCGTCAGGTAATCGGCGGTGTAATGCTTTTGGAGCAGCGCACAGCCCTTGTACTTCTCGTTCGTCAGAATAGACTTGACGGCGCTCTCATTCCACACGTCTTTGCCCTTCGGAGATTTGATACCCATCTCCGTCAGCTTCCTGGCGATAGCCTTGAAGGAGAAACCCTTGAGGAACTCACCGTATATGATCTTCACGATCTCTGCCTGCTCAGGGTTGACCACGAACTCGCCATTCTCGCCCCGGTCATAGCCGAGGAAAACGGAGAACGGTGCTGTTGCTTTTCCGTCAGCAAACCGCTTACGCTGGCCCCAGGTGACATTGAGTGAAATGGACCGGCTTTCCTCCTGGGCGAGGCTCGACATGATGGTCGGCAGGAGCTCGCCCTTTCCTTCGCGGCAATCCTTCAGGAGCCTTTGCAGTTCCGGCCGGATATCCGCTTTTGTCCCGCTTATGCCTTCATCAACATATGCGCCGGTATATTCCCATTCCGGATTGGCCTCAATGAGCGAACTGAAATGGCTCTCCTGGTTTTCTATGGAGGTCTTCTGGCTTTCAAGCAGGGATGAAACGCGGCTGTAGGAGGCGACCCTGGTTTTTGGTTTTTCCTCCGCCACGGCTTTGATTTCTACTACTGGATTAAGTGGCTTCGCTTCCCAGGCATATACCTTTGTGGACTGGGCAGCCTTTAACTTCCTGTAATCTGCCGCCGTCCGTCTCCTGTTACGGCCAGCTTCTACCATCGTTACGAATTCCATAAGCAACCATCTCCTTTCTGCAAGTCATCTGCATGTTACCGTCAATTACCGAAGTTATCAACTAATTTAGGCTTTAAAAGCCTTCATAAAACGGAGAATATCACCCTTCCAGAAAGGGGATAAATTGTCCCATAGAGACAAAAAAAGAGACCGCTTCAAAGACCAGTCTCTTAGAAAACGTTTATCTGCAAGATGTATAGCCGCATGTTTTTTGGACAGCGTTCTCTATTCGTGTGCGGACAACAGCCGAATCAGAAGCGGAAAAATTCATGACCATATTTCTAATTCCGAGCATGTTCAGGAACACACAAAGGAGTCTTCCTGGACACGCCCGGCTGTCCGCCATGCGTGCGGCGCTTGTCCGGAAGAAAATAGAATTCTTGTCCGGAAGCGTCGGATTATACAGCAAGATATGATGAAAACGATTGCCCACAAGATATGGGCGTGGTAAAATATGCCTTGGGTGTTGCCATAAACGGTGGACGGTTAGTCCCTCTTCGGAGGGCTGCGGACCCTCCGATTATTTTACCCATTCCCGCCAATCATTCCCGATTCTCCCCAGGTATCACGGATCAGGGTTTTGATGGGCACGGCATGGGAGAAAGGAGGGCTGAGCCAAAAAATGGATATTATTTCGATAATCATTGGAGTTCTCGGCTTGATCGGGACTTTCTTTTCGATTGGATACCAGATTGGTAAAGATAGTCGTCAGAACAAAAAAGATGATGAAACGCAGAAATGACCGCTCCAATCCCTCGCAAAGATTAGCGGTCATTTTCTGACTTAAAAGATTTATGAGGGGCTAACCGTCTATCGGCAGCACCTTTTTATGTTCTTATTTTACTACACCCGGTTATTTTGTCAATATCCAAAAATCGTAAAAAGCCTTGATCCCTTTGTTTGTGAGAGCAATCTTCTTTGTCTGATGAAGCTGGCGTGACTTCCAGTCTGTATATTCAACGACCTTGATGAGTTTTTTCTCCTTCATCTCTTGCAGGTCCACCACATCCTTCATTTCATAATCCCACGCTCCACCGAAGAACCAGTCAGCCGCACATTTAACCCAGGCCCGGCTCATAAACTCATCGGAGTCCCGTCCCGCCCCCGCCTCTTCGAAGCAAAGAGGGCCATCCGCGATTATGAGCGGAGGACTGGAAAAAGTGTTGATTACATCACAGCCGTTCCCCGTATGCGTGAGTACATAGACCATCAACGCCACCCTTAAATCAGAAACCATCCAGAAAACCTTCGACTGTCTCGAAACGGTTCTTACTGATGAGACAGAGCTTTTCGGCAATAAAGACGAAATGGAAGATGATGAATATTGGGAAAGGAACGAGGCTTTTGATAATATTGGGAAAAACCCGAATCTCACCATTGGGGAAAAGGCTCGCCTTCTGAAGGAGAAGGAAGAAGAACCTGATTGGTTTACAGAATAATGGGGACACAAAAATGAAAAAGATACCGACACTGTTTACCAGGTCTTTCACAAATCACATTGTTACCAATATCACTCCTGACCTTACGTCTTTAGATCTGTCCTGGGTTCTCGAAGGGCAAGGTATTGCTACTGAGAAGATCGATGGAGCCTGTGCGCCTTTTTTTACGGCATCTTCTACAAACGCTATGATGCAAAGAGGGGAAAAACACCCCCACCTGGTTCTATCCCCTGTGACGATCCGGATCCTGTAACCGGACATTGGCCACACTGGCAGCCGATTTTGAAATCAGGCCCTGGTGCCAAGTGGTACCTTGACGCCAAAGATAATACACCAGGTGAAGCGGTAGACGGCACTTACGAGGCTATCGGCCCCCATTTCCAAAGCAATCCCTATTGTTTGGAAAAAGATATCCTTGTCCGACATGGAGAGAAGGTCCTGGATCTTCCTGATCGAAGTTTTGAAGGAATCAGGGACTACCTTAAGAAAAATGTTATTGAAGGCATCGTCTTCTGGAAGGATGGTACACCTCAATGCAAAATAAAGAGAAGAGATTTTGGGTTTACATGGCCTGCCTGATTCTAGAAAGGAAAACCACGAACGAAAGCCTGGTTGTAGCAAGTCAATAATAAAAGAGTTGGCTTCGTTTTTTATAAAAAAAAACGAAGCCAACCCAGGAGAAGATATACTTCTCATAAGTTTTAGATCTTTGGGAGGATAAGAAAAAAATCCGTTGCATCCTCCACCCTCAAATGATATAATCATTTCAGGGGAAAATTATTACAAAATTATTAAAACTCCCAATTGTGTCTGGAAAAAGGCCTGTTTGGAACAATTCAGACAATTATTTCATTTTTAGGGGTCTGGAAGCCGCTTGTAGAGCGGACTCTGAGATGGCAGGGTAGAAATGATTAAGCCCGCTTTAGGGCATTGACACAAATAATCTTCTTCATCATAAATCTCCTTTCAAAAAGTAGAAATGATTAAGCCCGCTTTAGGGCATTGACACACTTTCACATCCATATTCATCCTCATAATCTTGTTCCGTAGAAATGATTAAGCCCGCTTTAGGGCATTGACACAATACAGAGTTTTTTGGTTAAGCAGAAATATCAGTCGTAGAAATGATTAAGCCCGCTTCAGGGCATTAATACAGAGTAGTTGTACGTTGGTGCTGTTCGTATAAACGTATAAGCCAACATTAAAAAAAGTCCTGTGTACATATGCTGTACACAGGACTTTTTCATTTAAAAAACCACCAAATTTCCCTTCTTATCTTTGTCAAATATACACTGTGGACTTTTCCAAGTTTTAGAGTGATTATACACTACAAAAATCAAAAGGAGGAATCACACCATGACAAGACAAAAGAAAGAGATTTTAAAAAAATAGAAGAAATCAACAACTTCATCGAGTTTGACATGCAACTTGGCTGCGGTTTCGCCCCGGTGCATTTTTATGATCCCCTTTATGAGGAGATGCACGAACTGGAGGAGGCGCTTGCAAAACTGAGGCATTTTGGAAGTGCTGAAGAGATGTTTCATGACGAAAGGGGATGCCACATGGTAAAGGATCCCGATCTTCCATTCATGTGAGGCCTACTACATCCGCCCCCGGTGAGGAAAGGAACTAAACCGGGGGATTCCCCCCATTACCACCCCAGCACCTTTTCTTTCTCCTTTGCTTCAGAGCAATCCACACCGCTTATTTCAAGTTTCTCAAACAATTCGGATCTGGCCTTCTTCCCCATCCCACCAAGCCGGAAAATATCAAACGGTTTATCTTCCAACAAGCTTTTTACCTTCTCCAGCGAGTCCAGCCCCGCCCTGGTGAGGATATTATAGACCCGGTCAGATAGGCCAAGTACGGCGATTTCTGCCGTCCGCTCTTCCTTAGAATTATAAAGTGCTCTTGCATGGGCACAGTCCACGCCCTGCTTTTCCAGGATAGTGAATAATTCCTCCCTCGTCTGTTTGCCCATGCCCTGGATGCGGAGAAGATGATCCGGATTCTTTGTTACCAGATCCTTAAGCTTTTCCCTGGTATCTATTCCTTCCCTAAACAAGATCATAAGGAGTCTTACTGACGGATCTGTATCGGAAAGGTCGTCCATCCTTTCCATTTCAATAAAGCACTCCTCTTTCGCAACAGCACAGTCAACACCATATTCTTTAAGCTTCTCAAACACTTCCTGCAGTGATTTTCTTCCCAGGTTTCTAATCTTTAATAGATTCAGGGGATCTTCATACATCATTTCGATTATCCCGCCAAGTGTATTTATACCTGCCCTGGACAGGCAGTTTGCCGAGCGGACCGATAAACCGCATTCCCAAACACCGATGCCCTTCATGATGGCAAGCATTCTGGTTCTATCATTAGTGTTTTTTGCATCTTCGATGGTCTTCTTCAAATCCTTCTCTTTTTTCTGTGCACCGGCGTATCCATACAACAAGTATCTCAAATTTAATCTCGGGCGAAAACGGCTTACCGCCTTATTGATTATTTGCTGCGCCCGTGAACTTGACAAGCCAAAACCATCGCCGATTTGTTGGAAGGTTTTATGCTCTTCAAATCTGAGACGGATCGCTTCACGTTCCCTTTCATCAAACCTGGAAAGAAGGAAAGAAAGCCCATCCATTTGATCGGGAGAAAGGGGTTTATAAACATTTGTTTTCGGAAACACAAGGTTTAAACCTATCTGAGTGATAAGGTTCTCCGGCCATGGAAGATCGACTGGTTTTGCCTTAGCCGCGCTCTTTTGGGGTGCAGATCTTTTAGGCTTCGTTGGTATAGCCGTCTGTCCTGGATATTTGATCCCGAGAATCTTCCGGATCTCTTTCTCATCAGCTTCTGGGAGGTTTTCCTTCATGCGAAGTGCTATTTTCTTCCATGACTCATCCGGAGTCTCAGAATAGGAACCAGCTACAAAACCCCTCCCCCACTTCGTTTCCGGAGTCTCGAACACAGCCAGATGCCAACCGTAGTATTGTCCTTTTTCGTTCTTCTTCTGCCGGAAGGAAGAAATTATCAGATACGTCTGCATCTGCAATTCAGTCAAGGCAACCTCATCCTTCCCAGCCAGCTCCCAGATCTCGGAAGACAGGAGGGCTTTTCCCACACCCTCATCGTCGCACTCAAACACATCCATGATGTTCCTGGTACGATAAGATGCCAGTTCGTCTTCAAAAAGGGCATCGAAATCATAACCATTCCGGCGGTAATTGGCGAAGGTTGGGAAAAAATCCTTCGAGATAAAGCCAGCAGTCTTATTGAAGAACTTACCGTAAGCTATGGACTCTTCTCCAGCTAGGATCTGCCTCCACTCCCAGGGATCAATTTCGGGGTCTCCTGTCCACCAATGCTCTGCCGGGACATGCTCTTCAATGGAGAAGCCTGGAATGGAATTTGAAAAAAGAGGGAGGAAGCCGATCCTGTGGATCAGGGAGACAGCATCAGAAGGAGAATGCAACGCGCCTGGATCCTCTGAGACACATCCCTTCATAATAAACTCGCCGTTTATGTTTTCCATTCTGCCTGTTCCTCTCTTCCAGCAAAATCTTCAAGAATCCTTGCTGTGATTCCCCAGATCACATATCCCCCATAATGATAAAACCTGACCTGGCTTTTCCGCTCTCTCCATTTGTACCCACGGCCGCCATAAATTCTATCATATGGGAAGTTCTCGCCTAAATCAGACTTCCATCCTATCTCATGAATTTCCGGTTTTGTTTCCCTGAAGAAACTGAGCGGGACTTTCAGGATTTCTTTCACTTCGATGCTTTGAAATGATCCGTCATAGCCCTGTACCTGACACAGGAACACATGGATCTCCTGCTGCCCCGAAACGAAAATACTCACCGGAGATAAAATGTCCACCTTTTCAACCAGCAGTTCTTCCCTCACTTCCCGGATTACGGCATCTTCTGGTGTCTCCCCAGCCTCCAAGCCACCACCCGGAAGGCAGATGTCTCCAGGCTGGTGTGGAAGATTGGCAACCCTCACTTCAAGGATAATATCGTTTTCTTCCGTGAGGACGATGGCTACAGCACTACGCTGCAGGTCCCCTTCCGATATGATGGGTGTCATTTTTTTCCTCATCCTTAAACACTCTATAAAATTTATACATCAAAGGAGTATGTGTCAGCAGAAAACACCTACAGCTCCTGGAATGTCTTTCTTTTTATACTTGTCCTTAATGCACATTCCGATCAAAAGGCCTGGTGAAATCAAGCAGAACTTCAGAACAGCAATAATCTTCCAATCACTGGTCTCAATGTAACGGTTGGCAGCTTTAAACAGTCTGTTCATCCTAAGCCTCCTAGTCTGAGACTATCCCATTCTTTTTTATAAAGACTATATCCTATTTGAGTGGTTTGTTCTTGAGGTTTCCACCCACTATAGGTGAAGTGCTCCGCTGGACACATTGTCAGCAACGCAGTTCCTTATGAAACAATCTCTGATGAAATGAAAAGTATGCGGTGTGGTTTTAGCTACAGGGAATCACAGATTATTTCTTAACCCTTTCTTTATACGGTACAATTTCATACCCAGATTCAGAAAGCCTCCACCAGAAATAGCTTTCTTCCTCTCCTGTAAGTAATCGAACAGGTTCACCGCACGAGCATTTTTCCATAGGCTCGTTTCGATCATACCAGATTTCGCATTTATCATAAAAGAATACATGCTTTTTTGCATGGTACTTGCTCAAATAGCCGTTCTCCCAGGCACAGCTGATGCCTCCCGTCCAGATCGTATCCCATATAGAATCGACTTTATTCTGAAGCTCTCCTGTAATCAAAGGAATGTCCTCCCCATCAAGCTTTAATTGCCTCTTAGTATATCATATCTGGCTGTATGTGGCGATAGAAACGTTTAATTCCTTTTGTTCTTTAAAGCGTTACGCTTCCAGTGTCAAAGTCCCATTCCCTAACGAAGCCCTGTGAAAGAAAGGAATCTTCACTCCCCCTTTCACAGGGCAAACCAATCATCCCTTAAGCCAATGCTTCACTGCCATAACCGGGGAATAAAAGATCATCCGCGGACCGGAGTACCGTATTATCTTTTTGATCCGCTCCCGCATCTCCGGTTTGCAGCAATGGGATTTGCATTTTGAGCAAAAGATCTTTGTCGCCATTGAATGGGCATTTTTCCGTACGCTTGCAGGAACTTCTTTTTGAGTCAAGGTACCTGTCCCCGTGACTCTTTCCGCTTCCTGGCTATGTCAATCAGAGCTTCTGCCTCATCAAAGGCGTCCGGCAGAAACTCTGCCGCCTCTTCCTTTCCCTGCTTTTCCAGCCTCTTAATCTCTTCCCAGTTTACCACAACCTCAGCTGCACCGCTGACTTTTACATCGCCAAACACATGAGGATGCCGTCTGATCATTTTTTCTTTGATGCCGGCTGCCACATCTTCGAGAGTAAATAATCCTTCTTCCTCCGCGATCTGAGCCTGCATAACAACCTGCAGCAGCAGATCCCCAAGTTCCTCTTTCAGGTTTTCCGGATTTCCAGTCTTTTCCAGTACATTGATACCGCAGATCACTTCTGCCGCTTCCTCGATCACAGGCGCCTTAAGAGAGGCGTGGGTCTGCTCCCTGTCCCACGGACATCCATCCTCTGCGCGGAGTCTTCTGACCACTTCTTTCAGTTCATCAAATGAGTTCATAAAGGCTTTTTCTCCTCTTACTGTATGGCTGCCCGGACCAGGGATTCAAATCCATAATGCATTCAAAGGTATATGTGACACGCCCCGCCGAACGCACTGCCGGGCACCACTGTCTGCGGATATTTTCATATGACGCCAATAACTGCCTTTTTACCACAAAATGCTATCCCATATTGAATCTGTTCTTTATAATCTTCATAAGCAAGCTGGCTTTTATATTTCTTTTTGATTATCTGACTGGAGGCTTCCTTCAATCCATCCGCCATTTCAGGCTCACTTTTTACATGCTTCAGTTCGAGAATAAGGCTGCGGCTTCTTGCCGGATCCAGTATTATCAGGTCACTACGCCCGTATCCTGTCTCTCTTTCCGACTGAACTCTGTATCCCAGCCCTGTAAAAAACCCGTCTAAAATCAAGTGATAACTGTACTCGTGGTATTCATGATAAAAAGATAATGTTGCCTCCAGAATCTGGTTTAATGCAGACTGGGCTTTGGGAATATCTCCTCCCCATAAAGCATTTATGAGATCTCTGACAAAAACATTATCGACCTTGTCTTTGAAATAACTCCAGACTTCCTCCCGAAAAACCTCCTGGATCTCCCTGTTTGGGATTCGCAGAGGCATAAGAGGCATTTCTTCTGTAACTGCTTTTGTCAGGTACCCGGTTTCAAGGAGAGCCGACCATAGGTTTTCACCGTTTTCATGAATTTTGTGATAAGGAATATGTTCATTTACTGTACAGTCAATTGTTTTTCCTGCCAGAAGCTCTTCCAGGTTTCTGGCTGCATCAGATGTTTTCCCCAGAAAGCCATGGATAACTTCCAGGGAAGTTTCCGAAGTGTTTAGCCAATAGCTTTTGGGTCCCATCGCATTGCTGTAGGAGCCTTCCAACACAGACTGCACAAATAAAAGAACATCCCATGGACAATACATATGGTCGCGTCCAAAAAGATATCCGTCATACCATTCTACGACCGTTTCATACCAGGAGGATAAGCCGGCTGCCTCCAGCAGCTTCCTTACGTCCCCATCCGTAAATCCAATCGAAGAGGCATAAATCGGGGAAAGAACTGTGTATGGTCTGATATTATTTACCCCTGTATAAGCACTGTTCTTTACAGTATACAGACATCCCGAGAGTATCACTGCTTTCACATTGTCATTCGTCTTGCACACATAGCTTAACATGTGTTCAATCATGTCCCTTACTTTCTCATAATGAAGCGTTCCAAGTGCCTTTGCCATCGGGACATCATACTCATCAATGATGATAAAAACAGGTTTTCCATAGTGCGTCCGCAGCATTCGGGAGAGCAGGTCGAGAAACTCTACCGTATCCTCCATTCCGCTATTCCTGTCCATAAGCTTCTCTAACAGTTTTTTATCATACCTGTTTACACCTGGATTTTCTAATAAAACCTCCATCTCTTTGCAAACTGTAGAAACTATATTTTGCAGATTACGAAAAACGCTCTCAAATGATTCTCCAAAAACCTCTTTCAGGGAGAGAAACACCACGGGATATTGGTTCATATAAGCTTTCACCACGTCAGGGTAATTCATAATCCTAAGGCCTCGGAATAAATCCGCGCTTTCTTGCCGAATATCCAGGAAATCACGAAACATGGTCATGGTAACCGTCTTGCCGAACCTCCGGGGGCGCGCAAACAAAACAGCTTTATCAAATCGTCTGGCAAGGTATTCCTCCAGCATTTCCGTTTTATCAACATAATATGCATTGCTTTCCCTCAAGGCCCGGAAACTGTCAAACGATGTTCGTATATTGATTTGCACAGCTGCACCCCTTTCTGAATTACAGGAAGCTCTTTCTTAAATCATTATCTTTGCCACTCCCAGTTCCTTCGTGATACCGCGGAAGCGGAATCGGTAATCCCTGATCCAGTTGAGGGAGCTGTAAACCGACTCTGAAAACGCTTTCGTTTCCACAGATGTTAACGGCGATCCGTTGTCCCGGACCCAGCGGAATGAGTTTTTATTATCCCATCCTTGCAGGAACTTCTTTTTGAGTCAATGTACCTGTCCCCGTGACTCCTTACATTCAGAGCAAAGAGTCTTTTTCTTCCCATGCTTTCCCCTGCAATAAATGGCGATCATGGTTGAAACGATCTGTTTTTCTCTTTCTCGTTTTCTTTTGAGATCTGTCATTGTGTTTTCTTTCTTCTGGGATGAGGGATGGACTTCCATCCCTTCATCCCATTCACGAGGTCTGACCCCTATCTTTCTTCCCTAAGCCCTCTCTATTCTGCAGCTGTGATGTTTAAACGCAATATCTTTACTGGAAATCGTCCTTGTATAATTGATTCCAACGAGTATCAGATTTCCTTTATATAGCTGGAGCCTGTCCGGATATTTCTGTCTGTGAATCTGGCTGATTGCCGTTTCAGTATCTTCTTCATATTTCAATTCGATCAGAAGTGCCGGTACATCCGGATCTTTCGGGATAAAGGCAAGGTCAGCATATCCTTTGCCTGTATCCAGCTCTGGAATAATGGTATACAGATCCTGGGCTGCGTAATATGCCAACTGCACAGCGTAAGAAAGGCCTGCCTCACTATGGTAAGTTTTGTTTCCTGCTTTATCATGTGCCGCTTCCAGAAGATCTGCCACCGTTTCCTTATCACACGCCCATGTTGCTTCCAGGAGCCTTCTGGAATTCTCAATTGCCTGAAATGTGACCTTCCAGTCTCTTCCTCCTGTAGAAGACCGGAACACCTGCAGCACTTCCTGGTTCGGAATAAACACATTCTTTGTGCTGCTATCATATCCCAAATAGCCCAGATGAATCAGCATAGTCAGAATATCATCTTTACTGTGAAAAGTCGTCATGTCGTTCTGATAACCGGTAATATCCGCCGCAACTTTTCCTCCTGCCATCAGAATTGCTACGCCCTCTTTAAGGCCATCAAAATTCCAGTCTATGTATTGTTTCAGCGCTTCATATGTTTCCGTCTCATTCCAATAATTATTTACAATTCCACTACGCATCGCTTTCACAACGGATAAAGGGCTGTAAAGCGAATATTTTGCAGCTTCTATGGGTTTTCCTGTCGCAAGCTGCCTTTCATGTCCGGGATCGGGAGGTACAATATCGCTCACCTTGTATCCATCATACCATGAGCGGATCAATTCGAAATCCCGGCCATATTTATCGCACAGGTCTGTGACTTCCTTCTCTGTAAAGCCTGCATACTTTGCAAACTGCATCGGAAATGTCATGGAATACTCATCAAACATATTCAGGGCAGAATGTTTCCCGTACTTTTTTACAGGCAAAATCCCGGTCATGTAAGCCAGCGCCACATATTCCTTGTCCTTAAGCCAATCTCTGAGGAAATCCAGGTATTTTTTCTGTCCCTCTTTATCTTCCTTATACTCTCTGAAAATAGCATCCCACTCATCAATAACGATAATGAACTGTATATGCTTTTCTTCATATACATCCTGTATGGATTGAAGTAAATCCATCTTATCGAAAAAATCTATCTCCGGAAATGCTTTTGTCAAATCTCTGACGACAAGTGCCTGCAGCCTGTTAAATGCCTGATCGAAAGAAACTCCCTTCTTGAAAAAATCAGTCATCACAACCCGGATGACATCGAATTTACAGAGGTATTTATCCCAGTCTGCTGCCTTCCTGCTGACCTTACATTTCTCAAACATGGTTCTGCTGTCTGCACCTTTTCCATAATATGCACAGAGCATTTTCACGGCCATGGATTTTCCAAAACGGCGGGGTCTGGAAACACAAACATACTTCTGTTCTGTTCGGACTACACAGTTCAGGTAAGCAATCATTTCGGTTTTGTCGACAAAAATTTCTGAATTCAAAGCTTCTTCAAAAGCATTCTTTCCCGGGTTCAGGTATGCTCCCATCGCCTGACTCCTCTCATTCTCATGGAGCTGTTCGCACTTGTTTCATATTATGGTTACAGTTGGTGAGTGACACCACCGTTTCAAAAAATGACCAATTCTTCGGAAAGTTTCTTTTGTGTGGTCTTTTCATCTGCTTTCAGCATTTCAACTATCTTCTGTTCGATTCCGGATAAAGTGCAATCGGTGCCTGCTTTGGTGTTATTGGTCTCATCGGTGCCAGATTTCGTGTCACCATTGGCACGATAAATCGTCACCTTAATCCGTCATTGTGTTTTCTTTCTTCTCGGACAAGGGATGGAACATAATGCTTCCATCCCTTCATCCAGAACGTCCTCAACTGTTTTGTGCCGCTCTCTTCTTCCCCAGCAAACCGGCTGCAAAGAGCATCATTAACGCACCAGTCAGATAGAAAATCGTTGTTCCGGGACCGCCGGTGGCGGGAAGCTCCGCTCCTTCTAATGCTTTGCTTAAGGCAAATAATGATATGTATCCCAAAAAGATATTATCGGCAAGTGTATATTCCGTGTGAATTGATCAGTTTGCACGGTCGATCAGACCACCCTTTACGGTCAATCTGATCACCCGTCACGGATAAGAGATCAGTTGTAATTAAGTTCATTTTATAAGCTGATTAGCAAGGGCCCCGTTTCGCTCTGCGCCTGTAAAGGGGGGGCAAAATATCTATCGATCTAATTGCGCAATTTCCACTGATGTTATAGAGCCTTCAGTTAATTCTTTACACTCAGGGCAAAAATGCCTTTTTCTTTCCATGCTTTCCTCTGCAATAGATAGCAATCATGGCGGAGATGATCTGTTTTTCTCTCTCTCGTTTTCTTTGGAGATCCCATGCTTGTCCCACCCTTGCAGGAGCTTTTTTTTGAGTCAAGGTACCTGTCCCCGTGACTCAGCTCTTTTCATCACGCATCCCGCGGCGGCAAGCATGGTAAGCGCGAAGCCGACCAGGTAGAAGAGAATCGTGCCGGGGCCTCCGGTGGCGGGAAGGGCTGCGCCTGGTTCGTTTGGGATGACAATGATATCATTTCCAAAAGTCACTCCATCCACAGAGTTTTTCATTTCTATTATCCCACCCATAATGCCCAATGTAGCAACATCTGCGCTTGTAATCACATATCCGGAAGGAGCAGATATTTCTACCAATGTATACGATATTTTTCCTGAAGGGATATTTTTGATTATTACACCACCCTTTGGAACAGTAAATGTATTATCGGCAATCGTCACTTCTTCACTCTCATCCAAGGGCAGGACAACGACTCTATCCCAATTTGATGAAACAGGAACAATTTTAGACCCTTTCATCAGTTTAAAAACAGCCCCTTCCAAAGCTTCCCCCTTCTGGGATACCTTTTTCAGAGAAAGATCTGTATCAATCAACTGTGATGAATTGTTTACGGTCACTTTTGCGTCCTTATCCTGAATAATAGTACCTGTGGCAGCTTTATTGCTATAGCTGGCCCCGGTTGTGTCAGGCGGATTATATAACGTTCCTGTCAGATGAGCAGGTGTATTCTCTCCTGTCGCCCTGATATATGCATCCTCTACAGAGGTACCGTCGAAAGAATACTTATCGGTCGGATCCTCCCCTGATGTACCTTTCAGCATAAGGCTGCGGTCTGTTCTCTCATCCACCACAAAATCTGTCCCTTCCAGAAGACCCTTGATAATAATCGTATCACCATGCCTTATATCGCCTATGGTTCCGTTTTGGGAAGTATGTTCGGTGATTTTTGGGCTGTCCAGCTCTTCTACCGTGCCGTCATTGTAAGTGTAAATATATTTACCATCTCTATATTCCGCCGTTTTTCTTACGCCTTTCTCGTAATACACATATTTTCCATCAATATCAACCTGATAATACTCTCCGAGTGAATAGTATACCATTTTACCCGCAGTATTTTCCAGATAGATGCGGTATTCAAAATATGGACTGTTTGTCTCCTCATTAACCAGAAGATTCCCTGCTTCATCTGTATACATTTCGCCTGTCAGGTTCTTAATTATCCTAAGCTCGTTTACAATGTTGTCATTGGGTTTGTTTGTAAAAACCACCTCGCCCCTTTGCTGTACAGACTTTTCTGATGATACGGTTTCCTTTCCTTTCTGTTGTCCTGCCTCCGGATCTGTATTCGTGACATAATAGTTATTTAGCATTGTAGAGCCTGTCTCAGGTTCTACCTCCTCCACATGATATCTCACAGTATTGCTTGCTACAGGAAATATCGCCGTCTGACCTGGTTTTAGCTGGAAAGTTGTATTATCTTTCCAGATGACCGGTGTACCATCCGTATATTTGGCCGTTGCTTCAAATGCCTGTTTTGTACACACGGCAGTGCCTAAATAAGCTCTATAGTAAAATATGGCATCCTCATAGTCACTCTGAATTACACCATGAGAAACTGTTTCCGACATTTGCTTCGTAACCCGGAATGATGACTCCTTTACTGTCATCATGTTAAATTTCATTTCCAGGTTAGAGGCTCTGGCACCTCGCTCCATATAAACATTTTAAACGAATGGGTGGAATAATCCTTAAAAGTGTTACCGGAAAAATACTCAGAAACCCTGTTTTCATTCCAGGAAGTCCCATCCGGGAAAACGCGTGCAGCCCGGAACATTTCTTTAATTGTCGTTGAAACTCCATTATCTGCAGTTACGATCACATCCCCGGTTTTGAAATCAATCGTCCCCTGGAATGCATCATGAACACCGCCAATATCCAGGACAAGAACGCCATCAATAAAAATCCATAAATCATCATCTCCGTTGAATTCAAACACCGTAGGCTCATCACGGTCGTTATATCCGTTCGGGCCCTGAAGGAAATCCGCTTCCATAGTCATTCCGAAATAATAATCTGCTGCTCCAGACACTACGTAGAGATCTTCTCCTCTTCTGGGATTATCCATACCCAGCTGGCTGCTGCTCGAACTACTTGTAATATTTTCTTTTTTATGCGATAAATCAAGAGAGTTAAACGGCATAAAATTACCACGTTTATAGAAAAAATCATCTCCATCATATGGTGTTCCCAACTGCTCATAAACTAAAAAGTTGTTCCCATTTAATTTCGCGAAGTTTTCAAAGCAGCTGTAGTAAAAGTATCCTGTTGCATCATACACGCTTTGCAAAAACAAATGATTCACATTCTCGGTTTTTGATACATTATAATAATAGTCTGTTGTACCATAATTAGGCGGCCAACTGTTACTATCTGCAGGAGAATAATTACCCTGTGATTCAAACACCGGTTTGATTGACTGATTTGTAGCAACAGAAACCGGAAATCCATCTGATCCCAGGCGAGGTTTAACTAAACCGGGAATGTAAACTCCCTCATTATAAGCGGAATTACCTATAGTCCTTGTCATAAAGGTATATCTTGGCTCAGGTTTTCTTTGCCATTCATTACTATCAAAATCGTACATTGTTATTTTTATACCTTTATCAAGGCTATTCACTGTTTCTACCTGCGTTAACTGACCTTGTACTATATTGTCTGGAACGGCAAAATAAAAGTCCTGTGAAGAAAGCAGTTCTTTTGCGTGTACATCATTTGCACTTAGTACTTCAATTCCATATGTCACATTAGCGTCATAGTCCCATGATGCTATTTTTGAAAGATATTGACCAGCATCCTTTCCCGGAAGGCTGACTTCCAGGTTTTTCGTATTTCCATCTGAAAAATCTGACAATTTATGTACTACTCTATACCTTCCATCATCGTCTTTAGGGACAAGGTATGTATGTGTAGTTTCGTTATATAATGTATAATACCCTGTTGGGTTTCCTGAACCATCCTTTAGAACTGTTATTTTCCATTCAATTGGTAAGTCGTTCAACCAATACACCGAATCACTGCTGTTATAAACTCTCTGTAAATTTCCATTTCCATCAATTGCATAATAATAAATGCTATCGTCAGCCTGGATGACTTTTTGATATATCACCAGCTTTTGTCCGTCCTGGATATTGGAAGCCCATATTAAGGATGCCTTACGCGCATTTGCATTGGCATCCGTCACCCGGATCACAAACGATACACCATCCTTCATGGTTACCGTCAGGCTTTCTTCACTCGTAAACGGACTCAAGCTGATCAAGGCCCAGTCGCCGGCTTCGACCAAGCTGCTGTTGATTTCAGCAATTTGCTCCTCACTTAACTCAATGCTATACTGGCAATTCAGTCCGTTAGCATTTTTCAGTTCACCAACTGTGCTCGCTTTATCAACCTTCCCAATCCAGACGAGAGAAGGATCACTGAACTGCACACTCGCAACATCAGCCACGAACTTCCGCGTCTGCTCACTCACGTCCGGGTTGTTCAGGGTGATTGCCGCTCCTCTATTATCTTCATCAATCAGTCCATCATTTGCTATGCCAAGTATTTCCACAAGCTGCCGCAGACTGATAAAGCCTCCCCCCGGGATGCTGAAGTCGTAGATCTTACCATTCACTTCCCAGTGGAAATCCACGGTATACGAGAGGACAAATTCCGAAAAGCTGTCTGTTGAGAAGGAAATCATGCCATCTTCTACAGACAGGTCCCCGACTTCGTTTACCTCCCCCTCATGGACATGGTATAGCTTGAAGTCTTTTCCAAAGATACTTTCGGGAAGGGGAACAGACACTTCAAAGCCATTGGCGTAATTTTCCAGGTCAACGTTGTCTAATCCGATTTCGAAAACGGTATAATGGCGGTCTGCTTCATCCTCTTCTGCAGCATCCTCTGATGATGAAAAAACATTTTCCTCAGCATTCGCCGAAAATGAAGTTTCTGCTTCTTCAGAAGATGCAGATATGGCTGTTTCCTCATCAAATGCTTTTGCTGCTGATGTTTCTGCTGCTGCAAACTCCTCCACTGCTTTTATCGTCTCTTCCGCTTCTTCCCGGATAAAGGAATGTCCCCCGGCTTCTTCCGGAAGGTAAAGGCCATCCGCGCTTTTAATAATCGTCCCGTCAAGGTCAATTTCCCTGAGACCAACAGCGGTCAGAGTTATGGTTATTTCACGTTCAGATGCGATTTTAATCGTAAGGGTTGATGGTGCTTCGGCAATCTCTTCCTCCTCACCAAGGAGTTTGATGAGCCAGTCGGATTCGTCTTCCAGCCAGGAGACCATGACTCCATTTCCCGACGAAGAGACATCCACCACCTCTTCTATCTCAATCCCTGTCTTCAGCACGGAAAGAAGCTCTGACAGACTTGTTTCCTGATTTCCCAGCATCTCGTACTCAAAATCCCCGTACGTAACTGTATACACAACCCCATAGACGGAGAAGGAATCTGCTTCGAACGAAAGTGCGGAGCCGGTTTCTTCCTCTGTCGTAAATATACCTTCTGTTCCAGTTGTCGCAAAGACTGGGCCTGTTGTCATAAGAAGGAGGCAGAAAAGAATTATAGCCAGTAATCTCTTCATAAACGCTGTTGCCTCCCTCCATGCTTTTTTTTAAGTCCCTCATCAAAATCCGTACTCAACGTATATGAGTACATCTAGACTTTCAAACCTTCATGGTAAATAGCATTATATTCAAATGTAATACTTGTAACATTCTCTTAAAGGTACACGGTACCTGGTACCCACTCAATTAAATCACCATCACCAGAGTCCCCGCGCCGATCAGAATACAACCGATAAAGCTCTTCATTGTGAATTCCTCATGCAGGAAAACAAACGCCAGGATCAATGTGATCACCACACTCAGTTTATCTATGGGAACTACTTTAGAGGCATCTCCCATCTGAAGGGCTTTGTAATAGCAGAGCCAGGAAGCTCCTGTAGCCAGCCCGGACAGGATAAGGAAAATCCAGCTTCTGTGGGAGATGTCCTTTATTCCGCTTTGTTGATTTGTCAGGAACACCATTCCCCATGCCATGATTACCACCACAACTGTCCGGATCGCCGTAGCAAGATTTGAATTAACTCCTTCAATCCCTACCTTAGCCAGGATGGAGGTCAGGGCTGCGAAGATAGCCGAGCCTAACGCAAACCAGAACCACATAGATTTGTCACCTTCTTTCAGACAAGCACTTCAGTTTTATCACCATAGTCCGTATCCGCAGGCTTTGCTGGGAGTACCAGCTCATACAGCCCAAAATCCGCTCTTCCGGTGTCTTCGTAGAAAAGCTGAATGGTATCCACATAGACAAACCCCATAGCCGGATACAGCCTCTCCGCCGGGGCATTGCCCTTCAACACATCCAGGCGGATTGCCTTCATTCCCCATGCTTTCGCCTTTTCGATGGCAAAGCGTACCATTTCTTTTGCAAGCCCCTGTCCTGCAAAATCCCTGTGGACACCAAGCATGTGAATGACCATGAATTCCGATGGATTCAAAAATGTCCGCCACGCCGCATCCGCATATTCCGGATTGCACTTCTGATTCAGCACCATCGCCGCAGCCATGCGGCTATCCACCCGGCCAATATAGAGTTCTCCGGCTAAGACAGCCCCCCGAAGATCCTCCGGAGCCGGGTATATGTCCTTTTGCCACTTCGGATGGTATCTTGTCCCTTCCAGCGCATCAATCAGAGAATGATAGAAGAGTCTGATAGAGTCATATTCTTTTGGAGAGGCTTTCGAGATAATCATTTTCTTTCTCCTGTAGCAGCGCAGTCAGTTCTTCATATGCGTGAATCAGGTCATCTCCTGTATTGGATGACTTCCTGAGCATTGGTGAGTTCGTTTTGGGTATGGATTATCTTCCTCCAGAATTCAGATTTCACTTCGACAACCGCAATTAGTCATTTCACTCCGCTTCTCGTTCCGTCAGCACCGCCGCGTCAAGATCCTCAATCGCTTTCTCAACTTTCTCATCGGCAGCGTCCAAAAGCTTCCTCGTTTCGGAGGCTTCCGCCTCATCCGCTATCATCCCGATCGCGCCTCGCAGCTCTTCCATATCGTTGATGAGGTATAGGATCTTATCCTCGGTTGACAGGGAGTCACTATCTATGTATTCGAACATTTTTTCCTCCTGAACAGTTACAATATATATTACATGGTTTATAATGATTCGTTTTCCTCTTCCGATCGAATGAGTTTGTATTCAAAATCTAGCTGGCTATGCGCCAAAAGCTTCACCGCGCTGTTAAAATATAACACAGATGACGGAAGCCATCACGAATGGTTCGGAGTTTCTCCCGTCTCCCGTTTTTTGCCTTCCTAAGCGGGACGCTACTTCCCCAATCCTCAGCCCTTTCCTTCCTGCCTCCGCAACCATCTCCGTCGCGAATTCCATTCCGTCACAGCGAAGCGTCATTTTATGTAAGGCATCCCTCCTGATCCCCTCAGGCCACAATGCCAGTCATGGACTGATACGGCGAATTTAAGACGACCAAAGAAAGATAGAAAAGAAACTCAGCCTATGTGATACGGGCATCGCCCCATCCTCCATCAATCCGGCGAATCTATCTCCGATAATTACATTGGTTTCTTTTCTGGCAAGCGGCCGGTAGATTGAAGAAAGATTTCTGAAATCACAAGTGCTGTCACAGTCTCCAAATATGATTAACGAATCAGGCACCGCTGTGGGAAAGCTGTCGTTCGATCTCTCCACTTTCAGAAGAATGAATTTGATCAGTTCATCCCCCAGGATGTCCCAATTTATCCTCCAGCCCATAAATTTTAACGGTCATATCATAAATCCCCATAAGCTTTTTCCCTGCTTCCGTTATTGTATAGCCATCAGGCTCATCCCTTTTTATTGTTCCTGTTTCCAGCTGTTCATGAATTCTCTCCCTCAGGTAACATTTCCTGAAGATCAGCAGCGGTCACGTTCAGATCTCTTGCTGTTTTGAGAACAAGATTCACTGAGGTCTTGGAAAAATGCCGTGAGTTTGCTATCTCGTTTTGCGTCAAACCACCGGCGCTCAGTTCCATGATAAGCTTTACATTGATACGTTTAGCCATACAATTGACCCCCTTTCATAGAATGCAGGCACTGTTTGCCTGGTATCATTCTATGACAGGATGGTATCATTGGCGATCGGAAAGTACGATTCCACGGATTAACAATAAAAACACGTCGGTATTATTATCCGGTTTGCCGGTATCCTATTGCGGATCGCTGGTACCCGGACCCCGGAATATTCAGCAATCTCCCTGCTCATCATCCGCCTCTCCATCGCATATTCCTGGTCAAATAATATGTTCATGATCTCCACGACCTCCTTCTCCCGGTCGGCCTTGAACACTCTTACGCTGGAGCCAGTTCTTTCCATGAAGCTTCCACATACCACTCTGCATCTACTTCATCAAGGTTGTATTTTTTTGCCACTTCTCTAATTGTTGCCTCTTTTGAAGCACCAAATATTTGAGATGCCTC
>JAFVGK010000050.1 GCA_017475035.1 Blautia sp.
CAATTTTAATGCAATCTTAACGAAAATGCCAAAAATAGCCATAAATTGTAAGGAAAATGCAGTATTTTTACTATAAAAATGCATAGTTTTTTAATGTGTTAGTGACACGTTAGTGACAAAATACTGCACATGTCTGCATGCTTATGTTGCAATAAAAGCGTGGTCTGATCAGATCACGCTTTTATAACTTGTTGACTGCATCGAGCTTTGCTTCCATGCTGATGTGGGTGTAAACAGACTCGGTGACATTTTTGCCGGCATGACCGACAATCTGCTGGATAATGCGCTCATCTATTCCTGCTTCTGTGGCCATGCTGACGAAAGTATGCCTGGTATCATGCGGACGATGTGTATCGTTAATGCCGGCTTTTTCCATCAGCGGGATCCATAAATAAGGGACGAAATTGGTGTTGTATTTAATTTGCTTCCCATTGCTGGAAATCAGGTGTTTTCCTTCTGAATTCATGTATCTTTCAACAAAAGGCATTATTTTGTCGCAGATAGGCACGTCCCTTGTCCCTGATTCGGTTTTTGACTGGGCAATATGGAAATACCTTTCCTGCAAGTGTACGTCTGATTTTCTCAGGTTAAGAATCTCATTTACTCTTGCCCCGGTGTAGACCATGATCAGGGCGATCTGCGCTATCGGATCTTCCGATAAGGACCAGAGCTTATTGATTTCGCCTGAATCAAAATTTTTATGTGGTCTGGCATTCGGATTGCCTCCACAGGTTGTATCTATATATGAGATGATTTCTCTCTTCTGGACAGGAAGTATCTCATTCTTGACACAGTAATCATACATGCCTGTGATGACATTTTTAGTATTATTTAGTGTTGGGCTGTTCTTACCGGATTCATTAAACACTTTCTGATAGTGTGATAACTTCAGATCTGCAATTCTCATGTCAAATAAAGGTGTACATACTTTTACTGCAGCTTTATAGTGTGCTGTCTGCTTAAGCTTTCTGAAATGTTCTTCGGACCATAGATCATAAACTTCTTTGAATGTAATGTTCTGGTGGATCAGATCGTATGGGTCTGCATTATATTCGATCAATGCATCCATAGCTTCTTTCCTGGTCGGATAATATCCAATATACTCGTACTTAGGATAGCTCTTTACCATCCCTCCGGATTCTACAATATTCCATCCGACAGTTTTCCTGCAGCACCATGGTTTCCTTCTTTTCCCTTTCAGCTTGTATATGGATCCATATCCATTTGGTAATTTCATTCTCATAACCTCCATTTCTATGATAAAATGTAGGTACAGAAAAACTCTGGTAGGTCTTTCTGTACAAGAGATTGCTTAGTTTGGTAGACGGGGCAATCTTTTTTAGTTGTTCGAAGAATATTTCAGAGCTTCCATTGGGACGGTATATAGATCAATATTTAAAATCAGAGCAACCCTATACCACATTTCCATGCTTATTGAATTTTTTCCTGTTTCGTATTGAGAATAAGCTCCTCTTTTTATACCAAGCTTATCTGCCATTTGCTGTTGCGTTAATCCTTGTTTTTTTCTTTCCTTGCGGATTACATCGCCAATATATTCATAATATTTACTCATACAGCTATCTCCTGTTTTTATTTTAGCGTGAAATATTGCTACTTACAATAACATTTTTGATATTTGCAAATTGCTATTGACAGTAGCAACAACGCAGTGATAATATGATTATGCTACTTAAAGTAGCAGAAAGGAAAAAAGAAATGATAGATTTGGAAAACAGACAGTTTACTATTCCGGAAATTAGATTTCTTGAAAGTCAAATGTCTCAGGAAAAGCTCGGTAGTCTTCTTGGCCTTTCGCAGTATCAAATATGGGCACGAGAAGCCGGAAAGCAGCCATGGCTAATGCATGAGATTTCTCAGATTTCTAAGTTGTCAGGCATTCCTTTAGACAGAATAAAAATCTAATTTTTTTACACGATAATGCTACTCTAAGTAGCAAATTCAACATTAGACTGTCTAATGTTACAAATTGTTATTGACAAACCCAATAACAATTTAAAACTACCAACAAGATATCGGAGGACAAAAGTAAATGGCTAAGTTTATTGAAGTAGAGTCGCGTTATACCGGTGACAGGTATCTGATCAACGCGGAATCGGTGATGTCTATTATTTCGTCTGCCGATGGATCTTCGCTGTGCCTGGTCCCGGATGGGAAACAGGTCGTCAAGGTGTCTCAGACACTGGATGAAATAAAAAGGATGCTGGAAGATGAACGAACAGTTTCTTGTCTACCAGAGGCTGATTGAGCAGTATGAGGATCGGATCCGGAAGCTGGCATTGATCAATGAGGAACAAAGCCTGATGATTGCCGAAATGAACAGGAAGATCCGGTACTATGAAAAAATGTCCAGATTCAGATTATTTAAAGGCAAAGATTAACAATCTCGCAGAAAACTACCAGAGGAAAATGAGATGAAAAACAATGGAAAACGAAAGGCAAGAAGCCCGACTGTCGAAGAAGTGGCAAGGGCGATCGGATGGACTCCCCAGGCATTGAGGGTTGTCATAGCTAAAGAGCAGCCTGAATGGGCTGTATGCATCAAAAACGGTAGGCTTAAAAAGAACAATACATATAAGTTTATCCCTAAACCGTTTGAGGAGGCATTCGGCATAAGCCTTGATCAGATCGGAAGCTGAGAAACATCTGAGTGAATTACCTATCATCGCTGTAAAGGATCCGGCGTTGTGTGCTACTGGAGTGGGACTAAATGCCATTAGGCCAAATACAAATTCGAAAATCTTTTTCATAAGCATAGAACAAACCTGTGATACGAAACATCTGTCATCCTGCCTAATCAACAGGATCTTCTGCAGCGCCGGACGCTTCACAGTGATGATAGAAAAAGAAGCACCTACCATTGACCAAACCGGTGCTTCTTCTGACATGATGGCATATTTAAGCCATCTCCATTTTAGCAGATAAGGAGATAAAAATGAAGAAAATGGGAAATTCGAACGTATTTAAAATTGCAAAAAGAATCGACTACCGCGAATGGCTGATGTACATGGCGTATGTATCATTAGGCATTTGGGCACTGCTGAGAGCATGGAGGATGATCTGATGACGCTGAAAGAATTTATCGAGAAGTACGGAGACATTGATATCTGCTCGCTTTTTACCGAGGACGCTATTACTCAGATCCGTCCAGTGACAGTTCCCGAAAAAAGAAAACCCATGCCTGGCGATACGATCGAATGGGAAGGCATCAAGTGGAGAGTATTGGATCCGGAATACCTGGAAGAAGACGGAGATGAAAATGGCATATTCGTAATCGCTGAGGAGCCGTTCCATGATGAGCAAATATTCGATGATAAATGGAATGACTACGAAGCTTCAGAAATCAGGGGAATCCTCGTAGACTATCTGAATGATAACAATTTCGATACCGATGCCTTGATCAGCCACAAGGTGGATCTTATTGCAGACAATGGCGACGATCTGTATGGATATGTTTATGACAAGCTGTTCCTGATCAGCTGTGACGAATACAGGAAATACAGAAAGTACATTCCAAAATACGATACTTATTGGTGGACATGCACGCCCTGGAATTGCGGAAGAGGCGCCTGCAGCGCGCGTTGTGTCCTCCCGTCTGGCACGGTCAGCAGCAGCAGTGCCGGCGGCGGTTACGGGTGCGTCCCAGCTTGCATTATCAAGGAATCGGCGTATCACCACGCGAGTGGTACAGCCGGTTCCGTGGAGGGATAAACATGTCTTGCTTTGATCATGAGTTTACTATTAAGGAGGGGGACGCAACCCTGATCATGAGATCCGGATCCAATCCCTATACAGGGGAAAAGACGGTACAGATCTATGTGCAGAACGACAGGGGGAAGGTGATCATGAAAGCCCCTCTGGATATGGTTTATGAGGGCATTGCAAGAATCTACAAGAATGCTCATAAGGTGGGATTATGATCTGGATATATTTGATCTGCATGGTGCTGTGTAGTGCAATGATCTGTGAGATCTATATCGTGAACGAGCTTATAAGCCGAATGAAAAATCTGATTGCGCAGCACAATATGACGAGGAAAGGGCTGAATAATCTGATAGATGCATTTAACAGGCATGTTTCTAATGATGGACCAGAAGACAGGATGCCTGAGGAATGAATGCCCATATTACCTGAGCGACAGAAGGACATGTAAATTTATCCTGGAATACCGGAAACCTTTTGAAAACTCAGATACATGCAAATTCGTTTGCATGCCAAAGCCAGCACAGATGGAGCTGAAAATATGAGAAGAAAAATCAAGGACTCGGATTACAACAGGGAAGCAGAGCTGACAAAACTGGAAGACCGTATTTATGAGCTTCTACAGAAAGCAGGAGTTACCGCAAAGGAAGCCAAGTCAGTCATGTACGTTGTAAACAAGAAAGTAATGGAAAACGCAAAGATATGAACAGTGACGGATTTATCGTGCTGCATAGAAAAATGCTCGAATGGGAATGGTACAGCGATCCAAGGACTGTCACAGTCTGGCTGTACCTTCTGCTGAGGGCGAACTGGAAACCGAGCAGATGGAAGAACATCGAGATCGGCAGAGGTCAGACTTTGGAAACATATCTGAAAATAGCCAAAGCAACGGGATTATCAGTACAATCGGTGCGCACTGCAGTATTTCACCTAAAATCAACAGGCGAAATAACAACCGAATCAACAGGATATGGAACGCTGATTTCTATTACACAGTATGGAAAATATCAAGATTTGCCCGAGAATGTCAACAGGCAAATCAACAGCGATATTAACAGGGAGCTAACAGACGATCAACAGACGATCAACAGCACTAGAACAATAATAACAAATAAACAAGAAAAACAAGTATATATAAACACACATACAAGGGAGCGTCCGGCATACGCTCCAGGCTATGATGACGTGAAGGAATTTGCTGCAGTATGCCAGTCAAAAGGATGGCCTGATGTGTGTGATGAGTTCTTCGACTATTACGACATGGCAAACTGGGTTGACAAGAACGGGAGGCAGATCACAAACTGGCAAGCAGCCTACAGAAGCTTTTCGAGAGCGAATATGCGGCTGAAAGAAATGGACAAGAAAAAAGCAAGTTCAAAGCCTGTTGTGAAAATGCCGGAATATATGAGCCAGGTCAAAGACAGCACTCCTGCGAGTGCGGAAATGGTTGAGAAAATCAAAAGACTACAGGAGGGCATGGAATGATAAGATCCGGAACATGTAACAGATGCGGTAAAGAGATTACCTGGATCAGAAGGGAAAGTGACAAGAAGTGGCTTCCGTGCGAATTCTCTCCTGTCGATGCGGTCAACGGAGGGAATGAGAGGTTTATCACCATGAAGGGAGAAACATTTACAGGAAGGAGAAGAATAATCGGTGAAAACGCTATAGCGGTGCAGGTGTATGTCCCTCACTGGTTTCACTGCAAGGGAGGATCCAATGAGACCTGATCTCTGGAACTACCAGGCTGATCGGCAGATGAAATATCCGGAAGACAGGATTTGTTTCCTGGACAGCCGTCAGGCTGCGGACAGGGACAAGTCTGTAATGATTGCGTATGCAGATGGAAAGATCCGGAAAAAGACCGCATTAAAGATGCTTGCCGAAAGTAATTACCTGGATGAGATATCAGATATTCAGCTTGAGACTGAGATGAAACTGTTAGGCTACAGGGAGGAGAAAACATGAGGAATACTTTAGTCGATCTGAATAACCACCTTTTTGCAGAAATAGAGAGGCTTGGTGAAGAAGACCTGAAGGGGGAAGATCTGAAAGAGGAAATTAAAAGGGCAGATGCTATTGCGAAGATCGGATCCAGTATCATCGAAAATGCAAATACAGCTCTTCGCGCAGCCAGTTTGATGCTTGAATACGGAGTCGGCGATGGAATTACTGCATTGCCTCAGATGCTGGAGTTTAAAGATGGCGGAAAAGCTTCCTGAGGAGATGGCACAGTTTATTGCCGAAAACCAGTATATGAAATCCGCAGCTGAAATGGCCGAATTGTTCAATGAACACTTCGGGGCCGATTACATGACGGCGGCAAAAATCAAAACCTTCAGGCATAATCACCATTTGAATTCAGGCAGGACCGGAAGGTTTGAGAAAGGGCATATTCCTGTCAACAGAGGCACAAAAGGTTTGAAGTATCCAGGCAGTGAGAAAGGATGGTTCAAGAAAGGCAATGTGCCTGTAAACCATCGCCCGGTCGGAAGCGAAAGAATCAGTGTTGACGGATATATAGAGATCAAAGTTGCCGAGCCAAACAAATGGCGATTGAAGCAAAGAGTTGTCTACGAGGAGAAGCATGGGATGATTCCGAAAGGCCATGTGCTGATATTTTTGGATCGAAATCCGCTGAACTGCAGCCTGGACAATCTGATGCTGATTCCAAGAAGCGTATTAAGCAGGGTGAACTTAAGCGGCATTCTGACAGAGCATCAGGTGATAAACAAATCATTGCTCCTGGTAGAGACGTTAAAGGACACAGCTCGGAAAAGGAAGAATAATGATAGAACTGATTGATTTGTTCTCGCTTAATGCAGAAGAGGATGAATATAAATGCCATCCGTGCTGGAGATATCACAATGACAAAGACTGCTTCAAATACAAAAAATGCCACGATATTTATGACAAGTATGGAGCGGAGTTCAATTGTGCTGAAAAATACAAATGTGGCACATGTGAAACTTGCGATACGCCATATGGAGCATACTTCAGAGGGCCGTGTGATTACGCTCAGGAAGCACTTGGGAAAGAGAGTGATTCTCCGAATTATTCAGGGAGATAGAAATGACAGCGATTGAATTTGTTGAGGACATCATGAATGTCCAGAACAACTATATTGCAATCCGTGAATCCGGATTTTTCCATAAAAGCAAGGAGATCCGGATTCTGGATCCAATAATGCAAAAGTACGGAATGACTTATGACGAAGCATACAATGCAGCCAGGGGAAGACTGACAATGCAGGAGTATTTCCGGATACTATTGAGAAAGATGGAAACTGATGGAATACATAATACGTGATGTGGATCTTCCGTCATATATTAACAGAAATAAACTGGAAG
>JAFVGK010000051.1 GCA_017475035.1 Blautia sp.
CCGCTCATTTTGCACAGAAAGATTTGCAAAGTCAAGTATAAATAGTGCAAAATGGCTACTTCCTCGTGTCTGTGGGCGACCCAATCTCATGCAAAAATGAGCGAGCTCATTTTTGCATGACCTTTTGTCGCCTGAATCATATCATCTATCAAGAACAGAGTCTGTATAAATGAAATTTTATTCTGCTCATTCACGGCTTCAGGATCTGTTTATTATAACTCGGTTTTCAGCCTGCGTTCTCAGCAAGGTACTCATCCATGGCAGCCTGCTGCTCTTCGGCGATTTCCGTCGGGGTAGCGGAGCAGTCAAAGCACTTCTGGCTGGCGGATTTATGTACATCGGCAACAGAAGACGGCAGATACTGATCCCACCACAGCTGTACACCTGAAGCCTCGTTCAGGATCGCGATGACATCCTGCCACGGAAGCTCGTCAGAGTAAGCAGCTTTGAGCGGAGGAAGGTTGCCCCACTCGATGGAAAGATTCATGAAATCCTCTGTCGAATAGTAAGAAGCCATCTTAAAGGCAGCAGCCAGTTTGTCGCCTTCGCAGTTAAAGGAAATGAAGTTGTCGCCCATGGTGCCGACGACGACGTTCTGATCGGCTTCGGAGCCTTCGAGTGACGGGAATGCGAAGCAGCCGAGGTTCTCATAGAATTCCGGGAATTCATCCTTGATGGAGCCGATCTGCCAGGTTCCGTGAAGCATCATGCCTGCACCCTGATACAGAAGGGCGCGGTCATCACCGTTATCCGGAGACAGAGAGTTCACGCCATCCGGGAAATAGCCCTTTTCAACCCACTCTTCGATCTTGGCGCCTGCATATTCGGTGGACTCGTTGACGAGAGAACCGGTTCCGTCATAAGCAGCGGAAATGATCTCCGGACCGCCGTGGCGTGCTACAAGATACATGTAGTACATGGAGCCTGTCCACTGTGCCTGGTTGGCCAGGGCGAACGGGGTGATGCCGTCAGCTACCATCTTATCGCAGAGAGCTTCCAGCTCATCGATGGTTTTCGGAACCTCATAGCCTTTCTCTGCCCACATAGCTTTGTCATAGAAAAATACGGCAACGGAGTCATTCTTTACAGGAAGAGCGTAAATCCGGTCATTATAGGTACACTGAGCCAGAGAAGCCTCTGTGTAAAGGTCCCTTAATCCATATTCATCTACAAGATCCGTGATGTCCTGTGCATAGCCGGATTTGATATACTCTACCATAGGACCGCCTGTCCAGTGGATGTACATATCCGGACACTGGCCGGAGGACATCGCGACGGCAAGCTTCTGCTTGTACTGGTCATTGACTGTCGCGACCATATCGATGGAATAGCCGGACTCTTCGGAATCTTCCGCATTGTACTTGTCTACCGCATAGGACCAGACAGTCTTGTCAGGATCAGCAGTAGCCAGATTCCAGAAGGAGATCGTTTCGGCTGCATGGACGCAAGGAGCTGCCAAAAGACTTGCGGTCAGTGCTGCACACAGGATAGCTGTCAGTTTTTTCTTCATAGCAAAACCTCCCATTTTGAAATGAATGAATGTAGGGCAACTGCGGCATGAAAAAAATGCCAGAGCCGGGGTACCGTCCTCCCGATACCGGAGAACGAATCATGAATTTTCCGCCCGCGGTTTGTGCAAAATAAATGAAAAAACAAAGAAAGATGTTGCCTGTTTCATGAACATGCAGATAACCTGCTTCGGAAAATCCCTGATTAATATGCAAATATGATAAGGAAAAATCACAGATTTTTATATCAAAAATCTATTGCATTTATCATAAATCTTTGTTATTCTGTTTTTATCAGTGCTGTTCGTTTCTTAGGTGAACAGCCTTTCTCAGGGACGGAAGGGAAAAAAGTCATGGCAGATCCTTATGACCGTGTTTGGTCGATATACAATCAAATGCTTCTGGAAAACATGGAAAATCGAGTGATTCATAATCCGTTAAATGAGGAATTACGCCGATACAGAGCAATTGAGAATGGAGATGTTCAGGAGCTTGAGCGGATCCTGCAGGAAGAAAATTATGATGACAGAAGAGGGCTTTTGTCTCCTGATTCCGTCAGGCAGGAAATTGATATCGGTATCGTCGTTACGACCTACAGCCGTTTTGCGGCGGCAAAAGGAGGAGTGGCGCCGGAGGCATGTTATTGTCTGAGCGACGCCACGATCCAGGAGATGGAAAAGTGCAGGGATGTTGAAACCATCCGTCATATTTACCGCTCCACCGAACTGAGATATTGCATGATGGTAAAGGAAGCAAGACATGGGAAAAGAAAAGAGCCGGAAGGAGTCGGCAGCCAGGCGGTTCTGCATATCAGCCATTGCAAGGATTATGTTTTTTCCCATCTGACAAGCCGGCTCACGATCGGGCAGATCGCGGATGCCATCGGACTGGAGCAGAATTATCTGTCCGCATTGTTTCGCAGACAGGAGGGGATTACCCTCAAGCAATATATTCTTCAGGAAAAAGTGACCCTGGCGAAAAACATGCTTGCGTATTCGGATTATTCTTATATTGAGATTGCAAATTTCCTGTGCTTCTCTTCCCAAAGCCATTTAGGGGAGCAGTTCCGCCGCATCACCGGCATGACCATGAGACAATACCGGAACAGCCACGGAAGGGAAGACTTCTTAAAAAACGTTGTGGATGATGAAGAATAAGAAAAGGCCGTGTAAAATGAACGAGTTCATTTTACACGGCCTTTTTGATTACGGGATCCTTCTATTCGCTTTCGAGTTCCCGAAAGACCGGTTCATAAAGTCTGGCGCACACATAGCCCGGCAAAGAAATTCCCAGCATGAGAACAACCGGAAAAAGAAAGAGGATATGCAGTAAAATCCATCCCGGCAGGACCCAGACAAACGTCATGACAAAAGCTCTGGGAAATTTCGCGGCTCCAAGCCGGAAGGAATTTGCCAACGTATGGCTGAGAGTATTGTAAAAATGTGACTGCAGCGGGAATGTGAAAGCCAGAAGCATCATCACGATAAAACCGGTGATGACAACCACATAGGAAACGGCCTTTGGCATGGTTTCCGGCGCATTTTCTATCAGAAGAAGATCCGCGGCCATCGGAATCAGAAAACATAGCTTAATCAGCCACAGACAGGATGCCTGCCTGAAATTCTCCCGAAATGAGTGAAAAAAATCTTTGGTCAGGTAGCTTTCCTCTTTGCGGATCAGACGGAGCAGACAATAATTCATGGAAGTGACAGCCGCTCCGATGGTAAATACCGGCAGGCAGCAGAAAAGCGTCAGGAGGTTCAGGAGGATCAGCTGGTACAGGGTGCCAAGGACGCGGGCAGCACGCCCTTCACTGTTCAGAAACTCCAATTTAGCCATGGATACTCATTCCTCTTTATCTTCACTGATCATTTCGTGCGCCAGCGCATAATTCTTATAATGCTTGTCTCCTGATACCTCCCGGATTATCGTAATGTCTTCAGGAAAACGGATTTCCTTCTGGTCTTCCGGTACCTCGATTTCCAGAATGGCCTGCTTTTTCCATTCAGGATAGACGTCAATTTCATAATACTGATCATGGTCAACGAGGCAATAACGGGTTTTTTTGATGGGATGGGCAGTCGGATCCGCTTCCATCAGCTGAGACATGTACTCCTCCTGGGTAAGCCTGCGCTCTACATCCACGCGGCGCAAGGGGGTAAGCTGGCGTTTTTCGGAGCGGGTGAAAATATAATGTCCGTTGGTGCCCCTTTGCCGGATACGTATCTGTGTGTCGTCCCTGCTGATCAGATAGGTCTGGAAAATTTCCACCTTTGTACAATTCGGGAGCTGTTCCAGCCTTGCCAGGTCAGGATACCTGATCAGGAATTTTCTTTCGGTTTTATAGGGATCCGGCTCGCCTAAAAAAGAGAGGATTTCCGCAACCAGGTTACGCAGCTTACCTGAAAAGTCGCCGGAATTATCTATGATCCGAAAATGAGGGTGGCCTGTCCAGGCGGCAATCAGTTTATCGTCTATTTGCGAAGCCTGCTCGATTGTTTCAATGCGGGCTGCATTGTTTGACAGGGTGTAAGCCTCGACAGCGCCTTTTGCGGCGGTTACGAGATGAAAGACGGCATCATAACCATCGCGCAGATCGATCTCGTTTGTATGAAGAGAGGAGAGAACGGCTGCCCATTCCTCGTCATTCATATAAGCACGATTATCCATAACTCCCCGGTCACAGATCAGAAGAACCTTATCGACAGGCATGGTTCGTACTCCCTGCTCAAAAATACGTTCTTTTTGAAGCTGAAGCTCTACCTGGCATTTCTGATACTCGAGATTGGAGGAGCATGTCCAGGGGGCAACACCGCCGGATATCAATTCCGTTGCGGTTTCCGGTATAAAAATGA
The DNA here is from genome assembly GCA_017475035.1 of Blautia sp. Lineage (GTDB taxonomy): Bacteria > Bacillota > Clostridia > Lachnospirales > Lachnospiraceae > Blautia_A. The sequence continues at coordinate 4,364 of JAFVGK010000051.1, forward strand.
CTCTGTAACCGCGTCGGATGAGAGCGTTCTGGATCCAGCTCATGGCAGTGGTTTTGCCGGCACAAGGGCCGCCGGTGATAACAATCTTTCGCAGAAACATAGTGAACAATCCTTTCCTTTGTATACGGTACCGGGTGGATATCAAAAACCGACATATAAAAATCGGAAGAAGAATGCTGGAACTATAGTAGCACAACTGAGGAAGATTTGCTATAATCTTCAAGAGGAAAAATTTGAAAATGAGATTCGCAGAATCGGAATCATATGATTGCATCGACAATAGCCTGATTCTACGGATCGTTTTGCAGCGGAGCTGCTCTCGCGTCTCGTCTCCCGACTCGGTCGTTGCTAAACATATCCTGAAGGACGCCTTCGGTGTGCCGCTGGCGTGCAGCAGCCTGCAGCCACTCGGAATCCGTTCATTTTGCACAGAACAATTTGCAGAAACAAGTGTGAGCCAGTGCAAAATGGCTGCTCCCTCGTGTCTGTGGGCGCCCAAATCTCATGCAAAAATGAGCGAGCTCTTTTTTCATGACCTTTTGCCGCGTGAATCATCATATAAGAGGAGAGTTTTCAAATGAATAGGAAAAGAATTGAGATATCTGCTTATGACAAGGTTCCGTTCCGTAACCTGACTGCGTATTGCATAGGGACAGGGAGGATGGATCTGGCTTTGCATCAGGAGTATCAGGAACAGCTTAAAATGGTTCAGGAAGCGTGCCATTTTTCCCATATCCGAGGACATGGGATTTTCAGTGATCAGATGGGGATTTATCAGGGAGAAGGAAAATATTGTTTTACCTATCTGGACAGGGTGATGGACAGTTATCTGAAAAACGGTCTGAGGCCTTTCCTTGAACTGGGATTTATGCCTGAAAAACTTGCTTCCGGGACACAGACTGTCTTTTATTGGAAAGGACACGTGACGCCGCCGAAGAATATGGAAGACTGGACTTCGCTGGTGAAAGCGACTTTACGCCATTTAAGCAGCCGTTACGGAGAACAGGAGGTTGCCTGCTGGCCTTGTGAGATCTGGAATGAGCCGAATCTCACGGTTTTCTGGGAAAACGCGGATAAAGATAAATATCTGGATCTTTATGAAGCCACAGCTTTAGCCGTAAAAGAAGCCGTGCCGGAGATGAAGGTCGGCGGACCGGCAATCTGCGGCGGAGAGCATTCCCTGGATTGGATCAGGGATTTTCTTTCCTTTTGTGAGAGACGGAATCTGCCGGTGGATTTTGTGACGCGACATGCGTATTTAGGATTGGAAACCACAAAGAAGGGACGCTATACCTACCATGATATGGCAGATCCTTCGGCAATGATAGAGGAGCTGCGCCAGACAAGGCTGATCATGCAGGAGTTTCCGTCCTATCAGGGACTTCCCCTTTATGTGACTGAGTTTAATACCAGCTACAACCCCTTCTGTCCGATTCATGATACAAATCTGAATGCTGTGATCTGCGCGTCTCTTTTGTCCCGGCTTTCTGATGTTGCGGACGGATACAGCTATTGGACTTTCGGAGATGTTTTTGAGGAACAGGGGATTCCTTTCCGACCCTTCCACGGTGGTTTTGGTCTGACGGCAAATGGCAGGATTCCCAAACCGACATTCTGGACTTTTGCCTTTTTTGCCGGTTTAGAGGGTCAGGCGGTTTATCGGGACGGGAACTGTCTTGTGTTTAAGGGAAAGGAGGGAGGATATGAAGGAATTCTCTGGAATCCTGACCGGGAAGAAACACAGATCGAGCTTATTTTTCCTTTGGAAGGAGAATGTGTGGAGCTTGTGGAGCTTGTCGATGAGACCAGCGGAAATCCCTTGAAAGCCTGGCACGAGCTTGGAGAACCTGCAGATCTTACAGAACAGGATCTTGCCTTTTTAAGATCAGCCGCAAAGCCGCATTGCGGCACCCTTCCCTTAAAGGCGGAAAATGGATTCGTCACGGTGAGCCATGTGCTTTCCTCCCATGCAGTATTGCATTTTAAGGCTCGACGTGTGAACAGAACTTTGGAAGAAGGATATGATTATAACTTTTACAGGTGATGAGTATTACCTTGAACCATTATCTCAAAACTGTCACATTTCGACAAGATCCGTCATAGACACTTGCCTTATTTTGTGCTATAGTCACAAATAATGATGCATGATGATTTTGATATCGATATTGCAGACGGCGCTGCCAAAAATGTCATTCGTAAACCAGGAGTCAGCATACAAAGCATGGTTATGGGAGGAGACTGGTTTTGCTGTCTCGACGGTCCGGCTGCCGAAGCAATAAATCGTCATCCGAAGACATAGAGCCAACGTACAGAACCTTGTTATGTGAGGAGGGACAGGATTGAGGGGAGACCGGAGAGAATTGTTTCGTTCGATGCGTCAGGAGCTGATGCTAAAGCTAAACGTATCCAAGGAGATTTCCGACCAGGAGATTTACGCAACCATTGATGAAATTGTCCTTAACAGGACAAGAGAAGGAGGCGCTTCGCTGAAAGACAGGGTTTCCCTTCGCCGGGATCTGTTTTTTTCTGTGAGAAAGCTGGATGTACTGCAGGAACTGATCGAGGATGAGTCAGTTACCGAGATTATGGTGAACGGCCCGGATACGATTTTTGTGGAAAAAGCAGGCAGGCTTTTTCGCTATGAGAAGAGCTTTTCTTCCAGGGAAAAGCTTGAAGACGTGATTCAACAGATTGTTGGCCGGTGCAACAGGGTCGTGAATGAGTCCATGCCTATCGTAGACGCCAGACTGGAAAACGGAGCCCGTGTGAATGTGGTAGTCGCTCCGGTTGCCTTAAACGGCCCGATCCTTACGATACGCCGGTTTCCGGATAAGCCAATCACGATGGAAAAATTACTTTCACTGGGATCAATTACAAAGGAATGCGCAGATTTTCTGGAAAAACTGGTGCGGGCGAGGTATTCGATTGTGATCGGCGGTGGGACAGGCTCCGGAAAAACAACTTTTCTTGGCGCGTTGGCCGAATATATTCCAAAGGACGAAAGGATCATTACAATAGAGGATAATGCGGAACTGAAGCTCACCGGGATAGAAAATCTTGTACGGTTGGAAGCAAAGATGGGAAATATGAATCAGTCACAGGCAGTGACAATCCGGGATCTTATTAAATCAGCCCTTCGTATGCGCCCGGACCGGATTGTCGTCGGGGAATGCCGGGGCGGGGAGGCGGTGGATATGCTGCAGGCACTGAATACCGGCCATGACGGTTCCTTAAGCACGGCCCATGCTAATTCCAGCCGTGATATGCTTTCGCGTCTGGAAACCATGGTTTTAATGGGAGTGGAGCTGCCTCTGGAAGCGATCCGGCGCCAGATTGCCTCTGGTGTGGATATTCTCATTCATTTGGGCAGAATGCGGGACAAATCCAGAAAACTGTTGGAGATATCTGAGATTGCCGGCTTTGAGGACGGGGAAGTCAGGATCCATCCTCTGTATTGCTGGGAAGAAGGAGAAGGCCTGTTGAAGAAGGGTGAACTATGGCATACGGAAAAGCTGATCAGGGCAGGATTGGCAAAGTAAGATTCTGTATGGATGCCCAATCGAAGAGAGCCTCAGGAGAGACTGATTTTGCTGCTTCGGCATTTCATTTACCGAAGAAGCGGAAATTAAAATATTAAGTCAAAGCACAAAACTTCGTTATGCGAGGAGGAAAAATATGAGTACCTGGAAGGATAGGCGAGTCTGGCTTCGGGCGCTTACCTGGGATATTTCACAGGAGCCTGATACACCGCTGGAGACCGCCGAAGAAGAACTGAAGCGATTTATGGCTGTATACCAGGACGGCAGACCGGTTGTTCTGGAGACCATAGAGGAAATGGGGGAAAGCTACCGCCTGAGTCAGGAAGATAAAGAATATCATATCACAGGCGGCAGGACCGGGATCTTATATGGAGCGTATGCGCTGATCCAGGCATTGCTGTTGAAAAAATCGTTGCCGGAGGGGGTACAGGCCCCCTGTTATCCCCTGCGTATGCTCAACAGCTGGGACAATATGTCCGGAGAAATCGAGCGGGGATATGCCGGCAGATCGCTCTGGTTTGAAGGTGATGCTTTTTCCTATGATCCGGCCCGAATTCGTCAGCTTGGACGGATGCTGGCCAGCGTCGGCGTGAATGTAATAAGTCTGAATAATGTCAATGTCCATGCGCCTGCCCAGGGACTGACCGATCGATTACTGCCCGAGACGGCAAAGCTTGCAGCCCTTCTTCGCCCCTTTGGCATCCGTATCATGCTGTCTGTGGATTTTTCGCTTCCGCTCCAAAGAGGACTGGATACGGCGGATCCTCTGGATCCCAGGGTGGAGGAATGGTGGAAACAGCTGGCGGACGGTATCTGGGAGAAGATACCCGATCTGGCAGGCTTTCTGGTTAAAGCCGACAGCGAACACAGACCCGGACCGAATGCCTATGGACGTACCCATGCAGAAGGCGCGAATATGCTTGCCAGGGCAGTCGCGCCGCATGGGGGCGTATTGGTCTGGAGAGCCTTTGTATATAACTGCATGCAGGACTGGCGGGATTCTTCGACAGACAGGCCTTGTGCCGCATATCATATCTATCACCCGTTGGACGGAACCTTCGAAGAAAATGTGATTCTGCAGGTGAAATATGGTCCGTTTGATTTTCAGGTGAGGGAGCCTCTGTCGCCTCTCTTTTTCGGCATGCCAAATACCCGTCTTGCTATGGAGCTCCAGCTTGCACAGGAATATACCGGGCAGCAGATCGATATTTTTGCCATGCCTCCGATGTGGAGGGAGCTGTTCGACGACCTGGGGAAAGAACGCATTCGCGCGGTGGCTGCGGTAAGCAACCTTGGCAGAGACGATTGCTGGACCGGACATCCGTTCGCGGCGCTGAATCTGTACGCGTTTGGCCGCTTTGGCTGGGATCCGGATACGGAAGTGGACGCATTGATCCGCGATTGGATCAGGCTGACCTATGATTTTTCCCAAATTGAAGATGAAGACGCACTTGCCCGCGTGCTTCAGGAAAGCCGCAAAACATACGAAAAGTACACGGCACCTCTGGGGCTGTGCTGGATGGTAAATCCGAACAACCATTATGGCCCAAGTCCTTATGGATATGAATTTCAGGCCTGGGGTACTTACAACCGGGCAGACCGCAATGCTGTAGGGATAGACAGGACAGGAAACGGCACCGGTTATACAGATCAATATCCCGCCCCTCTTGCCGGGAAATACGCGGACACAGATACGTGTCCGGAAGAATTGCTGCTCTATTTTCACAGACTCCCATATGACTATCGCATGAAAGACGGCAGAACCCTGATACAAAGGATCTATGACGATCATTTTGAAGGCTGTGAGGAAGCGGAAAGAATGCAGGATATCCTGGAAAAACTGCCTTTAGGTGAAGATACCACGGAAGTCATCGAACGTATTCATCGTCAGACGGACAACGCCAGGGAGTGGAGAGATGTGATCAATACCTTCTTCCACAGACTCAGCGGAGCAGAAGACGAGAAGAATCGAAAGATTTACGATTGAATGAATGATTTATACTCGATAACGGAAATGTCTGCCGATATGCTCAACGTATAACGAGTGAACGCGCTTCCCTTCCAATCCGAAAGGTTCAGTTAAATGCGTTCACGAGTATAAATGATTGATTTCTCCGGATTGTTTCATGCGAAGCGTTCTGACAATCTGCCGGAATTATGGGTATGATTCCGGCAGCAAAAGGCCAGGCAGAAATGAACCTGATCATTTCTGCCTGGCCTTTATTATGGCAGGGGCGCCAAAAGGAATTTTGTCACCTGAAGGTGACCGGCGCCCCGCCGGGGGCAGAGGGTACGGCTTCGCCTTCCTCTACCCTATTCCCGGAACCGCCTGAAGGAAGATGTCAGCTGTCGGTGACGGACAGCTCGGGAGAGCAGAAGCCTCTGCCCATGTCGGGTACGAATCCTGGAAAACAGTCATTTCAATTCCCGACCGTATTTTCCAGTCTGCCGATCCCTTCAATCTCGCAAGTGACCACATCCCCGCTTTTCAGAAAGCAAGGGGGGTTCATCCCCATACCTACTCCCGCAGGCGTTCCCGTAGCGATGATCGTCCCGGACATCAATGTCATTCCGGCAGAAAGCTCACAGATCGCGCCGGTGACAGTCTGGATCATGTATCTGGTATTGCTGTTCTGACGCGGCTGCCCATTCACGAAACAGCGGATCCCGAGATTTTCAGCATCCCCCAGTTCCTCCGGGGTGACGATGCACGGTCCGATCGGAGTAAAACCGTCCAGACTTTTCCCAAGATACCATTGTTTGTGCCTTGTCTGAAGATTTCTTGCGCTGACGTCATTGACAATCGTATAACCGAAAATACTGTCCCTTGCTGTCTGCTCATCAGCCCGGAACACATCCCTGCCCAATATTACGCCCAACTCGCACTCATAATCCAGACTGTCCACCAGACCGGGATAGGAAGGAATGATGCCATCCGGATCCAAAGCACGGCTGACACGCTTGGAAAAATAAATCGTATATGGTCTCTCCCCGCCGAAAGCCTCTTCCGAAAAAGAACCGGCTTCCTTTGCATGTTCATTGTAATTGATCCCGAGGCAGATCATATCCTGTTTTGGCCGGGGAATCGGAGCGCATAGCTTTGCCGTTTCCAAAGAAAAAGACAATGCCTCGTTTTTTCTGCCCCGATCTGCCAGATCATTCTTCCAATCCTCCGACGCCATTTCGATGACCACATTCATATCAGGCGCATCGATCCCCAGATCACATAGAAATAATCCGGTTCTGCCGCCGTCGAAAGAAACCGCCGGAAGCTCCCGATTGTCTTGCATGCATGTATAAAATCTCATGAATCTGCCCTTCTTTCCGGTTCATAAACTGTGACAGTAATAGTATGCACACGAATTATCTGCGGAATCATGCCGCTTGCAGCGGCGTAAATTCGGCGCAGTAAACGAATCAAATGCAAGCATTTTATTCGTTTACCATACTTGTTTTAAACTCGTGAACGCAATAAACTGCCTTCTCACATATCAACCTTTTCAGACAGCCCGGCTGTTATTTTCCGTTCAGCTGCCTGCCTAGATCATATACGCTTCTGACTTTCAATTCCGTCTCTGTCCTTCTCAGAATCCGTATTTTCCTGGATCCGGGCTCCATATCAAAGAAATTGTCCTCCAGCAGCAGATTTCCGTCTTCGGTATAGATCTCCACAGATCTGGCATATGCATCCGCATATATTGTGACCAGCTCTTCCTCCGGGTTTTCGACAAGCCGTAAATGAGGATCCGCAAAGCGATAATGTTTCAGCGGCACAAAAAGGACAGAACCATCTGATCGTCCGCTTTGCAATTCATAATAAAGATGAGCAGATCTGGGATCTATTTCATCAAAACTTATTTTTTCCAGCCAGCAGACGTCAAAGGGTGAAACCTTTATCTTGTTTTTTCCGGACCGGAGAACCTGTCCTTCCGGATCCCGCAGCTCCCAGATGACCGTATCGGAAACTTCATCCCAGCTTTCATTCGAAACACAAAGTCTTGCAGAGAAATGACGTTCTCCGGGCTCGGTGATACAGGTATAGCCTTTTGACTGCAGATTTTCTTCCTCACAGCTGAGCAGAACCGGAGCGAAGAAACGTCTGGCGGCATACTGGAGGGCTTTCCAGCGTCCGAAATAATCAATGGAAGCCCAGGATGCTACAGGCCAGATATCGTTGAGCTGCCAGTAAATCGCTCCCATACAACGGTTATCTGCCCGGTTGCGGCGGAAATGCTCGACACCGTAGCGGATCGCGTCAGCCTGCAGAAGCTGAGAGGCATAGACAAAATCCTCGAGCCGTGAAGGAAAAAGGTAGGTCTGTGAAAGATAAGCCAGTATCTTTCCATTTGCCCCGCTGTTTCTCTGATGCATTTCCATCACATAAGAGAAGATGTTGCGGTCCTCAGGAAGGGTAAAGGAACGAATGGTTTCCATACAGGGGAAGGATTGAAAACCGAATTCAGACAGATAACGGAAATAAAAATCACGATATGCCGTGAATGGCTGGTTCCCATGCCAGACTTCCCAATAATGAACGTCGCCCCGGTTCTCATCCCTTGGATTGTCAAAATTGCCTCCGGATGAGGGAGAAGACGGCCAATAGAAAGTATCGGGATCTTCTTTGCGAAGAATTTCAGGGATAATGTACTGATTCTGGATCAGATAATCCGCAGCCGTTTCGTCCGTGCCCTCATACTCCCGCTCCAGCGCGAATTGTTCCATCTCGTTATTTCCGCACCAGAGTCCAAGACAGGCATGGTGACGGATCCTTCGTACATTCTGAGTGATCTCCGTCTGAATACTTTTTACGAAATCCGGCGTAAGTCTGTAATTGGCGCAGGCAAACATCAGATCCTGCCAGACAAGGAGACCGGCCTCGTCGCACAGATCGTAAAAGCTGTCATCCGGGTAATAACCTCCGCCCCAGACTCGGATGGCATTAAAATGCGAGTCTTTGCATACCTGGATTAATTGAGCAGTACGCTCACGGCTGCAGCGGGAAAGGATATTATCCTCCGGTATGTAATCCGCGCCCATGGAAAAGAAGGTTCGTCCGTTTACCATGGCGGCAAAGCTTTCTCCCCATTTGTCTTTTTCCTGGAATATGGCCGCAGTGCGCAGACCGATGCGGAGCTTCTTTGTTTCCTGATCAGTCTGACCATTGGGAAGATGAGCGGTTAGGGATACCGTTGCGGTATATAGCGGCTGATTTCCCAATCCATTAGGCCACCAAAGCTTTGGCTGAGGGACTTCAAAGGGAATGCCTGGAATTACTTCCATTTCTTCCCCGTCAGGACCGGATAGAAGCACCGACACGTCTGCAGGGACAGCCTGGGTGGTTTCGGATAACTGAACATCAATGGTCAGGAAAACCTGTAAATCACCTTTCCTTGCCGCAGCACCCCCGTCAGGAGCCGTCAGAATATTCCTGCCGTCCGGAAGCAGATGCCGCTGTCTGACATGGATATCCGTGATGCGGACTTCATTCCATCCGCACAGAGAGACGTTCCGCCAGATTCCCTGGTCAGGAAGCCTGGGACCCCAGTCCCAGCCAAACATGCAATGTGCTTTACGCAGATGAGGAAAGCCCCTCATACTATCATATGAGCCTCCAATATGATAAAGTGCATCCTGCTCACGGATATATCCGGTGGGTGAGTGCAGGCAGACAGTCAGTCTGTTATCGCAAGGCTGCAGCCATTTCCCGACCTCAAATTCCCAGGTAATATGCATATTATTCACATGGGCAATGAAATGACCGTTTAAGTACAGATCACCGAGGGTATCGATCCCTTCAAAACGAAGAATCCTGTGAGAACAGGCGAGAATATCCGGCGGGACGTCAAACTGACAATGAAAGGTATAATCCCGGTTCATGAGCTCCAGGGCAGAAAGCTCATGGTCGCGGAAATACGGATCCTCCATCTCCCCGGATTTCAGCAGAAAAGAATACACAGAGCCTGGAATGCGTCCTGAGATCATATGTCCGTCCGGACATTCCATTACCCAGGAATCGTTGAGAAAAACAGATTTCATGGGAACCCCCTATCATTTATCCCAGAGCCGCCCAAAGGAAGATGTCACCTGTCGGTGACGGGCGGCTCGGGGGGAGGGCAGGGTGGAGGCTTCACCTCCCTCTGCCCTGTTTTTGTGTTCATTGCTGAAGGCAGAACTGACAAATGCCCTTCCATGAAAGATGGAGGGGCATTTGCTGTATTCTATATGACTCCGCCGCAAAAACTGTTCCTGCCTGGAATCATATTATAGCGTGCTCAATAATTCTGTTCGGTCTGAGAACCTGTTGCTTACGGAATGATATCGCCGTCATCATAGTCATCGATGATATCATCATCATAGTCGTCATAGTCATCATAGTCATCAATGATATCGTCGTCATCATAGTAATCATCGATGACATCGTCATCATCATTCGTGTCATCAATAATGTCATCATCATCTGTGTCATCGATGATGTCGTCATCATCATCCGTATCGTCGATAATATCGTCTTCATCAGAGATGTTGTCTATGAAACGATCATAATCAAGGTCATCGGCAGAATGAGATGCCCAATATTCTGGATTTCCACACCAATAGGTATCAGTATCCGGCTCATAGTACATAGAACCGGCCATCGGAAGTAAGATCACGCCGTGTCTGTCTTCCCATTCATCACCCTTGTTGGCATAATGGAAAATGGTTTTCCAGTCGCCTGCCTCATTATATACGGTACAGGAATAATCGATGGCTCCGTCATCACTGCTTCCGGCGTCATTGATATTCTGGGCAAACTCATCATAATCAAAGTCATCAGCATCGTGCGTCTTCCAGAAATCCGGATCAATGTTCCAATAGGTATCATTTACAGGCTCATAAAGCAGGGCGCCTGCCATCGGCAGATACACAAGACCATGGCTGTCTGTATAAGTGTTTGTTCTGCTGTCAAAGAAGATGTTCATCCAGCTGCCGTCTTCCGCGTAAACGGTGACGGTATCATTGCCGTCAACAGGGATGGCATCCCTTGAGTTATCTGTTGTATTATTGGGCTTGGAAGCGTTGCCGGCCGGTGCTGCCGCCGGTGCCGCCGGCGCTGCCGAAGCTGTCTGGCCGCCAGGTCTGGACGTCGAAAGGAATGTGGAAGAAACATAAGCGTTCGTTCCGCCATATTGAATCTGGAACCAGCCATAATCGGCACCGTTTTTCAAAACACTGCCGGTAACCATGACTTGGTCGCCATAGTTCAGAGAACCGAGCAGAGCAGTGTCCGTAGAACAGCCGGCGCGTACATTCAGCTCATCGGCTACGACGTAATAGGTACCGCTCATCTCCTTAATGCCGAACTCAGAAACCTGAGGAGCAGCGTTTTTCTGAATTGCGGTTTTTGTGTCATACTTCAAAACCTTGAGAGTCTGGATGGTTTCCATAAGAGACTGAAGGGTCTCCTTATTTGCTGCCAGTCCTTTTACGATGAAAACTTCATTCTGGGTGGAGACAAAGGCCTGACACACAGCCTGATAAGCGCTGTCTGCTACCTGTATTACGGGAAGGCTTTCGCCATTGCTGATATGGTCGACGGTAATGACATTCGTACCATCTGAAATCGCGAACCAATAATTCGGGTCAGCCATCTGGTGCCATGCATCACTGGGTGTCTCGATTGAGAGAACACCGTCATTTGTAGTAAGCGTTGCTGCGTTGACAGCACAGGAAGCTGCAAGAATCATTGATCCGACAGCCAAACCACATAATAAAGATTTTAACTTCATACTTCCTTCTTTCTGATGCGCTGCGCACATCGTCTTATTTTGTTTTTTTGTTTCATCACAAAGAGTTATACGTTTCAAAGGAAAAACATCCACGCGGAATCAGATTTCTGCAGAAAAAAAGCAGCTTACGCGGCATAAATCCGGCGCGGTAAACGAATCAGAATGCAGGCATTCTGCCCGTATGTTTTTTAAAGCTTTGAAACAGCATATAGTATACCGCTGTAAATTCAGGGAGCGGTAATTTCCGTTTTTTATGATGGTTTGGATTCATCCCATATGAACGACAACCTGATACTCTTTTTTCCCTTCCACAGGAGAAATGACATTTCCTTCGACCCGGTTTCCGTCGACATCGAGATATTTAACACCCTTTTGCACATGGGAGGGATTCTCCACCCGGATATGATAAACGGCGCCGCGGTAGGTACGATCAAGAGTAAAGCTTCCGAAATCCTCCGGTGTACATGGATCTACACGAAGTCCGTCGAGTGTGGGCTGAATTCCTAAAATTGCCTGAGACAGATTGACAAAGGTCCAGGCGGCTGTTCCTGTCAGCCAGCTGTTTTTAGCCTCCCCATGGCGAGGAGCATCGGCGCCGGCAATCATCTGGGAGTAGCAGTAAGGCTCGGTACGATGAATCTCACTGATATCCTCGATGTAAGACGGGCAGGTTCTGCGATAGATCTCAAAAGCCCGGTTTCCGCGTCCGATCACGGTTTCGGCAATGGAGACCCAGGGATTATTGTGGCAGAAAATGCCTGCATTTTCCTTATATCCCGGAGGATAGGAGGATATTTCGCCAAGATTCAGGTAATACTTCGTGTAGGCCGGCTGCAGTATCATGATGCCGTATTTTGTATCAAGCTTTTCCTTTACGGAATCCAGGGCCTGTTCGGCGAGACCTTCCTCGACACCGATACCCGCAATGACACAAAAGCCCTGCGGCTCGATGTAGATCTGGCCTTCCTCACATTCATGGGAGCCGACTTTCTTTGATTCCGCATCATAAGCGCGGAGGAACCATTTTCCGTCCCAACCTGCCGTGACAACGGCATGATACATATCGGCGACAGCCTGTCTGGCCTCGGCGGCCTGCGCTTCCCGGCCTGTATGCGCGCAAAGATCCGCATACTCCTGCCCGTACCGGACGAACATGCCGGCAATAAAAACAGATTCGGCAATGGGTCCTTCGGATGGCCCGGTAGTCTGGAAGGGCTCTCCCGGTTCCTTTGAGAAGCAATTGAGATTCAGACAGTCATTCCAGTCGGCTCTGCCGATCTGAGGAAGCTTATGAGGACCTAAATGTTCCCTGATATAAAGGAAGGAACGGGTCAGGTGTTCAAATAAGGGCTGTGCCTTGCTTTCGTCATTATCAAAAGGAACGGATTCTTCCAGAATGGAAAAGTCGCCGGTTTCGCGGATATAAGCGCTGACAGCGGCAATCAGCCATAACGGATCGTCGTTAAAGCCGCTTCCGATGTCGAGATTCCCTTTTTTGGTAAGAGGCTGATACTGATGATAGGCGCTGCCGTCTTCAAACTGGGTAGCCGCGATATCCAGGATCCTTTCTCTGGCTCTTTCCGGAATCAGATGGACGAAGCCAAGCAGATCCTGACAGGAATCACGAAAGCCCATGCCGCGTCCGGTACCGCTTTCATAATAGGAAGCGGATCTGGAAAGATTGAAGGTAACCATGCACTGATACTGGTTCCAGATATTCGCCATACGGTTGACGTGCTCGTCCCTGCTTTCCACATGATATCTGCAAAGAAGCTGTTTCCAGTAATCTGCTAATTTTTCAAATGCGGCATCCACCTGTTCTGTCGTGGAAAACGCTTCCTGTATACGAAGGGCAGGAGCTTTGTTGATGACATCGAGAGCTTCCCATTTTTGATCCTCAGGATTTTCGCAATAACCAAGGATAAAAATGTAATCTTTGCTTTCACCCGGCTTGAGCGCAACGTCAAGCTGATGGCTGGCAATAGGATACCAGCCGCTTGCGACAGAGTTATGTGCTTTGCCGTTTATGACAACGGCGGGAGCGTTGTTTCCGTTACCCTGTCCGAGGAATTCATCACGGCTGGTATCGAAGCCGGAGATCGGGGCGTTAACCGTAAAGAAGCTGTAGTGATTTCTTCTTTCGCGATACTCTGTCTTGTGATAGATCGTGCTGCCGATGATCTCAACCTCTCCGATACTTAAGTTCCGTTGGAAATTCTGGCCGTCGTCCACGGCATTCCACAGGCAGAACTCTACATAGGAAAACAGGGAAAACGTTTTCGCTGTTTCTGAGATATTTGTAAGGGTCAGGCGGTTGATCTCACAGGGTGTACCGACAGGAACAAAATTACACAATTCTGCCTTCAGCCCGTTTTTGATCCCGGTAAAATGACTGTAACCCAGGCCGTGACGGCACTCGTAATAGTCCAGAGGGGTTCTGGCCGGCATGAAGCCGGGGTTCCAGATATCATCACCGTCTTTAATATAGTAGTATTTTCCGTTGGAATCTGCGGGAATATTATTATAACGGTAGCGGGTGATCCGGCGAAGCTTCGCGTCTTTATAAAAACTATACCCTCCACAGGTGTTGGAAATTAAAGTAAAAAAATCCTGAGAACCAAGATAATTGATCCACGGCAGGGGCGTATCCGGCGTGGTAATGACATATTCCTGGCGCTCGTCATCGAAATGTCCGAATTTCATGAAAACCTCCGTTGATTATGATTTTGGAATGCGTTCTGGTATGCGCACAGATCCTTACTGCGAATAGATGCCGCTTGCCGGCTTAAATCCGGCGCGGGAACGAATCAGAACACAGACGTTATTGTACGGGGTGTATCTTAATTCGTTCGCGGCTGTCCTAAAAAGTATAAAAGAGAATTCTGTAAAATGCAATAGAGGAATCTTTATCACCTTATAGAAAAAAACACCTCGGTTTCGAAAAAATTACGAAACATGGAAAACGAAACAGGGGATATTAAGAATTGCTGATGACTGCAAACGAAAAAGTTTCGTTTTTTATCAGGGATTCAAACAAATCGGACAGAAACATGCCCAAAATAATGGGGGAAAATTTGTAAGAATCGCAGAAAAAGAAATATAGCATCAAAATTCGCAAAAAACTACTTGCAAACTTGTGCAAAAAATACTATGATACAGACACGAAAACGATTAAGAAAAAGAAGAGCTGCGAAACACAGTTTCGAAGTAGAACAGCAGGCAAAAGGCAGGTGAGCGAGATGGTGTCAATGAAGGACATCGCCAAGGCATGTAACGTTTCGGTTGCCACTGTGAGTAAAGCGCTGAATGGTTACGCTGACATCGGAGAACCCACCCGCAGGCTGATTTTACAGACAGCATCAGAGCTTGGTTACCTGCCGAATTCCTCCGCCAGAGCGCTTAAGACAAAGCGCACGTATAATCTGGGCGTTCTTTTTATTGATGAGGGCGCCAGCGGTCTGACACATGATTATTTTAATCATGTGCTGGACAGCTTTAAGATTACGGCGGAGAAAAAAGGTTATGATCTCACCTTTGCTTCCTCAAAGATTTCCGGAAAACATATGAGTTATTACGAACACTTTCGTTACCGTGGTGTGGACGGAGTTGTGATGGCCTGTATGGATTTCCAGTCGGAGGAAGCCAGAGAGCTGGTAGCTTCGGAGATTCCGATTGTCACGATTGATCATGTGTTTGACGGCAGGATCAGTGTGGTTTCCAATAACTTTCAGGGTATGGAATCCTTGGTCAATTATGTCTGTGACTGTGGTCATCAGCGGATCGCCTATATTCACGGAGAAAATACATCTGTAACGAAAGCCAGACTGGCAAGCTTTCACAGAAATCTGCAGCACAGAGGAATTACGGTTCCGGATGAGTATGTCCTGGCGGCTTCTTATCGCGATGCGGATCTGGCAGCAGAGAAGACCCGGAGGCTTCTGGAGCTCAGAGAGGTTCCGACCTGTATTTTTTATTCCGATGATATTGCGGCTATGGGTGGGATTAATGAAATCCGTGACCGGGGTTTGCGGATTCCGGATGACATTTCTATCGTGGGATATGACGGCATTTCCTTTGCGCAGATCCTGGAGCCTAAACTGACAACTTTGTGTCAGGATACAAGGGCCATCGGCAGGATTGCGGCCGAGAAGCTGATTGATCTGATCGAAAATCCGAAAACCGCTTTGGTGGACAAGTTTCTGGTAGATGGTACCCTCTATAAGGGGGCGTCGGTCAAAAAATTGCGGAAGGCAAATATCGCATAGAGTTTTGCCGGAATGTAATGCTTTCTCTTTTGTTTTCTATAACCTTCAGGATTATAGCCTGATCGTTTGGAAATAGAGCTTTCAACACTTTTCAAGGAGGGTTAAAAAGATGAAGAAATCAATGAGCATCCTGCTTACAGCAGCTTTGGCAGCCAGCATGACCGTGTGCGCCGCTGCACCGGCGATGGCATCAGAAGAGGGCGACACCCTGAATATCTACTGCTGGAATGAAGAATTCAAATCCCGTATTACAGATCACTATCCGGGATATGAAGAGATCGATGCAACAACCGGCAAGATCGGCGATGTCACCGTACAGTGGAACATCACCCCGAATCAGGACAATGCTTATCAGAACAACCTCGACGAGGCTCTGCTGAACGGCGCCGGCGTCGACCTGTTCCTGGTAGAAGCGGACTATGCGCTTAAGTATGTCGGCACAGAGTTTGCAATGCCGGTTGCGGATCTTGGCATTACCGAGGATGAGCTCGCAAATCAGTATCAGTATACAAAGGATATCGTAACAGACGCTGACGGTAACCTGAAAGGTGTTTCATGGCAGGGCTGTCCGGGCGTTCTGATCTATAACCGTGAAGCCGCAAAGGAAGTTTTCGGCACAGATGATTATGAAGCTGTTCAGGCTAAGGTCGCCGACTGGGATACTTTCGTTGCGACAGCTGCTGAGCTGAAGGAAGCCGGCTATAAGGTTATCGCATCCGTGAATGATTCTTATCGTGTATATTCCGATAATGTTACCACTCCGTGGGTAGTAGACGGAAAGATCAATATTGATGACAACATCGTAAAATGGGTTGAGGATTCCAAGGCTCTGGTAGACGCAGGCGAGACCGAAACCTTCGAGCTGTGGAGTGATGACTGGAACAAAGGCTTCTATCCGGACGGCAAGGTATTTGCATATTTCGGACCGGCCTGGCTGATTGACTTCTGTATGGCTGCTGATACCGAAGGCTCCATCGCAAACGCAGGCGGCTGGGGCGCTGTGGAAGGACCGCAGGGCTTCTCCTGGGGCGGAACCTGGATCTGCGGCGCAGCTGGAACAGACAATCCGACACTGGTGGCAGACATTATGCGTCAGATGACCACCAATCCTGAGGTTATGAAAGACATCGTTGTTGCTGACAACGATTTCGTAAACAATAAGCCGGTTATGGAAGAGCTTGCAGCAGATGAGTCCTACGGCGATGCTGTTCTTGGCGGACAGAATGCCCTGGCTATGTTCTGCGCAGGCGCAGAGAAGATCGACAAGAGCTTTATTTCTCCGTATGATCAGGCCTGCACCGAGGAATTCCAGCGTGCCATGAAGAACTACTTCGATGGCAATGCTACTTATGAAGAGGCACTTGACCTGTTCTATAAGGGCGTTGTTGAGAAGCATCCGGAACTGACCTACTAATTGTTGTCTGTCTTCGTAATGTTATAAGTTTTGACAAGCCTGCCTGTCATACAACAGGCAGGCTTGTTTTACGCGGAGGATATACCGAGGTTCTTGCGCCTCCGCTTTACCAGTTATGAGATTGTGTGATTTTGGAGGTAGCAATGAAAAAATCCGGGAAAGGTAAAGTCGTACGCTACAATAAATGGGGTTACATATTTCTGATTCCGTTTATTGTCGTATATGTGGTTTTCCAGCTGATACCGCTGTTCAATACGGTTTATAACAGCTTATTTGAAAATTATCGTTCCGGCTTGACGCAAATCGGTCCAAACTTTGTAGGCTTGAATAATTTCCGCAAAATTTTTTCCAACGGCGATCTTTTGTTTTACACAAGAAATACTCTGATCATGTGGATCATGGGATTTGTTCCTCAGATCATCGTATCTCTGCTGCTTGGCGCATGGTTTTCGGATCCAAGCCTTCGTCTGAAAGGACAGAGATTCTTCAAGACGGTTATTTATCTTCCAAACCTGATTATGGCTTCCGCGTTTGCCATGCTCTTCTTTACATTGTTCTCTGATTCAGGCCCGATCAACTCCATTTTAGTCAATGCCGGGCTTCTTTCTCAGCCATATAAGTTTATGTCCCATATCTGGAGTACAAGATGGCTGGTTGCGTTTATGAACTTTGTCATGTGGTTCGGGAATACGACGATTCTGCTGATGGCTGGTATGATGGGAATTGATACATCATTATATGAGGCGGCGCAGGTAGACGGCGCGACATCGACACAGATCTTCTTCAGGATTACTCTGCCGCTGCTTCGGCCGATTCTGCTCTATGTCATGATTACCTCCCTGATCGGTGGTCTGCAGATGTTCGATGTACCGCAGATTCTGACAAACGGCACCGGCGATCCTGCACGTAATTCCATGACTCTGATCATGTACCTCAATAAACATCTGTTCAGCAAGAATTACGGTATGGGCGGCGCGCTGTCCGTTTACCTCTTCGTAATCACGGGCATACTTTCCCTGATCGTATTCCGTATCAACCGGATTGGAAATAAGAACTAAAAGGAGGAGATATCGATGCCAAACGATAGTGTGAAAGATAAAAGCAAAGGTATGGGCATCCACGGAAGGCGCGCGATCGCTTACATCGTGCTGGTCCTGATCTCTTTCCTGTGCCTGTTCTGGTTCTATGTATTGTTTATCAACGCGACACGTTCCCATGCGGAACTGACAAAGGGCTTTACGCCGGTTCCCAGTACTTTCCTGCAGAAAAACCTCAACGGCATCATGCATGGCACGCTTCCTGTCGTGCGGAGCATGATCAACAGTATCATCATCGCGGTCAGCAGCGCGGTGCTGTGCACTTACTTCTCTACGATGACGGCTTATGCGATTCACGCATATGACTTCAGATTAAAGAAATTTATGTCAACCTTTATTCTGGCTGTCATGATGATCCCGGCACAGGTTACCGCTCTTGGTTTCCTTCAGTTGATCGGAAAGATGGGGCTTGACGACAGCTTCATTCCGCTGATTATTCCGTCGATTGCGGCACCTGTTACGTATTTTTATATGAAACAGTATATGGAAAGCGCCCTGCCGCTTTCTCTGATTGAAGCGGCCAGAATTGACGGCTCCGGAGAGTTCCGCACCTTCAACAATATCGTGCTTCCTTTGATGAAGCCTGCGATTGCGGTTCAGGCAATTTTTACCTTCGTATCCAGCTGGAATAATTACTTTACTCCGGCTCTCGTTCTCCATACAGATACGAAGAAAACCCTGCCGATCATTATCGCTCAGTTAAGAAGCGCAGACTTCCTGAAATTTGATATGGGCCAGGTATATGCCATGATCGCTTTCTCTATTTTCCCGGTCATTGTAGTATATCTGATTTTGTCTAAGTTTATTGTCGGCGGCGTGGCAGTCGGTGCCGTAAAGGGCTGATTCTTTCCAAAGGTGAAACACCAGGAGGCAGCTGAGTCAGGAGTTCCATCTCCGGATTCAGCTGCCTTTTGCCGCCGGAATCATAATCTTGTATTTCCAGACGAAATGAATTATAATCTTACAAAGGTTCATTTAGCTACGGATGGATGAACCTGAGTATAAATGAGGACAATGACAACCCCTGTTTTAGGAAACAACAGATACTTTTGTTGCCAATGAGACTGGTTCTGCCTTCGACAGTCCGACTGCCGAAGGCAGAACCGTCATCCGAAAACATTGAGTCAACATACAATACTTCGTTATGGTAGGAGGTGTCAATGTGGATAAAAAAGCAATGTACAGACTGACATATGGTCTTTATGTTCTTACCTCTGGTTTAGATGGAAAGGACAACGGATGCATCATTAACACGGCGGTTCAGGTAAGCTCTGATCCTAACAGAATCAGTATAGCGGTTAATAAGGCAAATTATACGCATGATCTGATTGCTCAGAACCGGAAGTTTACGATTTCTTCGATCAGCCAGGAAGCAACCTTCGATCTGTTCAGGCGTTTTGGATTTCAATCCGGCAGAAACGTCGATAAATTTGCCGGGTTTTCATCTTATGAAAGAGGCGCAAATGGCTGCCTGTATATTACGGAAGGCACAAATGCCTATATAGCCGGCTGGGTGGAACAGGCGATCGATCTTGGCAGTCACACATTATTTATTTCGCCTGTGACGGATATGGAAGTGCTTTCTTCTTCGCCTTCTATTTCTTATGATTATTATCAGAACAATATCAAACCGAAGCCTCAGCCGGTTGGCCAGACGCCGGAAGGAAAAGTCATCTGGAGGTGCCGGATCTGCGGGTATGAGTATGTGGGAGAACAGATCCCGGAGGATTTCATCTGTCCGATCTGCAAACACCCGGCAGCTGATTTTGAGAAAGTCTGAAAGACAGGGTCTTTTATAGTATGGCAGGAATATACTGCGCCATCATGCTGCGTGCAGCGGCATAAATCCGGCGCAGCAAACGAATCAAAATGAAAGCATTTTATTCGTTATTACTGGTCTTCTGTCCGGCTGCATCTGTCAAAAAGGTCACATAGCCCGCTATGTCTGCTTTTTTGACAGGGACATCGGAACAAAAATCCTCAGCGGCTTGTTCCAATATTTTTATCCGGCTCCTGAAAAGCAGGATTGACAAGATGTATTATATTTTTATAAGGAGTCAAACGTGGAAAAATCAAAAGTATATTTTACTGATTTCAGGACAAAAATTGATGTTCCCATTACGGAAAAACTAAAAAAACTCTGTAAAAAAGCCGGCATCGGCGAGATTGATATGGAAAACAAATTTGTTGCCATAAAAATGCATTTTGGGGAATTGGGAAATCTTGCGTATCTGCGGCCAAATTATGCCAGAGCTGTGGTTGATCTGGTGAAGGAAAAAGGAGGCCTTCCTTTTCTGACTGACTGCAATACCCTTTATCCGGGCAGCAGGAAAAATGCCCTGGAGCATCTGGACTGCGCGAATATCAATGGCTTCAATCCCATCACCACCGGCTGCCAGGTGATTATTGCTGATGGTCTTCGCGGCACGGATGACGTTGCGGTGCCTGTTCCCGGCGCGGAATATTGCCCGGAAGCCCTGATCGGTAGAGCAATCATGGATGCGGATGTGTTTATTTCTCTCTCTCATTTCAAAGGACATGAAGCGACCGGTTTTGGAGGAGCGCTGAAGAATATCGGAATGGGTTGTGGAAGCCGAACGGGAAAGATGCAGCAGCATAAAGACGGAAAGCCGGAGGTCAATCCGGATCTTTGTGTCTGTTGTAAGCGTTGTGCAAAAGAGTGCGGATCTGACGCCATTACGTATGAAACGGGGAAGGCCGTAATTCATCAGGATATCTGTAAAGGGTGCGGCAGATGTATCGGAGCCTGTACCTTCGACGCGATTTCGAACGAAAACGAAGACGCTAATGAAATGCTGGGACGCAAGATCGCTGAGTATTCCATGGCTGTATGTCATAACAGACCGTGTTTCCATATCACGTTGGTGATGGATATTTCTCCGAATTGCGACTGTCATGGAGAGAATGACGCGCCGATCCTTCCGGATGTCGGTATGTTTGCATCCTTTGATCCGGTTGCCCTTGATCAGGCCTGCGTGGATGCCTGCCTCAGATCAGATCCCATGCCGAACAGCCAGCTTTCCGATAACCTGAGCCGTCCGGGATGGCATCACCACCATGACCATTTTCTTGACAGCAATCCGAATATCCGCTGGAAAGAGACGCTGGAGCATGCCGAAAAGCTGGGACTTGGCAGCAGGGAATATGAACTGATCGTAATGTAAAGAATGATGTCGTGCATTTTGCAACAGTCAGGATACCTGCCGTTTTATTACAATCCGGCTGTTATTTTTCGTCAGGGCAAATGAGACATTGATCAGGGAGAATTACAAGCTGTGGAGCCGGACGGAATGTTTTTTTGAAACTATAAAAAGGCCGTTTTCCTTAGTTGCCGTACAACAAGGAAAACGGCCTTTTTATGGCAGGGGCGACGCAATGTAATGTTATACGCCTACCGGTGAATGCCGCTCCGCAGGAGGGGCAGAGGCTGCAAGGGCTTCCCTCTGAATTTTTCCCGAGCAGCTAAAAAGGAAAGCCGGTGAAACGGATTATGAGGCTTCAACGATAGGCGCCATTCCTTTTGCCCCGAAGCTGAACCAGAGGAAGATGGGATTCTCTTCGATAGAAAAGCTGAACACATCGCCTTTGCTAATTTTTGCCTTCACGTATTTTCCCTCGGACCATATCATAGGATAAAGATAGATTTTCTTGGAACCGATTGTCATTTTTACGGTTACATAAGGAGAAGTAGTCCAGTTATTTGACTCTTTCGCTTTGCGTATCGGGAATTTTATTTCTTTTAACGTGATCGTCTTATCGGAATCGGTCAGTTTTGCGCTGGTGTCAAAAGCATAAGCCCATTTGACGGTAGATTTCTGAATTGCCTTATCCAGCTCCAGAATAATATAATTGTTGGCGGCGGAAGCCGTGATCCCTACTGTCTGATAGCGTTCACGGAATGAATTGGTGGAAGCGGATGCACTGCCGACAACGCCTGTGAACGGATAATACTCCATGAGATAATACCCGATCCGGGCTGCCATAGGAACAGGATAAAGATTATTTACGGGATATTCTCTAAGACATCCTGTCATTTGTATAGAATCTTTATATTTATTGAACAGCTTCAAATAAGAACGAATGTTAGCCTGTCTTTTTTCGGCGTTTGCTACGGTTAATTTTGCTGCCGCCGTATTCAAAGCCTTATAGGTTGTAGTGGATCCTAATGCGCCGGCTTCGACAACGGAAAGGTGAATCTGAACATCGCCGTTATAACGTGTTTTGTAAGTGATGACACAATTTCCGGGTGTCTTTGTGGTCACAAATCCCGTGTATGGATTGACAGAAGCTACTTTGTATTTTGATGTTGAAAAGATCGCGGTCTGACCTTCCTTGTTCCTGCTGACAGCATATCTGGAAAATGTGACTGCGGACGGAGTACTTAAGAGGGAATAATTCATGCCTTTTCTTGAACTGATAAAGTCTCCTGCGTAGAATTTCTGATTTACTTCTACAGTGAGAGGCTTGCTGCTCGGAAAAACACAGATGCCGCTTCCTTCTCCGCTAAAAACATAAGCGTTTGCTTCGCTTTGAGGCATGAAAGTCACAAATATAGGCAAAAGGAATAAAAGTGTAAGAAAAACAGCAAGGTTCCCGTTTCTGAGCTTTCTCATGGAAGTCACTCCTTTCTATACTGGTATCTCTTGTCTTCAGCGTCAGATCATCATAACACATATATTATATGGATACTGTCATGATCATAAACAGTATACCATAAACAGGGGCGATACGCCAGATATATCTGAAAAAGGTCAGGGACAGATCGGGTTTTCCTTTGAAAGACTCAGTAAAAAAGGAGAGGCGCTTCCAAAAGAAACGCTTCTCCTCCTTAAACGCAGTTTTGCAGTCTGACGCTATGTCTTCGGATGACGATTTTGGTGCTTCGGCAGTTGAACTGACGAAGCACCAAAATCATTCTGCCATAGGAAGCATAGAGCAAAAAAAGAAAAAACCGAACGAATCATTTCCCAGGCAGATCTGCCGCCGGTCAGGCTGCTCCGTCTATTGCGGCCCAGTTCTCTTCGATTGCGGCGCAAGTGGCATCCTTATCAGCCGTGCCTGCAATGTAATCCTGCATCAGTTCACCGAATTTCTGCCACCAGCTGTCGGTAGAATAGCATACGCCAAGCGGGGCGCTGCCTTTTTCTTCTTCCAGAGCGCTGCCCTGCCTGATTACCTCAAAATTGCTCTCCGCATCAGTGGCAACCGGAGGAACGACGCCGGCTACATCCGTGAACCAGGCAATGCCGTAATCGGATGTATACCACCAGTTGACAAAATCAAGGGTCGCATCCAGCACAGCGGAATCAGCCGCGACATGAAGCGCCTGATCGGAACCGGAGATAATCCGGCACTGAGCCGGGTCATTAGTGACAGGATATCCGCTGAAGCCTACCTGAAGGTCCGGATCGATGGCAAGAGCGTCTGCCTCAATCCAGGCGCCTTGACCGAGTACCATTGCGGCAGTGCCGCCGCCATAAGCAGCGAGCTCACCGGAGAGGTCGGTCTCGAGAGGCTTGTCATCACCATATTTTACGCCAAGGTCGATCATGTCGAAGAAATTATTATAAATCTCGGGAAGATCGGCGATCTTGACTTCGCCCTTTTCAAACTGGCCAACCAACTCGGCAACCGTTGTGCCGGCGCCGTCAGCGGCGGCTGCAAGATAATGCTGGAAAATATGTTTGAATACCCACCATTCCGCATAACCTGTTGTGAACGGCTTGTAACCCGCTTCGGAAATCGCCTCGCAAGCGGCGGTAAGCTCGTCTACAGTTTCCGGGACGGTAAGGCCAAGCTCATCGAAGATACCCTTGTTATATACAAGACCAAAATAATTGCCCTTGATGGCGATGCCATAAAGGCCGCCGCCTTCTTCCGTGGAAGCCATCGCGGATGCGACGGAAGGAAGCATGGTCTCTTCCAGCGGCTGTCCGGTGAGGTCATAGGAATATTCGCGGTAGACATCGATTTCTTTGCCGGAAGTGGAAGAAAAGATATCCGGAACCTCTCCCGAATTCAGCTTCGCCTTCAGCAAAGTGGGATAATCGTTCTGAGTGGTCTCATAGTTGATCGTGACATCCGGGGCGACTTCCGCATACGCATCAATCAGCTCGGAGATGGCATCGGCGTATTCAGGCTGGCTGATGAACATATAGATCTCCTCAGCGGCTGCCGGAACGGCGATCAGGCTTGCCGTCATGGCTGCACTCAAGATGATGCCAAGAATCTTTTTCTTCATGTTGGTTCCTCCTTTGATGAAAAAATGGTTTTTGGGTATTAAAAGAATTCAGGCGATAAAACTGTCTGAATCATAAAAAATGAAATCAGCGGTCAGGATCCGGCTATCCTTTTACGGCTCCGGCTACGACCCCTTCCACAATATATTTCTGGAGCAGGATAAAGATGATAATGGAAGGAGTAACCGCAAGGACCATCGCAGCCATGGCATAATGCCATTTTGTATTCATCTGTCCGACAAAGGTATAAGCTGCCAGAACCAGAGTTTTTGTCTCATTGCTGGAATTTACCATCAAGAGCGGAAGAAGGAAATCGTTCCAGATCCACATGACATCAAGAACGATAACGGTAACGGTCACGGATTTCAGCAGAGGAAAGATCACCTGGAAAAAAATCGTGTGGGTACTTGCTCCGTCGATCATGGCGCTTTCATCCAATTCTCTGGGGATCGTTTTCATAAAGTTATAAAAAATAAAGGTGGCCATGGGGATGCCGAAACCCCAGTACTGGATGCCAAGGCCGAGCTTGCTGCCGGATAAGTGGATGACATTCATGGCTTTGAGCAAGGTGATCATGATGGTCTGGAAGGGGATCAGCATAGGCGTTGTGATCAGCAGGTGGGCAAATCTGGTGTAGCGTGTTTTTCTCCGATCCATCATATATGCCGCCATCGAGCTGAAGAGGATTATGCCTGCAATACCGGTGACCGTGATGATAACGTTGTTTAAAAAGAGCTTAAAATACCTGATCTTTTTAATGACATATGTATAGTTCTCCAGCTCAAGGCGGGAAGGGAGAGCAATGGCGTTCTTTACGATCTCACCAAAGGGCTTGAAGGAATTCATATACATCAAAAAGACAGGGTAAATATAAATCAGCGCAAGCAAAAATAAAAGAATAATCAGAATCCATTTGCGCAGAGCTTTTTTTCTTTGCATGGGGTTTCCTCCTTTCTCACAGCTCGACTTCACGGCTGGAGAAGAATCTCAGCACGATCTGGGTCAGAATGAGGACAACGAGGAAATAAATGATGGACTCGGCGGATCCCAATCCGTAATTGTTATTCTGGAAAGCTTCCTTATAAATCTGCAAAGTGACGCTGTAGGTCGAAGATCCGGGACCGCCTTTTGTCAAAGCAAGGATAATATCAAAAACCTTCAGGCCGTTCGTCAGGGACATAAAAATACAGGTAGTAATGGAAGGCCCCAACAGCGGAAGAGTGACCCGGAAAAAAGCCTGTCGTCCTGTCGCCCCGTCTACGGTGGCCGCTTCCAGGACATCCTTAGGGACAGCTTGAAGACCGGCGATGTAAAGAACGATATAAAAGCCCAGAGACTGCCAGACGCCAACCAGGAGAACGGCATAGAAAGCCAGTTTCGGATTGCCGAGCCAGGAAAGGTTCCAGACGCCCCATCCGGTCATATCCGAAAGACGGGCGAAACCCTGGGTAAAGATGAACTTCCAGATAAATCCGACGATGGTCATGCTCATGATATAAGGAATGAAGAAGATTCCTCTCATGAAATTGGCTAATTTAAATTTCTTTGTCAGGCAGACTGCCAGAAACAGAGCGATCACGTTGGAAAAGACGATAAAGCCAAAGGTGTAACGGATCGTAAACCATAAAGAACTGGCAAAGTCGCCGCTGGAAGCAAAAATCGTACGGAAATTACGTAAACCGACAAAGACAGCGTTTTTGGCAATGCCATTCCATTCGGTCAGGGAATAATATCCGCTCATGACAAAGGGAATGTACATCATGACCGTTACCAGCAAAATCGCCGGTATCGTGTAAAGCAGGGTGTCGAAAAACTCCTTTCGTTTTCGGTTCGAACCAGACATAAAAAACCTCCTGCCAAAATGAAATTCTGTACGTTGACTCAATGTCTTCGGAAGACGATTTTGTTGTTTCGGCAACTTTAGATGCTTAAGCAGCAAAACCAGCCTCCTTTCGGGAATGATGCGCAAAAGAACAGAGAAGTAAAAGAAAGGATTTGGTGATGTTGATTTGTTTTCTTTTGGTATTATATCATATCCTGTACATATTGCAACAAAAAGTTGACGAACCGGATCTGTGCAGATAGTCATAGAAACGGAAGCTTTGCGGTATGTCCGTGACGGATGCATGAAAAAAGACTCTTTCCCGCTGCTGTTTGTCTACAGCGGGAAAGAGTCTTTTTTCATGTTGGCATCACAGATTATGCCGAAAGCAATCACGGAAACCAGATTTTATTCCAGTTTCAGCATATGCGTCGAAACGGTAGGACCGTCGTTACCGGAGACATCAGCCTGCATCGTAACATTGGAGCGGTCTGCCAAAGAAAAGGCCCGGCAGACTGTAATGGTCTCCTGCGGGTTGACCTGTGCATAGAAATTATCCAATGCGGCGTCCTTGCCGTTTGGAATGGCGTCGCTTAAAGATTTGCCATTCTGGAAAGCTTTCAGGCGAATATCTTTCATCGGGCTGGAAGGCTCTGAAGAACGATTGGTGTAGGTGAAATAATACAAAAGACAATCGCTGCCCGCATAATCCTTTCCTAACGCATATTTATTATAACGGATTGAGAAATCTGCGGTGTCAATCGAAAGAGCCTGGGCAGTGTCTATATTGACAAGTGGATTCGAAGCTGCGTCAGAAACGGCATCGCCCATCACGATGATATCTTCACCGCTTTCAGCCAAAGGAGTTTCCTCCTGGGTATTCTCTGCGGTTGTTGAGGTATCTTCTTCGGCTTCGCTTTCTTCACTCTGGCCAATGGACTTCCGGATCTCATCCTCTATGCTGTAGAAATTCGCGGTAATGATACGTATCGTCTGCTCATCAAGTGAAGTGATTTTCCATTCGTTCTCGATTTTTTCCAGCGGGTACCTGACCTGCGTCTCCGCAAAGCATCCGTCCAGCTGATCTTTTCTGGCCATTAACATCTCAGCCAGAGTATCGGATGTATCTTCTTCATTAAGTGCTACACCGGAAAATGCGGAATCAACGATGGTCCGCATAAAATCACTGACCACATTCTGGTAAATCGAAGTGCCGTCGATATAGCGGATATGTGCGATTACTTCGGCGGTACCGCTGCTGAAATGAAAATCCGTCCGACGGATATCATAGGTCATCCTGGAGTTGACCATCTGATAAAAATCCCTGTAAGAGGTGCTTCGCACGTCAGCTCGATCGAGTGAAGAAAGATCATTGTTTTTAACCAGCTGCTCCATCCGATCAAAATCCAGATCCTGGATACTGGCCAGGAAGGCTTCGGCCACCGCAATCGGCTTGCTCTTTTCGTGGGAATATAACCCGAAAACGGCAAGCAGGCAAATAAAGACTACACTGCATAAAATCAGGATAGAAGATGTTGTCTTGGGAAGGGACTTTAACTTATTATAAGCACGGTCAAGTGGTGAATCCCCGGAAGCAGCTGTGCTCTTCTTCTCTTCACCGCCGGCATCCTCTGACTTGTCATCAGCCTCCCAGGTACTGTAATCCTCACCGGTATCCGTATCTTCTGCAGAAGAGCTTTCATCATCCGTGTCCATGACGGAGCTGTCTTCGGTATCGGAAACCGGGGATGCATCTGATGCTTCCGCAGCGGAATCGTCCTGAGAATCTGATACGGAAGAGTATTCCTCGGCGTCCATGACGGAGTCGTCCCGGGAATCCGAAACGGAAGAGTATTCCTCGGCGTCCATGACGGAATCATCCCGGGAATCCGAAACGGAAGAGTATTCCTCGGCGTCCATGACGGAATCACCCCGGGAATCCGAAACGGAGGAGTATTCCTCAACGTCCATGACGGAATCATCCCGGGAATCTGATACGGAAGAGTATTCCTCAGCGTCCATGACGGAATCATCCGGGAAATCCGAAACGGAAGAGTATTCCTCAGCGTCCATGACGGAATCATCCGGGGAATCCGAAACGGAAGAGTATTCCTCGGCGTCCATGACGGAATCATCCCGGGAATCTGAAACAGATGAGTATTCCTCAGTGTCCATGCCGGAATCATCCTCCTCACCGGAATGCTCATCATCTTCTTCCGAAGAAGCAAGCTCCCCGGTGTCTTCGGCTGCCTTCCATGCGGGAGAATCAGCAGAATCTTCGTCACCGGAAATATCATCTGAATATCCGGAAGAAGAGTCCTCTTCTCCTTCCAGGACTGATGCGTCTTCCGTATCATCTTCAGGGAAATCTTCACTGATCGCATCGTCGACAGGGATCGGTCCTCCTTCATTCAGGAAACTTCCCTCGGTAAGCTCATCCATTCTGCTGTCCATATCATAACCTGCCGTGTTATTTTTCATCCCGCCAGGCTTTCTGCGCCTGCGCTTACTCATTTAATCACCTCTTTCTAAAATTGTTGCCCCTTATTATTTATAGCATGCGCACGAATTCATTGCGGAAAGATGCCGCTTACGCGGCTTAAATTCGGCGCAGTAAACAAATCAAAATGCAGGCATTTTGTTCGTTTACCATATTTTATGTAAGGATTCCTGAATACAGTGCCACTGTATATTTCGCGGCTGATGCTTAAGAATGTAAAGCCTGATGAACGCGAATATAAATCCCTACAGGATTATGTGGTTATACTCCGTAATTGCAGTCAAAACCACACTTGCTTTTTATTTTATCATAATCATCCTCCGTTGACAACTTACAAACGCAATCTTATAATACAAAGAGGGTGAAGACAGTAACATTTCAGTGTTTCAGATTACACCTCAACTATTACGATATGGCTCTGCTGTTATACTCGTGAACGCGATGGAATGCCTTTTCAGACCGGAAGATGAACGCGTTCACTCGTTATACGTGTTTTTTCGGCAGATAATTACGTTTACGGGCATATTTCCCGGCTGAGTGAAAGCGACATCGATCATGGAGCGGATGAGGGCCATGAACCCAGGCGTCTGGTTATCGTCAGAAACAGGGACCGTTTCTGTAAACACAGAAAGGAAATCATATGGAAGATAAGGAAAAAATTGAAATGACACAAAAAACCGAAGATCTGCAAAAAGAGACGGAGGAAATGGTACAAGATGACAAAGAAGCGTCTCCTGCTCCGGGCCCTTCCCGTACGGCTATCTTTTGGGTTCTGGGCGGAGGTTATCTGATTTACACCGGATATCAGCTTGCCAGAGGTTTTATTAAGGGAGATGAATCTTCCTCTTTGCTTTTCCTTGTGATTGGGATTGTTTTCATTATAACAGGAGCTGTTCTGGCTTACTTCGGGGGAAAAGACCTGATGAGTCAGGAGAAAGAGAAGAAAGAAAGACAGGAACGCGGCGAAGCGGAGCCCGTCCCTCCTATGCTGCAGGGATTTTTTGGAAAGAAAGAGACAGAACGGGCGAAAGCAGCTCCTGCAAAAACGATATCAGAACGGGCGAGAATGGTTGAACAGTTACAGGAAGAAGCAGATTCTTCCGATGAGGATTCAGAATGATATGATACAAATGACAAAAAGTCATGAAAATGCCCGTTGATTTTTTATAATTGATGAGATTAAGCCATGCAGAACAGGCTTTTTGGGATGTAATCAAAATGTGAAAACCAGGTAAAGGGCTCTATGAATATTTGGCGGGAGGGAGCTGTGCTATGAAAATTCTGGGTATGGTTTTTTTGGTAATTCTGATCCTTGCCTGTCTTTACCTGCTTTCTTTGAACGGAAGGCGAAATGCGCCGGGCGTGAGGGATTTTGACGGTTGGAGCTATGCGCATCGTGGTTATCATGATGATAAGGAGATTCCGGAGAACAGCCTGGCAGCGTTCAGGCTTGCTGTAGAAAACGGATTTGGAGCTGAGCTGGATGTTCATTTATTAAAGGATGGTTCTCTGGCGGTATTTCATGATTGGAATCTTAAACGAATGACCGGAGAAGACCTGATCCTGGAGAACCTGACGGCGGATCAGGTCAGAAACCACAGATTGCTGAAAACAACGGAGCATATTCCTCTTCTTGATGAGGTACTGGAGATTTTTGCTGGTAAAACGCCCTTGATTGTGGAACTCAAGACGTATCGTGGAAATTATGCAAAGCTCTGTGAAGCCGCATGCCGGAAATTAGATGCTTATACCGCTTTATACGGAGGCAGGTATGTAGTAGAAAGCTTTGATCCGAGAGTTGTCTGCTGGCTGCGCCGGCACAGACCGGATATTATCAGAGGTCAGTTATCGACGAACCTGATCAAAGAAGACAATGATCTTTCCTTGCCTGCTGCTTTTTGCGGTACTTATCTTTTCGCTAATTTTCTGACCCGGCCGGATTTTATCGCATATTGCTTCGGCGAAAGAAAGAATCTTTCCAACAGGCTCTGCCGTTCCCTGTGGAGGCTTTCCGGAGCCAGCTGGACGATCAAAAATGAAAATGACTTCAGGATTGCGAAAAAGGAGGGACTTTGGCCGATCTTTGAAGCTTTTGATCCGAGAAAGCAGGAGAAAAAAAGAAGATAATGAGAGATTATGGAGGTAAATGATGAAAAAAAGGGGTATTATCTTTTTATCTGTATTAATGAGTTCTATGCTTTGCTGTGTGGGGAGTTATGCAAACGAGAATATCGATGGTAATGCAGAATATGATATAGAGGAAGAAACTGTTTCGGCTGGCGAAACGGAAGAAGAAATATCTCAGGAAGGAAAAGATATCGCAGAGGAACCGGAGAAGACGCAGGAAGAGGAGGCACAAGAGGAGAAAGCTGCGAAAACAGAGGAGATCGAGAGAAGCCTTGGCCTGACTTCGGTATGGAATGCCCGTGAACTGGGAGGGTATGAAGGCGCCGATGGACTGATCATTGGCGGCGGAAGGCTTTGGAGGAGCGGGGAGCTTTCAGAGATTTCCGCAGAAGATAAAGAACTCCTGCAAAAGAAAGGCTTAGCGACGATCATTGATCTTCGTACAACCTGGGAAGCAATGGCTGAGCCGGATGGAAAGCTGGGCGGGGTCAGGAACCGTCTGGTAGAAAGATATCTGTCAAAGCATATGGAGTCAGACTTTGAGAATTATTATCCTTTTTCCCCGGGAATGAAATACAAAACCCACTCGCTGAATCTGCTGGCGGCTATGGGGGAGGATGCAGCAGGTTTCTTCGAGCGGAAATATACGGATGATTATCTGTTCAGCGATACTGCTCTTGCCGGATACCGTCGTGTGTTTAATCTTCTGCTTTCTTCAAAATACCCGATTTTGATTCATTCCGGAATGGGAAAGGACCGCACGGGCATTGTATGCGCCTTGATTTTGTCTGTGTTGGGTGTAGAACGGGAAACCGTGATCGAAGATTATATGCTGTCCAATGACTATCTGCTGGAGTATATAGAGCAGGAGCTTATAGAAGCACAGGAAGAAACGGGAAATACGGACAGCCTGGGAGATATTTTTACTTTATGTACGGTAGACCGCTCGTGGATAGAAAATGCTTTTGATGCGATTGATACTGACTATGGTTCTATGGAAAACTTTTTCCATCAGGCCATGAACCTTACGGATGAAGAGATAGACGAATTACGGGCGAGATTTCTGAAAGATCCAAATGCTCCTGACGTTACCCCTGTGCCGACGGAGACGGTTACGCCGACTCCGGCAGAGGAAGACGAATCTGATGACGGGGATGAAGAAGATGTCGATTACGGAGATACGGTAAGTGATCTGTATGAAGAGAGTTATGAACCGGAATACTATGAGGCACCGGTGTATAATGACTATTCGGGCGGCAGCCAGGAAAGTGTGTCTTCTAATAATAATGATAATAGTAATGATGATTATTCATATGGGGATCTGGGCGGGTATTCGGAGGTAGCTCCGCCTGATGAATCGACACCGTGGTAAAGGACCGGTTGGTATGGCATTGTGCCGGAGCAGAAGAACATTCATAAGATATGGTACTGAAAGGAAGAGATGCATGATAGGAGTTGTTGATGTCGGAGGGGGGATGCGCGGTGTCTATGGTGCCGGTATCTTTGACTGGTGCATGGATCATGGGATCAGCTTTGATTATCTTGCCGGAGTATCTGCCGGCAGTGCGAATTGTGCTGCGTATGCTTCAGGGCAAAGAGGCAGGAATTATCTGTTTTATCATGAATACAGCTTCCGCAGGGAATACATGAGCATGGATTTGTTTTTACGCACGGGAAGCTATCTGGATCTGGAGTATATTTACGGAAGCGGACTGACCAATTCAGACGGAGAAAACCCTCTTGACTTTGAAGCCATGCTCGCAAGCGGGAAAAAAATGAAGATTGTCGCAACGGATGCAAAGACCGGGGAACCCGTATACTATGACATGACGGATATGTCCCAGGATGATTACGGCGCGATTAAGGGTTCTTCGTGTGTGCCGGTTGCTTCAAAGCCTTATGAGTGGAAAGGCCGGCTGCTGTTTGACGGCGGGATTTCTGACCCGATTCCTTATGATCTTGCATTGGCGGCAGGCTGTGAGAAGGTTGTGGTAATTCTGACCCGGCCAAAATCTTTTCGTCGAAACGCCAGAAAGGACGAACTGATGTCCGGACTGCTTGCCAGAAAATACCCGGAAGCTGCCAGGAGACTGAAAGAACGCGCCTATGTGTATAATCATGAGCTTAACCGGGCACTTGAATTGGAGAAAGAAGGAAAACTGCTGATATTGGCGCCGTATTCGATCGGAAATATGAGTACGTTGACGAAGGATAAAGAACAGATCGATCATATGTACAGGCTCGGTATGGAAGATGCACAAAAGATAGAGGGTTTTTTTGCGGAAGGAGCCGCAGCGGGCTGCGGCGGCTGACAACAACCCAGCATGGGCGGATTCAGACTCTCCGGATGTAAAGGTTATTTCCTGCACAGATCCTGAGCCGGAACTATGTTATGATTGCATCGACAAAAGCCTGATTCTACGGATCGCTTCGCAGCGGAGCTGCTCTCGCGTCTCGCCTCCCGGCTCGGTCGTTGCTAAACGCATGCCACTGGCATGCAGCAACCTACAGCCACTCGGAATCCGCTC
>JAFVGK010000052.1 GCA_017475035.1 Blautia sp.
ATTCCCAATCAAATGGGATGGAGGGTGGGCGTTACATCCGGTTGTAGTAAATATGGCATAAGCCATATTGAACAACAGAGAAAAGTGATTTACATAAATAATTTAATAATATTTATTGTATTTATCATTTTTCATAACGTGACTTATGACACAGCTTTCAGGCTGCCGCAGAATCAGGCTTCTGTCGACGCTGTCATAGAATGATTGCCGAAAATGCATTTCCCCTTTTCAAATATATGGGCAAATATGGTTGAACAAAAGGGCTGTGTAGTGTATCATATTTGTAGATTCTGCTTAGGATTGAGTCAACCTGCAAAACTGTATTTTGGGAGGAGAAATACAGATGAAGAAATTTGATGTATTCATCATCGGCGGTGGTGTGATCGGCAGCGCCATAGCCAGAGAGCTTAGCCGTTACCGTCTGAGCATCGGCGTCGCGGAAAAAAATACGGATGTCTGCAATGAGACCAGCGGCAGGAATACAGGCGTCTGTCATGGAGGCTTTGCCTATGACGTCGGCTCCCTGAAAGCAAAATTATGTGTGGAGGGCAATCGGATGATGGACGATCTGGCCAGAGAGCTGGATTTCCCCTTCAGACGCTGCGGAAAAGTCCTTGTCGGAAATACCGAAGAGGAATACGCCAGACTCCTGGAGGTGATCGAGCAGGGGAATGCGAACGGCGCTTCCGGATTGCGGATGATTTCCGGGAAGGAACTGAAGGAGCTCATCCCTCAGGTAGAAGGAAGCTTCGCTCTGTTATCTGAAAACAGCGGAATTCTTGATCCCTTCCTGATGACAATTGCCCTTGCGGAAAACGCCGCGCAAAACGGGGCCGAATATTTCCTCGGCCATGAAGTCACAGGGATCCAAAGAGATACGGACGGCTACCTGATTGAAGCCGGGGGAGAGATCTTCCGGAGCCGCTGGGTAATAAACAGCGCCGGACTTGGCTGCGGAAAGATTTCAGAGATGCTGGGAATCACCGGTTACCATATTGTCGGCTCAAAGGATGATTACATCATCCTGGATGAACGGCTGGGGCGCGGTCTTCCGATGCCGATCTATACCGTACCGTCCAATACCTATATGGGCATCCACGTTACCCCGACGACCGATGGAAATGTGCTTCTGGGTCCCACAGCCGAACAGACAGATAATATGTCCTGGTATGGCGTAGAACAGAAAAACCTGGATTATCTGTATGAAGAAGCGATGAAGCTGTGGCCGAATTTTACGCGCGGGGATTATATCCGGACATATTCCGGGATTCTGCCGAAATGGGTGGATGAGGAAGGCAGGATCCAGGACTATAAAATCGAAATCAGGGACGATATTGCCCCAAATGCGGTAAACCTGATCGGGATGGAATCTCCCGGACTGACCGCATCCGTCGCCATAGCCCGATATGTGATCGCAATGATGCAGGAAAGGGAAGCCTTCATTGAAAATACGGATTTCAATCCAAATCGAAAAGCGATTGTCCGCTTCGAGAAGCTGGACGGAAACACGCAGGCGAAGCTGATCAAAGAAAACCCGGATTACGGGGAACTGATATGCCGGTGCGGGAAGGTGACCAAAGCCGAAATCTTACAGGCGATTCATAATCCGCTGGGAGTGCATACCATGACAGGAGTCAAATACCGGACGCGCGCAATGATGGGACGCTGCCAGGGCGGGTATTGCCAGATGAGGATCACCCGGATGCTTGAGGAAGAGCTCGGGATAGCTCCGACAGATATAACGTATGCGCAGGAGGGTTCCCGGATGTTTTTCGGAAAAGTGCGGGAGGTGAATGAAGATGAATAAAAGGGAGACAGCACAGATATCCGAAAAGCAGAAAACAGATGTGCTCATCGTTGGCGCAGGCCCTGCCGGCCTGGCGGCAGCAGTCAGACTTTATGAGCTGGGCATACATGATATTCTCGTAATAGAACGGGAAAACAGACCGGGAGGTATTCTAAGGCAATGCATTCATGACGGATTCGGGGTAACCCGTTTTGGGGAAAGCCTCACCGGCCCGGAATATGCCTCCCGTTTTATCGCAAAAGCTCTGGAATACGGGATTCGCATCATCAGCAATGCGGCGGTAACAGATATTACGGCGGATCGTGAAGTCACCGTGGTATCGAGAGAAGGAAGAACGATCTGGCAGGCAAAGGCCGTCATTCTGGCAATGGGCTGCAGGGAACGGACCCGCGGCGCCGCGGCAATTCCCGGAGAACGTCCCTGCGGCGTATTTACCGCCGGCGTTGCGCAGGCATATATAAATATATATAACAGAATGCCCGCAAGAGAAACGGTCATCCTTGGCTCCGGTGATATCGGGATGATTATGGCCAGAAGACTGACCCTGGAAGGCGCTCATGTAAAGGCCGTCTATGAGATCCAGCCATATCCGAGCGGCCTGCCGAGAAATATCCGGCAATGCCTCCTGGACTATGATATCCCGCTCATTCTTTCCCATACGGTAACGCAGATCCACGGATCCCGCCGTCTCGAAGGAGTCACTGTGTCAGAGGTGGATGAAACCCTTCGCCCGGTCCCCGGAACGGATGAATATATCCCCTGTGACACCCTCATTTTATCCGTAGGTCTGATCCCTGAAAATGAGCTTTCTCTGGATGCAGGAGTAAGTCTGGATCCCAGAACCCATGGAGCCTTTGTGGATGAACATTTCCAGACAGATGTGCCGGGTATTTTTGCGGCAGGAAATGTGCTGCATGTCCATGATCTGGTCGACTTTGTTTCCAAAGAAGCGGAAGCAATGGCAGAGGCTGTAAAGAGCTATCTGGAAGAGGGAATTCTTGCGAAAGGCGGCATAAAGATTATCGCCGGGGAGGGAATTCATCATACGGTTCCTCAGGCTGCGGAAGGCAGGGAACCGTTTACCCTGAGCCTCAGGGTGCGCAGGCCGATGAGGGATGTCACAATCTGCGCGCGGCAGGGAAATGAAATCCTGGGAAGAAAGAAAATGAAACAGGCCCTGCCGGCGGAGATGATCTGGCTGCCGCTGAAGCCTCTCAAAGGAACGGAGGATGTGGAGGTGTATGTGGAATGAAAAAAGAATATACCTGTATTGTCTGTCCGAATGGCTGCCTGGTGACAGCCGAACGTGACACAGATCATGAAGAGTATACAATTACCGGACACGGCTGTGCAAGAGGGGTGGACTATGTCCGCCAGGAATTGACTGATCCGAGAAGAACGGTCTCTACAACGGTCGGCGTTAAGGGCGGGGACATGCCGTTGGCAAGCGTCAGGGTAACGTCGCCGATTCCGCTGGGAAAAATTCCCGAAGCCATGCGCCTGATCCATGCAAAGACCCTGACCGCGCCTGTGCATGCCGGAGATATTGTGATCCATAGCCTTCTTGGGCTTGATTGTGATGTAATCGCTGCCTGCTCCGTCTCAAAAAGGAGGATCTGATGGAAGCCAAAGTAACTTATGAACAGATATTGCCGTTTTTGCTGGCGATCGGACTGATTTTTATCCTGCCTATGCTGATGCGCAGGTACGGACTGCGATGGGAAGATCTGCTGCGCATGCTGACTTCACGTTTCCGCAAAAATGATTACGACTCGGAATCCAGACGCCTCCGGGAAAAGCAGAAAAACCGGCAGGAGCCTTATCTGACGAACAGCCGCAGCGGAGATCTGAAAAGCCTGGTATCTTCCCTGATTATTCTGGCCAGGCGGAATAAGCTCGGGCTTGTCTACCCGGGAACCGTCGCCTGGCAGGGAAAAATCGCAGGGCTTCTGGCTTTGGTCGTGACCAGAAGAAAAGTCATAGGGCTGAATTGCTTTGGCTACGGAGGTACGATCACCGAGGGAAAGAACAGCGGTAACTGGAACCAGCATATGAACGGTACGGACCAGTCTTTCGAAAATCCGCTTTTGGGAAATGAAAAGCAGAGGAAGCTTGTGAGGGCATCGATGGATGCGCATGGGATGCAGAATATTCCGTTGGAAGTTGTTTCTGTTTTTACCAGCAGAGGAGTAACCGTAAAAACAAGCCATCATCGGGAAGTATTTGATACCGAAGGGTTGATTGCCTATCTGAAGGAAATGGCGGTACAGGATGGAGAACTGGATCCCTCCGAGACAGCCCTGAAGCTGAATGAACAGGTTCAGCGGATAAAGAAAAAGTAGAAAGGCCGAAATAAATATGGTGCTGAGCGTAAGCAAAGAGACGACCCAGGATGCGGTGTATGCATTATTAAAAAAAGGAATCATGACATTAAGTCTTCCCCCGGGTACAGCGATGAGCACCCAGGAGATGGCGACAAAGCTGAATGTCAGCCGGACGCCGGTACGGGAAGCCTTTATCCGTCTGCATGAAGAAGGTCTGGTTGATATTTTTCCACAGCGTCAGACGATCGTTTCAAGAATCAATTTTACCCGTGTCCTTCAGGAACGATTTATCAGGGAAAGCCTTGAAATTGCCTCGCTGCACCTTTTGATGGAAAAAGGTCCTTCTGCCGCCTGTCTGGAGAAAATGGAAGAAAAAATCCTCGCCCAGGAACAATGTCAGAAAAAAAAAGATTACTCTGCATTCATTCTTCAGGATAATGAGATGCACAGAGTTATTTTTGACGAAGCCGGACAATCATTGGCCTGGGAAACCATCATGAGCGTGAACGGAAATTATGACAGATTCCGCGTGCTGACGGTTTCCAATGAAGAAACCATGAACAGTACGGTCCGCCAGCATAAGCTGTTGATTGATCTGATGCGGCGCGGGGAGAGCCAAAAGGTGTTCGATGAGATGTATGACCATGTAAGAAAGCTTCATTATGAAAAGAATGATCTGATCAGGCAATATCCGGATTATTTTTCTGCAGATGAAGATACAGGCGGTTTCCAGATAGGTTCTCTCTGAAATCAAAGCAATTGTATGGGCAGGAGGATCTGATCTTTGATCTATCTGCCTGCTTTTCTATCATGACATTTCATGGCAGATTAACCGAACCGGGATGATGAGGTTGTTAAATAATTATCAAAAAATTGCACAAATTCACAGTCAGATGTTTAGTTAAAATGTCATATTGACAATAACATACTAGCATGTTAGTATGTTAGTACAAAAGATACACGGAAACCCACTCACATTTTTTACCTGATAAGGAGGAGAAACATGAAGAAACTTGTAGCCGCTGCCATCGCAGCAACCATGACCCTGGCGCTGGGCATCAGCGCAAACGCCGCCGAGTACACCATCAATATCGGACACATCAATGCTGAGAATGACTCCTGGCATCTGGCTGCCCTCGCTTTTGAGGAGTATGTCGAGGAGAAGTCCGAAGGCCGCATCGAGGTCGAGGTTTATCCCAACTCCCAGCTTGGCTCTGAGGTAGACATGCTGACTTCTATCCTGATGAATTCCGGCTGTGACATCACTTTCACAGGCGAATCCATGCAGACCTATGAGCCGGATCTTGGCATGATCGGCATGCCGTACCTGATCCAGTCCGATGAGCATATGGCTGCTGTCCTTGAAGGCGAACCTGGCAAAAAGTTTGAAGAGCTGATGGAAAATGCAGGGATGAAGGTTATCGGTTACTTTACCAGAGGCCCGAGATATATCACTTCCAACAAGAAGATTGAGTCCATCGCTGATTGCCAGAATCTCCTGATCCGTACCCCGCAGTCTCCCATGACCGTCGCCGCTTTTGAAGCTGTCGGCGCGAAGCCTACCCCGATGGCTCTGTCCGAGGTATTCACCTCTCTGCAGCAGGGAACGATCGAAGCGCAGGAGAACCCGCTGGCTATGATCCAGAACCAGTCCTTCTATGAAGTCCAGAAGTATCTCATCAGGACCGCTCACCTTCGCGCATGGGTTTACATCGCCATGGGCAAGGCTCAGTTTGATGCCCTTCCGGAAGACCTGCAGCAGGTCGTTCTTGACGGCGGCAAATACTGCCAGGATTATGAGCATGAGCTGTTCCTTGAGAACGAAGAGAAGTTCGAAGAGCAGCTTCAGGAAGAGGGTATGGAATTCGTCGATGTTGATCAGGCCGAGTTTGCGGAAGCTATGATCAATGGCGTTCTTCCGATCCTTACCGACAGCCAGAAGGAGATCTATGAAGCCATCGAGGCTGTAAATCCTGAAAAATAATGCCGGACGTTTCGTTTCGCGCAGCGATATGATCGGGCAGGAGACATGGACTGTTCCTGTCGCCTGCCTTGCGGGCCGCCGGTCGCCGACAGGCGACAGCTTTCTTCGGGCAGCTCTATGATAAAAAAGACCAACAGCTGAAACGATGCTGTTGGTCCTTTTTAAAACATACTGAAATGGCGTTTGACGGATAAAGAGGAATCAGAAATGAAGAAATTTGACAAATTTGTCAAGATTTATACAGAAATACTGTGCGCATTCGGCTGTGTATTTTATCTTGCTTTCTGTGTCTGTGTCATGGTGCAGATCGTCAGCCGTAATCTCTTGCCTTCTGCCCCGTCCTGGACAGAGGAGGCCGCCCGCTATACCTTTATCTATATGGTCGCATTTGGCTGTGGTGTAGCGGTATTGAAGGATGAGTTTGTTTTTGTCGAATTTTTAAAGGATGCATTGGAAGCAAAAGGCCTTCACAAACTGAACAAAGCAATCCGTATCCTGGTGACGATAGCCATGCTTGTATTAAGCGTATTTCTTTTAACCAAATCCGTTCCCGGGCTGGCATTCATTAAATTCAGAATGGTTTCTACTGCCATGCAGATTCCGATGCAGTTGGTATATTTCTCACAGATTCTGTTATTCGGTTTCCTGTGTTTCAGTCTGGTTCTCCGCTTGATCCAGATGTTCCGGGACTGGAACAGTACCGAGGTTGATCCTCCGGAGTGGGAGAAGGAAGTAGAAGAAGTCAAAAAGGAGGTAGGCTGATCCATGGTATCAATGTTATTTATTACCTTTGTTGTCTGCCTGGCTGTCGGTGTTCCGGTTGCTTTTAGTCTGGGCATTGCATCCTGCGTATATTTTGTCGGGACAGGCATGCCGATCGTCCAGTTTGCCCAGCGTTTTTTCGCCGGCATGGATTCTTTTACCCTGCTTTGCATACCGGGATTTACCCTGGCCGGAAACCTGATGAACCAGGGCGGTATCTCTGATAAGCTTCTGGAGTTTGCCGATGCGCTGGTCGGCCATCTGCGCGGTGGTCTGGCTTATGCCAACATTCTTGCTTCCATGGTTTTTGCCGGTATTTCCGGAACTGCTCTGGCTGATACCGTGGCCCTTGGCGGAATCGAGATTCCGATGATGGTAAATCAGGGTTATGACACTCCTTTCTCAGTCGCGGTCACTGCCGCGAGCTCCTGTATGGGTCCGATCATCCCGCCTTCCGTGCCGATGATCATTGCCGCGACTATGACAGGCCTTTCCGTATCAAAGATGTTCATGGCCGGAATCTTCCCTGGAATTCTGATGGGCGGCGGTATGTGCCTGGTCTGCTATATCCAGGCGAAGAAACATAATTATCCCAAGCGTGACAAGATGCTTCCCTTTAAGGAAATCATGCATGCCGGAAAAGAAGCGATCTGGGCGATCATTATGACGGCCATTATTCTGTTCGGCATCATGGGCGGTGTCATGACGCCTACAGAGGCCTCCATCGTCTGTGTGGTATATGGCACCATCGTCAGCTTCTTTATTTATAAAAAGCTTACGATCAAATCATTTTATGCCTGCCTGAAACAGACACTTTCCAGTGCGGCGGCAATTATGGCTCTCGTCGCATTTGCGAACGTATTTGCCTATATCCTGACAAAAGAGCGTATTCCGAACCTGATCGCTGATGCCATGCTGAATCTGACAAGCAACAAATTCCTCATCCTTCTGCTGATCAACCTCTTCCTTATTTTTGTAGGCATGTTCATGGAGACAATCGCGGCGCTGCTGATTCTCTTCCCTGTTCTGCTGCAGGTTGCGATGCAGGTAAATGTGGATCCGATCCAGTTTGGCCTGGTTGTTGTTATGAATCTTGTTCTGGGGTTAACGACGCCCCCGGTTGGTGTCTGCCTCTTTGCCGCAACGGCAATCGGCGGAAATAAGCTTTCCGAAAACGTAAAGGCTCTTGTCCCATTCCTGATTTCGAATTTCATCGTTCTCGCTCTTGTGACTTATGTCCCGGCGGTATCTGTAGGTGTAATGAGGCTGTTTACCGGAGGCTGATGCGCGATAATATATACTTGATAACGTAAATATCTGCCGGTACGATTACCGTATAACGAGTGAACGCGCGGAGTGTTCAAAATGAAACGGCAGTTTATTGCGTTCATGAGTATAATTTCCGCTGCCCGGGCAGCTCTCAGCTCCGCTGCCCGGCAGCGAAATCGTCATCCGGACGGTATGTCAGTTTTCGATTAGGATAGAGTCAGAAATAAATGTCTCGAATAACGCAGGATTTTTGTTTGGGAGTGAACCTCAAAAATCAGGCGCATAGCGGGCTATGTAACTGATTTTTGAGGTATGCTCCCGGACAAAAAGACAAGTAATTCGGGACAGTAATTTCTGACTCAATCCTTATCATTACAGGAGGAGCAGGAGACATATTTTGCCCA
Organism: Blautia sp.; assembly: GCA_017475035.1. Lineage (GTDB taxonomy): Bacteria > Bacillota > Clostridia > Lachnospirales > Lachnospiraceae > Blautia_A. The sequence goes on from JAFVGK010000052.1 coordinate 8,551, forward strand.
CGGCTGCGCTTTGTGCAGGCGTGGCTGCAAAACAGTCATCCGCGGCCATTGAGTCAGCGTACAAAACTTTGTTTTGGGAGGAGAAATAAATATGGCAGAAAAAATGAAAGCAGTTCAAATCGTTAAGCCGGAGGAGCTCAGAATCATCGAGATGGATAAGCCGGTCATTGACGGGAAAAATAATGTGCTTGTAAAAATCAAAGCGGCCGGAATCTGCGGCTCCGACGTAGGAATCTATCATGGGACAAATGCCGCCGCCACATATCCCCGCGTCATCGGCCATGAAATGGTCGGCGAGGTTGTAGAAGCGGGAGAAACAGCGACGAAGGTAAAGGTCGGCGACCGTGTGATCATCGATCAGGTAACAGCCTGCGGCAAATGCTATGCCTGCCGTCACGGACGCCCCAATGTCTGTCAGCATCTCGCTGTACGCGGCGTGCATATCGAAGGCGGCTACAGGGAATATATGGCTGTTCCGGACACGGACTGCTATCTGCTGCCGGATCAGCTCCGGTATGAGGACGCTGTCCTCATTGAGCCGACTACGATTGCGATCCAGGCCTGCTCCAGAGCAGAGATTTCCGCTGAAGATGAAGTTCTGATCATGGGTGTCGGCGCACTGGGAACCCGTATGCTGAGCATCGCAAAGCTTAGCGGCGCAAAGATTATCGTAGCGGACGTCGTGGATGATAAGCTTCAGGAAGCTCTGGACAGCGGCGCAGATTACGCGATCAATCTTCTGAAGGAGAATATTGACGAGAAAGTCAAAGAATATACTACGGATGCATACGGGCCGACGTTATCCATCGACTGTGCCTGCACGAAGGATTCCCTTGGAACTCTGATCCGCGTAACCGGCAACGCCGGACGTGTGATTACGATGGGCTTCTCCGTTGCCCCGACAGAGGTTACACAGTTCGGCATCACCTCCAAGGAATTGGATATCCGCGGTTCCAGACTGCAGAACCGCAAATTCCAGAAGGCGATTGATCTGATCAACGAAGGAAAACTGGATCTTGATCATAAGATTTCCCATACTTTCCATTTTCTGGATGCACAGAAGGCCTTTGATTTTAACGATTCCCGCGATCCTTCCATCCGGAAGATCGTTTTGACCTTTGACGATTGATTTTATGCAAGCATTTAATGTTTGAGGAATGGAGAAAAAAATATGGAAATGACAATGCGCTGGTACGGTTCCAGATACGATACCGTCACCCTTCAGCAGATCCGCCAGGTTCCGGGAGTCACAGGCGTGATTTCCACCTTATATGATACGACCCCCGGTGAAGTATGGACCAGAGAAGCGATTCACGCATTGAAGGAAGAAGTCGAAGCCGCCGGTCTGCGGTTATCCGGAATCGAAAGTGTCAACGTCTGTGATTCGATTAAGGTCGGTGATGCGGACAGAGACAAATATATCGCGAACTACATCGAGACACTGGCGAACCTGGGAAAAGAAGACATTCACCTGGTATGCTACAACTTCATGCCGGTTTTTGACTGGACCCGCACAGAATTAGCCCGTGTACGCGCGGACGGTTCCACAGTTCTGGCTTATAACCAGAAGGCGATCGACGCGATCGACGCAAACGATCTTGCCGCTTCCATGGACAAGATGTCCAACGGTACGGTACTGCCCGGCTGGGAACCCGAGCGTATGGCAAAGGTACAGGAGCTTTTTGAGATGTACAAGGATGTGGACGGCGAGAAGCTGTTCCAGAATCTGGTGTATTTCCTGAAAGCGATCATGCCGGTCTGCAACGAATATGACATCAAGATGGCCATCCATCCGGATGACCCTGCCTGGAGCGTATTCGGCCTGACCCGCATCATCAATTCGGAAAAGAACATTCTCCGGCTGATGGAGGCGGTAGATGATGTCCATAACGGCGTAACCTTCTGCTCCGGCTCCTATGGAACCAATCTGGAAAATGATCTTCCGCATATGATCCGCGTGCTGAAGGGAAGGATTCATTTTGCCCATGTCCGGAATCTGCATTTCAATGATACGTCCAGAGAGAACTACGATTTTGAGGAAGCATGCCATATTTCCAAAGACGGGAATTTCGATATGTACGAGATCGTAAAGGCCTTGTATGAGACAGGCTTCGACGGACCGATCCGTCCGGATCACGGACGCATGATCTGGGGAGAAAAAGCGATGCCCGGCTATGGACTGTATGACCGCGCCTTAGGGGCAACATATATCCAGGGTCTTTGGGAAGCCATCGAAAAGAATGCGCAGAGAGGCTGATCCAGGGAGCTGCCTGAACAATATCAATCTGCATTGCTCTTTCGGGACATAAGGTCCCGTCATCGGAGGAAAATATCATGAAACTTTCATTAGAAGGATTGAAACAGGCTGATGCCTGGAAAGCAGCCGGAGTGAAGCTTCCTGCTTATGATATCTGCCAGGTTGCGGAAAACACGCGCAAAGCCCCTGTGTGGGTACATTTCGGGATCGGAAACATCTTTCGTATTTTTATCGGCGGGCTGGCCGACAGGCTGATCGAAGAAAAGGAAACCGACAAAGGAATTATCTGCGTGGAATCTTTTGACTTCGATGTTGTAGACAAAATCTATGATGCTTATGACAACCTTGTCCTCGGCGTTACTTTGAAAGCGGACGGTTCTACGGATAAGCAGGTGATCGGATCTCTGGCAGAGGCTATCAAAGCCCAGACCGGCATCGAAGCCACCTGGAAACGGCTGCGCGAGATCTTTACCGATCCCGGTCTGCAGATGGTTTCCTTCACGATCACCGAGAAGGGTTATGCCCTGAAGGGATCGGACGGCAGCTTCTTCCCCTTTGTGCAGGCGGATATCGATGCAGGTCCGGGCAGCGAGGAATGCGCTCCTGCATATAATTCCGCAATGTCCGTCGTGGCAGCGCTTTTGTATGAGCGCTATAAAACAGGCAAATATCCGATGGCTGTCGTATCCATGGATAACTGTTCCCATAACGGCGAAAAGCTGATGAGCTCCGTCGTCGGAATGGCGAAGGCATGGGCGGATAAAGGCCTGGTTCCGGCGGAATTCTGCGCATGGCTTCAGGATGAATCCCAGATTGCCTTCCCCTGGTCTATGATCGACAAGATTACCCCGCGTCCGGCGGAATCCGTACAGGCTGAGCTGGAAAAGCTCGGTATCGAGAACATGGCTCCCGTGATCACATCCAAGCGTACTTATATCGCGCCATTTGTCAATGCGGAAGGCCCCCAGTACCTGGTCATCGAGGATAAATTCCCCAACGGACGTCCTGCGCTGGAAAAAGCCGGCGTCTATATGACCGACAGGGATACTGTCAATAAGGTAGAGCGCATGAAGGTAACAACCTGCCTGAATCCGCTTCACACTGGATTGGCAGTATACGGCTGCCTGCTGGGTTATACCCTCATCGCGGATGAGATGAAGGATCCTCAGCTCAAGGAGCTGGTACACCGGATCGGACCGGTCGAGGGCATGCCGGTTGTGACTGACCCCGGTATTCTTTCCCCGGAGGCTTTCGTGGACGAGGTCATCAATATCCGTATTCCGAATCCCTTCATGCCTGACACGCCGCAGCGTATCGCTACGGATACCTCCCAGAAGGTCGGCATCCGTTACGGCGAAACGATCAAATCCTACGTGGAGAAATACGGCGATGCGAAGAAGCTCGAAGCGATCCCGCTGGCGCTTGCAGGCTGGCTGAGATATCTGCTCGGTGTGGATGATGAGGGCAAGGTCTTTGAACGTTCCTCCGATCCTATGCTGGATGAGCTGACGGCAGCCCTTGACGGCCTGAAGCTTGGCGATACCACAGCCGATATCCACGGCAAGCTTGCTCCGATCCTGAGTAATGCCAACATCTTCGGCAGCAATCTGTACGAAGCGGGCCTCGGCGAGAAAATCGAAGAGCTCTTCCGCGAAGAGCTGGCCGGCCCGGGCGCGGTAAGAGCAACCCTGGTGAAATATTTAGGATAATTCCATTCCCGGCGGAATATTCAGGATAACTCCATTCCGTTTACGGATAATCAGAAAAAGCGGCTCAGCTGTCAGGTGATTCCCCGGCAGCTGAGCCGCTTTTCACATTCCGGAAACAATCGGGAGCCTTACAGAAAACCTCCCGTCACAATTTCTTCAGCATCTCAGCCAGCTCATCATACCCCAATTTGCCGCCCGAGAAGCTGACCATTCCGCGCAGGGGCAGATAACGCAGCATGGCGTTCCCCATCTCGTCTGATACAGCCTCCTCCTGCATGTCCGTTTTCTTCTCTTCCCCTTTCTCTTTTCCGGAACCGAACAATCCTCCCATGACTTCCTCGATCATCGGCTGTATTACCTTCAGTACCTCCGGCCGCTCTTCCAGATCCATAAAGATCGTGTTCACCGTCACCGGCTCGGCAGGAAGGGCTTTGGTGCCCTCCATTTTTATGCTCCGGCCAAGGACAATATCCCTGCTGCTCTTTCCGATCTCGATGTCATAGACGCCGTCTTCCACATACCAGTCATGAAGGCTTTCATTCCAATAGGCAAAGGCCCGGGAATCCAGCGTAAAGGATACCTGTTTTGTTTCTCCCGGCTGAAGGAAGATTTTTTCGATGCCGCGCAGCTCCCGGACAGGCCGGAACACCCGTGAATCTTTCGGATTCTTCACATAAAGCTGAACCACTTCCTTACCGGCGCATGCTCCGGTATTCGTGACCTCCACCGATATCCTGACCGTATCCGTATCCTTTGCGCACTCCGGCTCCACCTTCAGGTTTTCATAGGCAAAGGTGGTGTAACTCAGCCCATATCCAAAGGGAAACAGTACGTCCATCTTCTTTTTATCATAATATCGATAGCCGACAAAAATCCCCTCTGTATAAACCGCTTTATTCCCCTCACCGCCATAAGACAGATACGAAGGATTGTGTTCCAGCTTCAGCGGAAAGCTCTCCGGAAGCCTGCCGCTTGGAGCGACATCGCCCCACAGGACGTCCTTTGTTGCGCTTCCTGCAGCCTGACCGCCCAGGTAAGCTTCAATCAGGCCCTTCACATCCCCGATCCAGGGCATCTCGACCGGGGAACCGTTGTACAGCACCACCACGGTATCGGGATTTACCTTCGCCACACGCCGGATCAGCACCTCCTGGCAGCGGGGAATCCGCATATGGCTGCGGTCATACCCTTCGCTCTCAAAGCTGTCCGGAAGACCTGCCACAATCACCGCCTTATCTGCTTTTCCGGCGGCTTCCTCGGCAAGGGAGATCAATTCCTCATCCGGTTCCTCTCCCTGGATATCATACCCCTGTGCATACAGAACATTCGGATTGTCCTTCAGCGCATCCATCAGGCTGTCCACCCGGAAGCTGTTGATATGGGAGCTTCCTCCTCCCTGATAGCGCGGGGCAGCGGCGAACCTGCCGATCACTGCCACCTTCTCCTCCTGCTTCAGCGGAAGGATCTGATCCTCATTCTTCAAAAGCACCATACATTCTCCGGCCAGCTTCCTGGCCAGGACATGCTGCGCTTCCATATCCCACGGAGTATCCGGTTTTCTGTTTGCCAGATACCTGTCTATAATCCGCAGGATACGGCGGACGCTTTCATCCACTGCTTCCTCTGAGAGTTCGCCCTTCTTCACCGCTTCCACAATCCGGCGGTCGTTGCTTCCTCCGCTTCCGGGCATTTCCAGGTCCAGTCCTGCCGCCACGCCTTTTACCCGATCGCTGACCGCGCCCCAGTCACTGACGACAAAGCCTTCAAAGCCCCACTCCCTGCGGAGCACCTCTGTCAGAAGCCACTCGTTCTGAGAAGCAAATTCCCCGTTTACCTTATTGTAGGAACACATGACCGTCCAGGGCTGCGTTTTTTTCACCGCTGTCTCAAAGGCAGGAAGATAAATCTCCCGCAGCGTGCGTTCATCCATAATGCTGTCCGAAGACATACGACGGTGCTCCTGTGAATTCGCCGCAAAATGCTTGATGCTTGTGCCGATATTCCGGCTCTGGACGCCTTCGATCAGAGACGCAGCCAATTCTCCCGTAAGGTACGGGTCTTCACTGAAATATTCGAAATTCCTTCCGCATAGCGGGGAACGCTTGATATTCACCGCCGGACCTAAAATCACACTCAGGTTCTCGTGCTGGCAGGCGTCTCCCACGCTTTCCCCGATCTGACGCAGCACCTCACGGTCAAAGCTGGCCGCGCTGGCGCAGGCTGCCGGGAAGCATACCGCCTTAATGCTGTCGTTGATCCCCAGGTGATCTCCCTCCGTGTCCTGTTTCCGCAGACCGTGAGGTCCGTCGCTGACCATCACCTGTGGAATCCCCAGCCTCTCCACTCCTTTCGTATTCCAGAAATCCGCTCCGGAAAGCAGAGACGCCTTTTCCTCCAGTGTCATTTCCGCTATCAGTCTTTCAATCTCCATTCTGTTCCTCCATAAACGAAGTTTTATACGGTGACTCCATGTTTTCCGATGAAAATGTGCCGTTTCGGCAGTCGGGCTGCCGAAGACAGAATCATCCTTCTTGCCTTACCTAATATTCGGTAATGAAGCAGAGGATACTTCGCTCTCAGACCGTGGAGAGGTCCCACACCTCATGGATTTTCGGGACATCGCTGATCAGGCGTTTCGTATACTCAGCCTTGGGCGTCAGGATGACCTCATCCGCAAGACCATGCTCCACAAATCTCCCATGCTCCATGATATAAACCGTATCTGAAATGTAATAAGCCAGACCGATATCATGGGTAATAAAAATGACTGTCATGCCGATCTCATCCCTGAGATTCAGCAGCATATCCAGGATCGTCGCCCTGGAACAGGCGTCAATCATGGAGGTAGGCTCGTCCGCCAGCAGGATCTTTGGTTTTAACAGGAAAATCCTGGCAATCATCAGACGCTGCATCTGCCCGCCGGATAATTCAAACGGGTATTTGTTCGTTAATTCCGCAAATTTCAGGTTGACGAAGCTGCAGGCTTCCGTCATCAGCCTGACTTTCTCTTCCTTAGGCAGCTTTTTTCCGCCTGTCATATTGATGCAGTCCAAAAGCACCGTATCGATCTTGTTAAACACATTGAAGGAAGAAAAGGGATCCTGAAAAATTGCCTGGATGTTTTTCCAGTATTCCTTTTTCTTCGCCCGGGTAGAGATATCTCTCTTCTCCCCGCGGAAAAAGATTTCCCCTTCTGTCGGCTCCAGAAGCCCCAGCAGCATCTTGGAAAGCGTCGTCTTGCCGCTTCCGCTTTCCCCAACGATACTCACCAGTTCCCCTTCCCGGAATTCAAAATCCACATGATCCACTGCCACATTCTGCTTCTTCCCCGTACCGAATATACGGGTAATTCCCTTTCCGCTCAGGCACATGGGATTCTGGGACACATCATGGCGGCGTTCGAGGCTGACTGTCGTATTTTTACTCTCTTCAGTCTTCACTTGCGTACACCTCCTTCAAGTGCTTCACCGAATGGCCGCAGCGGTACATCCGGCCGCCGCCGATATCAATCATCGGCACAGACACGGTCTCGCAGGAAGGCTTCGCATACTTGCAGCGTTCCGCAAAACGGCAGCCCCTGGGCGGGTTCTTCAGGTTCGGAGGCGTTCCCGGAATGGCGGTCAGCTTGTTCGCCCGGGTACCGTCCTCCGGCACCAGAATGGATTTCATCAGTCCCCTCGAATAGGGGTGGATCGGATCGAACACCATTTCCTTCGCCGATCCCCGCTCCACAATCTGTCCCGCGTACATGACCATGATATCATCTGTCACATTGTACAGAAGGGGAAGCTCATGGGTGATAAAGATCATGGATTTGATAAACCCTTTTTCCATCATCTCCCGCAGCATCTTGATGACAACCTTCTGGCTCGTCACATCCAGGGCGGAGCTGGGTTCGTCGGCAATCAGAACTGTCGGGGACAGAATCGTGGAAACAGCAATAACGACCCTTTGCTTCATCCCGCCGGACAGCTCCACCGCATATCTGTCCAGAGCCTCCTGCGGCAGATGAAGTTCTTCAAAACGTTTTCTGGCCATATCCCGGATTTCTTTTCTCTTCCTTCCCGGTTCATGCGCCAGGATCACATCTTCTATAAACGCGGAAATCTTCCTCGTCGGATTCAGGGCGTTCATCGCCGCCTGGGGAATATAAGCCACATCCTTTCCCAGGACAGTCCTTCTGACCACATCCGGATCCAGTCCGGAAATATTTTTTCCGTCAATGATAATCTCTCCGCTCATATAATGCAGCGGGGGAAAATAATATCCCATCAGGCTCAGTGCCAGCGTGGATTTGCCGCATCCGCTTTCTCCGGCGATCCCAAGGCTTTTCCCCTCTTCGATCTGCAGGGAGACATGGTCAACGGCATACACGTCCTCATGGAACCTTGTCACATATTTGGTGGTCAGTTCCCTGACCTCCAGAATGGTTTTTGCCATGGCGTCTCCTCCTTAATCACGCAGTGTGGGGTTAAAGACCTGATCCAGTCCGGTATTCATCAGATTCAGAGAGAACGAAATCAGGGTAATCGTCAGAATGACCGGGAAATACGCCCACCAGGAACCATTCAGATGGGCGGAATACAGCATCGCCCAGTTCATCATCAGCCCCAGTGTCGGGACTTCCGTGGTCTTAGGACCGAGACCCAGAAGGGACAGCTGAGCCTCTGCCAGGATTCCGCTGGATACCTGCAGAATAAAGGCCATTACCACATAACTGGCGATATAGGGCAGGATATCCGTCAGGAGTATCCTCACCAGACTGTGACCGGAAAGCCGGGACAGATTGACATGATCCCGGTTTCTCAGGGAGATGACCTGGGAACGCACGGAACGCGCCGTCCATGTCCAGCTGGTCAGTCCGATGACCAGGGCGACAATGGTCGCGCCTCTCTGATCCTGTCCGATCGAATAGGAAATCAGGATCAGCAGGACAAAACTGGGAATCACCGTAAAAATGTTCGTGACAAACATGATGATGTCATCCACCAGGCCTCCCATGTATCCGGAAAACAGGCCCAGCAACAGACCGATCAGCGTCGCTACGGCTCCCGCGATCAGACCGATCAGGATAGACGTTCCCGCCGCGGAAACCAGTTCCTTCAGGACATCGCGGCCAAAATTATCCGTGCCGAGAGGAAGAACCTTTACATTCGCCACATCAGACACCCGCACATAATCCGTATCCTTAATCGTGGCGACGACATTCTCCTCCCCGCTGGCCCTGTCTTTCTCCGTCACCGTCAAGGTCTCGGATTTACCCATGCTGTTTAATGAATTGTTCAGACGGTTATAATAATTCCGCTCTGCTTTTGTCATCCCCTGCGGCCGGGCTGCGGGATCAAAATTCTTCTTCCATACCTCCAGCAGCGCGTCCGTGTCCGAGTAATCCAGCCCATCCACATCCACCTCCATGGCGGTGAGCCATCGCACCATCTTAACCCGGTCTTCATCCGAGAGCACCTTGGCGAGGCGCTTTGCTGCGGCGTCGGCAATTTTCAGGGTCTGGGTTTCCGTGGTCACACTGTCAAAAACAGACACATAGGTGCCCGGCCTTGAGAATGTGCCCACGCCGATCATCTCCAGCGGATTTCCGGGATGAAACATGGGATAGAAAAACATCAGGAGCAGAATGGCGGCAAAGATCAAAAAGCCAGCCACAAATTTAGAAGAGTGGAAAACCTGACGTAATGTATTCTTCATTTTTCTCCCTCCTCTCAGCCGAACTGTGCCGCCTTGACCCGCGGGTCAATAAAGCCATAGATAATATCCAGCAGGAAGCTGACGACAAGCACCATCAGCGTGATAATCAGGGTCGTCGCGGAAATCAGCGGGTAATCGCCGGAAGTGATGGCGGCATACATGGTGCTCCCCAGTCCGGGATAGCTGAATATGATCTCCGCAACCAGGGCGCCGCTCACCATTGTCCCTATGGACATAGCCAGGCCGGTGACCTGGGGAAGCATCGCGTTGCGGAACACATACCCCACGATTTTCCTGTCTTTAATGCCCAGGAAACGCGCGTATTTCACGTAATCCGCATTCAGCTCATAAATTGACATCGAACGCATGCCCACAGCCTGTCCGCCGATGGAGACCAGCACGATGCTCCAGAACGGAAGCTGATAGTGGGAAATCACGGATTTGACAAAACGCCAGCTGAAATTCGGAATCATGTCAAAATTGTAGCCCCCCGAAATCGGGGCAATTTTCATCTTCACGGCAAAGAGGACAAGAAGGGTAACCGCCATGCCAAAGGCAGGGACGTTGCTTAAGAACAGCGCCGCCGGCAGGAGCACCTTATCGAAGCCCTTCTTGATATACGCGGCCAGGGCTCCCAGCAGGTTGCCCAAAAGCCATCCCACAATAATGGCGGGAAACTGCAGGGCGATCGTCCACCAGATGGAATTTGCCAGAATATTGCTCACTTTTCTTGGATACTGGCTGAAGGAAGTTCCAAGGTCGCCCTTGAACAGGTTTCTCACAAAGATGGTAAACTGTTCAATCAGCGGCTTGTTTGTACCGAATTCTTCCTGATACCGCTCATAAATCTGCTGGACTGCGCTGGCATCCGTCATGCCCTGAGCCATCTTTCCGGTAATGGCAGCCACGGGATCATTAGGCATCAGACGAGGCAGAAGGAAATTCAGCACGACTGCCACGACAAGGGTAGCCAGAAACCAGATCAACTTTTTTTCGAAATATTTCCGATAGCCTTTCATATCCACCCCCTCCTTCTTATAACTAAGTCTTGTACGTTAACCAAAGTTTTCGTATGACGATTTTGCTGTTTCGACAGTTGAACTGTCGAAGACAGAATTCGTCTCCTCCCATAACGAAGTAAATGGAATCGCTGCTTTCTGTACAAACAGGGCATGAAGCCACGTCCGACCCTGGGAGGTCCGGCGATCATGGCCGCATGCCCTGTTATGCCCGCGGAAACAAAGACAGGAGGAATTCCCCATTTGTTCCCGCGGGCCTTTTTATTCTGATGCTTCTGCCGCTATGACCTTCAGCCTACCAGTTCCAGGTCATACAGAGCAGCAATGCCATAACCATCCGTGCAGTCTGCCGGCGGAATATTCCTTCCATCGCCATCCTCCGGATAATTCGTCCATACGGACTCATTTACCGCATGGAATACAGACGGACGATACATCAGGGAGAAGCTCGGGATATCTGTCAGATAAATCTCTGTGGCTTCCGTGTAAAGAGCTTTCAGCTCTTCTTCATCGGAGGTCAGAGGAATCTGATTTACAATTTCCGTGGCTCTCTCGTTGTAATACTGGCCCCAGTTGCCGGTCCAGTTATTCTCTACGCCCACCAGGCTTCCATCCAGGAACTGACGTACACGACCCCACGGCATGGATGGGCCGGCGCCATCCGGCGACCACATATAGATATCATACTCGCTCTGGTTCGGGTTGGTGAACACGGTCTGGTAGATATCCCATTCCGGGAACAGCGTCGTGATCTCGATGCCGATATTCTTTCCGGCGGCGGCAACTACTTCCATGGCTGCCATCCAGTCGGTCCAGCCGTTCGGGCATACGGAATTCAGGCTGATCTTCTCTCCGTCGATCTCTCTCCAGCCGTCGCCGTCGCTGTCTACGATGCCGGCCTCATCGAGAAGGGCGTTGGCCCCGTCAATGTCATTGCCTACGAACTGCAGATCGGCAACTGCCGCCTGATCATAGAGTGCCTGCTCACCGGCGGTAGGATTCATGACCGAACGAGGAACCTCTGCAAAGGACGGGCTCTGATTTGTCATCGCGTTGGCAATAATGGTGTCATAATCCACAGCCATGGCGATTGCCTTACGCAGCGCGACATTATCCGCCAGTACAGGATTGTTGAAGTTATACCATGCAGTCGGCATCGTCAGGCAGATCCCATAGGGAGCTTCTTCCATATAGGTGGAAATCGGCAGGCCTTCCTGGAGCCAGGTGTTCTGGATATTCGGCAGGAACTGCTGGTCCACGTCGATCTCGCCGGCCTTGAACGCTACCTCTGTAGCGGCGTTGTCCGCGTAAATCGCATGGGCAATATATTTCGGAACAGGGAGGCTTCCCCACATGGACTCATCCTGGCCCCAATAATTATCGTCACGGATCAGAACCACCTTCTGATCATCGGAGAAATAAGAGGTATAAGGACCGGACCATACCACGTCTTCCGCCGGGTCATTGAGAATCGCGGTGGCGTCACCGTTATTGCGCTCAGCCACCGTATCGATCCAGGCTGCCTGGGTAATGAACGCGAAGCCGAGGAAATCCGTCACCTTCAGCGGATTGACCGGTACTCCGTCTTCTGTCAGCGCTGATTTGATCACGAAAGTCTTGTCATCTACGGCTTCGATCCCGCTGATATATGCGCCGAAGCCCGTGCCAAGGCTGTTTCCGATCTCAACGCCGATATCGAAGGTACGCACCACATCCGCGGAGGTGATATCTGTGCCGTCGCACCACTTCGCGGCGTCTTTCAGCTTCACGGTCATCTCCGTCATGTCATCATTCCAGACATAATCGCCGTCCGCCAGCAGCGGAACCAAAGAGCCATCCAGGAAATTATACATATATAATGTTTCAAACATCAGAGTACGGCTGCCGAACATATTGTTCGTCACTCCCATGGCGTTATTCTGGTTCGTGCCGATGGGGTTCCAGGTATTGACCGTACCCCATTGCTGTCCGCCGAAATACAATGTCTCCTCGCGGGGAAGATCCACTACTTCTACCGCGGAAACAGCGGCGGCACCGGAAAGAATCATCGCCGCAGCCAGAATAAGGGATAGTCTTTTCTTCATCATCAATGTACCTCCTTATGAAACGCATCAGAAACTATGGTTTCTCCCTTTGTCCGTATTATATGAGATTATGGATTTTCCTTGGATATAATGAGATACTGGGAAAACTAACAGGAGTGTCAAAAAGATTGTTTGAGCCTGACAGAAATGATACTGAGAAAAATGAAATATGTTACAAAATAATAATCTCAGTCGCAAAAGAACAGTGGGAGATTTTACCATTTTCCACATCTTATTTATACTCCCTTTGTGCTTTTTTGTCAATTCTTATCTTGGTTTATTTCCCGATTCCAACATATGCCGATACCATTCATGGACCGACCCATCATTGTGCGAGACGTGAATGGTATCCTGAATAACATTCCTTTGCGCAGGAAGCACGCAATCCGGTCGATTCACTTGCTTTTACTCCTCTCAGATGCTATATTTGATGTATGCGCGGAATCTGCCGCAGAAACATTCCCCTGACACGCGGGGGTATCAGGATGGTCTCGTTTTTGATAAAATGAGCATACCTGTGAAAGGAGGATATTTCAGATGAGCAACCTTATTGATTTTTTCTCAGAGCAGCTGGAGGGAGCTTCTCCGGCGCTTTCAACCGCATACGCAATCGTGTGTATCCTGATCGTAATCATGGCTGTGGTATGTCTTGTACTGGAGATTAATGTCTGGAGAAAGTACAGCAAAGCAAACAAAACCGGAATCCGATCACAGATGAGTGGTCTGGACGCCTGCCGCTATGTTCTGGATCAATCCGGCCATAAAGATATCAAGGTTATTAAAGCCGGTTTTCTCCGCGAGGCTGTCTTTGGAAATTATTACAACATCGCGACAAAAACAATCTATCTTCGATCTGTGCTCGGTAAAATCGACAACAAAAAAACCGTAACCTCAACTGCCATGGGCGTGCAGAAGGCTGCCGTAGCAAGGCTCTGTGAAGAAGGTGACGTACAGGCCAGGACGAGAAACAAGTTATCCCTGCTTGGAATTTTCGGGCCTATTCTTTTCCTTCCCGTCGTTCTCATCGGCTTCCTGCTTGACGTTTATCTGTTGAACAGCACAGGAATCCTTTCCCTGGTCAGCATCGCCCTGGGAGGCCTCCTGCTGCTTGCAGGTTTTCTTGTAACAATGCTGAATATTCCGGTAGAAAAACGGGCAAACAGCCTGGCTCTGAAGATGATCGAAGAATACGGGCTGGCAGACGGCAGCGAAATGTCCATGATGAAAGAGGTCTTTGACGCATACATTCTTTCCTACATCGCGAATTTCATACTCGAAGTGCTCCGTGTGATCCAGTGGATTCTTGAGATCGTCGCCAAGACAAAGAACAGCAGTAAAAAGTAAAAAAAGAAAGCCGCCGTTCGTAAGATAATTTCTTTCGAACGACGGTTTTCCTTTTTAGTTAATTTTCAGTTGATTAAGGGTTTGTTTATAAGGAACGACGGCCTTTCCTTTATCCCGTGTTTTACTTCCCGGCAATTGCGGACTCCGATGCAGTCCTGGTGCATGCCACGGCCAGCGCAGTGCTTATAGGTTCCGTATAAGGATTGGGATAAAAGCTGGCGGTTACCAGGAATTTGCAATTCTTGACGGAATTGTACTGCGCAGCGGTCACCGTGTCTGAGGTGATATAAATGCTCTGGATTTTTCCCGCATTTACCTCCATGGCCCATCCGGTTCCCACCGGAGCCAGATTTCCGCCCCATTTCTTTACGATATCTCCAGTCTTCTTATTCAGAGCATAAATTGTATACTGAACATAATTGCGGGCCGCTTCATTCAGCACAAAACCCATTTCCGATTTTGTTTTATTATTGATCAGGATCCGGAAATTGATATGGGACCCGTCGAAGCCGATGTCCGTAATTTTCGCGCTGGCGGCAAAGATACGGATGGCCTTTGAATATTTGCTTTTCGTGCTGCCGCTGACTGCCCTGACACGGTATTTAAAATCACCGGTAGCTTTCTTTTTGATCGATGTATTTGTTGTTTCCGCCCATTTTTTCCAGGCACCGATTCCTCCGGTATTTGGATTTACCTTCGCGCGGAAAATGACATACTTCTTCGCGCCTGTGATCTTGCCCCATTTTAAGTAGACCTTATCATACATATAAGCGGAAGTATTTGCAAATTTTGGTTTCGCGCTCGGGCTCAGCTTTGCTGCCTGGGCAGAAACCGGTTTCAGGAACACAAAAGCTGCAGCCAGCATCACCATCAAAAACGAAATCCGAAGGAATCCCTTTCTTGAATTCTTTAACATCTCTTCCATCCCCTTTCTTCGTCCATACGTGCAGAAATTATTTGTCTGAAATATCCAAACTAAATATACATTATGCAGCAATTGTGCCGCAAATATCTATAATTTACAGTATATCATAGGATGCGGTAAATTTCAAGCGTCTTATTACAGCCACCCGGAATCCGCCATTTTTGTAGTTACGCTTCACGGCTCAGCCGCTTGAGGCTGAGCCGTGAACTGCAGCTTTTTGTATGACCTTTCTCGCCTGAATCATAAATTTTCCCTCAGCTTCCGGTGTACGCACCAAAAAATAAAACGACGTATAAGGAAATACTATCTTCACATAGCTCCTGATCATAGAAAGCACCTGCCGCATAAAATGTTTTCTAAAAATACCGTCTTTTTTTTCAGAAAAGAAACGTATACTTTTTTAAATGACTATGCTAAAATAAAAGAGCAGAAACCCTCCGACCCACCCACAAAGAAGGGAGATTCACTATGAAAGCAACAGCAGCCTTACTCACCCTGGCGCTCGGCATGGCTCTTACCGCATCAGCCTTCGCCGCAGAAACCGACACCTACGAGGCGAAATTAAGCGCAATTGTCACCGACGCCGGAGAGCGTATCAATGACGTGACCATCGACTTCGGCGATGACAAAAAGGTTACCGGCGTAGACACAGACACCTTTACCGTTCATGCAAACGCGAATATCAATGATTTTATCGAAGGAACAGAAATCACGAGCTACGGCGACTATGATCTGGACCGCACGATTACCGGCGTAGAGACAGACGGACAGAAAGTCATCATCCACATGGATGAAAATGAAGGAGCTACTCTTGCCTATACAAGCGGCTCCAGGAATTATCCCGCCGACCTGACCTATACCATCACGCAGAATAAACCGATTACTTTGACAGCCGCAGACGGTACTGTACTGAACGAAGAGTATACCGCGGAATACACCTGTGACAATACCTATACAGATGATGAGACAGCTACATTTGCCCCGGTTATCGTTGAAAACGGAATCAATTATCAGTTCTATGATGCAGGCGAAGACGCGGATACGCTGGTTGTCTGGTTCCATGGCAACGGAGAAGGGGATCTCCTCGGTTCTCAGAATAACGTCGCTCAGATGCTGGCAAACCGCGGCACCGTTGCCTGGGCAACCGAAGAATTCCAGGAAATCCTCGGCGGAGCTTATGTCATGTCCTTCCAGGCTCCCGATACCTGGTACTATGCACAGAAGGATGGTCTTCTGGACATCGCTGCAGATGAAATCAAGGAAGTCATCGAGAAATATCAGATCGATCCGAAGAAGGTTCTTGCTTCCGGCTGCTCCGCCGGCGGATATATGACCACAAGAATGATCATTGCTCATCCGGATCTTTTTGCAGCAGTCATGATCAACTGCCCGGCCTATGATGTAGCGGATGACCGCGGCGGCGAGACCCCGACCGACGAAGAACTGGCAAAGGTGAAGGAATCCGGTGTGGCAGTCTGGCTCGTTCAGGGTGAAACCGACAGTGTCGTGGCTACTGACGCATGCTCCAAGAGACTGTTCGCTGTCCTTACCGATGGAGCAGAGGTTACAGAAACCCACATCGATCAGGAACATCCTGAGACCTCCGGCTTTACCACGTATGAGACGGAAGACGGACTGTATAAGCTCTCCCTGTATGAAACCACAGAGGAAGATATGCTCCGCTTCGCAGAGGATTACAACAGAGACGGTGAGATGGAAGAGATCCAGCATTCCAGCCACTGGTCATGGATTTACACCCTGCGCAACAACCCCGCAGCCGCTGACGGCACTCACATTGTGAACTGGGCAGCAGGAATCATCGGCTGATAAGCTCCTGTCTGCCTCTATGAAAAGAAGCCGTCACGCTGTGTGAATCATCCTCCTCAGCGTGATGGCTTCTTTTCGGCTGCTTTTCTCCGTCATCGCAGAATACAGTCTTTTCGCAGCAGCATTTATCAAAGAAAAAACCCGCGTTTTAAGCGGGTTTTCTTAATCCATAAAACAGACTGTCCAAATACCCTCAAAACAGGCTATCTGAATACACTCATCGAGATATACGTAAACAGACCGAAGGAAGCGGCAAGCACCAGCATAAGGGTGAGCTCCGGAACAATACGGTTACGCAGAAGTCCGACAAATTCCCGGACAAAAGCGTTCGGCCAGAACCACCATTTCGTTTTACTGCCCAGGCCTTCAGCCGGAAGTCCTGCCAGGCCTGCCCAGACGCCGCTCCTGAATACATGATAGTTCGTTGTCGCAAAAGCTGTCTTTGCCTCTGAGACACTGCCGGTCCGTTCCTCTATGATCTTTTTCGAGAACTCCATATTCTGATATGTGTTCGCGGACCGGTTCTCAAGGATAATCGCTTCTTTCGGGAAACCGGTACTCAACATATAGCGATACATCGCCTCTGCCTCTGCCATCGATTCATTCTTACCCTGCCCGCCGGAGGGAATAATAATCGCTTCCTTTCCGGTCCTGTCTTTCTGACGATGCCAGAACTCCATCGCCTTATCCACTCTGCCCCGCAGCAGCGGCGGCAATGTCCCGTCCTTTCTGAAACCGCATCCCAGGATCAGGATATAATCCCTGTCCATCTTCGGCACATGCTTTGCCGCACGAAAGCCGCAGACAACAGAGCTGAAAAGAATGCACTCCAGGTAGGTAAAAATAACGCCGAAAATGTTTTCCAACGTAATAACCCGGCGAAACACCTCGCGGGAACCGGTAAAGAACATGCTATAGAAATAAAAGAAAACCGCCTCTCCGCCAATGATAAGAATCCCGAGCAATATTCCGAGGAAATTCTGAAATCTATGCGATTCATGACGTAAAAGCGCGATATTACTGATAATCAGCAAGACAGAAAATATTACAGCCAATGGAGCGGAAAGAATCGTGAAATACTTCCCTCCCGCTCCCAGATCGCTTAATAACGTCCAGATCGAATAGAAGGCAGGATTCCGCAGATGCCTGAAATACAGCGGAGCTTCAAAAAGAATACTGAAAACAGAAAAAGTCAGGATTCCTAAAGCCAGTATCGCTTCGTAGGAGTACATGAGCGGACCTCTCAGGCGGATAAAAAAAACCAGCATGATCACTGACAAACCCAGATAGAACAAAATTGCAGCCAGGAAAACAGCCTCATCACCGATAAAGTTACCCGTGTTTTTTGAAATAGTGAAGCCTGTCTTTCCCACATAAATCTCATCCGCGCTGAGATAGTTCCCTTCAGGATCAAAAATGCTCAGTTTATAATTTCCCGGCTTCTGAGGTTCATAATTCAGGTACATGACAGTCGCGCGAATCGGCTCATCTCCCTCCCTCTCCTCTTCAAAGCCAATAGTATAATCCGGCAGAGGGGCGTCCGCCTTATCCCATTTCAGCTGCAGATCACCGGGCTGCCAGTCTTTTTTCTCAAAATTCAGGATCAGCGTAGTATTAAAGCGGTTCTTCGCCAGCATCCTCCCGGCCAGGCATATCAATACGATGATCCCAAACAGAATCCCCACCTGCATGATCAGGCTCTTTCTTGCCTCCGCAAGGGAGGTAAATGCTTTCATAGTCAACGCTCCTCTCCATCACTTCATCGTACAGTCGGATGCCTCGGGACAATAGATCTTTCCTTTTTACCCGAGTCATAATCAAACCTCCACGCCTTAGCTGACACGATCTTTTCCGGTCTGACCCGGTCTTTTCCGGCCGCATCCGGTTTACTGTAACATATCGCTCCCACTGCGTCAATCACCTCAGCCGTTCAGAAAAGATATTTTACACAGCTTGTGATACTTGAAAAGATACATCCTGTCAGGTATACTTTGAATTGACAGGATCCCTGATCCGCCAATTCTCAGGCGGCACCGGCAAAAATTCAGATTTTCCGACCATGTTTTTTTTCCTTTTTTACGAAAGGGGGAATCAATTGTGTACGTCAGAAAAATATATCGCACGGACATGCTGTCCTGTGCCTTATGCCATGAAGCACCATGTTCGAAAGCATGCGCAAGGATCGACCCGGCTGCGCTATTGCGCAGTATCTGGTTCGACGATGAAAAAGCTGCCTCCTTCCGTTTTCCGGAGGAAAATCCCTGCGCAAGCTGCGCGGCTCCCTGTGAGGCAGCCTGTGTCAGGGCAGGAAAAGTCCCGATCCGAAACCTGATGATACGGCTGCATGACGAGGTAAAACCGGAACTGGAAGCTGCCCTGCCGGATGAGGAAGGGCTCCTGCGGTCGGAGCTTTGCGGGGTTCCCCTGGAAAATCCCTTCCTCCTTGCTTCCTCTGTTGTGGCCAGTACCTACGACATGTGCGCGAGGGCTTTTGAGGCAGGATGGGCAGGGGCGGCCTTCAAGACCGTATGTTCTCTGGACATCCATGAGGCTTCACCCCGTTTCTCCGCTGTCAGAGGAGACAATGGGAGTATTATCGGATTTAAGAATATCGAGCAGCTCTCCGACCACAGCGTAGCGGAAAATATGGAGATCTTCCGCCGCCTGAAGGAAAACTACCCGGAAAAGTTCATCCTGGCTTCCATCATGGGACAGAATGAAGCGGAATGGGAAGAACTTGCAGGTCTTTGTGAAGAGAACGGCGCGGACGCCGTTGAGCTGAACTTTTCCTGTCCCAACATGGCGGACGGAGGCCTGGGCTCGGATATCGGTCAGGTACCTGAGCTGGTTGAGCAGTTCACTGCTGCAGCCAGACGCGGCGCGAAAATCCCCGTCCTGGCAAAGCTGACGCCGAATGTCGCAAGCATGAAGCCCGCCGGTGAAGCAGCCAGGCGAGGCGGCGCGGACGGTATCACCGCGATCAACACAATCAAGAGCATTACCGGGGTGAACCTGCACACCTATGTTTCATCACCCGCTGTCCATGGGATGTCTGCGGTAGGCGGCTACAGCGGCAATGCCGTCAGGCCGATTGCGCTGCGTTTTCTTGCGGAGCTGGCCCAGGATCCGGCGCTTGCCGGGATGCACCTGTCTGCCGCCGGAGGCGTGGAAAATTGGTCGGATGCGCTGGAGTTTATCCTTCTCGGCGCAGGCAGCATTCAGGTCACGACAGCGGTCATGCAGTATGGATACCGGATCATTGACGACCTGAAGGCCGGGTTGAATATGTATCTGGCGGAAGCGGGCTTTTCCTGCGTGAAAGAAGCGACAGGCCTGGCTCTGGATTCAGTCAGTGAGACTACCAATGTCCTGGAACGGGATACGGTGGTCTTTCCCAGATTTGTCAGGAAGAAATGCATCGGCTGCGGACGATGTGTGATCTCCTGCGCGGACGGCGGCCATCAGGCGATTACATTCGGACCGGACCGAAAGCCGATGTTTCATGGCCGTAAATGCGTAGGCTGCCATCTGTGCGTGCTGGTCTGTCCGCAAAAAGCAATCAGGCCTGCAGGAAAGCGAATCAAAATGCAATAGCCAACCACCATTCGAAAGGAGACACATATGGATCTGATTCCCAGTTTTACCGTTGACCACACCAGGATCGTCCCGGGGATCTATACCAGCAGGGTAGACACCCTTGGCGATCAGAAAGTTACCACCTATGACGTGAGAGTCACAAAACCCAACGTAGAGCCTGCCATTGACGTGGCGGCAATGCACTCCCTGGAGCACCTCATCGCCACATATCTCAGAAATGACCCCGAATGGAAAGACCAGGTCATCTACTGGGGACCCATGGGATGCCTGACGGGATTTTACCTGATCCTGAAGGGAAACCGCGCGCCGGAGGAGATCTATGATCTGCTTCTCAATGCCTTTCGGTCCGTTGAAGCCGCAGAAGAGGTTCCCGGTACTTCACCTGTAAACTGCGGTACCTACCTCATGCACAACCTTTTGATGGCTAAGTGGCATGCCCGGAAATTCGCTGATTATCTGGCTGAAAACGCAGGCAGGCCTGAAATCTTTACGTATCCCGGCTCCGAAAGGCTTGTAACCGGAGATGGCCGCACGTTCTTTGATTCTTAAGGAAATGCCTGCATCGACAAAAGCCTGACCCTGCGTCACTCGGAATCCGATCATTTTGCAGAGAGAAATATTGCATATTTTGCATAGAGAAATTTTCCACAGAATAATTTTGCATAGAGTAATTTTGGATAGAGTAATTTTGCATAGAGTAATTTTGCAAAAAGAATCTTCTTCTCACAGGCTTTGCAGCTCATGGAGCCGTAAAAAAAACATATCCCGGGTAGATTCATCTTTGAACCAGGCTGCCTCCACAGGGGCGGTCTGATTCAGGCCGATCTGTCTGACCGCCTCCCGGGCAGCTTCCTGCTGCGTCATGCTTCGCCCGAAGGCATTCCTTTCGGGAAGGCATGGCGCGCCTTCCGGAGAATCATACGCTTCAAACGTATGGTTAAAATCCATCAGATCATACAGACGAAGAGGACGGTTGCTGCTGTTGTCAATCAGGAATCCCCAGTTTGCCCAATGCCGGTCGGTATTGCCGGTAAGGTAGTCGAGAATGTTCATCATATAATAGCTGTATCCGTCCAGCTCCAGCAGATAACTGCCTGCGTCGATGTCGTGATTTAGCGCATAGATTGAAAAAGCTTCCCAGGTCACAAGGCTGCGTTCCGGAGAAGTGATGAGCCGGCTTTCCGTTACGGGCTGACCGTCATATATCCTTTGTCTGTAGATGACCTGACGGACGCGAAAGCACTGGCAGATCCGGCTTGCAAGCAGCTCGTTCTCTACTGCCTGCAGGCTTCCGTCCTTGTAGAGGCGGAATCCTTCATCATCACGGATCCACGCCTTCGGAAAAAGACCGGAGGTACTTAAGTCATCCGCGATCAGATGGCTGTTGCGGATGGTCATCTGCTTTCCACGCAGACAAACGTCTGCAAAAATTGTTTCCAGGTGATTTTCAAATAGGTTAAGATTCTTAAAAAGCACACTCTCCGAAGATGTCCGGACCCAGAAAATGTCTGTCAGCGAAAGACAATGATAGGAAAGCGCAATCCCGGCACGATCGCGGTCTGTCAGAGCCTGCGGCTGTCCGATACTGTTAAGAATTTCCTTGGCGTATTTACGATCCAGGGTGAGAACCCTGGATGCGCACCAATGATAAAAATTATCCAGATTCTGGATCTGAAGATCGATATCATTATGATCTGTTTCTTCCAGATAAAGGTCATAGGGAAGCCGTTCTTCATCATAAATACTGCAGAATCCGGCCGGCGAAATCTCTGCTGCCGGCCGTTCGCCATGCATAATCACATATTTGTCTGTTAAATGTACCCTGCTCATTCGAATGAAACTCCTCCCAAAACGAAGCTTTGTACGTTGTTCCAATAAATTACCGAAAATGATCCGATTTGTCAATTCAGGGAGCCAAAAATGAACCGATTCTTTTTTACAGGCTTGAGGCGGCGCATCAGTAATAATGCCCCGAAAACACATGGGAGGATGCTCTTGACGTACCACGGAACGAATAGTATGGTCTTTTCATCGTAAGTTCTGAAATACTGAATATCTTTATTGTCAGAAATTCCGGCTGCAAAGTATGCCTCTTTCGCAGTGCTAAATTCGACACTGCAAACGACCCAAAACGAAAGGAGCAAAAAAATGGGAGATTCTCTTAAGACCAGATGGGGAAAAACAATAGATCCGGAGCATGTTCTCGAAGAATATCCGAGACCTGGAATGAAAAGAAACAGCTACATCTGCCTGAACGGTTTCTGGGATTATGCCATCACAAAATCGAAGGAATTTCCGGAGGAATATGAAGGCAGGATTCTGGTCCCGTTTTCTCCGGAAGCTTCGCTTTCCGGCGTAAACAAAATCCTTCGTCCCGATCAGTTTCTTCATTACAGAAGAACGTTTACTGTAGACAGCATGGAGAGCGGGCACCGGCTGATTCTCCATTTCGGGGCGGTAGACCACAGCTGTGAAGTGTACCTCAACGGGTGTAAGATCGGAGAACATTCCGGCGGTTACTGGCATTTTTCTTTTGACATTACCGCCTTTGTGCAGACAGGAGACAACCTGCTGCAACTGGTTGTCCGGGATGTAACGGACAAATCCTACCATTCACGGGGAAAGCAGTCTCTCGAGCGTGGCGGCATGTGGTATACGCCGCAGAGCGGAATCTGGCAGACTGTCTGGATGGAATTTGTGCCGGACCGGTACATCACAGAGCTGATACTGAATCCGGATTCGGACATGGAATGCCTCCAGATCCAGGTGATGATGAACGGACGCGAGCGGATGCCTGTAAATATAACAGTACGCCTGAAGGACGAAGTGATTCTCGAGGCGGATGGAATGACCGGCGACACCTGCAGGCTGCAGCTTCCGTCATGTAAGCTCTGGACACCGGAAGAACCGATCCTGTATGACCTTATTGTCAGGACAGACGAGGATGAGGTGATTTCCTACTTTGCAATGAGAAAGATCTCTCTCGAAAAGGACACAAAGGGGATTTTCAGGATGTTCCTGAACAACAGGCCATATTACCAGAACGGCGTGCTTGATCAGGGATATTATCCTGACGGTTTGTATACCGCTCCTTCCGACGAAGCCATGGTAAATGACATCCTTCAGATGAAAGCGCTTGGGTTCAATATGCTTCGGAAGCATGTCAAGATCGAGCCGGATCGATGGTATTATCACTGTGACCGTCTCGGGATGTTAGTCTGGCAGGATATGATCAACGGCGGGGATTGGTTCAGGGGACGGCTTGAAACGCAAGCGAACCTTCTGAAACAGTTAGCCGGAAAAACCCCTCGTGACGCAAACCTCAGAACCTTTTTGCGGGATAACGAAAAGGGCCGGAAAGAGTTTATCCGGGAAGTCGGACAGACCATACGGCAGCTGTACAACTTTCCGTCCATCGTCCTGTGGGTTCCGTTCAACGAGGGCTGGGGACAGTTTGAGGCTATAAAGACAACGGAGCTGATCAGAAAAATGGATCCATCCCGGCTGGTGGACCAGGCAAGCGGCTGGTATGACATGGGTGGGGGAGATGTCTCCAGCATTCACAATTATTTCGTGCCGTTGATCATCATCCCGCAGCCCACCAGATGTGTCGCCGTATCGGAATTCGGAGGTTATTCCTGGCATATAGTCGATCACAGCTGGACCGAAAATGAATTCGGATACAGAAAGTATCACTCCAGAGAAGAACTGACAGAAGCGTTCGTGAATCTCTGGAAGAAGGACGTTATCCCGAATATAAAGAACGGGTTAAGCGCCACCGTCTTTACAGAACTATCCGATGTTGAGGACGAAACAAATGGTCTGCTGACATATGACAGGGAAATCATCAAAATCAATGCCGAAAAGATCATACAGGCCAACAGACAGCTCGCTGATGCTTTTGATGCGGCAGTAAAATAAGCAGCGCAGTTTTCTACGTTGATGTAATGCTTTCGGATGACTATTTATACAGCAGATCCGGATTCCCTTGTCGTTGAAGGCGGTGCTGTAGAATAAGGAAAGAGGCTGTGAAGAAAAGGGATGAATAATCCCGGACTTCACAGCCTTTTTCTTTTTCCAAGGTAATCCTTTTTATTCTATCATAAAAAATAAAATCATTAGTGCTTACGGTAGTACATGGCAAATAATACTGCAGCTGTCAGGACAAGGACTGAGGCACCTGTTAACAACCAGACAGTTCTGCCAAGTTCATTCAATGCAGTAAATCCATCTTCTGTTCTGTCAGACGAAAAACCCTCTTCACTGCCGAAAGGATCCGGATGATCGAAGCCGCTGTTGTCGTTTTTCTGTGGTTGAGTTTCCATCTCACTGTCAGGCGGAGTCGGTCGTTCCGAATCAGATGCTCCCTCCTGAGCAGGAAATGATCCACTTTCAATGCTTTCTCCATCTCCCGACTGCCTATCACCCATTCTACCTGGCTGCATACCGCTCATTCCACCCGGCTGCATACCTCCCATTCCATCTGGCTGCATACCTCCCATCCAGTCTGGCTGCATACCTCCCTGGTTTCCGGAGCTTCCCACTGCCATGGCGATTGATTCCAATGTCAGTTCGACGCTGTTTTCACCATAAACTACGGTATAAGTCTCACCGACAGTCAGATCAGGTGAACTGAAGGCTATGGAGGAATAGCTGCATGCAGGCGTATATGAGAGGACTTCCTCATCGGCACTATTCGTGATCCGGAATAACGTTCCCGCCTGCACGGCAGAATCAAGATTATACAGTACTGCACACTGCGTACTGCCAGAACTGAATTCCTCCGCCATACCGGAGGCTCCGAAAGCCAGAATCGTACCGCCTGTGACGATACATTCTCCGCCGCTTTCACTGCCGTAGTCGATGGCACAATTATTGTTGTCACCGGGCAGACTGATAAGGATCGTTCCACCATCTATATAGATACTCCCGTTGGAATCAAGCCCGTCAGCGTCCCGTCCGGTCTCGTTGATAATCGTCAAAGCGCCGCCGCTGATCCGGATATATGTCTCTTCCTGATCAGAAGAACTGCCGTCCTCCGTCTGTCCTGTTTTGGACATTTGAGGCATATCACCGGAGGGCATTGCCGGCATTCCGTCGGACATTGAAGACTTCTCTACGAATCCTGATGCTGCTTCTCCGGTCACCGATGGCTTTTCTCCGAACTCTGATGCTGCTTCTCCGGTCTCTGATGGCTTTTCTCCAAACTCTGATGTTCCTTCTCCGGTCTCTGATGGCTTTTCTCCAAACTCTGATGTTCCTTCTCCGGTCACTGATGGCTTTTCTCCAAACTCTGATGTTCCTTCTCCGGTCACCGATGGCTTTTCTCCATCAGAGAAGTCCGGCCAGCCGGATATCCCATTTGCTTCATCGCCGCTGCCAAAGCCTCCCGGGTTTCCGGGAAAAGCTCCGCCTCCCATGCCGCCTCCGAAGTCCATGGAAGAGTTGCCGCCGTTGGCGTTGAGACCGTCATCGCTGGGGTAAATCGTAATGTCGCCTCCGGCGATATCTATGGTAATTGCTTCAAGACCTTCATAGCAGGATGCGATGAGGATCGTACCACTTTCAATATAAAGCTCATCATCGCTGTGTACGGCATCGTCTCCCGCGTCTATGGTCAATGATGCCTCCGCAAAACGGAAACTGTCATTCACGTGGATACCGTCCTGCGGCGCGGAAATCGTGATGTTTCCTCCGGTTATAACAAGAGAATCATTCACGTCGAAGCCATGCTGATACCCCGCCGTGACCGTCAGGCTTCCGCTTCCGTTGACAGTCAGATCGTCGTGTGAGAAGATCGTCCCGCCGGTATTGTCAGACAGCGCCTCCTCCGAGTAGCTGCTCCCGCTTGTAAACGCATTCTCTGTGCCTTCTGCCAAAGTCAGGAATACTTTATCAGCCTGATCGATCTGCAGACAGGCATCATCAGAGCAATTGACCGTCACGCCGTTTAAGCGTATCCAGATCTTGGAGGAATCATAGGCATCCACTATAATGCTCCCATCCTCCAGTGTGCCCGAGAGCACGTACCATCCGCCGTTTGAGATCACAAGATCACCATCCAGGAAGTACGCGCCGTTACCATCGATTTTTCCCTCGGAGCCATCGAGGGTGATATAGGTCGTGTATGCGTTATCAGCCCAGTCTCCGTCCAGGTCATTTGCCGTGAAATACGCACTGCCGCTGTACGACTCCGCGTCTTCGTCGGCAATGACCGTGATTCCCAGTTTTTCACCGTTCATAAATGCCACGGTCAGGACAAGCGTCAGCACGAGCACGACAATACAGATTCTGTCTATATTTCTGTGTGTAGACACGTAATCTCCTCCTCCCAAAACGAAGTTTTGTATTCAAAGACAAAATCATTCTCCTCTCAAAACGAAGTTCTGTATGTTGACTCAATGATCACAGATGACTGTTTTGCAGCCACGCCCGCAAAGAACGCAGCCGTGGGCAAAATATGTCTCCTTATCCCATGTAATCTCCGTTGTAGCTCACCAGTACCGCGTTCTGCACTCCCGGCATATCTGCCAGGGCGTTGATGAAGTCAGTGTTGTCGTCTTTCAGGCGCACTTCCATGTTCAGCTCCACGCTGCCCTTACGTGCGGTCTTGCTCTTTACGATGCACTTCTTCGTATTCTGAGCCAGAAACTCCGCTGCGGCCTTTTCACTCTCGTTCCCCTCGCAGGAGAGGACAACGATATACGGGTTGGAGCTTTCCTTTCTATTGGCAAACACAAGCAGGATAATACCGATCATCACGCTGCCGAATACAGCCAGAGGGATCATTCCCGCCGCCAGTACGATACCGACAGCAATGGACCAGAAGAGGAAAGCGATGTCCATCGGTTCCTTAATCGCGGTTCGGAAACGGACGATGGACAAAGCACCGACCATGCCGAGGGAGAGAACGACGTTGCTCGTTACAGCCAGAATGACAAGGGTCGTGATCATCGTCAGGGCGATCAACGTAACGCCGAAGGAAGAGGAGTACATCACACCGGCATATGTCTTCTTGTAAATGAAGAAAATGAACAGACCTACGCCAAAGGCCAATGTCAGGGCAAGCGCCATATCCAGAAGGCTGACGCTGGTTACGTTTTCAAGAAAGCTGGATTTAAAAATATCTGAGAATGACATAGTATAATCTCCTCCCTTTTATATCAGCCGTACACACGGCATTGTGCATATTTGGAAAATGAACCGACACGTCGGTTCGGTATGGAGACCGCATCCCGGATGATGGCAGGGAGGAATTCGTCCCATTTGACCTCCAAAAGAAGCGGTGCGTCTCCGGCGGGGATGGTAATCGCCTCCGGATCCAGAAAGTCCGTGCCGTTCAGACCCGTACGGATATCGTAATCCAGCGTAACCCGCACGTTTCCGGGGCGGAAGACAAATGGCTCTCTGGTGTAGTCCACAATGGTTTTGGGACGCATTCCCTGACAACGCATCTTGCAGTACAGTTCCTGTACCAACGGACGATCAGAGCCAAGCATCCAATCCAGCTCACCGTCCACGATCTTCTGCGCTTCCTCCGCGGTCAGACCGGCAGAATACTTAGTCCCAAGTCCGTTCCGTTTGCTTTTCTTCTCCAGATGGATCACGGAAGGATCACAGTTATATAAACGGATCCTGAACTTCTCACGCATATTGACGCCGTCGATCTTCTCACGCAATGCCTTATCGTCGAGGTTGTCGAAGTACAGGCTGCGGATCTGATATTTCCCGTCTGTTGCATGCGGATCGCTCTCCATGACAGCCCGAAGCCGTTGGCGCAGTATCAGCAGATCTCCGATATTCAGAACATGTTTCCATTCGTGTCTGTATTGCGGAGCCATAAAAAAACCTCCCTTACATTTGATAAGCTCATTGTAAGGGAGGTAGATTGAAACTACATTGAAGATTTTTAATTTTGAAGATTTTTAATTTTGAAGA
>JAFVGK010000053.1 GCA_017475035.1 Blautia sp.
GAGCGGATTCCGAGTGGCTGTAGGTTGCTGCATGCCAGTGGCATGCGTTTAGCAACGACCGAGCCGGGAGGCGAGACGCGAGAGCAGCTCCGCTGCGAAGCGATCCGTAGAATCAGGCTTTTGTCGATGCAATCATAACATGCGTTATAGGAGGAGGTGAATGGGTGAGTAATATGTCGATTGGCTTTCCGAATGTCGGACTGGAATTCGAAATGATGGGGAAAGCAGTACACACAGCGGGACTGGATATCTCTTATTTTGGTATTCTGGTCTCTGCCGGCCTTATTCTTGCGATGGCTTTGGTGCTGCTGGAGGCAAAGAGAAGCCGCGAAAATACAAATTACTATCTGTGTGCCATGCTTCTGGGACTGTTGCTGGGACTTGTCGGAGCCAGAATGTATTACGTTGGTTGTTATTATTCCTTTTATGAAGGTAATACCAAAAGCATTCTTGATATTCGTTCCGGCGGTCTGGCACTTTATGGCGCTGTTGTCGGTGTCATGCTTGCCGCGGCATTGGTGAGTGTAAGCTGCAGACTGTCTTACTCTTCGATGCTGGATAAACTTTCTCTTGGTTTTCTGACTGCTGTGGCTGTCGGACGTTGGGGAGATTTCTTTAATCGGGCTTCGTTTGGAGAATACACAGATTGGTATCCGGCGATGAGGCTGCCTCTGTCGGCAGTCAGGTCTTCGGAGGTGACAGAACTGATGAGGCAGAATATCGTGCAGATCGCCGGTGAAGACTATATCCAGGTTCATCCGGCTTTCCTGTATGAATCGGTGTGGTGTCTTCTGTGGCTGATTATTCTGCTTGTGAAAAACCGGAAAAAACTGTATGACGGTCAGATTTTTCTGCATTGTTTTACAGCATATTGTTTTGGCAGATGTTTTACGGAATGGCTGCGGACAGATAAAATGGTCCTTCCCGTCTATCAGCTTCCGATCAATCTCTATGTATCGGCAGGATGTTTTCTGCTGTTTTTGCTGATTGCGCTTGGCCGCGGGGCAATGACGAAGAAGAGGCTGCAGTATGTAAGGCAGCGAAGAGAACTCAAAGAGGAGTATGAGGAAAAGACAAGAGCCAGCCGGCCGTCCCGTAACGGATCAGGATTTCATGACGAAGAGCCGGCGGTTCAGGCTGCTCTGGATTCTTTTGATGATGATGAGCTTGCCCGATATATGGAAGAATATGCTGAAGATGATATACCGGAGGCACGGAGAAGATCCTCAGATGACAAAAGGACTGAGAGACCAGAAGATTCCCTGTTCGGAGACGCGTTTGAAGAGGACATTTTTCCTCCCACCTGGAAATCTCCGCATCATAAAAACGAATTATAACACTGTATGTGAGAAAAGCCTGCTTTTATAATTTTTGGTGGTTATAACTAAGCTCAAGCATAAACAGTTTACAATTAAGAAAAATATTAACAATTTATTTCGTAAATACGTCTAATATATGTGCGTTTTGATGAATAATAATTTCAAGAATAAAAAGTGTGTCTACCAGGCACACTTTTTTTGTTTTCTCTCTTGTTTTTTTGGAGCCGATGCTGTACAATATTACCGAGTGGTAGAAAAGTGGTAAATGGTGGGTGATATAGTGGGAGCAGGTGGAGGCTTGGCCTCCCCTCTCTCCTTATTGTCTGCCGGCGGGATCTGCTGCGGCTGTGATGATAACCTTTCATACAGGGGAGGCGATTGATTGATCCGACCGTAACAGACCTTGATAGATCGCGGCAGGTGAGTATCATGTTTATGGGAGAGTACAACCATACGATCGACGATAAGGGTCGTCTGATCATTCCCGCAAAGTTCCGGGAACTCTTAGGGGAAGAGTTCATACTGACACGGGGACTGGATGGGTGTCTTTCGATTTATCCTCTTAAGGAATGGGAAGCCTTTGAGGAGAAACTCCGTGCACTACCGCTTACAGATAAAAACGCAAGGACGTTTTCAAGGTTTTTTGTGGCAGGAGCAGCAGCATGTACGCTGGATAAGCAGGGGAGAATTCTCGTACCACAGACATTACGTGAATTTGCTGGTCTTAGCAAGGATGTTGTATTGTCCGGTAATATCAACCGGGTTGAGGTCTGGAGTAAGGAAAACTGGACAAAGAACTGCAATTATGATAATATGAACGAAATAGCCGCCAGCATGCAGGAAATGGGGATCCGCATCTGACAGATACAAATCAGAACACAAATGTTTTGCTCGATTCCATAATCATTATGATTGCATCAGAGATTATCTTTTTGGATAACCTGAGGACGCTGCTTTTGCTGTGAGACAAAAAACAATGATGAAACGTCACACCCAGAGATGAATTCTACAGGAGATCAGAATGCAATTTCAACATCAGTCTGTTTTGCTTGAGGAGAGCGTTGACGGCCTGAGGGTAAAGCCGGATGGGATCTATGTGGATGGTACACTGGGAGGGGCTGGTCATGCTGCCTTGGTATGCAGCAGACTTTCTGCCCAGGGGAGATTGATTGGAATAGATCAGGATCAGGAAGCGATAATTGCTGCGGGTGAGAAGCTTGCCGAATACAGACAGGCAACAGTCATTCGCAGCAATTATTGTTACATGGGACAGATTTTGGAAAAGCTGTCCATCCCGTATGTGGACGGGATTCTTCTTGACCTCGGCGTGTCCTCCTATCAGCTCGATACGGCTGAACGAGGGTTTTCTTACAGGATGGACGCGCCGCTGGATATGCGTATGGACCAGAGACAGGAAAAAACAGCTTCTGACATCGTAAACGGATACAGTGAAGAGGAGCTGTTCCGCGTAATCCGTGATTACGGAGAGGAGCATTTTGCCAGGGCTGTCGCAAGAAATATTATCAGAGAAAGACAGAAAGAACCAATCCGGACCACCGGCAGACTTAGCGGAATTATTTGTGAGACGATTCCCAAAAAGACTGTTGCCGCAGGTCACCATCCGGCGAAAAGAACCTTTCAGGCTATCCGCATAGAATGCAACAAAGAGCTTGAGGTTCTTGAAAATTCTCTGGATGAGATGATTGACCTGCTCTCCGACGGCGGAAGGCTTTGTGTAATAACGTTCCATTCTCTGGAGGACCGTATTGTTAAAACGGCATTTCGCAGAAATGAAAATCCATGTATCTGTCCTCCGGATTTTCCTGTATGTACCTGTGGTCGGGTGTCTAAAGGCAGGGTCGTGACCAGAAGACCTTTGTGCCCATCCGAAGAAGAGATGAAGCAAAACCCAAGGGCAAAGAGCGCTAAGCTGCGCATCTTTGAAAGAAAGATTCAATGATGGGGGGAGTTATGGGGACCAGGCGAGAAGCATCTGCCGGTACCCGCGCGAGAGCGAATGCGCGGTCAACCGCGAGGCGGATGGAAGGATATTATGCGCAGGGAGCGGAAGCCAGGCAGCCGGGCAGGGGAGACCTGGCTTCTATGCCGACAAAGGATTTGTCGCGTACA
Source organism: Blautia sp. (assembly GCA_017475035.1). GTDB lineage: Bacteria > Bacillota > Clostridia > Lachnospirales > Lachnospiraceae > Blautia_A. The sequence continues at coordinate 3,450 of JAFVGK010000053.1, forward strand.
GCCGCTCAGGTTCGTTCAGTCCGCGAAAGAAACGCTGTACGCCAGGGCAATTATGCATCCCAAGGGCAGGGGGCAGGTTCATTCAGCCAAAGACAAAGCGGAGCTGCTTTGAGCTCACGACAAAGAATTCCCGAGCCGGGCGCGCGCCAGGTGCGTCAAAGAACCTCCGAGCCGACCTGGCGACAGGCGGGGCAGGGAGCTGCCAGGCCAGCCGCCCGCCAGATGCGTCAGGCTGCCGTGGGATCCGTCGGGCAGCAAAGAGCCACAGAGCCAGCCGCCCGTCAGATGCGTCAGGCAGGCCGGGAACCGGTCAGGCAGCAAAGAGCCGCAGAGCCGACTGCCCGTCAGATGCGTCAGGCAGGCCGGGAACCGGTCAGACAACAAAGAGTCTCAGAGCCGGTCCGACACCAGATGGGTCAGACAAGACGGGAGCCTGTCAGAGAACAAAGAACCGCAGAGCCAACCCGATACCAGATGGGTCAGACAGGCCGGGAGCCTGTCAGACGAGAAAGAATTTCCGGGCCGGCATACTATCAGAGCGGACAAAAAAGACCGGATTCCTATACAGATCAGAAAGTACGGTCAACAGGCAGTGACCGGACGGGAACTGTCCGGACTGTGGAAAAAAGAAAACCAAGGACAAAATCAGCGCGTCCCGGTAAGCTGTCTAAACCCAAAAAAGCACAGGGGTTGAATAAAAACCGGCAGGTTTCACCGATGTTCAGTCAGCCCAGACCCATCAAGGAAGGGGAAGTCAGCGCGCAGACACAAAAAAACAGGGCAAGAGCACTCCGGATGAATCCGATCTTCATCGCTTTTCTTTGTATCGCCGTAACAGGCGTGATTTTTTGCTGTGCGCTTTATATTCGTCTTCGGTCAGAGTATTCCAGTGAACTGAGGAATGTTGCCCGTCTGGAATCTCAGCTCTCAGATCTTCGGGAGAATAATGATGCGGAGCTTGCCAGGATTAAAGGAAATGTGAACCTGGAAGAAATAAAGAAAATAGCCATGGAGCAATTTGGAATGCATGAGCCCACGGAAGACCAGATGGAATCTTACGCTACGGCGGATGGAATCAGCTTTGTAAGGCAGTACCAGGATCTTCCCTGACTTGGAAAGACAAAGGTGAAGGGTTTTGAGCAGAACACAAAAAAAACAGACCCGACGAAGCGTATCACGCAGTACACGCGTAAAAAGCAGTAAGACACCAGGACGCCAGAAACGTCTGGATGTTGTGATGCGAAATAAATTATATGGAGTTTTTCTGGTTTGTATTGTTCTTTTTGTTGTGTTGATTGTCAGAGTTACGCTGATCAACGCAACAAATGGCGCTGCTTATAAGATGAAAGTGCTGTCCCAGGCACAGTCCCGTTATGAAAGCCGTGTCATGCCTGCAAAACGCGGAGATATCCTGGACAGAAACGGTAAAGTACTTGCTACGAGCGCTAAGGTATTTCGCGTGATCCTTGACTGCAAGGCTGTTAATTCAAATGAGATGTTCATCGATCCTACAGTGGACGCTCTTGTTGAGATCTTCGGTCTGGATGAGGGAGAACTGCGGACGAGATTGACATCTGAAGCCACAAGGGAGAGTCAATACCAGATCATAGCTAAAAATATTTCGATGGATGAAAAAAAAGCCTTCGAAGATTATGCGTACCCCGCAGAAGAGCTGGAACTTAGCGAGGATGAAAGAGAAAAGAGAGAGAAGATCAGAGGCGTATGGTTTGAGGAAAACTATCTTCGCTCTTATCCGTTTGGAGAGATGGCCTGTGATACCATCGGCTTCACCTATGGAAAAGATAATGCGGACTGGGGACTGGAAGGCTATTATAATACATTGCTTGCGGGAGTTGACGGCAGGCAGTATGGGTACTTCAACAGCAGCGCGGATGTGGAACAGACTATCATAGCGCCTGCAAACGGCAGCAATATCCGTACGACGCTGGATATGGGAGCCCAGGAAATTGTTGAAAAGTATGTCAACGCCTATAATGCTGCCGTGGGCGGTGAGCATGTCGGTGTTATTGTCGAGGATCCCAAAACAGGTGAGATCCTTGCCATGGATGGAGGAGACCGTTACGATTTAAACGCTCCCGGGGATATCAAGGGCATCGAAGACCTGAGTGATGAAGAAGCCAGCATCCGTCTGGCTGAAGTCTGGAATAATTATTGTGTGAGTGATGCCTTTGAACCGGGTTCTGTTGTGAAACCGATTGTGCTTGCCTCTGCGCTTGAAAAGGGAAAGATCTCTCCGAACGATAACTTTGTATGTGATGGATTTCAGAGCTTTGGCGCAAATGGAGAGACTGTGATCCGTTGTGCTGTTTATCCTGACGCGCACGGACAGGAGGATCTTGATGAAGTGATCGCCTATTCCTGCAATGACGCAATGATGCAGATCGGCACCAGGATGGGTGTCGAGCAGTTTGTCAAAATGCAGAATGTCTTTAATTTTGGGGCCAGAACAGGAATTGACCTTCCGAATGAAGGAAACGGCATGATCCATACCGCGCAGACAATGGGAGAAACAGAGCTTGCTACCTGCTCCTTTGGCCAGGGCTTTACCTGTACGATGATTCAGGAGATCAATGCGCTGTGTTCCCTGATTAACGGAGGCAACTATTATCAGCCTCATCTGATAAGATCCGTAACAGATGAAAACGGAAAAACCACGCGCATCGTTACGCCGACATTATTGAAGCAAACCGTATCCGAAACGATATCCAAGATGGTCAGGGAATATATGGAAGCCACGGTTTTATACGGCACCGCCTACAGGACGCGTCTGACAGGTTACAGTATGGGCGGAAAGACCGGTACCGCGGAAAAACTTCCCCGCGGAAACGGAAAATATCTGGTTTCTTTTATCAGCTTTGTGCCGGTGGATGATCCTCAGGTAGTGGTTTATTGTGTTGTGGATGAGCCGAATGTGGAGGATCAGGGCAACTGTGTCCATCCTCAGTATATTGTACAGGCTATTATGACAGAGCTCCTTCCTTATCTGGATATCAAACCGGATGAACCGGAGAATGGCATCATTGAAGATACCGTCATATGGGGCGGATTTAACGGCATTTTGGATGAGACGGCTTATGCCGACGGCGAAGTGGTTACGGATGAGGATGGGAATCTGGTAGATTGGGACGGAAGGCGGATTGACAACAAAGGATATCTGCTTTATGAAGACGGTACATACCGGACAGACGATAATGGTAATTTCATCAGGTCTTCCAATATCGCCGGGATGGCTGTCGCTTCGAATTTAAGAGAAGCGATCTCGGATACCAATATCCCGGAACCGCTCAGGGATTATTCCGATCCTGTCTATGGCAATAATATGGAGTCGGAAGGTCTGACGAATGAAGAGGCAGGCCTTGATTAAGTCTATTATTTCGTTCTTGGTTTTGGAGGCTTTTGTATGACACAGACAAAGGAAACGATGATAGCGGCGTTGATCGCGTTTGCCGTCTGCGCTGCGTTAGGACCCTGGATGATTCCTTTTTTGCGAAGGCTGAAAATGGGACAGACGGAACGCGAGGAAGGTGTTGCGTCCCATCTGAAAAAAGCGGGAACTCCGACAATGGGAGGATTAATGATCCTTGCTGCTGTGATAGTCGGAAGCATTCCGTTTCTTCGGGGAGACGAGAAGGGGATTCCGGTCCTGATCCTTACTTTGGGATTTGGTATGATCGGATTTCTGGATGATTATCTCAAGGTCGTCCTTCACCGCTCGGATGGTTTGATTGCATGGCAAAAGCTGCTTCTGCAGATTCTGGTGACGGGACTTTTTGCATTTTTTGCTGTAAAATACGCAGGAAGCGAGCTGCTTTTGCGCATTCCGTTTTCCGGAGGAAAAATGGCGGATATCGGAGTCCTTGCGGTTCCGTTGCTTTTCTTCGCCGTAATCGGGACGGTGAATGGAGTGAATTTTACAGACGGTCTGGATGGATTAGCCGCATCGGTGACAGCAGTGGTTGCGGTATTTTTCCTTCTTGCGGCCGTTTTTCTCGGAAAAGAGCCCCTGCCTGTGGGAGGAGCGGTATTCGGCGCCTTGCTGGGTTTTATGCTTTACAATGCGTATCCTGCCAGGATTTTTATGGGAGATACGGGTTCTCTCGCTTTAGGAGGTTTCGTGGCAGGCATGGCATACATTTATGAGCTTCCGCTGTTTATACTGCTGGCAGGTCTGGTTTATTTGATTGAAGTTCTTTCTGTCATGATTCAGGTATCGTATTTTAAGATCACACACGGAAAACGGATTTTTAAAATGGCGCCGATTCATCACCATTTTGAGTTATGCGGTTGGTCAGAAACCAGGATAGTGGCAGTGTTTACCGCGGTAACAGCGGTCTGCTGTCTGATAGGCCTGCTGGCTGTATAAAAAGAGGACTGCCCGGGCAGGATAGCTCGCAGCCGGAAAAGAGGATGAAATATCATATGGAGACACAAAGTATCAAAGGAAGAGATTCTCTGACAGGAAAAAAAGGATTGGTCATCGGAGCAGGCAGGAGCGGATCAGGGTCCGCAAGCCTGCTTCTTGCCTGTGGCGCCGAAGCCGTACTGTATGATGGAAACACCGGGCTGGAGCAGGAAAAACTGAAGCAGGATGTGAGAAATCTGCTGCTGCATGAATGCTCCTTCAATGCGGAAGATGCAGATTCTGTTCTTTCCGCTCTTTACATTATATTAGGGGACCTGGATACAGAGATTGCAAAAAAGGCGGATTTTGCAGTGCTGAGTCCTGGCGTGCCGACAGACAGTCCATTGGTTGAGCAGTTAAAAAAAGAAGGGCTTCCGATCTGGTCGGAGGTGGAGCTTGCCTATCGTGTCGGCAGGGGAAAAGTCATTGCGATAACCGGAACAAACGGAAAAACTACCACAACGGCACTTGCCGGCAAGATTATGGAGGATGCGTGCCCTTCCGTATTTATTGTAGGAAATATCGGGACAGCTTATACCTCCAAGGCATTGGAAACGGTGGATGAGAGCTGGACCGTTGCCGAAATATCCAGCTTTCAGCTGGAGACTATTGATACCTTTGCTCCAAAAGCAAGTGCCATCCTGAATATTACGCCGGATCATCTGGATCGTCATCATACGATGGAGGAGTATATCCGGGTAAAAGAACTCATTACCAAAAACCAGGGTACGGATGATATCTGTGTATTAAATTATGAAGATCCCATCCTGCGTGCCTTTGGGGAAAATGCAGTTCCCAGAATTATCTGGTTTTCCGGTGAGAGAGAGCTGAAAGAAGGCTTTTTCCTGAGAGGAGATGAAATCATACTGCGGGAAGGCGGCCAGGAGTCTCTGATTGTCAGGACATCCCAGGTTAAGCTGCTTGGAAGGCATAACTATGAAAATATCATGGCTGCCATTGCTTTGACATACGGCGTGGGAGTTCCCATGAAGAGCATCATAAAAAGCGTATGTGAATTTCAGGCCGTTGCCCATCGGATTGAATTTGTTCTGGAAAAGAATCAGGTAGCCTATTATAATGATTCAAAGGGAACCAATCCGGATGCGGCGATAAAAGGAATCCAGGCGATGAATCGTCCGACCTTGCTGATCGGAGGCGGATATGACAAACATTCCGATTATGAGGATTGGATTCATGCGTTTGACGGGAAAGTAAAGAAGCTGGTTCTGATCGGACAGACGAAGGAAAAAATAAAAGAAACTGCCGAGCGGTGTGGTTTTCATGACATTATACTTTGTGAAGATCTGAAGGAAGCCGTGGAAATCTGCGCGAAACTCGCAGAACCGGGAGATGCGGTTCTTTTGTCTCCGGCCTGCGCAAGCTGGGGACAGTTTGCAAACTACGAACAGAGGGGAGATATGTTCAAGGATATGGTCAGGGCTTTGTAAGGAGGATCAGCCGGATATTCGGGGAGATGGGGTATATTCATGAAAAGACAATGGAGACTGATTTTGTCTTTGGCAGTTCAACTGCCGAAGCAGCAGAATCGTCATCCGGAGACATTGAATCAATGTACAGAACTGCGTTATAGGAGGAGGCGGGAGTACCATGGATGATTGGGGAGGCAGATGGGTACGGATCCTTGGCGGGTTTGTACTTGGGATATTTGTGGTGCTTTTGGTTTTGTTTTTCGCTTTTCCCGTGCAGACTGTGGAGGTTCTCGGTACAACGAGATATACGCCGGAAGAGGTGAAAGAGCTTGTAATGACCGGCCCGGGCGCTGCGAATACTCTGCTGGCGCCGATTCTGCTGTCCAGGGACGAGATGATTGAAGAGATGCCTTATATCGATTCCATATCTGTAGAACGGACATCGAGTACGGGACTGTCGATTAATGTGAAGGAAAAGAAAGCAATAGGCTGTGTCCCTTATCTGGATAGTTTCCTTTATTTTGACAGAAATGGTGTTTATGTGATCGGTGGAAAAACACGGGATGAGACCGTTCCGTATTTTTCAGGAGTCAAGATTAATCATGTCGTGCAGAATGAAAAGATGGATCTTACGAACAGCTCAATCGTACCCACGGCGGTGATTTTATCTACGATTTTTCAGAAAAATGAATTGCAGCCGGACGCTGTTGCCTTTGATGAGCAGGGGCAGATTCTGTTAGAATATGCGGATGTCACGGTAAATCTTGGTACGCAGCAGAATATTGAAAACAAGATGAATCGTGCCATGGCGATTCTTCCGAAGATTAAAAATATGTCGGGTATCCTCCATCTGGAAGGAGTGACGGATACAGATCAGTTCATTACCTTCGAAAAAGTCAGGAAATTGACGCCTGAAGAAAAGGAAGCCTTAAAAAAAGCTCAGGAAGAAGCAGAAAAACAGAGAAAAGAGGCGGAAGAGAAAGCGGAAAATGAAGATTCCGAAGAAGAGGATACGGAAGACGTGACTGCAGATGAGGATGATTCCGAAGATGATAAGCCGGATGAAGATGAAAATGATGACGGCAAAAAGAAATCGAACGGAAAGATCACGTTGGAATATCTGGATTCGGACGGCGATGGGTTTAATGATTTTACAGGAGATCCCATTACAGATCGTTCCTTGAATGATTTAGTCTACCTCGATGAAGATGAAGACGGCTATAATGACTTTACAGGAGAGCCGATGCCCGGCACAGAAGAGTATGAGCGGGCTATGAAGGAAAAAGAAGAGGAAGAAGACGAAAGCGATTCTGAGGAAGACGAGTACGAAGACGAGGAAGAATCAGAAGACGAAGAAGACTACGAGGAAGACGGGGAAGAATCAGATAACGAAGAAGAATCGGATGAATCAGGCGGCACGCGGCGAAATCGTTCTTCGGATGACGAGGGTGAAGATGACTGGGAGGATGACACCGGGGAAGACGACATAGATGACTGGGAGTATGATTCCGAAGAAGACGATTGGGATGAAGATTCCGAGGAATACGAATATGACTATGACGATTGGAATGAATATTGAGATCATTTTGCATGACCTTTTGCCGCCTGAATGAGTATCCGGGATAAACCGGCTCCTGAAAAATTTTTGTTGCGAACTTTGTAAAAATATTATATCATAGGGTGTAATGAATCCGGCGGATTCAGATGTGAGTGCTTTTTACAGAGACATCTCTTTGGAGGAGAAAATCTGATAAAAGAGTGACAGGATGGATCCTGAGCCGGAGGAGCAGAAAACTGAGGGATGAGATATCCTTGTGGCTGATTGCCATAGATCATTAAAGAAAAACATTCCAGCCTTGTGAATCAATCATATTATTCATTTAACGGGCAATTTAGTGGAACCAGAGAGACTAAAGGAGGAAACACAGTGTTAGAGATTATGTCAAACGAAGCCGATTCCTCTGCAAAGATCATCGTGATCGGCGTAGGTGGTGCCGGAAATAACGCAGTGAACAGGATGGTTGAGGAAGCCATCAGCGGAGTAGAGTTTGTCGGAGTGAATTCGGACAAGCAGGCTCTTGCCCTGTGCAAAGCTCCAACAGTCATCCAGATCGGCGAAAAGATTACAAAAGGACTCGGTGCAGGAGCTGTACCGGAAGTAGGTCAGAAGGCAGCGGAAGAAAGTATCGAGGATATTAAGCAGGTGATGGAAGGGGCAGACATGGTCTTTGTCACATGCGGTATGGGAGGCGGCACCGGCACAGGGGCGGCTCCGGTTATTGCCGCGGCGGCAAAGGAGATGGGGATCCTTACGGTCGGCGTGGTGACAAAGCCCTTCCGTTTTGAGGCAAATACCCGCATGACAAATGCCCTTGAGGGGATCGATAAGCTGAAAAAGGTTGTTGATACTCTGGTTGTTATTCCGAACGACAAGCTTCTGGAGATTGTCGACCGCAGGACAACGATACCTGAGGCACTGAAAAAAGCTGATGAAGTACTGCAGCAGGCGGTTCAGGGGATCACGGATCTGATTAATCTGCCGGCTCTGATTAATCTGGACTTCGCGGATGTTCAGACTGTCATGACAGACAAGGGTATCGCTCATATCGGCATCGGTGAAGCAAAAGGTGATGATAAAGCGATGGAGGCCGTACAGCAGGCCGTATCTTCTCCGCTTCTGGAGACGACGATCAAAGGTGCGACCCACGTTATCATCAATATTTCCGGCGATATCTCTCTTATGGATGCAAACGATGCCGTAAGTTACGTACAGGAGCTTACTGGCCAGGAGGTCAATATCATCTTTGGCGCTCTTTATGATGATTCCATAGCTGATTATGCCCGGATTACTGTAATAGCTACAGGTATTGTCGAGGGCAATGCTCCGGAGAATACCGGCGTTGGCGGAAAGAGACAAAATCAGTTTATCAGAAGCGGCCTTGGCAGCTTTATGACGCCTCCGCCGACAGGCAGCTATACCGTGCCTTCGCTTCATATCCCATCCGAACCACAGACGACGTTTACCCCGAAAACGCCGCAGAGCAATGTTCCGAGACGGGATATCCAGATTCCGGATTTCCTGAGGAATCGTTCATAAAAGCGGAAGAAATGGATTTCTTTTTAAAGAAACAGAGATAAAAAAGACAGAGGAATGAATCCTCTGTCTTTTTTTATCCGGGGACGCCTCAAGCAGATGCTGCCCGTCTATGACAGGTGTACTGCAGAGGACAGAAGGCGCGGATCCGCCTTCATTTTAATTTTAACCGCGTAAATTGTGCAAAGAAATCGTTCGTACAATCAAGAATCGCCTGCACCCCGCCGTTTTGCTTTGCTTCGATATTGACCGGGATTTCCGGATCATGCAGGGACTGTCTGACAAGCATCCAGCCCTTGACGGAACCGTTGTCAAAAGCGACACGCACTCCTTCATAATTCGGTTCTACCAAAGAGAGATTCTCATTCTGTCCGGCAAAAGCCCGGAATGCTTCGATGACGCTTGCGCCGTAGGAATGGAAATCACGTTCGTCACCCGGCTCATCCACGATCGCGTACCTTCGTTCCACTGCCTCGGCAGGCTCCGCAAAGCCCTCCAGGAGAGACTCCAGCTGCAGACCCTTCTGGCGCATCCTGGCAAGCTGGCAGATGATCTTAATACCGATATATGCTCCGTCATCTGAGAAATAATTGTCCTTAAAAGCACCATGACCGGAAGTCTCGATCGCAAGCTCACAATCCTGGCCGGCAGCATTCAGCTCAATGCCCTTATTGATCACGTTCTTATAGCCTCTCTTAAAGCGGAGATGCTTCATCTTCAATGTACCTTCCAGGAAATCAGCCAACTCATCCGAAGTGACGGAATCTGTCACGATCGTCGTGCCGGGATAATCCTCTGAGACAATTTTTGCAAGCATGGCAATCAGACGGTTACGATTCACTTCCTTGCCGTCGGAGAGAACCACGGCGCCACGGTCACCGTCGCAGTCAAAGATTACGCCCAGATCTGCATGCGCATCCAGAGTTGCCTTGCGGATTGCGTCCATGGCGACAGAATTTTCCGGATTCGGTACATGGACGGGGAAGGTTCCGTCGGGATTCAGGCAGATGCTGCCGGCGGTATCTGCGCCTAACGCCGCAAGGATCTTATCGGCAAAGAAACCGGCTGCGCCGTTTCCGGCGTCCAGAACGATGTGCAGTCCTGCGAGAGGCTGATCGTAATCCGGAGCCTGAACCTGTTTCTTTACGTAATCACACATATGACGGGAATACACATCCACAAGATCGAAATCCTGAACCTGACCGCCTGCTTCCTCTGGCAGAGCCGCTTTTACGATGGCCTCCGTATCTTCGGAACCATATTTTTCCGCAAGCTCTACGGCAAGCTTCAGGATCTCGGTGAGCTGGCTCTTTTCCAAAGCTCCTTCACGGGTGAAAAACTTCAATCCGTTGCGGGGATAGGGAAGATGGCTGGCAGTGATCATGATCGCTGCGTCGAAATTGCTTTCTTCATAAACTGTGGACTGAAACATGGATGGCGTGGATGAGAGATGACAGAGAAAAATCTGTGTCCCCGCAAGACCAATGAGGCAGCCGGCTTCCATCATCTCAGCGGACAGCCGGCTGTCATGGCCGACCCCGATACGAAGCTCGTCTTTTGCTTTATTTGTTTTTCCGGAAAGCCAGGATGCAAACGCTCTGGTAATAAACGCAACCATATCCTTTGTCAATGTTGCGGGAGCTTCTTCTGTTGCAATGGCAATCCCCCTGACGTCATTTCCATTCTGCAGACGGAAAAAAAGATTTTCAAAATCGGACATGATAATACCTCCATAGTATAGGTTATTTTCGCACAGCTCCTTAGTTCGAACTTTCTATCATTCCCTCGTTCCGGTTGAGAAAATGATTGTCTATGGAGAGATTATAACACTGACGAAGCAGTGTTGACAATAGGGAAGAAAAAGGCTTCTTATCCTGTACAAAAGTCAGATAAAATGTTATAATTATATCATTGTAGTATAAAAACGGTACTGCCAGAGCTTTTATGACGGATGAAAGGAGACTGATTTTGCTGCTTCGACAGCACACTTGCCGAAGCAACAAAAACGTCATTCGAAGATATGGAGTCATTATACAGAACTTCATTAAGGGAGACAGTTTTGTCCCGGAGCACGAAGCGCGACAGGCAGCAAAGAGTCATCGGGACGGTATGCCGGTTAACAATCAGTATTGTAAGAGGAGGAGATGAGCATTTATGAACCGGGAGAAAAACAAAATAAAGTTGATATTTGTTTTATTCATTTGCTTTATTCTTGTGACGTCGACGATCGTATCCGGTCAGGATCAAGTGGAATTGTTCGATGATGGGGAAGCTGCAGAAAATTCTTATATTATTAACGAAGAAAATGTCGTTACACAGGATATCGATACGGAATCTGATCTTTTTTCTTCTGAATACGAAGAATCAGCGGAGGAAATACCGTCAGAATCCCTGTTTTCGGATAATCCTGAAATGCCAGAACAGGAATCAAATGGCCTGGAAGAAGAGGATGATCTGTGGCAGCCTTCAGCAGCTTTGACAGATAATTCGGTAATAGCGGAAGGAGAGGATTTTACCGAAGCTTTTTCTTCAGGAGAAGGAAATCTGACTCAGGCTCCGGAAGATCTTTTTCAATCGGGTGATTCTGAAACGGAAGGGTCTTGGGTCCGGGATTTCCCTGACGCTGCGTTTTTGGCACATGATACCATTGATGATTATCCGATTTTAAAAACCGAAGGTGAACTGGATCCTGTCGGGGCGGCAGCTGGTGTTTTATTTGTGGAAAGCTTCGGAGCAAACGGTGCGGACAATAAGGACGATACGGCAGCGATCCAGAATGCCCTGGACAGGGCGATGGGAAATAAAAGCAGTATAACAGTCTGTATACGGAAAGGCGTTTACTATATCAATCAGACTTTGCGGATCTACCCGAATACCCATTTGATTCTGAGCGATCAGGCAAAAATAGTCGGGAGAGGATTTACGGAGGATGGCTGCCTGCTTCGTGGAGCGCATGTGGCTGCGGATGGACATAAATGCACGGGGCTTACGGGATGCACGCATGGAGGTTATACGCAGATACAGAATACAGAGATCGAAGGCGGTATCTGGGACTGCGGGACTTCTAATGCCGCTTACATTACGAGTTCCATCATTCTGAAGCATGGAACGAATCTTAGTATCCATCATCTGACATGTCAGAATGCGACCGGACATTTTATCAATTTAAGCGGCAGCAAAGATGTGATTGTATCAGACATAACATGCAGAAATTCTCTTCCGCTTCGTTCCTCCGGGACGATTTCAACGAATACGGAAGCTATTCACCTCGATACAATCGATGGAAAGAATGAATCTGCGTTTCCGAATGATGGTACGATTCCGTATAATATTTACGTACAGAACAGCAGCTTCATCAATGTTTATGCGGGAATCGGAAATCATCATGCAGCCTCAGGAAACGCCGCCCAGGCAGAGCAGCCGCATGACCTGCATATTCAGAATTGCTTTTTCTCGGATATCATCGGTAATGCTGTAAATATGCGATATTTCTCTGACAGCTCCGTGACAGATTGCAAGGTGCAAAATGCTGTATACGGCGTTCGTGTTTCTGTAAACGCATCTGCAGATGTTTGCGGCAATCATTTTTCCGGAGAAGGCAAATACGCCGTTTTTGTTCATGATCAAAGTGAAGCGAGGATAGATCATAATACGTTTGACTGGTCAGGGAATATTGATCAGTCAGCGGCAGTTTGCGGAATGGATGGATCTGACCTGGATATCACAGATAACATTATGCAAGGGAATGGTGGTACTGCCCGCGGGATATATATCTATCAGGACTGTAATGATCTCATGATCAGCGGGAATACTGTTTCCGGTTTTAATACCAATGGGATCCGGGTGTTGAATCTTAAAGGAAAGCTGAGTATAATAGATAATCAGATATCTGACATTGCGAAAGACGGCATTCACGTAACCACATGCCCGGATGTTCTGATACAGGGGAATGATATTACAGGTGTGGGCAGATATCCTGTACTGATCGGCAAGAGCGGCGATAGATCTGATGGCAGAATTATCGAGAATGTACTGATATCCGACGAGGATCTGCCCTCCCTTGTGTTTGAAGGAATCAATGGTTATTATGAAATAAGGAATAACGTGTTTGGCTCAAAGGGATTTGTGATCCGTTCCGGCAGCCTGGATGTTTTGGATATTGATAATAGATATTTCGGACAGACTCCAAGTCCTGTACCCACCTCAACACCAACACCGACACCGGAAATAACCGCAACCCCGACGATAACGCCGACGCCGGAAATAACCGTAACCCCGACGACAACGCCGACGCCGGAAATAACCGTAACCCCTGAGACAACCCCGACGCCGGAAATAACAGTAACCCCTGAAGTTACGCCGACGCCGGAAATAACAGTAACCCCTGAGGTTACGCCGACGCCGGAAATAACAGTAACCCCTGAAGTTACGCCGACGCCGGAAATAACAGTAACCCCTGAGGTTACGCCGACGCCGGAAATAACAGTAACCCCTGAGGTTACGCCGACGCCGGGAACAACCGTAACTCCTGAGGTTACGCCGACTCCGCAGATAACCTTAACGCCGAAGCCTACACAGATACCGGTTCATAGATCGGAGATTCCGTTAAAACCTGCGAAACCGACACCGGTGCCGGAGCCTGTTATTATTATGCCTCAACCGGCCATTACATTGTATTTAAACACGACCTGGAATACTCAGAAAATTAACGCCCGTATCGAAAACGGAAAAGGACAGCTGGCGTATAAATCCGGTGCCCCAAAGATTGTGAAGGTCAACAAATACGGCAAAGTCACCGCTGTAAAAGCAGGCAGTGCCACCATTACAATCACATCTGTTGTGTATGGAAAGAATCTGAGAGAAAAATGTAAGGTCAAGGTTGTAGAACCTGTTGTTACGACTGACTTGAAACTTATTCTGAGGGTTGGAAAAACCCGGCAGATCAGAACAAGAAATTATCCATTCGCGATAACCTATAAGGCATCAAATAAAAAAGTTACGGTTACGAAAACAGGATTGATTACGGGTAAAAAAAGAGGAAAATCGGTCATTACTGTTTCCTGCAAAGGCTGCAAGGATGTAAAAATAACGGTTCAGGTATACTGACCTGAATCTATACCTTCATCACTGCAGTGCTTTCATTCAGCGATGAAGGTATAGAACGGTGTTTAAACAGTCTTTACCATCTGTCTTGTCTGAATCTTCCCGGGCTGCGTCGGCGAAAGAGGTCTGACAGGAATGTACCCGGGATCGATTCATAAAAAAGGAGATTCAAAATGAGACTGTTTATAGCGGTTTGGCCGAATGATGAGATGAAGAAAGCAATGATTTCCGTCATGCATGAGATGAAAAAGCAGGGAATTACGGGAAATTATGTTCCGATACAGAATCTTCATATGACCCTTGTTTTTCTGGGAGAGGTAAAAGAAGCGGAAAAGGTTAAGAACGTCATGGATCAGATCCCGGTGGAAAAAGCAGGACTTTCTTTTTCGGATTACGGTAATTTTGGAGATGCCTTCTGGATCGGGATAAAGACGAATCAGAAAATGAAGAAATATGTGTCAGACCTTAAAAAAGCCCTGAAAGAACAGGGAATTCCCTGCAGTGATGAGAAGTTTTCTCCACACATTACCCTGATTCGGCAGCAGAAAGGGAAAAAGCCATCCGGGCTGGTTATTCCGGATACTTCCATGACAGTGAATAAAATAGTGCTGTTGAAATCAGAGATCAAGGATAAGAAAACAATGTATAAAGAGATCTATGCCGTTTGATACTGTCGTTGTATCATTTCCTGAATCCTTTCATTCATCGAAAAATCAACAGGGCAGAGTGGGGGCTTCACCTCACTCTGCCCTGTTTTTCATAGATCTCCGGATTTTTTCTTTTTCTTCGCTTCGTATAAAGCCATATCTGCCTGCTTCAGGTAATTCCTCATATCCTGGCTGTTTTCCACCCATCCGCCGGCGATACCATAACTGAAGCTCAGGGTAAGGATATGGCCTTCTTTTTGAAATCTTTGCATGGAAAGCCAATGATTGCAGTTGTCCAACAGCACGATGAGATCATCCTTTTTTTCCAGCGCTGAAATAATCAGAAATTCATCTCCCCCATAGCGATAGGAAGATTCTTTTCCGAAATGATTGTGAATCATTGCTCCGATTTGCTGCAGCACATAGTCTCCGACATCATGGCCATATGTATCGTTATAATGCTTGAATCCGTCGATGTCGGTCATGATGATCCACGCCGTTTTTCCATAATATCCCGGAAAATCCTCGCGCAGCGCATGTCTGTTTTTCAGACCGGTCAGGCCGTCATGCAAAGAGGTAAATTCGAGGGCTTTCATTTTCTCCGCGAGGTTATGGTTCATTCTGATAAAATCAAGCTCCTGCTGATAGCGGATCACATAGCCGGTACTTAGAATAAGAATTAATACAACATAATTGATGAGCTGGATCTGTACGGCCTGATCATAATGATAGAGAACAAGGTAAAAAATCAGGTAAGAAAGTATTGTCTGAAAAATACCCAATAATGGCTGAAATGCGACAAATAGCACAAAACAGATCTGAACAGTATCAAATATCAACATCTGCCGGCCGGCTGTATAGTAACGAAAAGAACCGATTGCTGCCCAGATGGTCATGACCCAATAAATAACGGAAGTCATTATTCTTGCTTTATGGGCAGAGATGTCCGAATGTCGATCCGGATTTCTGGAGCTTACGGTTACGCCAATACAGATAAGCAGGCAAAACATTACACTGAAAAGGCTTGTCAGATGTGCGCCATGAGAATGAATGTTAACAAATATTGACAGGATCAGAAGGATACCCTCAACAGCGCAGATCACGATGGAAGCATTACTGATTTTCCATAAATTTGCCTGATCGATTTCATGCATTTCCAGATCCGTCATCTCAGGATATAGCCAGGCGCGAATTCTGCCTCTAAGATTATACTTCATAATACACCTCGCTTAATTAATAATGCTATTTTAACATATGGCATAGAAAGAAGTGTAGAATTGCCTTAGCGTATATTGCCGGCGCGGCTGTAATCTCTGATTCCATCAAGGATGCAGTAAGGATTGCCACGTAAATAAATGGATCAGTTCTCGCGTCTAAATCACTGTATGCTTCGTTGTCGTCGGTCGTGGCATAGATCAGCTCCCCGGTAAAGACAGCAAATTCATGACTTCCTGAAGGCGTAACTCCTGGCGTTGTGTAAAACGGCGGCTGCATCATAGTCTGGCCGGTGAAAAGTATGCACAGCAATAATCCTGTCATAACTTTATGTACAAAAGCCTGAGACTATGGATTGTTTCGCAGAGAAAGGATCCATAGTCTCAGGCTTTTGTCGATGCAATTAAAAAATTTACATAAGAACAAATCCGCCGTTCGGAGAAATAATCTGCCCGGTAAGATACGGAGCCTTCAGGATATATTCCAGTGCTCCGGCAATGTCTGAAACCTCACCGATATAGCCTTCCGGGATCGTAGCTGCCAGAGCGTGAAGTTCATCCTGGTTGACGCCGCGAAGCATATCTGTCATGATCATGCCCGGAGCAATGACGTTGGAACGAATCCCGCGGCCTGCGAATTCCAGGGCGATGGCACGGGAGAAGCCGATGATACCGGCCTTTGCCGCACAATAATCAGCCTGATTGATAACGCCTGTAAGTCCTCCGACGGAAGATGTATGAACGATGGAACACTGGTCTTCTTTGCTGCTGTGATTGACCATATATGGCAGGACAAGGTGGGTCATGTGAAGGAAACTCAGAAGGTTGGTATTGATGACATTTTCATAAGCTTCCTGTGTAATATCAATGAAATTCGAGTTGTTGGTAATGCCTGCGTTGTTGACAAGGACATCGATCTTATCCCCAAATTCCGCGACAGCCGCTTCTACAAGATTTTTGCATTCATCTGCCTTGCTTACATCGGCTTTTACTACCAGTGCCTTTACTCCATAGGTTTCCTGAAGCTTTGCCGCGATCGCGTCGGACAGAGCTTTGGAGGAGGCGCTGCGGTAATTCACCACGACATTATAGCCAAGCTCACCGAGCTTCATGGACATAGCCTCGCCAATACCTCTGGAACCACCGGTGATAATAGCTGTTTTACTCATTTCTCGAATCCTTTCTTTTTGAAAACTATGTCTGTAAACGTGTCCCATAGCTGATTTCCAGTAAATTATCATCGGGTAAGCGAAAAATATAAGCATTTGATATCAGAACCAGCTATATTCTCATAGTAACATAGCCGAAAAAGTTTGTCCAGTATGAAGACTTTTTTTTTGTCGCCGGAATCACATCATAGAATCGATTTTGCAAATAATGAAATCTAATCTGCTAACTTTTCAAACCAGACTGGGTGCTATAATGTAAGAAGGGAGTTTTTTCTCAACGGCGGGGAGATACGCGCCGGTCAGGTTTTCTGATATAATCATGCAGTTGACAAACAATCGGGTAATGTGGGGACACACACGTAATGGATGACAGAAAGCAAGTGGAATTCCGTTATTATGATATTCCAAAAGGAGATACCGTTTTTACTCTTACCGGGGAAACCTGGCATAAAGAATATGGCGAAGGTCGGGATAAGCTCCATTTTCACAATTATTATGAAGTCGGAATGTGTTATGCGGGAGAGGGTGAAATGACCCTGGGAGAACAGGTGTTTCACTTTTTTCCCGGATGCATTTCCCTGATTCCGACTACGGAGCTTCATACAACCAATACTTTCGGCGCGAAGGCCGGATGGGAATGGATGTATTTTGATTTACACGAGATCTTAAACGAATTATATCCGGATGATGAGCATCTGAAAGAAAATATCCGGCATTTGATAGAAAAACAGGGGAAGCTTCTGACACCGGATATGAAAATTCAGAAGATGTCGTTTTTGATTAAAAATATTTTTTCTGAGATGCAGAACCGGGAGTACATGTACAGAGATATGATCAATCACTTTTTACTGATGCTGGTGGTGGAGATCATAAGAAAACTGCAGAATTCTGATATACCTGACAGAATCTCCCGAACGATTGATATCTTCCCTGCAATTGAATTTATCCGGCATCATTTTGATCAACCCATCAGGATCTTTGATCTTTCCCGCTACTGTGGCATGAGTGAAAGCCATTTCCGAAAGATATTCGAAAAATATATGAACATGAAACCTTTGGATTATGTGAATTTTGTTCGAATCCAGAGAGCCTGCTCCCTGCTTCGGGAAACAGATCTGAATATATCAGAGGTTTCTGACAGGATCGGTTACGAAAGCGTTTCCTCATTTATCAGGAATTTCCGGCGGATCCTCGGATGTACGCCGCATAAATGGAAACTGGATGAGGAATATGAGAAAAACAAATTTCTGGATTACCATGTCACGGCCTTGAAAGGATGGCTTGAATAAAAAGGAGGAGAAGGTATGATTGTACCCCATTATTTTGAAGATCTGAAGATTCTTCACGAGAATACTTTACCCTGGCGGTCATACTATATTCCGGCTTCCGGAAGGATGAACTGCCTTGTGGATCACAGGGAAAACTCCGATCGTTTCAGATTGCTGAATGGAGAATGGCAATTCCGTTATTATGAGAGTATCCACGACCTGGAGGAAGCGTTCTGGGAAATGGACTATGACCCCTGTGAATATCAGAAGGTTACGGTTCCGGGGGTATGGCAGAATTACGGATACGATTCTCACCAATATACCAACTATCGTTATCCTTTCCCTGCAGATCCCCCCTATGTTCCGGTTGACAATCCGTGTGGAGCCTATATTTGTTCCTTTGACTACCAAAGAAATCCTGAGGCGCCCAGGTCGTACCTGAATTTTGAAGGAGTGGATTCCTGTTTTTACCTCTGGCTGAATGGCCGTTATGTAGGTTACAGCCAGATTTCCCATGCGACACATGAATTTGATATCACGGATTATGTGACGGAAGGAAATAACCGGATGGCGGTTCTGGTCCTGAAATGGTGTGACGGAAGCTATCTGGAGGATCAGGATAAATTCCGCATGAGCGGGATATTCCGTGATGTCTACATTCTGCAAAGGCCGGAAAATTTCATATTTGATTATTTTATCCGGACAGAGCCGGGTGAAAAGGAAGCTTTTGTGGATATCAGCCTGGATTACCGGGGCGAGCCTTTGCTGGTGAACGCGGTCTTGTATGATACGGATGACCGGCTTCTTTTGCGTGAAACCTTCAAATCCGAAGCCAGGCTGACCATTCCTGATCCTGCTCTCTGGAACTGTGAGGAACCTTATCTTTATACCCTTGTTCTGGAGACGGAGAAGGAAACCATTACAGAGCATGTAGGGATCCGCGAGGTACATATAAAAGATAACATCCTTTACGTGAACGGTTCTCAGGTGAAGCTGCGCGGTGTCAACCGTCATGAATCGGATCCGGAAACCGGTCCCGTAATCAGCCTGGAGCATATGAAACGGGATCTGGAAATGATCCGGAAGAACAATTTCAATGCCATTCGTACCAGCCATTATCCAAATGTTCCGTTTTTCTATGAGCTTTGTGACCGCTATGGCTTTTTTGTGATCGATGAAGCGGATAATGAGAGCCATGGCCCCTGGCAGCTTTATTACGACAATGATACAGATCAGGAGAGAGCTTCCCGCTGGAATGAGATGATTTCCGACAATCCCGCCTTTACGGAAGCGACTCTGGATCGGACGAAAAGCCTGGTTATAAGGGATAAAAACAGGCCCTGTATCCTGATCTGGTCCATGGGAAATGAATGCGGCTATGGATGTACCTTTGAGGAATCGCTGAAATGGACGAAAGGCTATGATCCCGGGCGCCTGACTCATTATGAGAGCGCTTATTATAAAGGAAGAAAAAGGAAATATGATTATTCAGATATAGATGTTTACAGCCGGATGTATCCGCAGTTTTCGGAGGTTCTGGATTATGTAAACTCGAACCCCGATAAACCGTTTCTTATGTGTGAATATTGTCATTCCATGGGCAACGGGCCGGGCGATTTTGAAGATTATTTTGAGCTGATCGAGAAATATGACTGTATCTGTGGGGCCTTTGTGTGGGAATGGTGCGATCACGCCATTTATATAGGAACGGCAGCCAACGGTAAGAAAATGTATTTTTACGGAGGTGATCATGGGGAGCTTCTGCATGACGGGAACTTCTGTATGGATGGGCTGGTTTATCCTGACCGGACGCCTCATACCGGCCTGCTGGAATTTAAAAACGTTCACCGTCCTGCCAGAGTGGCGGCTTATGATCAGGAAAAAGGAATTCTTACCCTGCGGAATGAACTGAATTTCAGAAATCTGCTGGATGTGGCGGATATTTCCTGGTCAGTATCCTGTGATGGCAGGATCATAGACGGAGGAAAACTGGAATATCCAACGGACATGGTCGTAAAGCCCCATATGACAGCGGATTTCCTGCTGAAACCTGCCTTTCCTGAACATGGCAGATGCTTCCTCAGAATGATATATACGGCGAAAGAAAACAGTGTGCTTACAGAGAAGGGCTGGGAGCTTGGCTTTGATGAAATCCTGCTGAAAAACAAAGACAGCCGTAATCAAAGCGTTGCTGCCTGGATGCAGGGAATAAAAGAAGGCCTAACATTCCCCCTTGGGAAAATGCAGGCAGCTAAGAACAGATCATCCCTTCAGGTAAGGGAAGAGGAAAAGTACCTGGTGATTACCGGAAGAGGCTTTCGATACACCTTCCACCGGTTCCGGGGCTTGTTTTCCGACATGTCCCTCGGCAACATGGAATTTCTGGCAAAGCCCATGGATATCACGATCTGGAGAGCGCCGACAGATAATGATATCCGGATCAGAGAAAAGTGGCAGAAAGCTTTTTATGACCATACCATTACCAGAGCCTATCAGACAGAGTATCAGAATACAGGAAACCGTATACAGATCCATTGCCTGATGTCCTTATCAGCACCTTCTGTTCAGCGGATCATTGACATGGATGTGATCTGGATGATTGAAGAATCCGGATGCATCTCCGTGCGCATACAGGCAAAGAGAAACACAGAATTTCCTGAGCTTCCGAGATTCGGATTGCGGCTGTATCTTCCGGAATCGATGGAGCAGGTATCTTATTATGGTTTAGGGCCTGCAGAAAGCTATCCTGATAAGAGAAGATCAGCTTATCATGGTCTGTTTGACACTACGGTTGGGGAATTGCATGAGGATTATCTGTGGCCTCAGGAAAACGGAAGCCATGATGACTGTGATTATGTCATTCTTTCCGATAAGAAGAGACGTATCACGGCTTTTTCGGAAACAGGATTCTCCTTTAATGCATCCTGTTATACACCGGAAGAACTGACGCAAAAAAAGCATAATTATGAGCTTGTTCCAAGCGGCTATACAGTACTGCATCTTGATTACAGGCAGGATGGGATCGGTTCCAACAGCTGTGGTCCGAGACCGAAGGAAAAATACAGATTTGATGAAGAGGAATTTACTTTTGCAATCTCAATTAAACTGCAGGCTGAAGAATGACGCGCGCAGGAATGCGAGAGATGATCAGATTTCCCTTTCGGGCTGCCGAACCTGTGTGCGGAGCCGGAATCAGGGTAAGCAGGAAGGAGATAAATATGGAAGAAAAAACATATCTGAAATGGTATAATAAAGTGGGATATGGTTCGGGCGACATCGCAGGCAATGTTGTTTATGCGCTGTTATCCGCGTTTGTCATGATTTTCCTTACGGATACCGTAGGGATGAACGCAGGTGTTGTTGGTACTCTGATTGCGGTATCAAAATTGTTTGACGGGGTCAGTGATATCTTTTTCGGCTCTCTGATTGATAAAACCCATAGCAGGATGGGAAAAGCACGGCCATGGATGTTATATGGATATTTTGGATGTGCGGTCTGCCTTGTCGCCATTTTCTGTATCCCTGCGGATATCAGTTCATTCGCACAGTATGCATGGTTTTTCATTGCTTATACGGTGCTCAACGCAGGCTTTTATACCGCAAATAACATTGCGTATTCCGCTTTAACGGCTCTGATCACAAAGAATAATCATGAGCGTGTACAGATGGGATCCATCCGTTTTATGTTCGCTTTTGGAACCAGCATGCTGATTCAGACGATCACGGTTGGCCTGGTTGCCTATTTTGGAGGAGGCGCGGCTGCCTGGAGGACTGTCGCGATTATCTATGCGATTGCAGGTGTGATCTCGAATACTATTTCGGTCATGTCTGTACGGGAGCTTTCACCTGAAGAACTTGACGACGAAGAGATGGCGAAATCATCGGAAGGACAGGAAGAGAAGTATAATCTGATTGACGCATTTAAACTGCTGGCTCACAACAGGTATTTTCTGATGATCTGCGGTTCTTACCTGTTAATGCAGATTTATTCCGCTACTTTGAATATGGGCATTTATTTCATGACCTATGTGCTGAAAAACGCAAATCTGCTTGGAGTGTTTTCCTGGGCGATCAATATCCCCATGATTGTCGGTCTTTTGTTTACTCCAACACTTGTCGCAAGGTTCCATGGGATGTATAAGCTTAATATTTATGGTTATACTCTCGGCACTCTCGGGAGGCTTGGCGTTGTGATAGCGGGATATCTGGGAAGTGTGCCGCTGATGCTGGCGTGCACTGCAGCTGCGGCTCTTGGAATGAGTCCCCTTCAGGGAGATATGAACGCTCTGATCGCAACGACCTCAGAATACACCTATCTGACCACCGGAAAACGTGTAGATGGCACAATGTATTCCTGCACTTCTTTTGGTACAAAGGTTGGCGGCGGCCTTGGTACGGCTATTGCCGGTTGGCTGCTGGCTCTGAGCGGATACGTCGGAGGAGCTGCAGAACAGACGGCGTCCTGCATGAACATGCTCCATATCATGTATCTGTGGCTTCCGATGATTTTTAATCTTCTGATCACGATTGTACTGACCAGGCTCAATGTAGAAAAAGAGAATGAGAGACTTCGGGCACAGATGAAGCATTCCCAGGAGTAAGAAGCTGTGTAAAAACAATCTGAGATATCATTTGATAAAAAGACAGGGATTTAATAAGATCCCTGTCTTTTTGCGTTATGGCAGGGGCGTCCAAAGGAAAATGCAGCCTGTCGTAAAATGACAAGAAAACTTTGCAAAAATGTATTGACAAGTGTACTTGGCATGTGTATAATAAAACTATGCAAAGAAAACTTGGCATACAAAAACTATAATGGAAGCTGTGCTGCACAAATGATAAGCATGACAGTATGAACAGGGAATTGGTTTTCCTGCTGCGGCAGCCCAACTGCCGAAGCGAAAAATCGTCATCCAAAGACGTTGCGTCAACGTACAAAACTGCGTTTATGGAGGAAGAATGGAGGAAGTATTACGATGAATAAAGACGAAATCCTGGCAAGAAGCCGTAATGAAAACAAAAACAGGGATGAGATGGAAAAAGAGGCTCTGGCAAAAGCAGGACAGAAAGCCTGCGCTGCAGGCGGCCTGGTGTGCGTATTGGTTATCATATTGGAAGCTGTGTTTACCAGACAGGTGAATATGAGTACCTGGGCTGTTTATCTGTCCATGACCGGAACCATGCTTTTGACGAAATATTCCCTGCTGAAAAAGAAACATGAAATGATTTTCGGAGTGATGGAACTGATCCTGGCTGCCGCTTTTTTGATCATGTATGTTATAAAGATTGCGAGGTGATTCCATGGACGATAAGCTGGTATTAAGAAACAGACTGAAGGAGATACGTTCAGATCAGAAGCTTTCCCAGCAGCAGCTGGCAGAGATGGTGGGTGTATCCAGAAACACGATCAGCTCCATCGAGACCGGGCAGTTTAATCCGACGGCAAAGCTTGCGTTGGTTCTTTGTGTCGCTTTGGATAAAAAGTTTGAAGAGATTTTTTATTTTTAACAGCTGCCCTGGCAAGACGGTTTTACACCCTGAGAAGATGTTTTTTTGTCCGGCTCCTGAACTTTCATGATCTGATAAATCAGAAACACCTTGAACTGAGCTTCCTTTTTTGCTATGATTTCCGCATAACGGTCAACATCCGTGCGAAGGATAAAAAATCATCACGATTCATTGCCTGAGCTGCATTAGAATGTAATCCGGAGCCTGGCCGTCATCCGGACGGTATGTCGGTATACAATCATTATTGTAAGAGGAGACTGATTTTGGCCTTTGCGGTCCGGCTGTCGAAGCAGCAAAATCGTCATCCGCAGACATTGATCCAAGGTATAACACTTCGTTATGGAAGGAAGAGGGGAATCAGTATGAGAAAATTTGAAGGATTTCAAAAAGGCGTGAATCTTGGCGGATGGATTTCACAGTTTGATTCTTATGACAGAGCTCATTTTGACAGCTTCATTACAGAAAAAGATATCAAAGAAATCGCTTCCCTGGGATTTGATCATGTCAGGATACCGGTGGACTATGTATTGTTCGAGGAAGAAGACGGCACTCCAAAAGAGGATGGGTTCCATTATCTGGATCTTTGCCGGGCGTGGTGTGAAAAATACGGTTTACGGCTGCTGATTGATCTGCACGAATGCTATGGCTATTCCTTCGATCCCTTAAAGCAGCTGGATCGCGAAAAGTTCTTTTATGACAGTCAGCTGCAGGAGAGGTTTTTGCGGCTTTGGAGCAGAATCGCACGACATTACGCAGCCTTTCCCGAACAGGTAGCCTTTGAACCTCTAAATGAGGTTGTGCTGGAAAAGGTTGCGGATGCCTGGAATCAGGTTGCCGGCGCTTATATCAGGATGATGAGAACCATCGTGCCGGACAGTTATCTGGTAATCGGCGGAGTATGCTACAGCAGTGTCACATGCGTGCCTCTTTTAAATCTTCCGCTGGATGACAGGATTATTTACAATTTTCACTGCTATGAACCCATCATCTTTACACATCAAGGCGCTTATTGGGTAGACAGGATGCCTCAGGATTTCAGAATCGGGTATCCGCAGGATCTGGAGGTTTACCGCGAGGCTGTAAAAAGACTTGCATTGTCCGAAGAATTATCCGGCGCTGTTTTCAAAGAAGGGATTCACCAGACGGGAGAAGGCTTTTTTGAGGATATCTTTGCGCCTGCTGTTGAAAAAGCGGAAAAAGACAATGTGCCCCTTTACTGCGGAGAATACGGTGTCATCGATCTTGCAGACAGCCAGGATGCCTTGCGGTGGCTGAAGGATATCCATACCGTCATGGACAGACATGGGATCGGCAGGGCGTTATGGAATTACAAAGAAAAGGATTTCGGATTTTCAGGAGAGAAATTTTCTGAGATAAGAGAGGATTTTATCCGCATCCTGTAAAGTTTCAGATTTAATGATAATGACTGCGCCGACAAAAGCTCCGATCGCCTGCAGGCGATCGGGGCTTATACTATGTAAGGATTGAGTCAGAAATAACTGTCCCGGATGACATGTTTTCTTATCTGGGAGCATACCTCAAAAATCAGCTGCATAGCCCGCTATGCCTGATATTTGAGGTTCACGCCAAAACAAAAATCCTTCGTATTCGTGACATTTATTTCTGACTCTATCCTGAGTGATGACTCAAATCTCTCCGTGGAAAACTTCCGTCGCGGGTCCTGTCATAAAGACCTGGTTTTGTTCCTGATTCCATTCGATCTGAAGATCTCCGCCCAAGAGTTTGACGGTAATGGGTTTGCTGCTGTCAGTCTTTCCGTTCAGGATGCAGGCTACGGCAACGGCGCAGGCGCCTGTGCCGCAGGCAAGGGTTTCGCCGGAGCCCCTTTCCCATACCCGCATACGGACGGTATGGCTGTCAAGGACTTCGACAAATTCCGTGTTTACGCGGTCCGGAAAAGCCGGGTGATGCTCAAACTTCGGTCCGATTACGGGCAGCGCCAGATCCTTTACCCGGTCAACAAAGATGACAGCGTGAGGATTGCCCATGGATACGGCAGTAATCTCAAAAACCTGTCCATCCACTTCAAGAGGAGCGTTGATAATCCTTGCGTCCTCCTTTTTGGAAAACCAGGAAGAAATGACCGGTATATATTTTGCTTCCAGGATGGGGCTTCCCATATTTACAGTAGCCATTACGGCTTTTCCGTTTTCAATCGTAAGGTCTATTTTTTTGATTCCGCTTCCGGTCAGAACAGACAATGTCGGTTTATGAACAATACCATGGTCATAGGCGTATTTAGCCACACATCGTACGCCGTTCCCGCACATCGCGCCTGAAGAGCCGTCAGCATTGTACATCTCCATCTCACAATCCGCCTGATCGGTCGGTTTGATCAGGATCAGCCCGTCTGATCCGATGCCAAAATGCCGGTCGCTGATTTCTATGGCAGTCCTGGAAGGATTTTCCACTGTCTCCTGAAAACAGTCTACATATACATAATCGTTTCCGATGCCGTGCATTTTTGTAAATTTCATGCAAGTATCCTTTCTTTGATTATTTCTTTTCTTTGATCATTTCTTCTCTTTGATTATTTCTTCTCTTTGATTATTTCTTCGGGTCTCTATGCAATGCGGAGAGCCGCTTTCACCTCTCTTTCACCGCACAGGTCGATATTTATACGAGGTATCAAAACGTTTGCCGATCAGCCCAACGAAATAACGATCGAATCCGCCCGCTTCCGGTCCGAAGCGCAGTTAACTGCATTCATGAGTATAAAAACATTGCAGATCCCAGTAAAGAAGACAGGTCTGGAAATCTTTAGTTATGCTGTACATTATAAAAAAGAAATCCTCCATGTGCAATATCTTTCTCTTGAATTTTCTTTATGATGTGATAGAATGTATAAAGCCTGAATGAATATACATTCAAAATTTTGATCTCTGTGGCGTTTGGACAACATGAGAGCCACAGATGGACAGGAGGAATCAATATGAAAAAAAGCAAACTTCTTACAGCTCTTGCAGCAGCTGCGATGGCAGCGATGATGACAGTCTCCTGCGTATATGCAGAGGAAAATTCCAGCGGGATCAACGGCGTGGATGACCTTCCGGGAAAAAAGATCGGTGTCCAGCTGGGAACCACCGGCGATATCTATGCTTCCGACTATGAGGGCGATGAGGCCGGCACTGTCGTAGAAAGATACAATAAAGGAAATGACGCCGTCCTCGCTCTGAAGCAGGGGAAGGTGGACTGTGTGATTATTGACAGTCAGCCTGCGGCAAAATTCGTGGAGAAAAACGATGACCTGATGATACTTGAAGAGGATTTTGCTCTTGAGGAATATGCCATCGCGATCTCAAAGGATCGTCCGGAGCTGACGGAAGCGATTAATGGCGCGCTTGCAGAGCTGAAGGAAGAAGGCACCCTCGACCAGATCGTCGGCAATTACATCGGCGATGATACCAAGGGTACACAGCCGTACGAGTCTCCTGAGGATGTCGACCGCTCCAACGGCAAGCTTGTCATGGCGACAAATGCCGCGTTTGAGCCTTATGAGTACTATAACGGAACCACCATCGTCGGCATCGATGCAGAGATGGCTCAGGCGATCTGTGATAAGCTTGGCTATGAGCTGGAGATTCAGGATATCGAATTTGACGCCATTATCAACGCGGTTCAGTCCGGTAAGGCTGACATCGGCGTTGCCGGCATGACCGTCACAGAGGATCGTCTGAAAAACATCGATTTCTCTGATCCTTATACGACAGCGACCCAGGTGATCATCGTCAGGAAATAAAGAAAATTCCCACAGAGGATAAAAAAGAAAGCTGCCTGCGCAGTTCTGCAACCAGGGTGCTGTATTCCCGGAGCAGAATGTGAAGGCAGCTTTTGCGTAGAGCCAACATACAAAACTTCATTATGGGAGGAGTGATCTCTGCTTGAGTTTTATAGAACAATTACGCTTTAACTTCCTGGAGAACAGCCGGTGGCAGTTTATTCTGACCGGTCTGAAGAATACACTGGTTATTTCCCTTTTTGCCGTGATCGTGGGAATTATATTAGGTTTTCTGATTGCCGTTGTGAGAGCGACCCATGATAAATCCGGAAAATTACCTATCCTGAATTTTTTATGCAGGGTTTATCTTACCGTGATTCGCGGGACGCCCATGATGGTGCAGCTGCTGATCGTTTACTATGTCATTTTCGCGTCGGTAAATATCGATAAGGTTTTGGTGGCAGTGATCGCCTTTGGGTTAAATTCCGCCGCTTACGTGGCAGAGATCATCCGTTCCGGCATCATGTCCATTGACGAAGGGCAGACGGAAGCAGGCAGAAGCCTGGGACTTGGCTTTACTCAGACCATGTGGCTCATCATCATGCCTCAGGCACTGAAAAATGTTCTTCCTGCCTTGGGCAATGAGTTTATCGTTCTTTTGAAGGAAACATCCATCAGCGGGTATATCGGCCTGATGGATCTGACCAGAGGCGGTGACATTATTCGAAGCCAGACTTACGGGGCTTTGTTCCCTCTGCTTGCGGTAGCCGCGATTTACCTGGTCCTGGTCTGCTTTTTGTCCTTCCTGGTGGATCGTCTGGAAAGGAGGATGAGAGTCAGTGAGCGTAGATAAAAGCAAGGTTTTAATAGAAGTACAGGGATTGGAAAAATCCTTTGGTGACAACAGAGTGCTGCGTGGAATCAGTACGGACATTTATCAGGGAGAGGTTGTCGTGATCATAGGTCCGTCAGGTTCCGGAAAATCTACATTTCTTCGTTCCCTGAATCTTCTCGAAATGCCTACAGGCGGCCGGGTTCTGTTTGAAGGAACGGATATCACGGATAAAAAAGTCGATATCAATCTGCATCGCCGCAAGATCGGCATGGTTTTTCAGCAATTCAATCTGTTCCCCTTAAAGACGGTAAGGGAAAACATTACGTTAGCTCCCGTCCATCTGAAGGTGATGACAAAGGATCAGGCAAATAAACGGGCAGATGAGCTTCTTGCAAGGATCGGACTTCCTGATAAAGCCAACAGCTATCCGGATCAGTTATCAGGAGGACAAAAGCAGAGAGTTGCGATCGCCAGAGCTCTGGCTATGAGCCCTGACGTGATGCTGTTTGACGAGCCGACCTCTGCCCTTGACCCCGAAATGGTCG
Source organism: Blautia sp. (assembly GCA_017475035.1). Classification (GTDB taxonomy): domain Bacteria; phylum Bacillota; class Clostridia; order Lachnospirales; family Lachnospiraceae; genus Blautia_A. The sequence continues at coordinate 32,422 of JAFVGK010000053.1, forward strand.
GTGAGGTTCTGGAAATCATGAAAGAACTCGCCGAAAGCGGAATGACCATGGTTGTTGTCACGCATGAGATGGGTTTTGCACGCGAGGTCGGTACAAGAGTTGTCTTTATTGATGAAGGAGTCATCATGGAAGAAAATACGCCGGAAGAGTTCTTTGGGAATCCGCAGAATCCCAGACTGAAGGATTTTCTTTCAAAAGTGCTGTGAGAACACTCAGGCGGCAAAAGAGAATGGAAATAAGTCAGCTGCTTAAGCCTTATGAGATATAGCGGAGAAACCGGTTCAGAGCCGATCAGAGCAGAGACTGTAAGTCGTAGATAACAGGTGTAAAAATACCTTTAAAGATGAGAGGAAAGAAAATGTGGATATGGTATCCCGGGGATATGGAGCTGTTTTTTGCGTTAAAACAAAATTTCAGCCGGGTCGAGCGAGGCGTTGGTTGGCCTGCATTCTGGAAGAGTGAAGCCTTCCGGCAGAGAATTGTCCTGCGCAGGACTTACAGACTTGCTGCCGAGACGTCATTTACCGTCTATGCGAATGCGGATTCCGTCGGTTTTGTGCTGGTGGGGGAAAAGAAATATCCCTTTGGAAAACCCATTATCTGTGGGCCGGGAGAGGTGAAGATTTCGATTCATCTGGGCAGTATTCCCACATTTCCGGCAGCTTTCATCGAAGGGGCTGTCATCCGTTCTGATGAAAACTGGATGGCCGAGGATTATGCCGGAGATCCTGTACCCGTAGGCCACAGCCCGTATTTTGTCGATCGTTGTCAGGATCCCTCTGAATGGCCCTATGAGGAAAAAATGATCTGTCCGGCAAAGGTGGAGGAGGTTAACCAGGGCCTGCTGTTCACCTTTGAAACAGAACTTACGGCATTACCGGAGCTGGAGTATCCTCACGGATATCGGGCCTGCCGTCTGTATATCGGGGAGACAAAAGCAGAAGCCCTTGATACGGATAACTGCTATTCTTTCTGTGATCCCGGAGAGGATGGATTGTGCCCGAAAAATGCGGTGCATTATGTTTTTATTCCTTCCTGCAAAAAGGGTGATGTTCTGCTGCGTGCCAGGCAACAATTTGTGGATATTCCGGTGCGGGCAGAATTTCACTGCGATAATGAAAAACTGAACCGGATCTGGAAAGTGGCTGAACATACGTTCCGGCTTTGCAGCGGAATTTTCTTCCTCGACGGAGTGAAGAGGGATCGCTGGATCTGGGGCGGCGACGCCTATCAAAGCATGCAGGTCAACCAATATCTTTTCGGAGATCCTGAGATTAACCGCCGTACCATGAGAGCGCTTTTCGGGAATGTACCTGCGGTTACCCATATCAATACCATTACCGATTATTCCATGCTGTGCATCATCGGGGTCAGGGAGCATGCTGAGGTTTACGGGGATCTGGACTTCCTTAAAGAGATGTATCCAAAGATGCGCTCCCTCATGGAGCTTTGCCTGACACAGACGGAAGAAAACGGTTTTTTCACCGGAGGACCGAAAGACTGGGTTTATATAGATTGGGCTGAGTTTGACAGAGAAGGGCCTTTGTGCGCGGAGCAGATGCTGCTGGCAAGATGCTGCCAGGCCATGGCGGAGTGCTGCATAATGCTGCAGGAATGTGACAGCGCACTGCCTGCTCAAGGTGAACCCACGAAAAACCTTCAGCTGCGGCAGGATTTGGATCGCTATACTCGAAAATATCAGGTTTTGAAAGAGAAAATCGATCAGTTCTATTGGGATGAAGAAAAAGGCGCCTATATAGATTCCTTTGTGTCCGGAAAACGCAATGTAACCCGCCATGCAAATATTTTTGCGATTCGTTTTGATCTGGCGGACGAGGCGAAAAAAGAACGTATTGTAAAAAATGTGCTGCAGAACAATAATGTCCCTGCCATCACGACGCCTTATTTCCGTTTCTTTGAACAGGACGCCTTATGCATGATGGGATGTCTGGATCAGGTACTTGATACTATTTTAAGCTACTGGGGCGGGATGCTTGCGCTTGGGGCGGATACCTTCTGGGAGGAATACGATCCTCAAAAACCGTTGGAGCAGCAATATGAAATGTATGGGGATCCCTTTGGCAAAAGCATGTGTCATGCCTGGTCAGCCAGTCCGATCTATCTGATCGGAAAGTACTTTCTGGGATTACGGATCAGCCATGAGACAGAAGAAGGGTATGAGATCCGGCCGTACCATAAGGCTTTTCAATCCGTAGAAGCTGTTCTCCCGGCAGGGAACATAACGGTTGAGATACGGTGGTGAGTCAGACAAAAGGAAAACCAGCTATACAGCATGACAGTTTTTTCTGCCGCGCTGCATAGCTGGTTTTCATTTTCTGCTTTTAATTATATCATGATGACTGTCCGCAAAGATGCGGACATGTTCACCGCGACACCGGAGGGAATTACTTCCACAGATACTGCTCCGCAAAGACTTTGATCAGCTGCGGCCAGGTGTTCCAGTCATGGGAACCGAATGCCTCTTCCCAGTCATAAGCTACGCCCTGTTCATCGAACTTCGCTGCAAGGCTGGCAAGTGTAAACCCGTCCTCCTCGGTGAGCGATTTTTCTCCGATCAGGCCGAAGTCATAGATGCCGGCGCCCAACATGATTTTGGTTGCCTTTACAGCATCCCAGTCAACATCAGTGGTATCATATTTGACGTCCGCGCCGCTGAGGATGCCGACATAATCAAACAGCTCCGGAACATCAAACAGGACATTCGTCGTTGTCATGCCGCCCATGGAAAGGCCGGTGAATGCTCTTCCCGAAGGCTCAGCCAGGACATTATAGTTCTCTTCCACATAAGGGATGATGCAGTTGACAAGGTTGTCAACGATGACGTTAAAGTCCCAGCTGTAAGCAGTATTGTTCATGGCGACCAAAAGGACAGGTTCGGTGGTTCCGTCTTTGATCATATTGTCAAAAATATAGTCAACGCTGCCGCCGGCAAACCAGTCTGTTTCGTTTCCGCCGCCGCCGTGGGAAATATAGATGACCTTATAGGGCTCTTCCCTCTCCGGATCATATCCGCAAGGAGTGTAGACGCCAAGAGGAGCCGCATCACCGTTTACATCCGTGTAGTTGACATAGGTAACCGTTCCGGCTTCCTCAATCGGAGCCATATAAGCCCAATCCATGGATTCGGACTGTTTCTCGGCATCATAAGGAACATAGAAGGTGCTTCTGTCATAGTGGTTTCCGTTTTCCACGCCTGATGCTTCCATCGGGTTTGTGGGATCCTCAAGCTTTGTGTCGGCATCGCCGTTTACCAGGAAAACATACTGGTAATGACCTGCGGGAAGAGGCATGGAGGTGACCCAGAGATCGGTTCCTTCTGCTTTCTCCATATCGATGGTCAGAGATTCATCGCCTGCTTCGAACATTCCGTTTTCCCATTCCTCCGGAGTATAATATTTCTCCGGCGTGGTACCACGGACGTCTTCCTCATCATAGAAAAAGGTGAAAGCACCGCGGAGCTGAACCTGCTCTGCTTCGGCATCTTCATAAGCGAAGGTGACGGTATAGCCTGTGATGGAATCAGGATCCTCCGAGACGGTAACGCCCGGAGTGTATTCTGCCGCGCTGACAATCAGACCTGCGCTTAAAACCGCACAGGCAGCAGTCCCGAGAAGCATCCATTTTTTCATGATAATCCTCCTTTTCAGTCATCTTTTTTAGGAGCCATATAAGAAGAATACTTTCATAAGGTACAGAACAAGGGTTGAAAAATCCTTCATATAAAGCTCCTGGTACCAAAATTCTTAGGATCAGCAGTTTTATCCCGCTGACATGATTCAGTATATAGGACTGCAGAATCCGGGGCAATAGTGCAATTTTGCGAAGAGTGGCATTTTTCGTGAAAATAAAATGGTTGAATCTTGACTTGAAGGTTGAATTTTGACATTGTATTTTTTTGTGTCAAAATTGTTTTTATATATGGTATGATAGTATTAGAGTGACGAAAGGCGGTGTAAATAACACGGCCTGTGCGGTGCCTCGTAAGCATGCGAGACTCTGCCTGGATAAAACCAGCTTTGCATCGCATACTTACGGTCACTGCACAGGTCAAAAAAATGAGCGTATTTCGAGTGGCTGCAGAATTGCAAGTGCAGTTCCGCTGCGGAACGATTCAACGAATCAGGTTTTATCGATGCAATCATAACAGGAAAGGTTACCATGATGAAAGGATGGAAAATACAGAGCATCATCTGGACCGTGTTGATCGGGATCCTGCTGGTTTATTTTGGATATGATCTCTATCATTACAATCAACACGAAAAGAAGGCGGATGTCCGTTTTACTTTTATCTGCCCTTTGCAATGGAGAAATGCAGGTAAGGCGTTTTACAGACTGGATGCAGATTATGGCACGAGTACGAGACTGGTTGGTTTTTCCCGGCTGTCGCCCCAGGGTATGGAGGAAGCCTTTCGGGAAGCGATCTATGCGGAAGTGGACGGGATTATCACGGCAGGGATACAAGACAGCAGTGGGCTTAGCCAGCTGATCAGAGAGGCTGCAGAAGAGGGAATTCCGGTTGCGCTGATTGACAGTGATCTGCCGGAATCCCGGCGATCGGTTTATATAGGACCGGATAATTATAAAGCGGGATATGAAGCCGGAAAACTGCTTGCCGCGAAGGTACTTGAGGAAAACCCGGAAGGTGCTTTAGGGGTGATCCTGTCCAAAGAAAGCATTCTGAATCAGAGAGAACGGCTGCAGGGCTTCAGGGATGCAGTCCGTGAAACAGAAGGCATCAGGATCGCTGAAGTAGCAGAAGGGTTTTCTGACAGACAGGTGATTATCGAAAGGCTGGAGTCAATGCTTCGGGCACATCCGGATCTGAATGGCCTTTTTCTGGCAGAAGGATGGTCCACCGTTATAACAGGCGAAATACTCTCCCGCCATGCAGACAGGAAAATCAGTGTTGTCGGATATGACGCCTATTCCTATGTGCGTGACGGGTCTTACGAAGGAGTGGTGGACAGTAATCTTTACGAGCAGGCGTTCCTGGCGGGAGAGAAATTATTGAAACTGCTTTCAGGGGAGGAGATCGAGGAAACAGTTTTGCTTGAAAGTGAATTAATCACACAGGAAAACCTGGATGCATATCTCAACCAAATGGATGACCGGGAAGAGAAGGAGGAGATATGGCACATTTATTGAATCCGAAACCGGATATTTCGATTGAAGAACGCCTGGAGCGCAGTTTTTCATTCAGCGCTGCCCGGCTTTTGTTTTATCTGCTCTGTTTTGTTATCCTGTTTTTAATTGCGGTTCTGCAGTACAGGGTACAGAGCCGGGAACTGTTTCTTTTAAACGATTTCTACATCTCTCTGGAGGAAGCCGACAAGAATCTTTTTGCCTATACTCTATCTTCTTCTGAGAATGCTTTTCATTTGTTTGAAGAAAGCATGCAAAAGACCAAAAGCTCTCTGGAAAAGCTGGAAGCTCTATGTGTGAATCGTACATTTTCCCGTGATATGACAGACGCCTATCATATTTTGAACAGCTATGCGGATCATGCGAAGGTGATGAAACAGAAGGCTCTGGAAAGATATACTGATGATAATTTCTCTCAGGAGAAAATGAATGAACTATATAGAACAAGTAAGGATATGATCCTTTTCTTTTCTGAAAATTATCAGAGCCTTTATGAGATGATTCTGGATAAGGGGACAAAACGAACACGGCATCTTGACAAAAATCTTGTCCTTCTGATTGCGGCTTTTATAGCTTTTCTGATATGTGACCTGATTTCGTGGCGTTACCGTTTTCAGGATATACAGATCAGGGAGGATCTGAAGCAGCTGCAGTATCAGACGATGCAGTCCCAGATGAATCCGCATTTTTTGTTTAATACTTTGAATATGATCGCACAGTTTGCCAATCTTCACGAAGATGTTCAGACAGCGGAGCTTCTGCAGGATACTGCGTACCTGCTGCGATATACTCTGGATATGTCAGACCGGTGTGTGACTTTGTTTCAGGAAGTAGAAGCTTTGGAAAAATATGTAGGCCTGCAGGAGCAGCGTTTCGGGAGCCGCATCGAGTTTTATTTTGATCTGGATGAGTCTTTCCATGACGTGCGTGTACCGAATCTCATCCTTCAGCCGTTAGTGGAGAATGCCATCAGTCATGGCCTTGGGATGTGTACGGAAGGCGGAAAGATCCGGATCAGGACATTCAGGGAAAAGGAAAAGGGATGTCTGTCCGTTTCTGACAACGGTTCCGGAATGGATCATGAAACGCTGGAGGCTTTGATACGGAGTATTCGTCAAAAGGAAGTCAGGGGAAATCAGATCGGGCTGCATAATGTTTATCATCGATTGATGATTTTTTTCAGTGATAATGCTTCCCTGACAATAACCAGCCGGAAAGGAGAAGGAACGGAAGTAGTGATACGTATTCCGCTGGATGACGACACAAAGCAAAAGAAGGAGAACGGATGAAAGTTTTAATTGCCGATGATGAACTGATGGAATGCAGAGGCCTGGAGTGGATGCTTCGGAAAAATTTCCCTTCTTTGGTGATTCTTCCTTATGCGAAAAACGGCGTAGAGCTTTTACGGATTGTTGAAGAAAGCTATCCCGATCTGATCCTCATGGATATCCATATGCCCGGAATGAATGGGCTGGAAGCATTGGAAATCATTGCGTTAAAGCAAAAACCCTGCAGGGTCATCATTGTCTCCGCCTACAGTCAGTTTGCCTATGCACAGGAAGCGATGCGGCTCGGAGCCAGTGAATATCTTTTAAAGCCTGTGGAGCCTGGTGCTCTGCGGCAGGCAGTGCAAAGGCAGATTGATATTCTGGAGAAAGATTACGCCAGAACACACCTGGAGGCGGATTTTGAAAACCTGGAAAAGGATTATCACGGATTATTGGAAACGAAATTGTCGGTAGATCTGGCAGCAGGGAATCTGTCAGAAGCAGAAAGCCTGAAGCAGCTTGCGATTCTGGGAATCCACCCTGCCGGGGGAGTCATCTGCTGTAAGCTGCAGTCACTTCCGGAAAAAAGCGCGCCGTCGCTGGAATATCTTACGGAGCTTCAGCATTACTGCAGCTGTATCGGCTGTCAACAGAGGGATTCCCTTGTCCTGTTTATCTTTCCGGATACATTGATTCAGGATGATTATAAAAAGGGAATAGAGGAGATTTTTACCTCCATGATGGATCAGATGGCTGCGAAAGGATTTTCCTCTGTTTTTGTGGGAATCAGCTCCTGGAAACAAAGTCTTGGAGAAATATCCAGAGCCGTACAGGAATGTACGATTGCCTTACGCTTTCGAAAAGCCGGGATCAGTTTTTACGAAGAAACATCCGAGCAGGAAAATCTGTCCGAGTGTAATGTTTACTTACAGTTCCGCCGGTTGTATCTGAAAGCTCTTGCAGAGGGAAAAGAAGAGTCCTGCGCTAAGGAACTCGACTCGTATTTAGAAACAGCCGGAAAAAATACGGACCCGGCTTTGCTCCATTTATTCTGTGCGGATCTGGCTGCCAGAGGATTGGTACAGAAGTACTATTCTTCTGAACAGGATATCGCATTCTGGAATTGTTATCGAAAAATGCTGGCAGCTTCCGGAAAAGCAGAAATGACAGCAGTTTTTGACGATATTATGAATCATCCGGCTGATTATATTATGCAGCCGCTTTACGGCGGTTCCGGAAACAGACAATATTCTCAGCATATTGCCTCTACCCTGATGTTTATGCGGAAAAATTATATGAAGAATCTTTCCCTGGAGGACGTGGCGAAGGAAACCTCCATCACTCCGTATTATCTCAGCCGTCTGTTCAAACAGGAGCTTCATCAGACGTTCCTGGATGTATTGACGGATATCCGGATGGAACAGGCGTTGGAACTTATTTATCACCGCAATAACCTTACGGCGAAGGAAATCAGTTCCATGGTCGGGTATCCGAATTCAAACTATTTTTTCAAACTGTTTAAAACCAGGACAGGGCTGACGTTGGGACAGGTGAAGGCATATATAAAGGAACTGGCATGATGAATTTTATCCGTTTGCCATACATGCTACTGTTTTTTTGCCTGCGGGAATAGTCAAATGGAATTTTCCACTTTTGTACCGCGGTATAATGGGAACCATTTTAGAAATTTTCAGGTGCTTTTTCATAAAAAGAATGATATAATGATTTTGTGTTGCTTATACAGGAGTTTCTTGATGAAGTCTGTGACAAGACAGGAAAGAAATAAAGATTATTAAGAAAGAGGTTACAAATGGGCAATATTTTTCCGGAAAAGAAACTTGGATTTGGACTGATGAGACTGCCGTTGTTGGACGAAAAAGACAAGACATCCATAGATAAAGAGCAGATGATTAAAATGGTAGATTTGTTCCTGGAGAGAGGGTTTACCTATTTTGACACGGCCTGGATGTACCATGATTTCGAAAGCGAGAAAGCGATCAAAGAAACTCTTGTGGACAGAATTCCCAGAGACCGCTATACTTTGGCGACAAAGCTGCATGCCTCCTTTATTGAAACAAAGGAGGACAGGGATCGTGTTTTTGAAGAACAACGGAGAAAAACGGGAGTAGAGTACTTTGACTATTATCTGATTCATGATATCGAAGCCGGTAATATCCGGAAATACGAGGAGCTTGACGTTTTCCGCTGGCTGATCGCCAAGAAGGAAAGAGGGCTGGCAAAGCATATCGGCTTTTCCTTCCATGCTACGGCGGATCTTCTGGATGAGATTCTGACAAAACATCCGGAGATTGAATTTGTTCAGCTGCAGCTCAATTATCTGGATTGGGAATCTGAAAAAGTACAGTCCGGGAAGAACTATGAAGTCTGTGTCAGGCATGGAAAACCGGTCATCGTCATGGAGCCGGTGAAGGGCGGAACCCTGGCATCTGTTCCTGAGAAGGCGGAAACCATGCTGAAAAACCTGGATCCTCAGGCATCGATCGCCTCCTGGGCGGTTCGTTTTGCAGCCTCCCAGCCAAATGTCAGGATGGTTCTTTCCGGTATGTCCAACCTGGAACAGATGGAAAATAATACTTCTTTTATGCAGAATTTCAGGCCGCTGAACGAGATGGAAATGAAGACGGTACATGCGGTGGCGGATGTGATCAATTCAGGCATTACGATTCCCTGCACAGGCTGTTCCTACTGTACACCCGGATGTCCGATGAATATCGCAATCCCGGCTTATTTTTCCATCTATAATCAGGACGAAAGGGAAGGGGCGGATCATGCAGCTGACCGGGCAGCTTACGCAAAAATCGCCGAGACAGCCGGCAAAGCCTCGGACTGCATTGCCTGCGGTCAGTGCGAGGGCATCTGCCCACAGAAGCTGCCGATCATAGAAAACCTCAGACAGGTGGCGGATGCGTTAGAATGATTCAGACGTCAAAAGACCATGAAAAATAGTCATCCGTGATTATTGAGTCAACCTACAAAAACTGCGTTATGATAGGAGGATCCTGATATGTTAGAACAGCTCAAACAGAAGGTTTATGAGGCAAATATGATGCTTCCGAAATATGGCATGGTTACCTTTACCTGGGGAAACGTCAGCGGGATTGACAGGGAAAGCGGTCTGTTCGTCATTAAGCCGAGCGGCGTGGAATACGAAGCCTTAAAGCCTGAAGATATGGTAGTGGTAGACCTGGACGGAAAGGTTGTGGAAGGAGAGTATAACCCCTCTTCCGATACGGAAACCCACAGAATCCTCTATCGTGAATTCCCGAATATCGGCGGAGTGGTCCATACCCATTCTTCATGGGCGACCAGCTGGGCCCAAGCAGGCAGAGGGATTCCATGCTACGGCACGACACATGCCGACTATTTCTATGGTGAGATTCCCTGCGTGAGAAATCTCACGAAAGAAGAGATTGATGAAGCCTACGAGCTTAATACAGGTATCCTGATCGCGGACTATTATCGGGAGCAAAAACTGGATTACGAGGCAGTTCCGGGCGTCCTCTGCAAGAACCACGGACCCTTTGCATGGGGCACGGATCCCGGCAACGCTGTCCATAATGCCGTCGTGATTGAGGAAGTGGCAAAAATGGCAGCCCGCTGTGAGATGATTAATCCGAATGTCAGGCCTGCTCCCCAGGAGCTCCAGGATAAACACTACTACCGTAAGCATGGAGCAAATGCTTATTACGGACAGAAAAAGAAATCCTGAAAACAGTGAAAAAAAGATAAGAAACTGAAACAACCGCAAGAACAGCCCCGCTGCGAAGCGATTCGCTGAATCAGATTTATGTTGAAATAATATAATGCTTCGTAAATGCAGTGAATAAAAAGTACTGCATTTACGAAGCGTTTTTTTGCTGAGTAAATTCAATGTACGAAGCATTATTTGAAGAAATATTTGGTTTAAATACTACAATAGATAAATAAAACAGATAAATAGGAACAAACCGACCTATTCATAATTGACAAAATGAAGTAAAAGTCTTATTATTATGATAATAACAATGCCATAATAACTGGGATTAAATAAATAGGATAGATCTTGTTAACAATAATCGGAAAATGATCTGATTGCATAAAAAAATGAAGAAATTGAGAACTGGATAATTTGTTATGCTCATACTCGAATATTGAGAGGTTTAACATCTATGGCTTCGAGATAGATTTCCTTTATTTATCTGGGAGAGGTGGTGTATATGATGACACTAAGCACCTAAAGAATTGCTGTTAGAGCTTGATAAAATAAGAATAAATAGCAAAGTATTTTGTTGTGAGAAATATAATAATCTCAGGCAAAATAAACAGAATAGTAACAGAAATATTTTGATTCAGCGGAGAATAAGAAAATGAAAACAAGACATACAATTTCTTTATTGTTCTTTTTCATGTTTGTAATAATACATGCATTTTGCAACAACCATGTATATGCGAGTAATGAATACCTGACGGCACAATTAGACACAGAAATGGATGTAACCATAGACAATCCCGGAGACCGTGTGGTTTTTACTTTTATCCCTGAGGAATCCGGATATTACAAGTATTATGCCAAAAATGATTATGAAACGTATGGCTCTATTAACAATGAATCTATGGAAGTTCTGATCAGCGATTATGATTGCGGTGATACATATGGATTCACTATGATTTATTATCTCAATGCCGGAGAGACGTATTATTTGACAGCACAATACCATCATGAAGCAGCAAAAACAGGTTCTTTTGCTGTGATGTTGACGAAAGTGACAGATCTTATCGCGAATCCTTTAAATGATAAGACAAGATATTTTATCAGCTATACGGATGAACTTGATTTGGAAGTGGTGGCTTTTTCCGGGAACGGAGAAATATCCTATACGTGGATGGTAAACTCTACAGGTACATTGTATGGAGGGAATAATAATTTTGGTTTTACTCTAATTCAAGGTGAAACGGAATCTATCTTACATATTGACCAACCTAGAACAGGAGTTTATCGCTGTATTGTGACTGATGGAGTGAAGAGTAAGAAAATTGATTTCAGGGTACAAGTAGATACCGGCTTTACGGCAGAGGCGGCAGATGGTGAAGAACTAACTGTTGCTGCGGGAAATACTCTTTTATTACAAGTCGATGCATCTGTAGAGATTGGGGAATTGAGTTTTCAATGGTATTATTGTGATGAAGAGGAAGGTGAAGAGATTCTGATAGAAGATGAGGATAAATCTTTTTATCGGACAGAAATAATCAATAAACCAGAAATGTATAAATGTATACGTTAATTTCCACTTTGCCGTACCTAAAGAAATAACATCGACAACGTAAGAATATCGAAAAAGCCCATAAAATCAATACTTTTTTAATAATAATTCTTGCAAAAAACCAAAAATAATATTATAATTATAGGTACATA
>JAFVGK010000011.1 GCA_017475035.1 Blautia sp.
CTGCTGATATCCAGATCAACTACAGGAAGACCTTCACAGAAATCCCGTCCGGTACATACACCGTAAAGGAAATCAACACGGCCATCATCGGCTTCACCCTGGAAACAGGAGATGGCGCAGCAACCGTGATCGAAGGAACCGCAACGGTTGAGACCGGAAAGACCGCCGAGGCTGAAGACGTTGCCACGATAGAACTTGTAGATGAGTACACCGAAAACGAGGCAACCCTCGTGATCGAGAAGACCTTTGCCGGCGACCTGACCGATGCCGAGATAGCCGGTGACCTGACCTTCAAGGTCGTGGATGAGACGACAGGCGAGACCGTCGGAGAGTACACGATCGGCAGAGACTTCGAACCGGTCACCCGGGAGGATGGAAGCGAGAAATACATCCTGACCCTGAATGTAACGCCTGACCATAAGATCAGCGTAGAAGAGGTACTCAAGGATGTGACAGGCTACACGGCAAGCGTCAGGTACACAGTCGCCGATACGGAAACAGGTGACAGCGTGACGGAGGACAAGGCGGAGACCACCGTAGAGCGCGGAGGCGTCAAGGTTGTCGAGGTTGAGGATACCTTCACGAAGAACGTGGGCGACCTTCTGGTGACCACGGCCGTCAGAGGCGGAGTGACGAGGGAGCAGGCAGACAGAGCCCTGTCCTTCCAGATTACAACCGTCATCGACGAACCGGTCAGAAACGAAGAAGGCAATCTCGTTTATGATGAAGACGGCAGCATCCGGACACAGCCTGTCACATACTACCTGACAGCTGACGGAACCCTGACGACGGAAGAAACGACCCTGACACCTGCAGACGGATTCGAGACGGAAATCGTCTATGACGGACATCCGCTGACCTATGACGAAGATACCGGAACCTGGTACTACACGGACGAAAACGGTGAGCGGCAGCCCGTGGAGGACGAGGATGTCCAGATTCATTACCGGAGGCTCTTCACCGATATCCCGGCCGGAGAGTACACCATCACGGAAACAAAGACTGACATTGAAGGCTATATCCTTGAGACCGGAGAAGGCAGCGATACAGTCATCACAGGTACGGCAACCGTAGAAAACGGTCGTACAGCCCAAACGGATGACGCGGCCCAGATCGATCTCATTGCGGTATACGTCAAGGCAGTCGGCGACCTCGTGATCACGAAGACCGTAAAGGGCGGCGTGACGAAGGAGGAAGCAGACGGGGCGCTTACCTTCCAGGTAACGACTGTAGTGGAGAAAGAAGTCACGGATGAGGAAGGCAACGTCGTCTGCAACGAGGACGGAACCGTTAAGACCGAAGAAGTGACCTTCTACCTGACCGCAGACGGAGAACTGACGGAAGAAGAAACCACCCTGCAGATCGCGGACGGTTTCGAAGGCGTCGAGGAGTACGATGGCCACGCGCTGACTTATGAAGAGACCAGCGATACCTGGTACTACACAGATGATGCCGGCGAGAAACAGACCGTAGACGCTGCTGATATCCAGATCAACTACAGGAAGACCTTCACAGAAATCCCGTCCGGTACATACACCGTAAAGGAAATCAACACGGCCATCATCGGCTTTACCCTGGAAACAGGAGAAGGCGCGGCAACCGTGATCGAAGGAACAGCAACGGTTGAGATCGGAAAGACCGCCGGGGCTGAAGATGTTGCCACGGTAGAACTTGTAGATGAGTACACCGAAAACGAGGCAACCCTCGTGATCGAGAAGACCTTTGCCGGAGACCTGACCGACGCTGAGATAGCCGGAGACCTGACCTTCAAGGTCGTGGATGAGACGACAGGCGAGACCGTCGGAGAGTACACGATCGGCAGAGACTTCGAACCGGTCACCCGGGAGGATGGCAGCGAGAAATACATCCTGACCCTGAATGTAACGCCTGACCATAAGATCAGCGTAGAAGAGGTACTCAAGGATGTGACAGGCTACACGGCAAGCGTCAGGTACACAGTCGCCGATACGGAAACGGGTGACAGCGTGACGGAGGACAAGGCAGAGACCACCGTAGAGCGCGGAGGCGTCAAGGTTGTCGAGGTTGAGGATACCTTCACGAAGAACGTGGGCGACCTTCTGGTAACCACGGCCGTCAGAGGCGGAGTGACGAGGGAGCAGGCAGACAGAGCCCTGTCCTTCCAGATTACGACCGTCATCGACGAACCGGTCAGAGACGAAGAAGGCAATCTCGTTTACGATGAAGACGGCAGCATCCGGACACAGCCTGTCACATACTACCTGACAGCTGACGGAACCCTGACGACGGAAGAAACGACCCTGACACCGGCAGATGGATTTGAGACGGAAATCGTCTATGACGGACATCCGCTGACCTATGACGAAGAAGCCGGTACATGGTACTACACCGACGAAAACGGCGAGAGGCAGCCTGTAAATGATGAAGATGTTCAGATTCATTACCGGAGACTCTTTGCGAATATCCCGGCTGGTGAGTATACCATCACGGAAACCAGAACCGCAATCGAAGGCTTCACCCTTCAGACCGGAAATGGCAGTGGCACTGTAATTACTGGCAGGGCAACGGTAGAAAACGGCAGAACAGCGGCGACAGATGATGCAGCCCAGATCGACCTCGTAGATGTATATATCAGAAACGAGATTCACTTTACCATCAACAAGGTTGAAGCCGGCAACGGAGCCGAAATTGATGGAGCGGTGATGACAGTCTACGAAACCGATGCGGACGGAAATATTGCTGAAAATTCGGAGGGTGAGGAAAAAGTCATAGACTCCTGGACTTCAAAGACGGGTGAAACCCATGACTTTGGACCGAAACTGAAGGCAGGGAAGACTTACATTCTCAGAGAAGTTGTGGTTCCGGACGGGTATGCCGCAGTGACAGATATCAGAATTACTGTGGCCGGAGACGGAACGATAACCTCCGATATACAGCCGAATGCTGACGGCATCTATCTTGTGGAAGACCAGAAATGCTATCTGACGGTGGAAAAAGTACTTGAATTCGGTCTGACCAGAGAAGAAGTTTACAGCGGAGATAATATGGTCTTTGCCAAAGACAGAGTATATCATATCGCTCTGTATCACGACGAAGCCCTGACATCCTTAGTGGACGGCTCAGTCAAGCCATTGTATTTTGACCACGCGCACTCCGCAAGTATCACCTATGATAATCTTGAATGGGGAAAAACCTACTATGTCGCCGAGGTTGCGGTAAATGATGACGGCACAGGCGTAATTCCGCTGACAGTAAAGAACACGACAGAATTCCTGCCGGAGTTCCGGTTAAGCGGTACTGCAGACGCGCTGCCGGCATTCACTCCGACTCCTGTGACGATGACTCAGCCCGGCAACCTTCGGATTGAACTGGCGAATATCTACATCCTGTGGCCGTCAGGCTTCTACTTCGAAGGAAACCTGAAAGTGACGAAGAAACTCTTCGATGCGGACGGCGAGGAACTGTACGGCGATGGCTGCTTCTACGCGGGTATTTTCGAAGATGAAAATCTGACGACATTGGCGTTTGATCTGACGGATACTCCGATCGTGACATTTGATATGGATGGCTCGTCATCCGTGACAGAAGAAATTACTATTTTCCTGACACCGGATACATCCATGGAGGTCATTGATCCTGACGCAGCAAAGGCAACCTTGTATGTCACAGAGACGGATGAATATGGCAATCCGATTATCGGCGCGCCGGTATTTAAGTATGATGTGACGTTGACTTCAGCAGGAGAGCAGGATCTGGTTGAGATTAAAGAGAATTATGCGGAAGCTACCGTGACAAGAAACCATGTTTCCGAGATCGTTATCGAAAATAAGGTACAGGAGAACCCTGGGGAAGACTTCACCATCTATCTTGCTAAAGCAGCATTTGCAGAGGAAGATGACCTGACAGAGGACGAAGAGTACTCTGAAGATGAGGAGGATTACTCTGAAGACGATGAAAACGACTCTGAGGAAGAGGATCCTGAAGAAGCGGAAGTGGACATGATTTATCTGTCTGGCGCTCAGCTTGCTCTTTATCTGGCAGATGAAAACGGAAACGCAGCCGGAGCACCTATTGCGGTGTGGACGTCATCGGATCAGGAATATGAGGAATATTATGAAATTAATGGCCTCATGGCCCAGACGCCGTACATCATTCGTGAAACAGCGGCACCGACCGGCTATCAGCTGCTTGAAGAGGATATTCTGTTTACCATTGATGAGGACGGCAATATCGAAACAGAAAGCGAAATGCTGTACGCAAATGAAGATATGGGTGAAATCATCAATGATAGAAGCGAAGCAGAACCCACCATAACTCCGACGCCGACGCCGACACCGGGAACGGCAGACCTTCGGGTCACAAAAGAGCTGATCCTGATGGGCGAAGATGATGAAGACGGCTTCACGCTCTTTGCCCGGAATAAAGCGTTCTATGTGGCATTGTTTAAGGATCCGGAGCTGACCGAGCTGATCGATGGCAGCATTCAGAAACTGACCTATAAGAACTCGGCTGTTTCGACCGTTACCTACAAGAACCTTACCGCCGGTAAAACCTATTATGTGGCTGAGGTGGACAAGAATGGCAAAGTTCTTGAGATGAGTGAGGACGGAGGCATTCCGATCTATCAGACGGGGGTCGATTGTGAAATCGTAAGACTGAAGAAGAATACTTCGGTTTCATTTATGAATGTATTTACGAACCTCGCTGACGGATATTTTGTCAACGCAGAGCTGGAGATCACAAAGACTCTGCTTGACAAAAACGGAAAAGCAAAGGCTTCTGACGAAACCTTCCTTGCCGGGATCTTTACGGATGAGAAGTACAGCGAGCTGGCGACGACAGACATTGTGGACCGCCCGATCGTGACACTGAAGATGAACGGTAAGAGTTCCGTAACGGAATTGGTAAATGTACATGTGATGACACAGGAAGAGGCTCTCGAACTGTATGTAGCTGAGGTTCTGGATAAGAAGGGAACTCTTGCAGAACAGTCGGCAGCTTTCCCGTATAAGATTCAGGTGGAATGCAATGGCACAAAGCTGAAGGACAAGATTGCAAATGTCGGCATCAGCTATGATACCGCTGCTTCCGTAAAGATCACAAACAGGGAGACCGGCAGCTCAGCGAATACGCCGACGCCGACACCGACACCGGCTCCGATACCGATTACCGTTACCGTTACTCCGGTTCCGACCGCCACGCCATATCTGCTTCCGGGAGACGGAGGAAGAACGGTAGTTACATATGTGACGCCGGGAGTCCGAAATACGAACGGAAACACGACTGCTACAACGAACAGCACACGCAATTCAACCGTTAAGACGGAAGAGAACATTGTCCGCAGCGGTCCTGCCGCTACAGGTGATGACACACCGATTACGCTTTATATCCTGCTTCTCTGCATTGCGGCATTTGCCCTGACAGGCGCTGCTGCAGCAAAAAAAAGAAGGAATTGAGCCATAACCAATTGACATAACCAAATGAAAAGGTATAACTGAAAACGTATTACCGGCTGCCTGCCGCCAGGTTCAGGACAGGCAGCCGGTGATCGAAAGTGCATGAGTCAGGGGACGTATTTTCCGAGTCAGGAACTGTCAGATGGAATCTTAGGATAGAGTCAGAAATAAATGTCACGAATAACGAAGGATTTTTGTTTGGGAGTGAACCTCAAAAATCAGGCGCATAGCGGGCTATGTAACTGATTTTTGAGGAATGCTCCCGGACAAAAAGACAAGTAATCCGGGACAGTAATTTCTGACTCAATCCTTACATAGACAGGATGCTTCAGAAGGTACGCCCCCTGATTTTATGTGACGCGAGAGCAATTCCGGCTGCATCCCGGGGAAGGGTCTCCTGTTTGGGCACAGAGTGCTTGCATCCTCCATCACCATATGTTAAAATATTCAAAGAATTATACTCGATAACGTAATTATTTGCCGAAAAAACCATGTATAACGAGTGAACGCGTTCCTCTTCCGGTGTGAAACGGCAGTTTATTGCGTTCACGAGTATAAAAGATGATTCAGGACGGTACTCCCGGGCAAAAGACCGGAAATTGCGGATACTTATTTTGGATTTGTTCCTTAGGACTGTCACAGAAATAAAAGGATCAATTTTCGCGTCTCGATCGCCGTTGGTCTTACATCCGACGATCGGCGCCTGACGTTTGCCGTCGGCACGCAGCGCCATCGGTCGTTGATATCAGATGAATCGCAGAGCGGCTCCGCTGCGAAGCGAAACATCCTTTCAGGATTTTGTCGATGCAATTATGTGTAGAAAATGAAGAGGTCAAGGAGTGTAGGGGGATGGAGCAAAAAACACCGGATTTTTTAATTGCAGCGAAGGAAAATAATGCTTCGGATATATTTGTTGTAGCAGGCCTTCCTCTTACCTTTAAGGTAGGAGAAAAGCTGGTGCCGTATGGCGAACGTATGATGCCGGAAATGATTCATGAGCTTCTCTCAACAATTTACCAGATGGCGGGAAATCGGGACATCAACCCATTTTTGAAATCCGGAGATGATGATTTCTCGTTTTCGGTGGCCGGTTTATCCAGATTCCGCGTCAATGCATATCAACAGAGAGGCTCTCTGGCTGCAGTTATCCGTATCATAGCGTTTGAACTGCCGGATCCCACACAGCTGAGGATCCCTCAGTCCGTTATGGAGTCGGCGGATTTTACGAAAGGGATGGTGCTTGTCACCGGCCCCGCGGGAAGCGGAAAATCCACAACGATGGCGTGCATGATAGACCGGATCAATCATACGAGATCCGGACACATTATTACCCTGGAGGATCCCCTGGAGTACCTGCACCGTCATGGAAAGTGCATCATCAGCCAGAGAGAGGTTTATACGGACACGGACAGCTATCTGGTATCGCTTCGGGCAGCCCTGCGCCAGACACCGGATGTCATCCTGCTCGGTGAAATGAGAGACTTAGAGACGATCCAGGCAGCC
This sequence comes from Blautia sp., assembly GCA_017475035.1. GTDB lineage: Bacteria > Bacillota > Clostridia > Lachnospirales > Lachnospiraceae > Blautia_A. The sequence continues at coordinate 6,939 of JAFVGK010000011.1, forward strand.
ATGACTGCCGCGGAAACAGGACATCTGATTTTGTCCAGTCTGCATACGATCGGCGCGGCAAATACGATCAGCCGTATCATGGACGTATTCCCGCCGAACCAGCAGCATCAGATAGCCGTGCAGCTTTCCATGGTTCTTCAGGCGGTAATCTCTCAGCAGCTTGTCCCTGATGTGGACGGAAATACGATCCCGGTCTTTGAAGTGATGCGTCTTACCACAGCAATCCGTAATATGATCCGGGATGACAAAATCTATCAGATCGAAGGCGTGATCTACTCATCTTCCAACCAGAACATGTGCTCCATGGATTCCAGCCTGCTGGCTTTGTATAAGGAAGGCCGCATCACAAAAGAAACGGCTCTGACACATGCGACAAATGAAGAGATGCTTCGCAGAAAGCTGGGATAATATGATTCCGGGTGGCTGCAGGATCGCGAGAGCAGTTCTGCTGTGAAGCGATCCGTAAAATCAGGCTCCTGTCGATGTAATCGTGCAATACTTCAGACAATAAAAGGTCATGCAAAAATGAGTTTGCTCATTTTTGCATGACCTTTTGTCGTTCACTGCCCAGGGAACAGCTCCGACGTGATGTAAAAATCGCCGCCTGATACGAACGCGCGCCGGGGCAGAACCCCATGGAAAGCTGGTGCCGGGTGGATTATCCTTACAAAGTCTTCAGTGCCTTCTCCATCACCTTAACATTTTCTTCCCCGTATTTTTTCTGCATAGCGGCAAGCCATACATCGTCCAACTGTACGCTTAAAGCCGCGGGAAGCCGCTTAATCGCCCGGACATCCCTGAGATAAATCACAGCCCCTTCGCTTCCCGGGGAAGCCTTCAAATCCGCCATCAGCTCTTCCTGCCTCTGTGCATAAGCTTCCTTGCTTTCAAACTGGAACCAGATTTCCTTTGGCATCTCATCAAACAGGCGCATTTTTTCCAGAATCAGCTTGCTGGGCTTATCTTCTTCAACAGATACCCGTCCTTCAATGAAAACACGGGCATCCTCTTCCATTTTACGTCCATATTGCTCATAGCTTTTAGGAAAGACAATGACTTCTACGCTGCCGACCAGATCTTCCAGTGTAAGAAACGCCATGATCTGGTTGTTTTTGGTGTATTTGATGGTTTTTTCCGTGATCATGCCGCCGACGATCACCCTGGACTGATCCGTGACCTTTGGAAGCCCTGTTTCCTCGTCCTGAAGGAAATCCGTAGTCCTGGCTGTAATCATCTTTTCCATGACCGCACGGTGCTTTTCCAGAGGATGACCGCTCAGATAGATACCGAGAACCTCCTTCTCAAAGGCAAGGATTTCTTCCGGGGCAAACTCAGGAAGATTTGGCATTTTTACACTTAGGGAAGCCCTTGCCGCTTCCGGGGCAAAATCAAAGAGACTGATCTGACCGCTCACGGCTCGTTTTTTATTTTGGGCGGCCTGATCGCACAGCTGCGGATAAACCAGCATTTTTTGCCGGCGGTTGCCTTCCAGGGAATCCACCGCGCCGGCTTTGATAAAGTTTTCGATTGCCCGTTTGTTCAGCTGCGTATTTCTTTCAATGAAATCCTGGAAGGAGCGGTACTGTCCGTGCGCTGCCCGTTCCGCAACGAGGGCTTCGATGACCGGCCTTCCTACGCTCTTGATGGCGGAAAGTCCATAACGGATCGCGTCCCCGTCCGCCGTGAAGGCGTAATCTCCCGTATTGACATCCGGAGAGAGGATGCGGATTTTCATCTGCCTGCAGACCTGTATGTATTCGGAAACCTTAGAGGCGACATCAATGACCGAGGTCATAAGGGCAGCCATAAACTCTACCGGGTAGTAGAGCTTCAGATAGGCAGTCTGGTAGGCCACAACTGCATAGCAGGCAGCATGGGACTTATTGAAGGCGTACTTCGCAAAATCCGTCATGTCATCATAGATTTTGTTTGCCACCTTTTCAGGGATCCCGTTCGCGACGCAGCCGGGGACACCTTCGTCCGGATTTCCGTAAACAAAGTTCTGACGCTCTTTTAGCATGACAGATGCTTTTTTCTTAGACATCGCGCGGCGTACCAGATCGCTTCGTCCCAGGGAATAGCCGGCAAGGGAACGGACGATGTTCATGACCTGCTATAGTGATAGGTAAACCTTTGATATAATCTCCAGCTTTTCCCCCACTCCACACCGTGCGTGCGAGTTTCCCCGCACACGGCGTTCCATCGAGTCAGTTTTCTCAAAAATCTAAATAGTTTTCAACATTTTTCAGGGTGAGCATACGCTCCTTGATGTTATATTTGTCCCCTGTTTCTTTGACATAGGGCACCACCTACCTTTCGATAGGAGCTTTTTTTTCTTACTCGAATCCCTATGTTCAACTAAATGACTTTGATTTAACTTTACCCGACTTGTGCCCATTCCTCCATTTCCATTACAGAAACTTCGACGGTTCGAGCACTACTTTTCAGCACTGATTCAACTGCTTATTGTTCTTCGTCAGCTTAATTGCGAATGAGCAATTTCAGTACCTTTCCGTGTTCCAATAACTCTATCCTTACATTATTACCCGTAGGTCCTTGCTATAAGCCTGTCAGCTTGCATATGCCCGCCAGATTTCTCTTTCGCATATCATGGATGTTCATAACCAAGATTCTTACTAATCCACACTGACACCGTTTCCGAAACGTATGCATGCTTTTCAGCATGTTCGTATATAGACCCTTTACATCGCAAGTTCGTCCGCCAGTCGTAGGCATGACTTTGGCATACTAACCATAGGTATTTTATGGACCACCGACCTATCGTAAATCATATCTATTACTTTCTTCCTTTTGTGCAGGCGGGCTCTGGCCGCTTTTGTACCAACACTACTTGTCCGTTTCGTAGACTTAGATCACTTCAGCCGTCTTCATCGAGCTTCACACATATCAGATTTCTCTTACATATGCATGTCGGAGTATTATGGAATGTGCTTCAAGGCGTTACCCTATCATTTCACATTTTGAGTTATTAGTTCAAACCTTTGTTTTTTTTTGACTTTCAGTACAAGCGGACTTTGGTCACTTTTGAACCAATACTTACTTGTCAACTTACTTTGAAGATTTGCCCAACCTTTTCAGTTGGGAACGCGTCGCACCCTGATAGACGATACAGCCGTAGGTGGGCTGAAGGATCGGCTCCAGCTGCGGACAGTCATACCGTATGGTATCCGGCCGGTTTTTGCCGCGGATATACTGCGGGATAAAATCCATGGGGCCGGGCCGGTACAGGGATATCCCTGCGATCACGTCTTCCAGGCTCTGCGGCTTCAGTTCCTTCATGAAGCTCTTCATCCCCGGTGATTCCAGCTGAAAAATCCCCTCTGTGTGGCCGGTTCCCAGCGAATCCAGAACTTTTTTGTCATCATAGGGCAATGCTTCAAAGTCCAGATCGATGCCCCTGTTCTTTAAAATCATGCGCTGGGCATTCTTGATGACCGTCAATGTACGAAGTCCAAGGAAATCCATCTTGAGCAGGCCTAATTCTTCCAGGGTGGTCATCGTAAACTGTGTGACGATGGAACCGTCCTGAGCCTTGGCGAGAGGCACATATTCGTCAACGGCTTTCTGGCTGATCACAACCCCTGCCGCATGCATGGAGGTATGGCGGGGCAGGCCTTCCAGGCGCTTTGCCATATCGATCAGACGATGTACTTCCGGCTGCTCTTCATAGAGCTTTTTCAGCTCCGGGTTCATGACGAGAGCTTTGTCAATGGTGATATTCAGCTCCTGAGGGATCATCTTTGCTATCGTATCACACTGGGAATAAGGAAGATCGAGAACCCGGCCTACATCCCGGATCACGCCGCGGGCTGCCAGCGTTCCAAAGGTAACGATCTGGGCAACGCAATCCTTCCCGTATTTTTGCACGACATAATCAATGACCTCCTGCCTGCGCTCATAACAAAAATCAACATCGATATCCGGCATGGATACCCGCTCCGGATTTAAGAAGCGTTCAAAAAGCAGATCATAACGGATCGGATCAAGCTGCGTGATTCCCAGAGTATAGGCGACCAGACTCCCTGCCGCAGACCCGCGTCCCGGTCCCACCGGAATGTCATGATCCCTCGCGTATTTAATGAAATCCCAGACAATCAGGAAATAATCAACATAGCCCATCGTCCGGATGGTTGTCAGTTCATAGGAAAGACGCTCTTTCAATTCCTCGGTTACAGGCTGATAGCGCCTTTGCAGTCCCTCGTGACAGAGATGGTTCAGATACTCCCAGGCAGTAAAACCCTCCGGCACATCAAACCGCGGCAGCTTTGTTACGCCAAATTCGATATCCACATGGCAGCGTTGGGCAATCTTATGAGTGTTTTCCAGAGCCTGGGGGGCATAAGGAAAAAGCGCGGCCATCTGTTCTTCGGATTTCACAAAATACTGGCCGCCCTCATAACGCATCCTGTCTTCATCGGCAAGCTTTTTGCCTGTCTGCAGACAAAGGAGAATATCGTGAGGCTCGGCGTCCGATTCATCCGTATAATGAATGTCATTCGTGCAGACCAGTTCTATGCCGGTTTCGGCGGACATCCTTACCAGCTGCTGGTTAACCTGTTTCTGCTGAGGAATCCCGTGATCCTGCAATTCCAGGAAGAAATTTCCTTTACCGAAAATCCTTTCATAGCGCAGGGCTGCTTCTTTTGCCGAATCATATTGCCCCCGAAGGATATTTCGGGCGATCTCACCGGCAAGGCAGGCGGAGAGGGCGATAATACCCTCATGATATTTTTCAAGCAGTTCCAGGTCGATCCGGGGGCGGTAATAAAAACCCTCCACAAAACCCATGGAGACGATTTTCATCAGATTCTGATAACCGGTATTATTTTCCGCCAGGAGCACAAGGTGATAATACCGGTCATCTCCCGCACCGGCTTCTCTGTCAAATCGGGAGCCTGGCGCAACGTAGACTTCACAGCCTAAAACAGGATTGATCCCGGCGGCTTTCGCTTCCCGGTAGAAATCAATGACTCCGTACATCACTCCATGATCTGTGATGGCGGCACTGTCCATTCCAAGCTGTTTTACACGGGCGACATATTCCTTGATTTTATTCGAACCGTCCAGGAGACTGTATTCTGTGTGGACGTGTAAATGAGTAAACATATGCTCCCCCCTCTTGTGTCAGGTTATGATAAGGATTGCCACGTAAATAAACGGATCTGTTCACGTGGCTGTCCTGATAAATACCGGTGCAGATCGGAACAGGCTTTTCGGCACCGGTATCATAATTGCCAGATCTATCATAACAAAAGAAAGGGGCAGGGGCAAGTGGAAACACCGTGCAATCCCCGGGAAGCAGCCGGCATTTTCTTCGGCAATTTTATACAAGAAAGGAATTGTATCCGCCCAAAAGATTGACTTTTTTTCTAATATCGTGTACTCTATAGTTAAAATAGGTGCAGAATGCGGATCCGGTTTTGCCGCAGATCAGGATCGAATCCATAGATCCTTACTATAAAAGAATCATGAAAGAAAGGCACATGTGAGGAGACTGATTTTGTCTTTGACTGCGCAGCTGCCGAAGCAGCAAAATCGTCATCCGTAGATATAGAGTCAACCTGCAGAACAGCGTTTTGGGAGGAGGTGAGACTTCGTTTGAAAAAGATCTGGCAGGAAATAATAAAATTTTTAAATACAAAACCAGATGCGAAAGTAGCTTTGGCAGAAAACAAAAGATCTTTTCAAATGATTTTGATCTTCGGCTTGCTGGATTGCCTTTTAATGATTCTTACAGAATATTATCTGCACGGACGGATCCGTCTCAATGCCGCTGTGGGAGCGGGGAGCTTTATTTTCGTGATTCTTTATTCTTCCCTGCGATGGAAGGAAATCAAAGAGAATATGACCTGGGCTCTGGAAGTATTGATTTTTCTTTTTATATTTTTAGTCTCCTATGTTGATTGCTCGATGCATCCGGATTCGGCAGTGTTTATTACGCCTGTGATCATGATTCTGCTGCCCCCGATGATTTTTGATAAACCGTGGAAGCTCCTGGTTATACTCGGCGTTAACTGTGCTTTTGCCCTGGTTATCTGCCGGTATGCTGCTGCAGGAGACGTATGGGAGGAAAATCTGACCCGGCTTATTTCAGCCGGTTTCCTGTCCGCAGTCAACTCCTGCTGGACGGCTTACAGCCGGATCCTCTCCGTGGAGATGCGGAAATCAACACAGGTCATAGCGGAGCATGACCATCTGACCGGCGTTTACAACCGGGGCGGCGGGACGTTTCTGATCCGGAGCAGTGTGGAACGGCAGGAATCCGGGATGTTCATGATCGTGGATATTGACAATTTCAAGAACGTCAACGACACATACGGTCATCAAAAAGGAGATGAGATCCTCAGGAAAGCGGCGGAAACCCTGCGCAATTCTTTCAAAAGCTCGGATATCGTGATGCGTATGGGCGGAGACGAATTTATCATTTACGCAGTCGGGATGGTGGATTATACGGTATGCGAAACACGCCTGGAGCGTATGTCAAAAGCACTCCATAATATATGGATCAGTGAAAAGGACGGTTCTTTTGTAACGGCCAGTATCGGAGCCGTGATTAATGATGGCTCCTATCCGACCTATGATTCGCTCTATGAGACAGCAGACCGGTATCTGTATCAGTCGAAGGAAAAAGGTAAGGATTGCTTTACTTTGCTGGGAAAAAGCTATAACAGGAAGAACTGAAGTAAATCATTCTTCATAAGCAAGGAGAAACACAAGTAGAAAAAGAAAAGGAGGGAACTGAAAATGACAGCAAAACAGGTTTACGAAGTATGGCTGGAGAAGCTTCCGGCGGATGACCCTATGAAAGAAGAACTCTTGTCGATAGCAGGCGACGAGAAAGAAATCGAAGACCGTTTTTATCAGGAGATCGTTTTTGGAACGGCTGGTCTGAGGGGGATCTGCGCGGCAGGGACGAACCGTATGAATCGGCTGACGATCAGCCGGGCTACACAGGGTATTGCGAATTATATCCGCTCATCAGGCGAGGATATGGAAAAGGGCGTGGCAATCGCTTATGACTGCCGGTATCATTCCAAGGAGTTTTCAGAGCTTGCGGCGGAAATCCTGGCAGGAAACGGCATTAAGTGCTATCTTTTCCCGTCCCTTCGGCCTACGCCGGAGCTTTCCTTCGCGATTCGCCGGCTGGGATGTGTATCGGGAATCAATATGACAGCCAGTCATAACCCGAAGGAATACAATGGATATAAAGTATATTGGAATGACGGGGCGCAGATATCCGGAGAAATATCGGAAGGCATGCAGCATGAGATTACGGCCCTCGATATGTTCGGCGAGGTGAAGGCGCTGCCGCTTTCCGAGGCGGTAAAGCAAGGGCTGATCGTGATGCTGGGAGAGGAGATGGACCGCGCTTATTCCGATTATGTAAAAGGTATGGCACAGCGCCCGGATGAAGAACTGGATAAGACGGTTCCGATCGTTTATACGCCATTGAACGGCGCAGGAAGCATTCCCATGGAGCAGATCATGAAGGACCGCGGCTTTACTTCCTTCACTCTGGTTCCCGAGCAGAAGGATCCGGATCCGGAGTTTACGACGGTAGGCTATCCGAATCCGGAGGATCCCAAAGCTTTTGCCCTTGCTGAAGAGCTGGGCCGAAAGGTCGGCGCAAAGGTTCTGATTGCAACGGATCCGGACAGTGACCGTATGGCGGTTGAGATCGCGGACGGAAAGGGCGGTTACCGTTTCCTGAACGGCAACCAGACCGGCGCGCTTCTGATTGCCTATATGGCTCAGGCTCAGAAGGAAGCAGGACGCCTTCCGGAAAAAGGCGCGATGGTCAAATCGATTGTGACCGGCGACTTCGGAAAAACGATCTGTGCGTCCTACGGCATAAAAACCTATGAGACGCTGACCGGCTTCAAGAATATCTGCGGCAAGATTCCGGAGCTGGAAGAAAACGGATATCAGTGTTTCTTCGGCTATGAGGAGAGCATCGGCTGCGCACCGGGCGTGGAGGTACGTGACAAGGACGGCATCACAGCCGGGATGCTGATCAGCGAGATGGCTGCCTACTATGCGGCACAGGGAAAGACTCTTGATGATGCCCTGAATGAGCTCTATGAGAAGTTTGGCTATTTTGCGGAAGGACAGGTCTCCCTGGTGCTGAAGGGCATTGAAGGACAGAAACGTATCCTGCGCATCATGGAAGCCTTCCGTGACGGAAAACCGGAGCAGATCGGTCAGTATAAGGTTGCGGATATTATTGATTACATCAACGGCTATAAGGATATTCCGGCCTCCAACGCGATGAAATTTATTCTGGAGGATGGGAGCTGGTTTGCCCTTCGTCCGTCCGGAACGGAACCGAAAATCAAGTTTTATTATTATTCGGTGACCAATGACAGGGATACGAGTAATGAGAAGGTCAAAAACATGGAAGATGCAGTGGCGGCAAAGATTGATGAGGTAAAGTAGCAGAGTGATTATTCTCTGACTTTGGGAAGAGAGGATCAGCATTATGTTTCGGAACAATCGCAAAACCATCGGAGTATTTATTAACCGTGCTGAACTGGAATATCAGCATAACCTGTGCAGCTTTCTGATCAGAAATGCCGAAGAACTGGGATACAATCTTGCCATTATGTGTTCCTATGAAATCCGGCAAAGTGGGGATGCATATGATATTTACGGCAATCTTCTGGTGGATTTTGCGCCGATCGAGGAGTTTGCCGCCTGCATTGTGACATTGGACTGCTATGATGAGCCTGCGGTTCGCGAACGGCTGATCAGAAATCTGGTCCAGCGTTCCAAAGGACCGGTTATCTCGTTCAGAGAGAAGTCGGATGTGTTTTATAATGTATTGAGCAATGCAAATGAATCAACCTATCATCTGGTGAGATATCTTCACGAGGATAAAGGCCTGGACCGGATCTTTTTTCTGGGAGGCTATGAAGGACATATCGATGCGACCGCGAGGCTGGAGTATTATTATCAGGCCATGAAGGAACTGTGCCTGCCGATCTATGTCAATTCGGTCTATTATGGCGACATGTGGAGAAACCGTGGAGATGAGGCTTTCCAGTATTTCTTCTCTGATCCTGAGCATCTTCCCCAGGCGGTCGTTTGCGCCAATGATTATATGGCAATTGCCTTTTGCCAGACCTGTTCCAGGAAAGGAATCCGCATTCCGGAAGACATCATGGTGACAGGCGTGGATGACATTTCCGAAAGCTCTCTTTCGGAACCCAGCCTGACCACAGTGGCGCCGGACTTCGAAAAGATGGCGAAGGAGACGATGCACCTGATCGATGACCTCCTGCATGGCGTAGATCGGGAAAAGACCGTGGTCGTGTCGGTTCAGACAAGATACCGGACAAGCACGGCAGACCTGACGCATGTCAACAGGACGGAAGCCTATCTGGACTATTACAGCCGGCTGCGCCTGCTGATAGAGGAGAACACGCTGCAGAATTATTACCGGATAGACTTAAATGGCTGCATGGATATCAGGAAAATCCGGAATATTGTGTATAAAAATCTGAAGCTGACCGGGAATTACAAGGATTTTTGCCTCTGCATGATGGCGAAAAGAGATGAGGACAACATTCCCATCTTCGGCCATGAGCTGTTGGACACTTCAGAGATCCTGCTTCTGGTTAAAGACAGAAAGCAGATACAGGATCCGGGAAGCATTCCGACGAAGGAACTGCTCCCGGAGGCTTTGATAGAGGACAGACCGCTGTTTTACTATTTCATGCTGCTGCATGACCGGGAAAATACCTATGGGTATACGGCGATTTCTTTCAAAAAGCCGGAGGATGGCATGGATATTTTCTATCATGAATGGAGTCTCACCATCGGCCTGACTTTGAGAGAATATTCGAATCATTATCTGCTGCACAACCTGGCAATCGCAAGAGAGCGTGCAAGCAAGACAGACTTTTTGACAGGGCTGAACAACCGCCGGGCGCTGGAGGAATATGTGGCGAGCCACTGGCCGGAATGGCTGCAGCGCGGCCGGGAGGTTGTGATATTCAGCGTCGATCTGGATCGGCTGAAGTATATCAATGACACCTATGGCCACAGGGAAGGCGATTATGCCATCCAGACCGTGGCGGATGCCCTTTCCACCGTAGCGCCGCCCTACGCAGTTGTGGCGAGAACCGGAGGCGATGAGTTTATGATCGTGATGGAGCAGAGGGAAACCAAAGCGCCTTCCGTGATCAATCACCTTCGACAGGAGCTTTTAAAAAGGGAAAAACAGACTCCGAAGCCATATCGCATTACGGTGTCGGTGGGTTACTATGATCATGATGTCAGAAATTCCATCACGTATGATACCTTTGTCACGCAGAGCGACGCAGCTTTGTATATAGATAAAAACCGGCGGAAAGAAAATGGATATGTGTGATGGAGCAGGCTGATTTTGTCTTCGGCAGTCCAAATGCCGGTGCAGCAGAATCGTCATCCGAAAACATGGAGTCAACGTACAGAACTTCGTTAAGGGAGGAGGCGGTATTCCTGACATTGACAGCCAGGAATACCGCTTTCCTTATCGTCAGACCGTAACTATGAGTCTGATTCACAGAAAAAATGTTATTTTAACATTCTGCGGCAAAGGGCAATCTGCGTGTCGTTTATTTTTCCGATGCTTTGCCTGATATAAGCGTAGGTCTTCGGGCAGTTCTTCTTCAGACGATCGGGATGTAAGGCGTAATCTCTGGCTGAGGCCGCAAAGAAGTTCGAAGGATTATAAACGGAAAACGCGCGGTCGTCACTTTGATAAGAGGCTTTTTCCGAATCGTAGATATCCTTGAATGCTTTTGTCAGCGCGGCGTTCCCGGCGGCAAAGGAGATAAAATGTCCCAGCATCAGGCACAGATGAGGCAAGGCGACAGACATGGTTACCTGGATCAGCTTTTCTTTGGTGGAATACCTGAAGTTTACCCGATCAGAATTCGCATCCACGAAAAAGTCAAAGCCCAGCTCGGTCCATGCCTTTTTTACCTGAGGGTCATACAGGGAAAACAACCTGGTCTGGGCGGAAGGAGCAAGCGTCATGACATAATTTTTTGTGATTGTCGTTTTGGTCCGGCGCTTTTTCGTGGCCTGATTCTTGGTATAGATGTCCGAGACCTGGATTTTCTTCTGTCCCGTATACTTTCCCCGGATCAATCCGGAATCGAAAAAATCAACGCCTGAAATTTTAGTTGTCTTCGTAGAAACAATGGCTGTGTAACTTCTGGCCGGCTTGGCACAGGAGAGCTTCTGCGAGGTGGTTTTGGATGTGGTTACGGTCTTGTGATTGGAGACGTCGGCGGCGGAGGCAGCAGTGCCGCAGGAGATCACAAGGCAGAAAGTGAGTAAAAGGGAAAGAATAGAGTGACATTTACTATTTTTCATAAAACAGGCTCCTTTCACGGCAGATGTGGGGAGCACCTGCCAAACTGAGTGAATCATATCGTTTCAGGAAAGGGCCATCAGGGGATGGTGGGATTGTAGCATAAAAGGGTTGTCGAAGTCTGTCGAAATTTGACGGTTTGAAAAATTTAATAAAGATTAAATTTTTGTCGGATTTTGCGGGAGTCAGGGGGACAGGTTCCTTGACTCAATTAGTTTGAGTCAAGGAACCTGTCCCCCTGACTCATCTATGGAGGCCGGATTATGGGATGGCAATGTATGATAGAAGGTTATGAACTGGAAAATGTACGCATGGATCGGAAAAAGGTTACAAACATTGAAAAATATGGCATTTCTGAGCAGGCCATATACTTTGACGGGAAATACCTGCCTGTTTCCGTGATCCGTAACGTAGTGGTCAAACCCTCTTTTTATTTTCCCAACCATTGCTGCGGGAAAGGAATTCCTGTTTTTAAGCTGGGCATCGATTATGGTGGGGAAAAGCCTGTCGTTTTGATGATGGAGAACGAAAAAAATGTGGAAAAAGTCTTGTATATGCTCAGTGAGTCAGGGGGACAGGTTACTTGACTAAATTAGTTTTAGTCAAGGAACCAGTCCCCCTGACTCAAGA
>JAFVGK010000054.1 GCA_017475035.1 Blautia sp.
CATATGAGAGTTAATGGAAATTCAAATCTGATAAACCTATTTCCAAATCAGAGATTAAAATCTAAACAAGCAACGAAAAAGACGATATCATCGGGAATAAGAGATAGTTATGTCCACGGTACTGATTATACATCTGGTGTCTATTCTGCGAATAGTGGGTCGAAACGTAATAAGATCACTTCTTCTGTTTTGGACAAGATTAATTTCAATTATCTGGATATTATGAAGCGAAAGTGCGATAAGCAATTCAGCTTTGTTATAGGTGGAAAAGAGTATCTTAAAAGCGAGTTGCCTGCAGTAAGTGCCGATAGGTGTGAAGAGATTAAAGCCGTCAATAATACTGTTGATTTTTCCAATGGCCGGTATTACAAGTATACTGAAAAGGATGGACGGGTTCATACATTTACATGCACGAATGATCATGTAGATCAGCCGTATTCGGATCTAGTTTCCGGACGACAGAGTGATGACAGCTATCAGGTTGCTAAGTTTTGGAATATGCTTTCGAGGGATGGGACATATTTGAGTTTGTATTATTCCAAAGAGAAGCAGGAGCAATTTCTTAATGATGCCGGAATTACAAAAGGATTCTTTACGGTAAAGGTGGGCGATCATAAGCAGGAATACTATTATTCACATGGGAACGCCGGAGTTGCAGTTCGTAAATTTGAATATGACGCAACATATGATATGCTCGCAAAGAGGGGAACGGCTCTGTTTAATAAATATGAGGTTGGTTCGATTTTCAAGATTGGCGGCAAAGAATACGCATTAAATGAGCAACGAAAATTAGACATCCCTTATGGAGAAGACATTTTTGATATAGAGTTTCCGAAGCAAATGCAGGGGGAATAAGAAAACGAAAAGAATCTATATGGGTTCGTACATTTTGTAAGTTATACCGGTAGTTAATACAACATAATTGAATATTGTTACCACAGACGGTGACGATTGATCGTAACAGATTATCGTCCCCGTCTTTTTTTATCCATAAATCGCCGGAAACGGTATAAACAGAAAGGAGATTTACAAAATGGAACAGCAACAGATTTCAGCAAAAAAACTGAAGGCAATGGAGAAGGTAAAGCGAGCCAATGCGGAGCTTGCCAAGGTTGTGCGAGAGGAGAAGGAGCAACTCAGAAAGACTCAGGATCGCCACAAGTACATGATGGGCGGTTGTGTAGTGAAATACTTCCCCGAAGCTTATGACTTTAGCGAGCAGGAAATGAACCGTATCATAGCGTGCGCTTTTTCACTTAAAGATGTGAAGAACATGATCAATACGGTTCTGAAAGAGCGACCGGATCCTACGGTAAGTAACGATGAAAAGGAGGAAGAAAAAGATGATTTTGATACTGATGAAACCGAGGAAAATAATCCCGAAGAAAGTGACGATGACGAGGGCGGAGAAGCCTAAGGTCTTTCACCGAGATTTTCTCGGTGCGCACAGATATACCACCAGAGGTGGTACTGCGCGTCCTGCCGGAGGCGTCCTGCGGACAGCTGTTGTCTGCCGAGGGCAGCCAAGAGGGGACACTACGTTTCCCCTCCGGTGCTTCCGCACCTACCCCTATGTGTACTTTGCGCTTGGCAAAGCTCTAAAGAGCAGAGCTTCACCAGGCACAAAGTCTGTCCTGTCTGTCAGTCCGTCCATGTTTTGGTATGCCGTCAAGATGGAAAGTGAGGTGCGGGCATGACAGTTAAAAACATCAGCACCCGTGCCAAGATATGTGGCAGGAGTGCCAAGTGTACGGGTGGTCATTCTGCCGTTGAGCAAGCCTCATATATCAGCAGGGAGAAGATGTATTGCGAGTATGATGGTCAGACATATTATCCCAAGTATTCCGAGGATCTTGTTCATTGCGAAATTTTGCTACCGGAGAATGCACCCGAAGAATACAAGGATCCATACGTTTTATGGAATAGCGTTGAGCTTGTCGAAAAGGCAAAGGATGCTCAGCTTGCACGCACCTTCCGTATAGAGCTGCCGAACGAATGGAGCTATGATCTTGCCAAGGAAGTGGTGAAGGATTATTGCGAGCGGAACTTTGTCAGCAAAGGTATGTGTGTTCAGTATGCCATCCATGATTCTGAAAACAAGCAGGGGCAGAGGAATTTGCATTGCCATATCATGCTCACATTACGGAGCATTGACGAGCAGGGGAAATGGATGCCGAAACAGAGGAAAGTTTATCAGAGAGATGAGAACGGAGAACGTATCCCAGACATTGATAAAAAGACCGGACAGCAGAAGGTTGATAAGCAGAACCGTAAGCAATGGAAATGCACTAACATTCAGACCAACGATTGGAACAGTAAGGAGAATGCGAAGATATGGAGAAAGGATCTTGCCGATACCATAAATGCGGTCAATGCCAAGATCGGAATGACGGATAAGTTTTGGGAGTATCGTTCCTTTAAGGAGCAGGGACTTGATATCATCCCTCAGATCCATCTTGGAGAGAAAGCAAGTGCAATGGAGCGTGCAGGGATCCGGACGATCCGAGGC
>JAFVGK010000055.1 GCA_017475035.1 Blautia sp.
AATTCATGAGTCAGGGAACCTGTCCCCCTGACTCCACTCATGCCCTTTGCGTCCTTTATCCTTTCACACTTCCGGATGTCAGTCCGGCAATAAAGGTCTTCTGGCAGAACAGGTAGATAATGATAATCGGCACTACTGCCATGACCGCCCCGGGCATCAATACATCAAATGCATCGCCGTACGGAGTGATCGTGGTTCCCATACCGATGGGGATGGTAAACTTCTCATTGGAATTGAGTACAATCAAAGGCCATAGAAGATTATTCCAGCTGTTCATACAGGACAGGATCGTCATAGCGCCATAGGCCGGGATCATATTCGGGACCATGACCTTAAAGAAAATCCCGTAATCACTGCATCCGTCTATCCGCGCAGCCTCCAGCAGCTCCTTTGGCAGTCCCAGGACATACTGCCGGAAGAAAAATATCATGAACGGCGGAACCAGATATGGCATCACCACGCCGAAATAAGTATCTGTCAGATGGAACCGGATCAGCATTCGGTACAACGGCAGCAGCAGGATCTCAAACGGCACCATCATAAGGATGAGCACCAGAGTGAATACCGCGTTTCTGCCGCGGAAACGGTACATCGCCAGGCCGTAGCCCACCATGGACGCGAATACCAGACCAATCACCGTCTGAAGCACCATGATGATCACGCTGGACTTGTACCAGTGCCAGTAGATACCGTCCCGGTAGGTGTTCAGCGCAGTATAATTCCGGAAGGAGGAGATCCCCGGATCAAATGTGAGGCTCAGACCCTTTCGCAGGATCTCGGTACCGGATTTGAGCGAACTGAGGAACATAAAATAGAAGGGAACCATCAATAAAGCGGCGGTTACAAACATGAGCAGCGTAGCCAGGAGAGAACGAACCTGTCTTTTTCTTCCGCCAACCTTTTTCGAACGTTTCATCTTCAGTCCTCCTTCCTGAAAAAGCCCATAGCCGTCAGCTGCAGCAGATTCACGATCACCACCAGTCCAAGCAGGACCAGACCGACTGCAGAGGCCATGCCCATATTGCTCTTATAGAAGCCCATCAGATACATGTAGCCTACAATCGTTCGTCCCACGCCGCCCGGATTGTTCTGTGCCCAGAGTGCCACAGACTCCGTAAACATGGCAAAACCGCCCAGCACAGTAATCGTGATCACATAGATAAGCACCGGTCTGATGCCCGGCAGCGAAACATGAAAGAACTGCTGGACAGAGCTCGCGCCGTCAATTTCCGCTGCCTCGTACAATTCCGTCGGGATCGCCTGAAGTCCGGAGATATAGTAGATGATATTCACTCCCATCCAGCGCCAGAGCGTCAACAGGATCAGAACAAAATTGCCGGTATCCGGAAACATGAGCCAGTCTTTGGGAGCCAGTCCGAACAGCGCCAGCAGCCTGTTGGCAGGCGCCGTCGGAAGCGTGCCGAACGCCAGACGGAAAACAATACCGACAACAATCGTGGATGTCAGTGCCGGCACAAAGAAGACGGATTTAAAGAAGCTCGGGAATTTGACAATCCCCGAATTCAGAATAACTGCAAAGATCAGAGGAATGATTGTCAGCACCACGACATCCCAGAATGCGTAGCGGAATGTGGTCTGCAGTGCCTGTACAAAGTTCCGGTTAAAAAGCCGCTGATAGTTCGCGAAGCCGATAAACTCCGCGTTGTTCGGCCCGTCAATCCTCTGAAAGCTCATCATAATGGTAGCGATGAAAGGGTACAGATAAATGACCAGAAAGAAAAGAATGAAAGGAGCAATAAACACATAGGGGACCACCTTCGTATTCGTCAATGGATTTCCGGAATGTGTCTTTTTACTGGAATTGTCGGATGAGGTGCGCATAGTAGAACCTCCTGGTTAATAAACTATTACCTGATTGTCTGGAATCGAAAAGCAGCCGGGGCGGATAGCCGCCCCGGCTGCTGCGTTACATTTGCTGAGAATGGCTGTCATCTGCCGGAAGCAGTCGCTCATCCGGGCATCAGAAGATACTGCTGCGAAGTTCTTCTGCGCAGTTCTTTGCAATCTCTGCCGGATCTACGCCACCGATCACAAGATCGTATGCCATCTGGTTACGGACAATATCTGCCGCTGTCGGGAACATGTCGGTGAGGCAGGTGTCCGGAATATCATCAAGCACAGACTCAACTACGTCAAAGATGTCATCGCCATAATAATCGAAGAACTTATTCGGAGCCTTCATCTCTTCAGAGCCATATACATCCGTCATAATCGGGTCGAAACCAAGAATCAGCCATGTGTCTACGCAGCCTTCGAAGCTGAGGGTCGCATAGGCAAGCCACTGCTTGGCAACGTCAACATTCTCGCTGGTCGCTACGACTGCAGTGCCGGTACCGCCCATCTGCGCGGATTTGTGTCCGCCGTCAGCCCACAGAGGCATCGGGGCAACTTTGATCTTTCCGGACAGGTCAGGCATATAGTCGGTGAAGCGGTTCAGATACCAGAACGGCATAGAAACGGAAGCAGCTCCGCCGCCGTCCATCCATCCATAGTACTCTTCTGCGTGATGGTTGCCGCCCGGGCAGGCAACAGCCGTGCCGTCATCGAGCATGTCTTTCATGAACTGCAGTGTATCAACAACAACCTGCTCATCCATACGAACTTCATTGTCCGGGGTCAGCCAGTCACCGCCATGCTGGTTTACAAGCGGATAAATGCTCCAGCAGTCTTTGGATTCCCATGTGCACATCGGTTTACCGGTCTTCTCGAGAACGGTCTTGCCGGCTTCATGATAGTCGTCCCATGTCTTGATGTCCTGATAATTAATTCCGGCCTCTTCAAGGATCTCGGTATTATAGAACATAACGCATGCTCCGATATGATGGTCGATGCCGTAGAATTTTCCATCCTTCGCATAGTTGTTGAAACGGCTCATTACCAGGTGATCTTCCATAGGCTCAACGATATCGTTCAGCTCTGCCAGCTGGATATCACCTTTCAGATAATTCGCAAACATGTTGATCTCTATATCTACAATGTCCGGAGCGCCTTCACCACTCTGAAGAGCAATCGTCAGTTTGTTGTGCATATCCTCATACGGATATACCTGCATGTCAATCTCAAGCTTTGGATTATCAGGATTGGCATTCCATTTTTCCAGCATTTCCTTATAAAGCTGGGTATGCAGTTCCTGGAATGTCCATAGTGTCAGTTTAATGGGCTCCTCTTCTTCGGCCATGGCCGGGACAGCTGCGGCCGTGAGCATGCAGACCGCAAGTAACAGTGCCAGTAACTTTTTCATTTGAGTTCCCCCTTTCCGGAAAAATCCCTTTCTGAGAATGCATCTGGAATGATCCGATTTGTGATCATTCCAATGTAATGTTAACGATATTTTGGGGGAAAGTCAACTGAAAAATTATATTTTTATTTATTTTTTTGTGAAAAGATTCCAGAAAACAAGTACCGGAACCGATGTTCATAGGTCAGGATTGCATTTTCATCCTCTTATAAATCCGCTTCTTTCTGATACATCTTTTTACGTAAATCTCATACCCACGGCACACCCATTCAATACCGGGTTTCTCTTCCTTACTTTGTTTGTCCTGTCTGCCTATGCCGGATCAGATCAGCATCGTCCTTCATAAATTACTCTCCTGCAGGAATCTGATCATTCATACTTTTGTTGCGGTAATTCAGATTTGTCCTGAGGGAATATCCCTGCTGTTCCCAAAAGGCATTGGCAGCTTCATTATCCTTGAATACCAGTCCGAATATCTTCTGTATCCCTTCTTTCCGCAGGGCTTCCTCTGCGAGGGAAACCAGATGTCCGGCTATGCCCATGCGCCGATAGTCAGGATGCACACACAAATGGTGTACAATTGCCCTGCGGCCGTCATGGCCGGTCAGGATAACTCCGATGAGCCTGTTATCCTTTACTGCAGCGAAGCAAGTATTGGGATTCCGTTTCAGATACCGGGCGATTCCTTCACGGGAATCGTCAACAGGATTCAATGCCCTGCGGCTCTGCTCTGTCGCATTCCAGAGCTCATATATGGCGTCATAATCATCCATTGTTACTGTCTTTATCGAATATTCCATGTGCTCTCCCTTATCTTCAAATAATACATGATATCCATCCTGTCATGGATCGTATCGATCCTGCCTCTACTGTGATATCCGGTTTTTTCAAAATTCAGGTCAGAAAAGATTCCCGATCTGTGAAAAGGCAAATTCAGCATTCCGAAAATCAGGGTGATCACCCTGCTCAGGTTACAAGCTCTATAAATGAGAGGGAACCCATGATAAAAACGCCTGCATGGCTCTCGTTATATACCCGCCTTTTTTGTAATACAGCTGGGTACTCCGGATGGAACGAGGGCTGTCAATAAAGTAAAACAGAAGCTGATCGCTTTTCTTCACAGTCTGAAGGGTGGCCAGGCGAAGGAAGGCACACCCGAAGCCATTGGCTGCCATATAGTAGCAGCTGGACATTTGCTGAAGGTGCATGCTGATGCGCGGCGAGATTTCATATTCCTTAAACATTCCCTGTATACGGGGATACAGGTCAGAAATCCTGTCAATCGTGATAAACTCTTCCTGTGCCAGCATCTTCAGCGAAATCCGTTTTACTTCGGAAAGGTCGGACGACAGACTTGATAAAGCAGACATTTCGTCGAATGTATAGGCTTTATCCAGAAGAAACCGGTTAACCTCCCGTCCGGCAGGTACGGCCAGGACGATAACCTCATTAAAAAGCCTTACCTCTTCAAAATCATCTGTAGGGTAGGTATTGCTGGTAAGCGCAAAGTCAATCTCTTTAGCCAGGAGAATTTCTTTCAGCTGCGGCGTGGAGTTATTTTCTTCTAATATAACCTGGATATATGGGTAATCTCTGTGAAATTTCCGCATCAGTCCGGGCAGGATATTGCTGCAGAAATAAGTGGAAGCTCCAATTCGCAGGCTTCCTTTTTTTAATTCCTCTATATCTTCAAAATATTGTTTCATGTCCGTTTCTATAGACCGGATCTGTTCCACACAATGAATGTAATACTCGCCTTCCGGTGTCAGCCGGAGCGGTTTTGTACTGCGGTCAAAAATCTGGGTCCCTATGGATTCTTCCAGCTTTCTGATAATGGCACTCAGTGCAGGCTGCGAGATATAAAGGCTCTCTGCGGCTTTTGAGATGCTTCCTTTTCGAAATACTTCATAGGCATACTGCATAGGACGTTCCATAATTCGCTCCACAACATAATTTATTTTATATATAAAGTATACAAATATATGAATTTGATTATTTTATTACACCATAATACAATGGCATTGTCAAGAGAGAACGAACATAACAGCAACACTTGAATCCCATGAAATATAAACCGAATAGCTGATTGGAGGGTCTGTAATGAAACTGATTGAAGAATTGAAGAAAATGGACACAGCCAGTATCTCTGATGCCATGGACAAACTGGGAATTCCCTGCGGACTGCTTGGAATCCAGGCCGTGATCCCGGGAAAGAAAATCTGCGGAGACGCATTTACGGTACATTATGTGCCTTGCGGGATGGAGAAGGGAACCGTCGGCGACTTTATTGATGACGTCAAACCCGGTCAGGTAGTTGTGATCGATAACGCCGGCAGAACCTACTGCACGGTCTGGGGAGACATCATGACCTTTACCGCTAAGACAAAAAACATCGAAGGAACCGTGATTGATGGTGTCTGCAGAGACGTGGATGGTATCCGGACACTGGATTATCCGATCTATACCAAAGGCAAATACATGGTAACCGGAAAAGAACGTGTACAGGTGGATGCGGTGAACTGTCCGGTAGCGATCAGCGGAGTTCAGGTCCGCCCCGGAGACATCATTCTGGGAGATGAATCCGGCGTAATATGCATTCCCCGGGAAAAAGCGGAAGAAATCCTGGAAATTGCCAGACACATAGAGGAAGTAGAACAGAAGATCATTGCAGAAGTAAGGAACGGCAGCACCCTCAAGGATGCCAGAAAGAAACTGGGTTATCATTCACTGCAGTCAAAACAGGAGGAAGGCAAAGATGAATAAGAAAAGTACGTCACCCAAAACAGGGCTTGCAGCCATATTCTCCATCTGCGCTGTCATGTACAGTGCCTATGTCGGTCCCGGATTTGCTTCCGGCACGCAGACCGTATCTTATTTTTTGAATAAGGGATGGATCGGTGTTTTCATCGGGCCGCTGATTGCGGGAATCCTTTGCTTTGTCTTTAATCTGCTTCTCTTTGAGATCAACCGTGTCTACAAACCGAACACCTATAGGGAAGCATACAACCAGATTTACAAGAACAAAGGTCTGCAGGCATTCTTCGGTACCTTTAAAGAGCTCCAGGTGATCGTTGTTGTTCTGATCGCCCTCTCCGCACAGATCTCCACAACAGCGATTCTTCTCAATTCCATGTTCGGCGTACCTAAAATCGTGGGAACCGTGCTGTTCTGTTCAGCAGTCCTTCTGCTTGCTCTGTGGGGAGCGGATCTGCTCCGAAAGGTAGGAACGGTGCTCGGGCTTGCAATCCTGGTGATCTGTGCATATGTAGCCGTGATCTGTCTGGGAAATGCATGGGCGCCGGCAATGGAATTTGTGCAGAGCAGGGTATCCTTTACGGAATTTGGTTTTTCAGCGCCTCAGGCCTGGTTCTCCATGTTGATGATCGTCGTGTTCTTTATGAACGGATACGAAGCCTGCGTGCCGGCATCCAAGGGGATCATCCGCACCAGGAAGGACGTTTTCTGCGAATCCCTGATTACAGCGCTGCTTTGCAGTGTCAGCACGATGATCTTTACGGTGATTTTCGCGGCAGGGATGCCCGGGGTGCTGGAAGAGCAGATTCCGACCCTTTGGGCGATCAATAATCTCTCCAATGCCGGAATGATTTCCAAAGTCCTGTATGTTATTTTCGCGATTGCGGCTATGCTCAGCAGCAGCGTCGCTTTCATTTTTACGGTCTGCAACCGTTTCGAACCGCTGATTGAAAAAGTCTGGACAAGGAGCAGCGGTTTTTCCAGAAAATTGGTGATCGCAATGATCTTTATCCTGATCTGTACCTTCGGAAGCACCTTTGGCCTTCTGAACATTATCAAGTACGGATACGGCACTTTTACAACCATAGTCGGACCGGTCATGCTCGTTCCGTTGATCATCAGCGTACCCTACCGTCTCTGGAAGGACAGAAAAGACGGTATCTTAACCGAAAACTATGAACTGGTGGAAAAGGGGGAATAAACGCCATGATATTAACAGAGGAAAACAGAAGAGTACTGGATCAGCTGCCCACCGGGAATATTGCGGATAACAACAATAGTGTTCCCCATCAGGGCACCATGGATGCCGGGATCAAACCGATCGATCCGAAATCCCATATGGTCGGCAGAGCTGTGACGGTACAGTGTTATCCGGGAGATAACCTGGCGCTGCATCAGGGGATCTATGCGGCAAACGCAGGCGATGTGCTGGTCTTTGACTGCCATGGGTATACCGGGGCAGGTCATTTCGGAGATATCATGGCTCTGGCCTGCAAAGTGCGCGGAATCGCCGGCGTCATTATCGACGGGAGCTGCAGAGACGCGGAAGATATTAAAGAGCTGGGACTTCCGGTTTTCGTCAGGGCTTTCCAGCCTTCCGGCACCGTAAAGGCAAGCCTGGGCAAGGTAAATGTCCCTGTAGTATGCGGCGGGGTAAATGTACGGCCAGGCGACCTGATCGTTGGGGACTGCGACGGCGTAGTCGTCATTCCTCAGGATCAGGAGGATGAGGTGATCGAAAAAGCATGCGGCAAGTTCGACAAAGAAAAAAAGATCGTGGAACAGCTGAAGCAGGGAAAAACAACACTGGAAATCTACGGATTTGACCGGCTGATTCAAAAACTCAGCTGACAATTTCGAAAGGGGGCTGTCTGCGGACAGCCTCCTTTTAAAGCTATGGTCGGAAAGGGGATGTTCTTACGGGATCAACAGATCTGGCAAAAGGAAATATTGCCGTATGCATGCTGAAAATATCCGGTCCCCTGATTGCGGGAAATATTCTGCAGCAGATGTACAACATGATAGATGCGCTGGTGATAGAAAGATATCTTGGAGAAAGCAGCTTTGCGGCTGCCGGGATAGCCGCCAGTGTGATGAACCTGTTCCTTTTTCTGATGATCGGAGCCTGCAGCGGTATGGCTATTCTGTTTTCACAGCTTTCAGGAGAGGGAAATCAGGATAAACTGCGCAATGAACATTTTACAGGGCTTCTTTTTGGCCTTGCTCTCTCCGGAGTTCTGGGCATGGCAGGCATCTGTTTTCTTCCACTGCTGCTTCATCTCATCCAGACTCCGGCAGAACTTATGAGCGAAACCCTCATTTATTTACGGATCATACTGGCGGCGCTGCCTGTAACCTTTATCTATAACTTTTACAATGCGCTATTGCGGTCGATCGGTGATACGCTTTCCTCTTTAGTTCTTCTTCTAATCGCTGTACTTATGAACCTTGGCCTCGATATTTACCTGATTTCGGAGATGAGACTGGGGATTGGAGGCGCCGCATCAGCAACTGCTCTTTCTCAGCTTCTGTCAGCGGTATTGTGTATCTTGTATCTGAAAATAAGATATCCGGAATTGATGTTCCGAAAAAAAGACTGTCAATGGAACAGGCAGATGTTTACGAAAACAGCACGTTTCTGCCTGGGTGCGGCGCTGCACCAGACAGGACTCTATATCGGCAAAATGATCGTTCAGGGGGCGGTCAATACAGGCGGAACAGCAATGATCGCGGCGTATACCGCCGCAGGCAGGATCGAAGGATTTGCCAACTCATTCGGTGATTCCGGTGCTTCAGCCACCTCCATCCTGACGGGACACAGTTACGGCGCGGGGAATCGCAAACGGACGCAGAAGGTTTTTCGCATCAGTCTGCTTTATATGGTTCTGCTTGGTATCGTTTGTTCCGTGACCATGTACCTGACAAGGCACCAGACTACAGCGCTTCTGTTGTCCGCCGGCGAGGGAGCGGCTTTTCAGTATGCCGTCCGCTATGTACGGCTGATTTCACTTTTTTATGTTTTTTGTTTTACCGGAAATTCCTTTGCCGGTTATTTTGAGGGGACGGGACATATAATGATTACTGTAGCAGGAGCCTGTTCCCACATAGCATTTCGAGCATTAATATCCGGTATTTTTATCGGAAAATATGGACTGGATGTTGTAGCTGTGGCTACCGGTATTGGATGGATGGGCGTTAACCTCTTCTGGTGTATCAAAATGAGAAGCAGCAGTACCAGTCAGACCGGAACGGCATTTCCATTTCGTACAAAATGACTACTTCCTCGTGTCTGTGGACGACAAAAGGTCATGCAAAAATGAGCAGGCTCATTTTTGCATGACCTTTTGTCTCCTGAATCATAATCTATGATATGAAAATACGGGGTTTACGCTGCATTTTCCTCATCCATCTCGGAAAGGTTTTCTTCGCAGAACAGCGCGATGACATCTTCGACCATCTTTTCGTCACGGTCTGCCGGGATCCCGGCTGCCAGCCAGTAAGCAAGAGTTCCTTCGTTGTAAGCCTGGAGGTCGTCCTTGTCGCTTCCATAACGGAATTCAATATGATATGTGGTCGCAGGCGTATCCGGCATCAGGAAGAAATACCGGAAATCTCCCGCGTCCTCATCTGCCGTTTCATAGAGGAAGCCGTCCATCATCCCGCCAAGGGAAAGCGATCCCGCATATGCATACTCATGCCGGAACAGCTCCTCTCCGTTTTCGTCAATCCCGCTGATCACGTTTCCATCAAAAACAAACTGTGACACGCCCCGGATAAAAAAGCAATCAAATTGCGCGCCTTCAGAACCATCTCCATATGCTTCGATTGCTTCAGCTCCATAAACAGTCCCTGCGCAGGCATTTTTCAGCATTTCTGCTGTTTCCGCGGCGGCTTCCTCACCGACCACAGCCGCACAGTCATCAATCCACAGCTGGTCATATTCCGGCAGGTTTGTGACGGCAAATAATTCTTCATAGGTTCCTCTGAGATCTTCCAGAAGCTGAGCCGCGGCCTGGGCGTCGGCAGCGTCATCCGCATCAGTGCTTTCTTCAGCCGCGGATTCCGATTTTGTGTAAGGAAAAGAAACCGTGGGATAGCCATAAGCCTCAATGGTAACCGTATAGGAAACACCGTCTTCAAAGAGAAGGGTTTCACTTCCATCACGGTTCTTTACCGCTCCATCCGCATTTAAAACACCGTTGTCATCAAATACGATATAGCTGCTGTTTGCAGTACCGTGATGTCCGACCGGCTCCTGCTCAACAGCTTCTTCCGAACCTTCCGCAAGGATCCGGACATCCTTGATATTGTTCAGGTAGTCGCTGATCTCTCCTTCAGACAAAACGAGTGCGGAACCGTCAAAGGTAACAGAGTCCTCACCCAGGCCGCTTTCAAGGACGAAATATGGTGCCTGGGCAGCATCCTCTTCTCCGTGACCGCTTTCAAAATTCGGAGAGCGGTAGGTTCCGCTCGCATCCACAACATTGACGAAATATTTGCCGGGTTTCAAAGCAGATAGATCCTCAAAGGAAAGGATCACTTTTCCATCTGCAGCTTCAACGGTATAAGAATCTTCCGGAAGGATCCCTTCCTCGGAATTATACACACCCCAGCGGATATCCAGAACCTGGAGGTCAAAATCCTCCGGGAGCAGGGATGTCATGATGACCTGGTTTTCCGTAATCTCTTCAACAGGCAGGACACTGCCGGTACCCGGAAGGAAGGTTTTCCCGCTCTTTCCTTCCAGTGCGTTTATCACGGCCTCATGAATCGCGGCGCCTGCCATGGTAGCGCCGGTAGTGGCATCAGCGCCAAGCGGATCCATCTGCCTGACGTCATCCAGAGTCTTTCCGACATATTGATCGAAAGCTCCCGCCGCCAAAGCAGCCTCCCAAAACGGTTTATTCTTATTCTCCCAGAACTCTTCGTTCCCCTCTTCGACAGAACCGGTCTGTCCGGTGCCGTTATCGGTGACAGATGTAATGACGCCGTCATCATCAACCTCTACTGTAACCTTTGCGTTGTAAAATGGCGGATGTATGAAGGGAGATGTTGAAGGATAATTCCGCTGGTCAACGTTCGCGTCCCCTTCAAGGATCTGGCCGGCCATAACCGGCATGCCGGCAGCTAGGCACACGGAGAGAGTAAGTAATGCTGTACGAGATGCAAGCTTCATAGAATACCTCCTAAATAATAAATCAGCTTAGTTTTGCATAACTAACTTAATTTAGGATAGCATAACTTTTTGCGGGCTGTCAACACCAAAATCAGGTTTTTTCATTTTTTCCGTATCCTCCCGCCAGAACAGCCATCACCTCATCGGGGAATCTCCACGGCTCACTGCCGTCATCAGCAAGCCGTTTTCTCCTTATTCAATAAAGTCTTTCATCTAAGGATTGCAACGTAAATAAATGGAACAAGATTTCGCAGGATAAATCGCCGTATGCAAGGCGGAGGATGGAGTCGATGCGGGCATCGACGACTGACGACAACGCAGCAGACGACGATTTAGACGCGAAAGATGTTCCAT
>JAFVGK010000056.1 GCA_017475035.1 Blautia sp.
AAAAAGATCTGATGCTCGTCCCCGGCGACGGCTTTGGCTGTCCCGGACACTTCCGGATTGCATATTGCGTCCCTACGGAGATGGTGGAACGGAGCCTGGAGATATTTCGCTCTTGCATAGAATAATCCACTATGGTATACTCCCGTTTTTGACACCAAAAATGGGTAAAAAAGGGCGAAAACCCAGTGATTTCGGGCACTCTCGGCTCATACGGTTTTTCCCCTACTTCTCCTAAACTTTCCTAAACCCTACTGGGAGATTAGATAGGGGTGAGGGAGATTTTTCCGGTTCTCGAATTATGCACTGGTTGATCGGCAATCGTAGGAACACGCTTCCGAATAGACTGAGCTTCGCTTTTACAGGGGAGCATATCTTAAAGGATGCCCTTTTGTTTTTATATACGGTAGATATTGTGCGCTTATTTACTACCGGATTTGTCAAAGTGCCGTTATTCCTTATAATGCTCACTTCTCCACCAATGACACACAAATAGGGGGAAACGTGGCGCATCTGCTTGAACAAATTCTACTATCCATACATTAGATAGACATGGGTTTTTGTCGCCCGTATGATTATTATTAATCATACGGGCATAGTTTTTATGCTTTCGTTTGGCAGATGGAAAAACCATATTCACAGATATTGCTAATCTACTCATCATTGCTTCCCCTCCTGCGCTGCCGCGGCATCACTGTGCTTATTTTTGCTCATCCGCATGCTCCTTCCGTTTCGAGCCGCCTTTTGTCTTCAGACAGTTACCACGCATTACCCAATCGGAAATATACTCATAATCGGTGCAGAACCCCAGATATTCGTTCACGTCATCGGTTATATCCGTCCTGGTGTACGACGGGTGGTAAGCTGCCTCTGTCGGATATTTTGCGATATACATTCCCCTCAGGCATTTGAGAATCTGCTCATCAGTATACGAATGGCCCAGTTTTCTTTCCAGAATCCTGTAAAAAAGAAGGCTTATAAATACGATCAGGAGGTGCGCGCGTATACGTTCTGGTTTTGAAAGGTAGATGGGACGTGCCCTCAACCCGGTTTTTGTTATACGGAAAGATTCTTCGATTTCCCATCTGCCCTTCACTACCTCAAGAATCTCATCCGGCTCTGATTCTTCCAGGTTGTGTATCACTGCATAAAATCCATCATATTTTTCCTCTGCAGCGACAACTTCATCATCGATCATATATTCGGTTTTTATTGCCTCCTCGCCTTCCTTCGTCGTGTTCTTTGTTTTCACAAAGCGCCGGAAATCATTCTGGTTCTTTTTCTCAATTTTCCCAGCGCCTTGCAAAATGGCACTCCTCGCTCGTTCTATCTGGCGGTTCCGGACATTTCGCTGGTATTCGCGGTATTTTACGGAATACGTAACAACCAGGACCTGGTTGAGTCTGATGTCTCTTTCCTCATCGTACTCTTCCATGGGGATCTCCTTATAAAACACCACATCATAGTATCTTTCCATCTTCTCATCAGAAGAATCCAGTTCACTTATGTCATAGGTCTTGTCACTGCCCTTCAGTTTCCAACCGGTAGGCCTCATGCACTCCCTCTGCTGGGATTTCTTCATTTTCTTTATGGATACTGTCGTAATGAACGCCCTTTGCGCATAATTGTTGTACTTTCTGTTCTCTATCCCGGATAATCCGGAATCAGTGCAGACGACGAACTTTGATATGCCATAATCGCGCTGTATTTTTTCCTCGACAGGACGCAATGTGGTTTGTTCGTTCCGGCTGCCCCTGCTCACTATGATCGTGACCGGAAGTCCGGTTCTGTCCATCAGCAGACCGACCTGGACGATTGGGTTCGGTCTGTGCTCTTTTGAATAGCCATATTTCCTAAGCCCCTTTGTTAGTTCTTCCTCTTCTTGGATGGGATTTTGTGGGGGAGGGGAATCTGTGTCCTCCTGTTCGATTTCAAAAAAGTAATTCGTGCAGTCATAGTAGACCACGCCTGTTTTCCTGTTTACCAGATTTTTGCTGTTCTTAAACAATTTTGCCAGGATATCATCAAAATGCTCGTCTATTACATCCAAGGCTCTAAGAACCTGATGGTATTCGAAGTCTGGCTGCTCAAAAAGTCGCTTTGAGACAGCGGTGGTACTGTACTTTGATCCGGGGAAAAGGATCTGTGCGTATATCAGCCTGGAAAAGACCGACTCAAAGTTATAGGTGAAGCCATGTTGTTTTTTGATTGACCTACATATACCGGGGATCTTTAAATCGAAAAAAATCTTTTGGAGCGGAAGATAGCCAATGTTATAGGATGCGGCTTCTCCTTTTGCGATCCGGACGTTTTCCCTTGCGAGTACGTACCGGCTTCCCTCCGGGTTATTGCTCTCGCGCTCTTTTTTATCCAATTCGAGGGCATATTCCCTGGCCCACGCCATTGCATCCTCGCATTTATGTTTCTCCATGATATCGGAAGCAGATCCGAGCCTTTCTATAGTTGTCGTCGAATGCTTGCCGTTCTTCATTATATCTTTAATGATGTATATTCTATTTTTTACCGTAATAGCGTGAATACTCATAGGGGTTCTCCATTCATGTGGGTGAGGCAGGTGTCAGACTGGCAACCTATCACCATTATACATGGTTTAGGAGTTTAGGACAAGTAGGAAATCGAAATTTGCCAAAAAAATAAGCCCTGGTGGGCGTTTCGGGACTTTGGGGTGTCAAATCCCCGCAAATGCTCACTCCAGGGGTTTCAGCGGTGCTGATCAATTCCCCCAATAATCCCAGCGGCATTGTCTACACCACGCAGACAATCCACCGGCTGGCTAGTCTGTTGACAGAAAAAGGGCGGGAATATGGGCATCCGATTTA
>JAFVGK010000057.1 GCA_017475035.1 Blautia sp.
AAGGGACATGCATCAATGCGGATTTAAACGGTGCTTATCAGATTCTGAGAAAAGCATTCCCAATCAAATGGGATGGAGGGTGGGCGTTACATCCGGTTGTAGTAAATATGGCATAAGCCATATTGAACAACAGAGAAAAGTGATTTACATAAATAATTTAATAATATTTATTGTATTTATCATTTTTCATAACGTTGCTCGATACACATATTGCCCTTTGGGCTATCACACAGTCCCAATCATTAACTCTAAAAACAAAGAATATTCTTTTGTCTGATGGTAATGAGATTTATTACAGCCTTATTTCTGTATGGGAAGTCAGCTTGAAACATTCCATTAACCCCTCAAACATGGATTCAACAATATTCTTCTCTGTCGTTTCCTTACACTCATAATAAATCCCGGTACATTTACTACATCTCTGTAAGTGCTTTAATTGAGACTAAAACACAATTGTAATTCCATTTGGTTCCATGATTCTTTTAACAAGATTTCTGCAAGACATTGATATCTTTTTATTTACTTCTAAATCGTAAGCTGTAATACCCATTACCGCAACATTCTCAGATACTCCTTGAGAAATAATGCTTACCATTTCTTCTTCTGACATTTCTGTTTTTTCCTGAAACATATGTTGAACAAGCTTCGGGGTACTAAACAGAATTATCCTTGAACCTCTATTCTGTATATTGGTTTTTCTCATCACAGAATCAATCTTACCGGCGGCACCCTTATCATCGGTAAGCACACATAGCTTTCCATCTGGTATCCCTGGCACATAAGATAAGATGTGCATACATATTGATATCATTTCTTCTCCCAGATTATCCTCATGTTCTTTATTTCCTCTCACAGCAGTAAAGAATCTTTGATATAGATCAGATGCCTTCAGATTTTTACCTTCAATTATTTCTGAACGAAGTTTATCATCTGCTTTTAAGGTCTCCGTTATTGTACTTACCGGTGTTTTCACCAGTCGTACAGCCCACATAAGATATTCATTAATTCTTTTATTCGTAGAAAAGCAATCAGAAAGAATACTGTATGTGTATTCTTCGTTAAATAAAATTGCTTTTACTCCAGCGTCCTGCAAATCCTTTATGAATTCAATGTACTTACCCGGCAGGCTGTGCTGATCTCCTGAGAGTTCCATCAAAATACATCTTGTTAAAAAAATAACTATTCCTCGTCTCTCAAAGTAATGTATCAATATTCCTTTTTCTGCTAAATTAGAATGCCTTTGAAAAGTACATGAGTCATAAAAAAACACTCTTTCGGCACGATAGAATAAATTCTTTATCTCATGAATATCCGTAATAATGAAAGGCTCTATTTCACGAAAATTGTCAGGGATTTCGGCATAGATTGTCGCCATATCTTACTCTCCCTTTATTTTTTTATATAATTCACTCATATTATTAAGCGCTTTTCTGACCGTTCTTTTACTCAGGTATCCGTCTTTGATAAACTCTTCTCCATACCTTTCAACAACGGTCTCAATATGAATAAAATCATCCCTTTTAGAAGGCTCCATTATACTTTCATCCAACCACAAATCAGTTAGTTTTTGTCTGATTTCATCCCTTTCAATACTAAATAAGCTTTCCTGAACCGCATTCCTTTCAATCAGCCTCAATTCCAGGCATCTTATCAAAGCAGCCATGTATGGTACCTGATAGTACGACATTAATCGTATAATTGTTTCAGTTTCATCTCCCTGAGATTCTTCTTTGAACTTTGAGTACATTCTTCTAATATTAGGCTCAGGCATTAACAACATTCCAGCAAAAAGATTTGCCGCATATTCTTCCTCATGTTTATAATAATATTCATCTGCAAATTCAACCTTAGAAACAAACTTATCAGCTTCGCAGAAAACATGGCAAATCTCATGAGCTATAGCAAAGTTTACATTTACTCGAGGCAATGATGTATTTAATACAACATATCCCAGTCCATCTCCTCTATAACATAGTGCTCCGATTTCATCATCGGCAAACGGCATCTCAAAAACAAGATATCCTTTTTTTTGAAAAGATGATCTGACAATCTGTAATATATTCAGGAGATCGCTGTCATATTCAATCCCGGCAAATGAACAGAACCGTTTCACCATGGATTTTATCTCTTCATGATTTTTATCACTATAAGCGATAATTTTCCGTAAACGTTCTATTTCCATGCCTTACCCCCTTGCTATATTTTCAAATCGAACTTTTGCGCTCATCACCTCATCAATGTTTTCCATCAATTCTATTAACTGCATAGCAATTTGTTCCTGCTTCTCTGATGGTTCTCCTGCATAAAAAGCTATTTTTTTGACCGCAGAAGTACCTGCTTGCGGAATGTTGATGGTATCAGCCAAAAAGAATTCTACATTTTTGCCCAGTCCTCGTGCAATTATTTCCATATCTGAGCCGCTTTCTTCTTGCGCACCAGTCAGCAACCGTGACATCTTATTCTTGTCAATACCGGTAATCATGCACAGATAAGTCTGCTTAATTTTCAGTTCTGACAAATACTTATTTACATTGTTTATAAACTTTGTCATGATGCCAGCTCCTTTTTTCTCTAATTATAAGATCTATGTATTTTCAATTAATAATTATATACTTTAAAATCAAAAATGCAAGCATAGAATCTCATATTTTGAGATTCTATACCTGCAGATGAAAAAGTTATATTGTAAGCCGTACCTGTCTGTGGAACTGATCTCCAGTCAGCACAAAGTCGATTCCATATTGTCCTGCTATCCGTTTACGAACTTCAGAGACTTTTTATCGCTCATGCTCTCTTTCGCATGACGTAATCTGTCTTGCCGCCATATCTGATTCAATCACATTATAAACACCTTTTGACAAGCTGCAATTTGTTCAAGTGGAAAACTTCGAAATTCCTCATTGCATATACGCTTCTGAATACTTTTCCGTGATATCTGTCGGCAGTTCAAAATGCTGGTAATCCTTTCGGTCTGTCCAGTCTCCTCCCCACTCGAATCCTTTTTCGATAAAGAGCTTATAACACAAATCATCTTTGTTTATCTTGTAATCGAAGTCCTGAGTTCTGTCCAGATATGCCTCTCCTGTAGCCGGCTCTATCACTTCTTCTGTTGTACCATCCTCATTTTCCACTATTTTGTGATAGGGATTATACAACGTGTTGATATCTACTGCCATTCCCAGCCCATGTTTTGAAATTCTGTTCGTATGGGATATAAATCTGAAATTAAAGCATGATGAGTTATTATCACGCATCATCGTCTCATCGTCAGCCATGTAGTTATCCGGAAGCACCATACGTTCTATGGGATAATCCGCATCATAAAGCTTCTCAAAAATCTCCAGAACATCTTCAGCGATCAGTTTATGTACAACCATTTCCCCCTGATGAATATTGCCATCTTTATCTTTGTGCAGAACCAACAGATAACGAAGATCTTCCCGGGGAACAATGCAGTCCTCTTTATAAGTATTACCCGTTTTCATCCTGTCAAACAGATCATCCGAGATTTCCCGGATAGAAAACCCTTCTCTTTCCCTGATTACTTCCCCTTGAAAAGAACTGCTGTCAGAAGCACTGATATTTGAGCTAAAAATAATACTGCCCCAGAAAGTCAGTAATACAGACATCGTCAACATGATTCCGAATCCAGAATTTTTCTTCTTAAAAATAGATGTTTTCATTTTTCCATCCCCCTTCAAACTTAAAATCTCCGTTCAGCACAAAACCGATCAGATCAGCATCAGACGCAAGAAGCGTTTTACCTGTGTGAGAGGCTCTCGTCATCAGTACGATCATAGTTTCTTCCCCTGTATAATCATGGAGAGAGGAAAACCGCTATGATCTATTGAGTTAAATGCCCCACTTATATCGTAATCAAACTCCTGAAGCCCTGTTATGATAATTCCGTTATTGCACATACCGGATATAATCTCAGACATCGGGTGAGTAAAATCAGTGAAGGTCTTTGAGTGATAGCGCTTCCGCGTCATATAATACATGCCTTCATTTCCTGTCCATCTATGTTCGAAGTATGAATAATGGCATTCCTTCCTATGCTCCTGATCAAATTGTTCTTCACCCTCTGCAGCAAGCATATTCGTACAGGGATGCTGCTCATTGATGATAATGACTGCTCCCGGCTTCATACATTTTGCTGCTGCTTCAAAAAAACGATTCAGGTCTTCAAACCAGCACAGCGCTCCTATGGTGATAATCACTATATCAAACTGTTCTTTATGATTATCATCGATATCGTATACATTTACAGCCTCAAACGTACAAGGCAAGTCCAATTCTTTCGCTTTTTCATTAGCAAAGGCAATCTGATTTTCAGCAATATCAAAGCCTGTCCCTCTTGCTGCTCTTCCGCATTTAACCAATGAAAGCAGTTCGCGCCCGTTATTACAGCAGAACTGACCTACTGACGTTCCTTCTGTATCAATCCTTCTCAGGATGTCTGCCATCTCTTTTTCGAAAAACGGATAGTCTTCATTCTGTATGCGCTCTGTTATATCTGTTCCCCAGGAGGCATCCCTGTTATCAAAAGCCTCCTCCCATGCCTCTTTGTTTCCTTCAATATACTTATCCATGAAATCACCCTTTTTCCTGTCACTGCAAGCCGGAATTTGCCGGGTAAATCCGCCCAGGCTGCGTTGTTGTCAGTCGCCGTAGTCAGCGATATTTCGCAATGACTTTATTCATTATACTCGATGAATTGAACCTTTTCCACCACCAGGACAAAAAAAGTGCCCCCCTCCGAAGAAGTGAAGCACAAGTTCTTTATGTCTCTTAAGTCCCGGCCTCTGTTCCGCAAGGGAGCAGGCAACAGAGGCCGTCCTTACTCAAAACTGTCACCTGTTCAACAAAGCTCCCCCAGAAAGCTTCGTCAAACCCGGTGATGGTGTCTGGAGTTTTTAAAGCGCAAGAATGAAGCACTCTCTGCTGATGAAGGAATCTGTTAGCCTTCCGTCTTCAGTCTGCCTCATCATACAAGGCCGAGAGCATCTCCGGGGTGATGGAGCCGATCTTGTTGTAGACAACCTCGCCCCTGCGGTTGAGCACGATGGTCTGGGGGAAGGTGTTGGTGCTGCCGACGATTTCCGCCACGGTATCATCATCGTCATCGGTGGCAAAGGGCATTGCGTAACCTTTGTCGGCCAGGTATTCAGCAGGGTCATCCATAACCATCGAGGAGTGGACCACAAGCATGGCAATGTCACCCTCGTGCGCCACATACAGATCGTTGAAAAAAGGCAGCTCGTTTTTGCAGGGCGTACAGGAGGTCGCCCACAGATTTATGAAGACGATCTTTCCGCGCTGTTCCGCCAGGTGGAACTCCGTACCGTCGTAACAGGGAAGGATGAAGTCGGGAAGCTGCTGACCAACCTCCCTGCCCACCGGCGCATCACTGTCCCAGCTGACAGAAGACGCCTCCTGTGTTGTCGTTGACGATTCCTCATCCATGGAGATTTCCGCAGCGTCGGACGCTTCCGCTTCAGCGGATGTATTTCCGGCAGCGGACATTTCCGCATCCGTGGGAATTTCCGCAGCGTCGGGAGCTTCCGTTGCAGTGGATGTCTCCACGGTGTCGGACGCTTCCGCTTCAGCGGATGTATCCCTGGCAGCGGACATTTCCGCATCCGTGGGAATTTCCGCAGCGTCGGGAGCTTCCGTTGCAGTGGATGTCTCCACGGTGTCGGACGCTTCTGCAGCAACCGACGCTTCTGTTGCTGCCGGTTCGATGCCTGCGTCGAGCTCAAGGGCCGCGGAGGATCCGGCGATGGGAATGGATTCCTTCTTCACAGTGGGATCAAGCACATTGAACCATAACAGTGCGAAGCACAATATTGCCAGGGCGATCCCCCATAGGACGCGCCCGAGCTTCCGGCGTTTTTGCGGAGCATCCGGCCCATCATCCGCGCAGCCCTTTGCAGGAGCTTTGAGAATGATCTTCCCTGCCTTGATCGCGATCGCACCTTGATTGCAGATGTCCATACATTTGCCGCAGTTGATGCATTCGTGATCGCCCACATGGCGCACGTCCATACCGCAGCTTCGCACGCACGCGCCGCAGTGGCTGCATCGGCTCCGGTCCACCTTCACACCGATGATATTAAAGCGATTGAACAGGCCATAGATCGCTCCCAGCGGGCAGATGAAGCGACAGAAGGAGCGGTAGCAGAACACGCAGGCCAGGGCGGTCACCAGCATGATTACGAACTTGCGGGTGAACAGGATCCCCAGCATACTGAAATAACCCGTGTTGACAGGCGCGGTATTGGACAGCAGACCCATTGCGCCTTCAAAGGTGCCGGCAGGACAGATGTACTTGCAGAAGCCCGGCAGCGGCAGGTCATAGCGCAGGCCGTACAACAGCGGTAAGGCGATCACGAACACTGCCAGCAGCATGTATTTCAGCCAGGACAGCGCCCGTGTTACGTAATTCTTTTTAAGCTTCGGCGTGGGGATTTTGTTCAGTAATTCCTGAATCAGCCCCAGAGGACATAACCAGCCACAGATCGTGCGGCCCAGCAGGACGCCGAAAAGCAGTATGATGCCCAGCACATACCAGCCCGCGCTGTGGCCGGTGGACGCAAGGGCATTTTGAATGGACCCCAGCGGACACGCGCCAGTCGCGCTGGGACAGGAATAGCAGTTAAAACCGGGCACGCAGGCATATTTCGCTTTGCCCTTATAGATCTGGCCGCTGATGAAGCCCTTCAGGTGCGCGTTGTGCAGGAGAGCCGAATAGAGTTGTATCAGGCGGCGGGTGGTGGGCTTATTTCTTTGCCACCAGGAGGTTTTCACATTATCCAAGGCCAACACACTCCGTACAGATATTGATCGCTTTGTATAGCACGTCCCTGGCGCTGCCATTGAGCACTCCGGCGACGATAAGGCCAATCGCGATGGCGATCAGCGCAGTCTGCAGTACACCAATGCTTTTCGGCAGTGGTACCGCCTTTGTTTCCGTCCTTACACCGGCTTCTTTCTCTTCCCTCAGCTGTTCCTGCGCTGCCTCGATCTCCCGGATCATGCATCTTTCGCGTATCCTGAAGCAGACCGCCAACGCACCCAGGCCCATGACAGTCCAGGGAAAAATCACGAGAATCAGGCTGAAGAACATCGCTTCCAGATCCTCCTGCGGAAAGTGAGCCGGATTGATTATGTAGAACAATATGGGAAGCATACAAAGGATAAACACGCCCCATCCGATCAGCAGCCACCGTTTCTGCCCGCTTCGCGCCCTGCGCATTGCATCAGAGGGATTGACCACGCGGGCGGTAATCATATCCCGCCTGAATTCGCAGTCCTCAGCCGGTCTGTTCGCGTTTTCATCCTTGATATCCAACACCAAGCCCGCGGCCAGCAGGCCGACGGCGATAAAGAACAGCGGCGCGATGGGAGCAGCCTTCTCCGCCACGATCTCGCGGGTGTAGATCGGTTCCAGCGGATGCTCCACTTTACGGGCCGTGCCTTCGCGGTAAATCGTCACCGCTGAGCCTGCCAGCAGAAAGACAAGCAGGACGCACAGTACTGCCTGCAATATCAGATAAATCCGGGTTCTCGTCATAAACAAAACCCCTTTCCCGGTTCATGATAACCGATTCGCCAGAGCCGCGCTTTACGCGGGGCTCTGGCGAGAGAATACTGTCATTTATTCGGCTTTTCTGATAAACATGTTTATATCACAGAAGGTATCCAGAGTCCTGCAGGTTTCGTCATTGCTCACATAACCCTCCGGAACCTTGCCAATATGGACATCGTAGACCTTCGGAGCTTCCACCTGGAAAACCGCCATGCCGTCCTCCTTTGTCTTCTGGAATGAACAGGAGATTTCATCGCACAACTGTACGATCACACCTTTGACAGGGCTGCCTTCCGTATCGTAGACAAAGACGCGGTATTCGCCGCTTTCATTTTCCGTTGCGCCAGTTTCCGGCGATTCTACAATGACCTCGCCGGCCAGCAGCTTCTCAATAAACGGTTCGTATTCGTTCACAGCCGCGCCTTTGATCGGATAGGTGAGGATCTTCCCTTCGCTGTCCACAAATAAGGAGCAGGGGTAGGTGTTAACCTGTTTAAAAAGCGGATCATCCTTGACGAAGATGACATTGGGAATTGAAAGAATCCTTTTCATAATATCTGACTCCTTTTTTCATCAAAAATATTTTTCTGATATACTCAATCCGTGTTTTGCAGCCATTCCGCATCTTCCGGTACTCACTTTCCCGGTTTCTCCGGATACTGTGACACCATTACACGTAATTTATACTCAGTAACGGATATGTTTGACGAGCTCCTCAAGGTATAACCAGTGAACGCTCCTCCTTTCTGATCTGAAATTGCGTTCACGGGTTTATTCTGCTCCAAGCTGCGCCAGAGCGGCGTTCAGCGCCGGCAGATATTCCTCCACATGCGCGCCGCTGATCGGCTCGACGATCATCCGCCCTTCGCTGTCAAAAAAGAAAGAGCACGGGAGAGAATTGGTCGGAAGCAGATCGTCCACTCCTTCAGGGGCCGCAAGGTTCAGATAGTCAACGCCTTTTTCTTCCAGAATCTCTTTGGCCAGTTCGACCATATCTTCTTCATCTGCATCCGTGCAGATACCGACAATCCGGCAGTCGTTTTTCTCGTATTCCCTCGCGAGCTCGCTGAGCTCAGGCATTTCTTATTTCTTCGAACTCATGGAAGTAATCCTCGCCCATGATTTCCCGGTACTCCTCCATATTTGCGTCCAGTTCCGCGTACTGACCGCAGAAAAAATTGAACTCCCCGTCACTGCCGACATTCTCAAGCCAGGCGAAATCATCTTCGCGGTAACCATTATCCTCCTTCAGTATGGCACGCAGCTCCTCCTCGCCGCGATTGGCATTGATAGTGAATACATCATAGAGACAGGCGTATTCCCGATTTGTCATCCACCTGGAATCGGGTGATTCAGGAAGTTCTTTTCCCTCAAGCAATGCGTCCAGATACTTAATGGAGTAGTCATTATAAGCGTCAAAATCTTCCTCCGAGACAGCAAAGTAGGACAACGTGGTCTGAATGACGCCGTCGTCGAGATCATACGAGTGCACGTCCAGAGAGCCATTGAGATTCCGATAGTTCTCCGGGAGCACAAAATGGAACCCCCGCTCCGGACGGTCAATCACGAAAGCATCGGTGTTCTCTTCCGCAGCTTTTTCCTCCGCCATGGTTAATACGCCGGTCGATGCCAGCATCAAAACAGCAAGCAGCATGCAGAGGGTTTTTTTCATACATTTATCCTCCTTTTTTGATAATCCTGGCAGTTATTCTCCACTTCCTGCGAATGTAGTTCATAGCAGAACGATACCGTAAATTATAGCAAAAACCCGGTCCGTCTACAATGATTTACAATAAAAACTCAACAGCGATTCTGAATCATGTAAGATGTTCGGATCATTTTTCCCAGGCCATCAACGAATATTCCGAATCCATCCATCATTGCAGGAAATATTTTTTGAAGACACCGGCGTAAATTTGTGATAAAATACAGGTAAGGATCTGTTTTACACAGCCCGAAACATCTGATACCAAATCGTACGTACATGCAACAAGCTCAGTGATGCTGCCAGGAAAAGGAGAGAACGCAAATGAATAATCCCGTTATAAAAAATGACAGATTAATCGTAGAATTTTCAACTCTCGGAGGAACATTCAAGTCCATCAAAAATGCTGAAGGCAGAGAATATCTCTGGCAGGGTGACCCGGCTTTCTGGAGCGGGCAGGCCCCCATCTGTTTCCCTATCTGCGGAAGCCTCCGCAACAATACAGCTGTGACAATAGAAGGGAAGACTCTGTCCATGCCGCGTCATGGAATTGTGAAAGACCGCGAATTTGCAGTAGCTGCCCAGACCGAGACATCCATTACCTTCCGGCTTGCATGTGATGATCAGCTGAAGGAGAAATATCCTTATGAATTTAATTTTGAAACGTCTTATGTTCTGGAAGGAAACATGATTCACATTACTTATCGGGTAAACAATCTTGGCGACGTCAAGCTGCCTTATACCATGGGCGGCCATACCGGCTTCAGATGCCCGCTTGACGAGGGAGAGGAGTATTCCGATTATATAGTTGAGTTTGATCAGGCTGAACAGGAGACGGTTCCGACCCCGGTTGCAGAGACTGCACTGCTTGACACTCAGAACAGAATGCCGATTCCACAGGAGGGAAATCGGATTTGCCTCAGCCATGATCTTTTCCTGAATGATCTTCTGTGCTATGATCATCTGAAGTCATCAACGGTCACACTGAGACATAAGGATGCAGAAAAGGGAGTTCGTGTCTGCTTCCCGGATCTTCCATATCTTGTACTCTGGTCTTCCAGGAACGGAGGGAATTTCCTGTGCATCGAGCCCTGGTCGGGGACCTGTACTGCCGAGGACGAGGATGATATCTACGATCATAAGCCCGGAGTCGCATACGTTAAACCCGGGCAAAAGGGAGAGATTCATTTTACGTATGAGATCATAGGATAATTTCGAAGAGTTTCAGCCAAAAAAGACTGCCGCACTGAAGGATCAGTGCGGCAGTCTTTTCTGTTCGGCAGGTTCAGATATCCTCTGCATCTGCAGCTTTACAGCCATGCTATCATCGTTCAGAAGCGTCTCAGATACAGGCTTCTCTTCAGCACTGTGTGATGATCTGACGGATATACTCGCGATACGCATCCCCCAGAGGAAGCTCGTAGTCAGCTTTCAGGACATTGCGCTTTGTCATCACCTTTTCCTGGGTGATGGGATTAAAGCCCTCCCTTTCCTCCACGCAGAACCGGATCCCGATGCCGCGTTTCTGCCAGGAAGGCAGGTCATTGAAGTTAATGGAGTGTTCGAAGAGAAGCTCGTTCTTGAAGGCATTTCCCTGCCCGTTCAGGATGGAGGAGGCCTTGTGTGCGGTAATGCCTGCCTGCCGCAGCGTCCAGTAGCACCATGTATTCAGAGAGTTCCTGTGTGCATCCTCAGCCCGCCAGGCGAAATAATCCTCCACCCTGGTGAGGCTCGGAAGGGGAACGACGCGGCAGTCAAAAGCAGCGATTTTACCCAGCTTCATGGAAAAGAAGGCGCTGGCTTCCCCGGCAAGAGTCGTGTTGATCTTCCGGACCTTCCGTCCAAAGGATTCTTCTTCAGGGTGGAAGAGAAGGGAGATTTCATCACTTTCGGTATAACCATAGACGATCCGGAATCCGGATTCCTTCATCAGGTGCTCTACAGTAGCCTGCATCAGGTCGCGGAAGCGTTCATCAAAAGGCTTCCTGAACTGTTCCCTGGCTGTGAGCTTGGTAAAGGCTCTTCCGTCCAGCCTTGTAACGAGATACATATCCGGAAGCACGTGCTGATCCAGAGATTCTTCGAACTGCCGCATTTCTTTATCAAAGTCATCAAAGTTCATCTCACTCATCTCCTTTCTCTTTCAGTTTACACGGTGGAATGGTCTTTCGCAACCAACTACAGGTTGGATGCATCAGATTCCCGCCTGATACCAATGACAATGTGATGATGATCGCTTTCTCTCGTCCGTATGGTCTGGAGGGAATATGGGACCGATACCCCATTTTTCAGCTTGACAAATGAGAGGCAGATGGTTTCTTCCTGTTCCGCCAGTTGTATCAGGTTTGCTTTACTGGTTGCTTCTCTGAGCTTCTGCGCATCAGATTCGCTCACCCCTTCCAGCAATGTCTCCCGTGCTTCCCTGAAGAAATCAATTCCGCCGGGACGGATTTCGAGGTCTCCGTCCCTGCCGGTGAAGAATTCGAGATAGAAGTCTGTGACGACATCCACATAGAAAA
This sequence comes from Blautia sp., assembly GCA_017475035.1. Lineage (GTDB taxonomy): Bacteria > Bacillota > Clostridia > Lachnospirales > Lachnospiraceae > Blautia_A. The sequence goes on from JAFVGK010000057.1 coordinate 11,816, forward strand.
CACTCTCAAAATCACTGGTCAGGGCTTTGGAGATGCTCATATAGACCTTTCTGGTTACTGACGCCGCCTCATACTTCGCCTCCGCACGTTCAGCAAGGAAACGGTCAAACCCTTCAGGCGGCACTGGTTTTGAGAAGTAATAGCCTTGTACATATTCACAGCCCATCGCCTTCAGAACCAGATACTGTTCCTGCGTTTCGACGCCTTCCGCCACGACCGGCACATGCAGATAATCAGCAATATCGATGATCAGTTCGATCATCCGCACATCCCTGTTTTCTCCAAAAGCACTGCGAATAAAGCTCATATCCAGCTTAAGCGCGTCGATCGGTAAGTGGGTCAGCATACCCAGGGACGAATAGCCGGTGCCAAAGTCATCCATCTCAATACGGAAGCCCATCCCCATGCCGCGCAGTTCCTTGGCTGTGGAAATCACCTGGTCAGAGTCACCGGTATAGGCAGACTCCGTGATCTCAAGCATCAGATCATCCGGGCTGAGTTGATTCTCCTCCAGAATCTCTTTGAAAATGCTCTTTAGATTCGGTGTCAGCATATCGATGCGGGATACATTCACCGACACCGGCACGGAAAAGCCGAAGCGATCCTTCCAGTCCCGTATCCTTGCTGCTGTTTCCCGCCATACGAACTGGTCGAGATCCAGGATCAGGCCATTTTCCTCAAGCAGCGGGATAAACACTCCGGGGCTGATCATACCGAGTTCAGGATGATTCCAACGCACCAATGCTTCCGCGCTTGCCAGAATTGGTTTGTCAGGACGGATATCATACTTGGGCTGATAAAATACCGTGAAGCAGCTGCTTTCCAGCGAGGGTTTGAAATCCTCCAGCAGCCGTTCCCTGTAAAGCTCTGCCTCATGCATCTGTGTATCATAGATACCGACAGCTTTCCGATAGCCGCTTTTCACTGTATTCGCAGCGATCTTCGCATAGTCGAAGCGGCGTTCTATCTGAAGCGATTTGTCAACCTGAGAATATACGCCCATGCGCAGGCGGATACGGTTAGAAGACACATCCTTGTCAACAAGACCCTCAGATGCCTTATTCAATATGTTCTCATAGTCTTCCCTGTGAGGACAGTAAATGAAGAAGGTATCCGCTCCTCGGCGGCAGCATACGCCGCCGATCTCGCGGGATAGCTGGCGGATACGCTTGCCGATCCTGGCGAGCACGCTGTCACCGTATTGCTTTCCATACCGTTCGTTGACCATATGGAAACTATTGACGTCCAGAACAATGGCGTCCATCGGCATCTCATGATAATGCTGATCATATTTCTGGACATACCGGAGGAAATAATCAAGGTTCAAAAGGTTCGTCAGACTGTCACGCTCTGTGGATTGGATGATATTCCGCTTCTCGCTTAATTCAATGCACCGGTTGACACGGGCATGTATGATTTCGGGGGAAGGATAGGGCTTGGGAATAAAGTCGATCGCGCCAATCTTCAGGCAATCGACCTCCGCGCTCTGATCCGCCGTCATCACGATCACAGGGACAGACCTGAGCTCCTCTTCTCCCATCATTATCTTCAGAACCTCCATGCCGCTCAGATGCGGCATCTGAATGTCAAGCAGCACGATTGCCAGATCGTCTTTATGGGTTTTGATCTGTTCCAGTGCTTCATTCCCATCCGAGGCATACAGAACATCATAGCCAGCCCCCAGCATATTACCCAGAATCATCTGATTGACGAGTTCGTCCTCTACAATGAGGATAGATCGTCTGAGATTCAATATTTCTGCGTCTTCATCCGCCGGGAAGATCGGCTTTGCGGCTGTCTCGGCATCCTCCCTGGTAATGGAGCCCATACCCTTCAGAAGCTTCTTTTCTTCATACATCAGAGCGTCTGCGCGCTCAAATACATCGTGAAAACAGGTGTCCGTTTCAGGCTGGAAATCTGACAGACCACCCGAGATGACGACTTTCTGGGTGCTGATATGCTCCACGGAGCGGTCATGCAGCGCCAGGACCAGTTCTTTCCTGATGAGATAATCGCGCCCTCGCAGAATCACCACAAACTCATCTCCACCCGTCCGATAAACAGGACTGTGCTGAAAGATATTGCAGATGATCCTGCATGCGCTCTGGATGTATTCGTCCCCTGCCTTATGGCCAAGGGTATCGTTAATTACCTTCAGGCCATTCACATCACAGACGACAACAGCAAACGGGTCTGCGCTGCCCTCTTCAACGGACACATCAATCTGCTTCTGACTCATAAGGAAGGCATGCTTGCTCTTGACTCCGGTCAGGGGGTCAGTAAGAGCAATGGTCTGCGCCTCATCACGCTCCCGGGCAGTCTTTTTCTCCCATTTCTGCATGGAGAGATAATTGGAAAGCATAACGATAAGGGACAGCCCAAATAAGCCAACGATCACAAATACACTGACATTATCTGCGTCATGAAGCCGACGCAGCTGAACTGCGAGAAATTCATCCTTGTCCATTTCAAGCTCTTCGGTGCTGCCTATGTCATCCATATAACCTGAAATTTCATTAATAATGACGTTTTCCCTGTCCTCATTCAACCGTTCCGCCCAGGTCATTGCCATCAGGACAATAAAGACAAGCAAAGCCAGCCACACGATGATCGCTTTACCAAAGTTTCTTGCGTGATCCTTCCGGATCACCATGTGGAAAAACAACAGTCCAAGCAGTGACCAGACAGCCATAAGTACGTAAGTTTCCGTAGCGATGGTGTAATCGGAGAAAAGACTCGGAAACAGCAGAAAAATGGCAAAGGCCGCTAAAATGAACAGACAGATACCACTGAGCAGATGGTTTTTTTTGGAACCCTCCTTCCCGGATTCCTTGAAAACAGCTACGGAAGCGAAACCGTAAATGAAAGTGGCGCCGATCGTCGTCGTGTCCACAATCCATCCGATTGCCGTTCTGCCTATAAATGGAATCGGCAGAGAGGCAAAAAGTACCAGAAGGATGGTATTGGCAGGGATCTGCTTATCATTAAGCAGAGCAAAGCGCTCAGGCAGAATGCCATCCTGCGCTACGGCATAACACAGGCGGCTTAAAGTGCGAAGCATTCCGATCAGGCTGGTAAGCACCAGGGCCAGCAAGGATACCATCAGAATATTGACGCCGGCGCCGCCGAGATAATAGTTTGCAGCATAAAAAGCCGGAAGTCCGGCGAGTCCTTCATATTCGTCAAGATGAGTGATGTAATCCAGCCAGCCGGAGCAGCCCTCCGGATAAGCAGAGACACTGAGCAGGATTATAAAAAGGTACAGCGCCGTGGTAACGACAACGGAAATAACCAGAACACGGAACATATTGCTGTGTTTGAACCGGTATTCCGCAGCGGAATGAGATACCGATTCGAACCCGATAAAAGCCCAGGGTGAAACAAAAGCGATATGTATCACCTGCCGCAGCACGCTCTTGTCCGGAAGAAAAGCAGGACTCATGGTCATTCCGGCGCTGCCCTTTCCAAGCATGGCGGCAGTAAAGCACACCGTAATGCCGATTGTAAAGAGCAGAACCATCACCACCATACTGCGGGCAGTCGCCTTTTTGCTCTTCATGCACATCAGGCCGATCAGCCACATCACTGCCAGGGTAACCAATCCCTCGACAAGATAGACTTTGTACCCGAAAATTGTATAGAGATAGCCCTTTTTGAATACACCCTGAAGAAAATACCTCGCAAACAGAGGGATACTCGTGGCATTAGCCCAGAAGATGGAAATATAGATCAGGAACATGAACCAGGCTATAAGAAAAGCACGGTCATACCCAAAAATATTCTTTATGTAATTATAGAGCCCGCCTGTACCCGGATAGCGGTTAGACAGAAAATGATAATGACTTGCAGCCATCAGCATCATGGCAAATCCGATCAGCAGACCGATGATGGAGCCCATCGGCCCTGCCTCGGAGAGATAGGAACTGCTGGTGACAACAAGAGATCCCCAGCCAATGGCAGAACCGACCGACAAAGCCCAGACTGCCAATGGCGAAAGATAAGGCTGTAGTTTCGTTGAATTGCTTGAAGCAGATGACTTTTCGTTCATAAAAATCTCTCCTCATGCACAGTTTTCGTGCTGTTTCGGGGTGTTTCGTTTCTCAGAACGGGTACATTCGTTGTTCTGGTTTCGCATAACATAGATAAGGATCTGAATCATAGCCGAACTGTTCCATATCGGCGATGAGGGTTTTGCTGACGATATTCTCTTTGCTATTCGTAATGTAAACCTTATTATCTCATATAATAATAACACAGTATATCCTCTTTTTCCATCCCCCGAAAACAAAAGAAGCAGTGAAAACGACATCTGATGCTTCATTCTTCTGCTGTTTGTGACAGAAACCGGAATCATCAGGGAAGCGCAGGTTTTACCCCTTGCTTTACCCTCGTTTTTGTTATATATTTATAATTGGGTAAATATCAGGTACCAAAAAACCGGACAGTTAACATCATTAATTGAGAGAATCAGCAATAAGATATGGCAGAATATTTTGAAAAAGATATGAAAAGTATGAAGGATGATCAAGTGCTTCGTGCCCATACCAAAAAGCGCAGGCTCCTGATTGTCGATGATGAGATCGTCAATCAGGAATTGCTCGGAGCGATTCTGGAAAATGACTATGAGCTCGAATTTGCCCAGGATGGCATAGAAGCACTTTCCAAACTTGAGGAAAGCAAAGTAATGTTTTCCCTGGTCCTCTTGGACCTTATCATGTCCAACCTATCCGGTATGGAAGTATTGCTCGAGATCAGGGCTAAGGAGAAATACCAGGACATCCCCGTCATCGTGGCCTCGTCAGATTATACGCAGGAGATCGAGTGCCTGAAGAGAGGGGCCAGCGACTTTATCCAGAAGCCCTACCCCGAGCCGGGAGTCATTCTCGCCCGCGTGCATAGAGCTATCGAACTGTTTGAGAACCGGAAGATCCTGCAATCCACGGAACGGGACCCGCTGACAGGCGTATACAATCGGGAGTTCTTCTATAGCTACGCAGAGCAGCTCGATCAGAGTTATCCCGAAGTCGATATGGATGCGATCGTGCTTGATGTCAAGCGCTTCAACACCATCAACGAGCGATATGGCCCTGCCCATGGGGACAATGTGCTGCGGCAGTTAGGGAAAAAGACGGAGGAACTGATACACAGCGACGGCGGCATCGTCTGCCGCCGAGAGGCTGACATCTTCCAGATTTATTGCCCTCACCGGAATGATTACAAAGCCTTCCTGGACAAGATCACGACCGGCATCACCTCGGCTCCGGGGATCGACAGCAGGATACAACTGCGCATGGGCGTCTATTCCTCTGTGGATAAGTCTCTGGACATTCCGCGTCGTTTCGACCGGGCCAAGCTGGCGGCGGACACCGTCCGCAACAGCTTTACGCGCAGCATAGGTGTCTATGATGATACCCTTCACAAGGCTGAGCTCTACCACCTCCAGCTGATCGAGGCGTTTCCCCGCGCCATCGATGAAAAACAGTTTCAGGTGTATTTCCAGCCGAAATACTACATCTTAAAGGAGACGCCCATTCTCGAAAGCGCAGAGTGCCTGGTGCGCTGGCACCATCCCGAACTGGGGATCATCAGCCCGGGTGTGTTCATCCCTTTGTTTGAGGAGAATGGTCTCATCCAGAAGCTGGATTACTATGTGTTCCGGGAGGCCGCCCGCCAGATTCGGGAATGGAAGGATCTCCTGGGATATATGGTGCCCCTCTCGGTGAATGTTTCGAGGGTGGATCTGGGGGATCCCTGCATCGTCGAGAACCTTCTGGATATCCTCTCCGAATTTGGCCTGGGTCCGACAGACATGCATCTGGAGGTCACGGAAACAGCCTATCCGATGATTCGGAACAGCTCATCGGCATTGTCAAGCGTCTCCGTTCACAAGGGTTCCTGATCGAGATGGACGATTTCGGCACCGGCTACTCCTCTTTGAACATGCTTTCCAGGCTTCCCATAGATGTCCTGAAGCTGGACATGAAGTTCACGCAGACTGCCCTTGCCAATAAAAAGAACGTCGAAATGATCGGCATCATCGTCGACATCGCAAATCACCTCGGTGTCCCTGTGGTAGCAGAGGGAGTAGAGACCATAGAGCAGCTTACCGCGCTCAGGAAGCTGGGGTGTGATTTTGTTCAGGGCTATTACTTTTCTGCACCCGTCCCGGCTGAAACATTCAAACCCATCCTGATGCAGTCGCAGGACAATATTCATGACTCTGCAAAAGCGAACAACGGGCAAAAGGAAAAGAATCCTAAGAAGAAACAGCTGTCCTTCGTCAAAAAGCTCAGCGAGAGGTTCAGTGTCTCCGTGCGCAGCGCCAGCCTGGTATTTGTCCTGGCCGCATTCATCCTGGCCATATCGCTGTTCATCGAAGATTCGATGGTCAACTATGGTTACAGGAGCATGGAAAACGCAAGCGAACGGTACATCCTGTCCCAGCAATCCGCCACAGACCTCGGGATCGGATCAGATTACCTGACGAGCGAAGTACGCAGTTTCGTCATCACCGGAAATCTCACACACCTCCAGAACTACTTCGAAGAGGCTGCTTCCACCCAGCTGCGCGATAAGGCAGTTTCCAATCTGCGGACGCTGTTGGACGGATATGACAACAAAGCCCTGGGACACCTGAGCGAAGCATTGAACTACTCCAATGAGCTTATGGAACAGGAATATCTCGCCATGCGCCTCGTACTCGATACCGCAGATTATGATGAATCCTCCCTTCCGGAGGTTCTCAGAACAATGGAGCTCACCCCTGAGCAGATATCCCTGTCATCAGAGGAAAAACGTGCTCTTGCGATGGATCTGGTGTATGGGGAAGTGTACATGGATTATAAGGCAAAGATCAAGGACAACACCGATCTGTGTACGCAAGAGCTCATCACGGAATCGAACCGTGAACGGATCCGCCTGGACCGGAATATGACCTGGCTGCTCAGACTCCAGAGCATTCTGACGATCATACTCATGACCGTGATACTGATCTTCGCAGTCTTCGTGAATGGCTGGATCCGGAGACCTCTCGCCCACATGGTCGAGCAGATGAAGGCAAAGAAGTTCATCGACCCCACCGGCGCGGCGGAGCTTCGCTTTGTGACAAATACCTACAACACGATCTTCGAAGAGAATCAGCGCACCCACGAGCATCTGACATACGGGAATCAGCATGACGAGCTCACCGGTCTCTACAACCGCAGTGCCTACAACTTAATGCGGACCGACCTGGATATGTCTCATAATGCATTGCTTCTGGTGGATGTGGACAAATTCAAGTCAATCAACGACACCTATGGCCATGACGTGGGTGACCTGGTATTAAAGCGTGTGGCTGAAGTCCTGACATACAGTTTCCGCGCGACGGACCTGGTGTTCCGCCTGGGCGGCGATGAATTCGTGGTCATCATGAATAATGTCGACAGTTCTATGAGTCTGGTCGTTCAAAGGAAGATCGAGCAGGCCAACGTCATGCTGCAAAAGCCCACGAATGACCTGCCGCCCACATCCCTCAGCGTAGGCGTTGCCTTCGGTGACAGGAAGAATCCGGAGGGAGATATCTTCAAAGACGCCGATACTGCCCTCTACAGAATGAAAGAAAAAGGACGGTGCGGCTGTTACATCTTCTGAGGATGCGCAATCTTTGAAAAAAACGGATTAAGAAAAGGCCTGGGTTCTCTAAAGGACCGGGCCTTTTCTTAATCCGTTTCAATCCACGCCCCCCACGAGGGGAGCGACGGCATCTGTAATTATCCTTGTCAACGCAATATCATTATGAAAGAATTATGATTATCCATGCGCTTTTTCATCCAGGAGCCCTCATCCAGGAGCCCTCATACCAGTCACCTTGCAAAACATTGAGGTATCGCAGCCCGATGTGTCAATTTTTTACAATCAGTTCTTCGTTACCAATCCATCTGCTTTCTTTCCTCCGTGCCGAAGGGATCCAGGATCTTATCGTACCTTTCTGCTTCGGTTTTGATGGCCGAGACGCCGCCGGCAGTGCGGATCGCGCCTTCATCGGCAAGTACCCTGAGCATCTTAGCCCATTCCGTCAGTTTCTCAGGGGTACACTGTTTCATCTGACGCAGCCAGGTCAGCGATTCGTCCTGAGGTTTCCCCTCCAGCGTCGCTTCTGCCGCCGCTATCGCGCCGGAGAGCACTCCTTTTGGTTTTGCAAGGAGCGAATAACTCTCGAGAATATAGCCCTCTAAGGCCTCCTGATCGATTTCTTCTTTGCTCAGCATATCCGGCAGACTCTTGATGAATTCGAAGGTCTCGGCAATATTTGGATCCTCAAAGGTGAAAATGTAAATTCCTCCGTCACCGGAGTTTTTATTGGCGCAATAAGGATCGTACACACCATACCGATCGCGCAGGATCGGTATCAGATAGTAGTCGTTTACCAGATGTGCAGCGACAGTCATCCATCCTTCGTAGTCATCCCGTCCCATCATGCTGTAGCTGGCACTCGTGACATTGTACTGTATGCCGCTGTCGATGATCAGAGCTTCGTCCTTATCAGGCGCCGGCAGGTCATATTCAGCCCGTTCGATCTTATTCGCGCCTAAACGGGCAAGGAATTTATCCGCCAGCGACCGGTTCAGGCTGATGCTGCTTTCGTTACCCGCAAAGATCACCACGGCATTCGTCCTGTTGTCCAGCGCAGCCTGAATGCCCTGAAGCTTCGCTGTCACAGCGCCGGGTTCCTCCTGAAGCAGCTTCTGCGTACGGAAGAGGAACTCATAATACTCCAGGCCATTCACATAAGAATTGTAGCGTATACCCTGTGAACAGAGGGCAAACGAGCGGTCGACCAGGATCTGTTCAATGCTGTCGGGGATATCATGCTGGTAACCCGCCTGAATGGTCTTTATCATATCCAGGATCTTATCAGGATCGTCAAACCGGGTCTCGAAAAGAAGCTCCCTGATCAGGTCATAGCCCTCGTCCAGATCGTCATCCAGCGAGATCCAGGACAATTCAAGCCATGGATGAAACCCTTCTTTGCCATCATGATATGAAGTGACGGAGATAGCGCTGTCATGTAAGTAACGCCTGCACAGCGAGGCCAGATCCCCTTTCAAATGGATCCTGGTATCCAATGAGGTGAGGAGGCCGGCATACAGTCTGAGCCAATGGATATCCTCCTGATCAAAGCCGGAGGTGTCTAAAAGCAGCTCAACAGATCCGATGCCTTCTGTGTCCGCAGTGACATCGATATGGCGGATCCCGTCTTCCACCGTCTCATCGTGCACGTCATAGCATTTCCATTCTTCCGGCAGGGATTCCACCGTTACAGCCTGCCGACTTGAGACCATTTCGCTTGTATCCTCATACTCATATTCAGCGTTGGAAAAGGCAACGATCCCGGCAATCTCTTCCTCGGTCATTTCCGCTTTGATACCGGCCAGTTTCCCGGCCAGCTCCGCATCTTTGACCTCCCTTTTCCCTTCCTCAGGCCACGTGGTCACCAATGCGGTCGACTGCTTGCCGATCAGCCATTCGGAAACTGCTTTCGCGTACAATCCCTGCTCGTTCCATCTGCCCATCTGAGACAGACTGTTCTCAAAATCCAGATATTTCCACGGTTCAAGGAAAAGCGCATCGTATTCGGCGATCGGCAGAACCACTTTGTCAACAGGGTTGCCGGCTTCCCTTGCCTGATAAGCCGTAAGCTCCATCGAGGTCATTACGGAGTCCACCTGATCAGCCAAAAACCCATTTTCGGCTGTGTCGGCAAGCGCTTTGTCCACCGTCTGGCGGAAAACGTCCGCATCCCCGGGATCCACATTTCTGGCAATGAATACGATGGCATCATCCGGTCCAAACGTTTCAATGTAACAATGCAGATCGCCATAGGGCAGGGCTTCCTGAAAAGAACGCGCAAGGACAGATCCGGCATCGTTAAGAAGATCGGTCAGTGTGTTCAGAACCAGCTCCTGTTCCCTGTCTTCCCTCAGACCCGGGCAAACGATGCCGTAGTAAATGATCGAGGCATGTTCGGTATTGCTTCCCTGTTCCACCGGGAACGAAAGCGACTGGACCACCGGCTCGGAAAGAGGCTCGTACCCGCTTTCGACGTATGTGAACTCCTTCTTTTCGTAAGCAGAAAAATAGCCGTCAAGAAGCTCCAGAAATGCTGCGGGATCCTCAAACCGGCCATAGATGTAAGCGATGCAGTTGGAGGGATGATAATGCTCTTCATGATACTCCTTAAGCCGCTGCCAGGTCAGATCAGGGATAAACTCCGGGTCACCGCCGTGGTCATTGCCTACAGTCGTGCCGGGAAACATAGCCTTCAGGGCATTCATATAGGAGCTCCGCTCTACTGACCTTTTTCCCAGCATCTCGGAGTAGACAGTGCCCTCGATGGAAAGCGGATCATCCGGATCATTCAGGCGATACCGCCAGGCTTCTGTGCGGAAGATCGACTCATCTTCCATAACCATCGGGTGAAAGCAGCTGTCGGTATAGAAATCCGCCAGCTTCAGCAGCTGTGCTTCCGACATGCTGGAAACCGGATAGCTCGTATAACGATGATATGTATATGCATTCATATATGTGTTGTACGTCTGATAATTCAGATTAGAGTACAACTGCGCAGATGGATATTTCTCGGATCCACTCAGGATGGCATGTTCAAAAACATGGGGAATGCCGGTGTCATCCGGCGCTTCCGTACGGAACGTCAGGTCGAACACACGGTCGATATCATCATTGGCGATATAGTACAGCTGTGCCCCGGTCTTCTGGTGGACAAATCGTACGACAGAAGCGTTTATCATGGGAAAATCGCGTATTTCCAGCGCTTCAAAACCATATATCACCTGCCCGATCTCCGGAAGGGGGGCCGTCTCCGTCCAGGAGATGCTTTGACCATCAGGCTCTTGGTAATTCTCCGCCACGACTGCGTTCACGATGCCCAGCAGCAACGCGAAAGTCAGAAAAACAAACAACAATCTCTTATTCTTCACGTTATGAAAAATGATAAATACAATAAATATTATTAAATTATTTATGTAAATCACTTTTCTCTGTTGTTCAATATGGCTTATGCCATATTTACTACAACCGGATGTAACGCCTACCCTCCATCCCATTTGATTGGGAATGCTTTTCTCAGAATCTGATAAGCACCGTTTAAATCCGCATTGATGCATGTCCCTTTGTTGGAAATGAAAAGCCCCCGGTGAACCCTTCTGCTCTTGTTGTAATTTTCCTTAACTG
>JAFVGK010000012.1 GCA_017475035.1 Blautia sp.
GCACGTCCCTCTTTTCGTTCATTCCTTAATGCCCTGCTAAATTCTTTCTCCTGATCTGCAAACGCAAACATAACGGTTGCCGCCTCCTCCCTGGTCAAATATTCTTTCAGGACATCCATCTCTTTGGAGTCAGGGGGACAGGTTCCTTGACTCAATTCATGAGTCAAGGAACCTGTTCCCCCTGACTCATGCTAATGCTTCCTCCACATATTTCTCAGCATCTTTTTCCTTCAAGCTAAATCTGGCCATTATCTTCTGAATGATCTCTGCGGGCATCAGGTTCATCTCGTCATGATAAAGTTGGATAACTCCTACGATTTCGCCTTCTGCACGTCCCTCTGCACGTCCCTCTGCACGTCCTTCTGCACGTCCCTCTTTCCGTTCATTCCTTAATGCCCTGCTAAATTCTTTCTCCTGATCTGCAAACGCAAACATAACGGTTGCCGCCTCCTCCCTGGCCAAATATTCTTTCAGGACATCCTTCTCTTTGCATATCCTTATTGTTTCCCGGACAGCTTTTCTTTTGTCATCCGGATATTTCTTCCTCTGCTCGTCAAAAACCTTACTGAACGCAATGAACTGATTCAGTATATCTCCGGCTTTGCTGTCGTAGATCACTTTCGCCACGACATCCACGCAGCAGTCATCTGTCCCCCAGAAACTATGCTTCAGGCTTATTGTCTCCGGCCTTGTCTTTCTGTCGCCAGTGTACACAACATATAGTTCCGGCTTTGGCAGCTCCACTTTTTTTGTAGTGTAAAGATCGAGATCATTCTTCTCTATGTACCGGTGGTATGTTTCACCAAGATAGAGAAGAAACCTGACAACGATGTTTTCGGACCAGCTGGACTGCGCCTCCACCAGGACGATCAGACGGTTCCCAGCCAGAAATCCCACATCGTTGTACATATCATAAACGATGATTCTGCTTAGGGTTACCAGTGTCAGGTCATCAATTGTTGTTTCCGTATCCTCCGGATGGAGCGCTTGATACAGTTGAAACAGATATTCCTGCCGACCGAACAGGTCGCAGAAAACGGAGTCCTTTATGTTACGGTTTATCTTGTCTCCTGATGCTTCCAGCAGCTTTTCCGCCATCAGCTTTTGGATCCTCTTCCATTCTGTCTTGTTTACCAATATCTGTTCTGTCATATTTTAATATAATCACCACCTGCTTGATTCGTTGTCCTTATCTTACCATAAAACCAGACAGATATCCACAGGAAGGAGAACAACTTAATGCGTTAAATTTTCGATCTTCAATGTATAATAGTGTTTTCGCAAATGAGAAGGCTTGGTTTAACCAGACCCTCTCTCTGAAGCATCAGTTGTTCTGTTTCTGATGAGTCACTCCTCAGCGTTTTGACAGAATGTGTGTCCCACAAGGGGCATTCCTTCACAACCAGCATACACGTCTTGCAAACTTTCGTCTCATCTACCCGGTTTAAAATCATCCACCATCATTCGTGTGGCTTTAAGAATATGTTACGCATTTAATATATTTGTAAAGTAACACGGTACCACTCTTATCGGGGGTATGACGGCATGGAACTGGTGGATTTTGACAAAGGAAGTTCTCAATACCCGATGCGGTCAGAGGGCATAGAAAAAGCCCGACAGAGTATCATCTCCATCGAGCCTGCTTCTTATTATTCGACTGTGAGCGCCATTTACTTCGCAGTCATTTTCCGCCGAAGAACAGCTACTGTGATTCCAACCAGTGCCGTCATATTACGCCCAATCAGATTCTTCTGCTACCTGCTCATCATCCCAGTCAGGATGTTCCATAAACACAGAGATCACTTCGCTGCATTTTTCAGCAGGAATAAACAGAAAACCAGCAATTGCATCCGGTGTTCTGTCCATTTTATAATTCTTTCGAATCTGAAACACGGTTTTCTTATACTCGCCAAGCCTTACGTTTTCCCTGTCTCTCAAGAACAAAATCATATACTCCCGCCTCCATTCTTCGCTGGCTTTAACTGCCTCTACGGCACTGTCCGGTTCTTTCGTATACTCCGTTGCAGGCATGCCCATCCATGTATCTGAGAGCCTCCTTCAGATCATCACTGATATCGCCTGTCGTTTCTTTGGTATTCAGTACGATTTTGACCGCTTCATCATCAAGAAGCACAGAGCGGTCTTCCCTCGCCGTCTGGTCGAAGGTGTAGATATACCGGCCTTTGCCAAAAGGATCATACGTGCAGATGAAGATGATGAAGCTCTTTTTCAGTTTGTCATAGTCTTCCCCGCGACGGATAATATTCAGATCGATAATGCCCTGATAAATACCGTGTCCGCCTGGGAAGGTTCTTCTTCCTGGTGGTCTGGATTTCCAGGTCATAAACCGTATTATTCTCATCCTCAACATAGACATCAAGACGGATGCCTTTCGCATCATACTCGATATCCAGTTCTTTCTGAAGCTCCAGGTATTCGATCTTCCTTAGCGTCACACAGAGGATGAACTCCAGCAGTGCTTTGCACCGCTTAGGGTCGCGCATAACTGCGCCGAACATAAAAATCTTTGCAGCCATTTTCTGCTTAAAAGCAGCTTCTGTAATTCCTGCCTGCGCTGCTGCATCCTTAAGAGAAAGCAACCCTTTCTGTACGAGCGCGATCAGTGCAAACACACCTTCTGTGTGTCCTTCGATGCGTCCTTCTCTTCTACCATCTTCTTTGAACAGTTGCATCTGTTCATCCTCATTATACTCTGTTAACAGCATACCCTTCACTTCCGCCCTGTGTGCCTCAAAGAAAGGCTTGATCAATTTAGGATCTGTACATAAATAACCTTTACATCTGACGCATCTAAATCAGCTAAAGCCGCGTTTTTGTCAGTTGCCGAACCTGCTGTGGCTCCTTCCGCCGCCTTGCCTGGACGTATTTATCCTGCACCATCCGTATAGGTTATTTTTGCTCAGGTTCTTAGTCGATTCTACAGTAAGAAATCCCAATACACAGCAGTAAAATAATGGCGGCTGACATGATGGACATTCTCACGGGTTAAGGTGCAGCGACGTACAGCCTGAAACTGCCAGTTTGGACTCAAATTCTGATGGGGTCAATCCTGCCCGCCTGGCCGCATCCGCAACAGTCAGGATTCCATCCGCTACCAGACTGTGCAGCATCTCAAGACCTCCCTCCCGACGACCTTCCTGAAGACCTTCCTGACGACCTTCCTGAAGGCCTTCCTGACGACCTTCCTGTCTTTCCGTTCTCAATGCTTTCTTCATTGCTGTTTCCTGATCCATAAATTTATACATGATAGCCGCCACCTCCTCATGCTTCAGGTATTCCTGCAAAACATTTCTGCTTCTGCATATCCTTATGGTTTCATCTATGGTTTTCTGACTCTTCCCGTAGAGCCTGTACTGTTCTGTGAATATTTTGGAAAAGATTATGTACTGATTTAAAATATCCCCTTCCGCTGAATCATAAATCACCTTTACTTCCAGATCTACAGGGCATCCTTCCATTTCCGGAATGTCTTTTCTGAAAGAGATCTTTTCCGGATGCTCTCCCTTTTCTCCGGTGTATACCATATAGAATTCAGGGCGGGGCAATTCCAGCTTCCTGGTGGAATACTCGTCCAATCCATTCTCATCGATGTATCTTCTGTATGTCTCCGCCAGATACATCAGTAACCGTACAACAATATTGCAGGCGAATGTTGCCTGTTCTTCCACAAGGACGATCAGCCTGTTCCCTATCATAAACCCAAGGTCATTATAGATTCCCTTCAGAAAAACGCTTGTGAGAGTTATAATCGTCAGATCACTTTCCCGGGTCTTTATATCTTCAGGATGGAGCGATCTATAAAGCTGGATCAGGTACTCCGGCTTCGCAAACAGGTCGCAGAAAACGCTGTCCTTCGCATTGCGGTTTACTTTGGTCATTTTGGGTAAAAGGGTTTTCTCCGCCATGGATTTTTGTGTTTTACGTGATAGGAATCTCTTTTTCTTTTTTACTGCCAATATAGTCACCTTCTCTCTATTTCTTATCATACCATAGAAGAGAGAAAATAACCACAGGCATTTTGGTATCCTTTTACTGCGTTATACTCGTGAGCCCAATCAGCTGCCTCGTTCAGATTAGGAAGGAACCGCGTTTACTCGTTATACGTTGAGCAGATCGGAAAGCATATCCATTACCTTAACCATAATTTGCCGATGGGGAGGATAAAAAAAGCCCTGCTGAGCATATACACACCCAGCAGGGATCTCCGTCATTTCGCACAACCTAAAGCCGCCAGTTTGGACTGAAATTCTGATGGGGTCAGTCCGACCCGCCTGGCCGCATCTGCAACAGTCAGGATTCCATCCGCTACCAGACTATGCAGCATCTCAAGACCTCCCTCCCGACGACCTTCCTGAAGGCCTTCCTGGCGACTTTCCTGGCGACCTTCCTGAAGGCCTTCCTGACGACCTTCCTGTCTTTCCGTTCTCAGTGCTTTCTTCATTGCTGTTTCCTGATCCATAAATTTATACATGATAGCCGCCACCTCCTCATGCTTCAGGTATTCCTGCAAAACATTTCTGCTTCTGCATATCCTTATGGTTTCATCTATGGTTGTCTGGCTCTTCCCGTAGAGTCTGTACTGTTCTGTGAATACCTTGGAAAAGATTATGTACTGATTTAAAATATCCCCTTCCGCCGAATCATAAATCACCTTTACTTCCAGATCTACAGGGCATCCCTCCATTTCCGGAATGTCTTTTCTGAAGGAAATCTTTTCCGGATGCTCTCCCTTTTCTCCGGTGTATACCATATAGAATTCAGGGCGGGGCAGCTCCAGCTTTCTGGTGGAATACTCGTCCAATCCATTCTCGTCGATGTATCTTCTGGAGAGTCTGGGGGACAGGTTCCTTGACTCAATTCAAGAGTCAAGGAACCTGTCCCCCTGACTCATGCTAATGCTTCCTCCACATAATAACTCGTGTACCGGGGCTGAAAGCCCCGGAAACACTGCATTCTCAGTTCGAGTACACCGTACTTGAAATGATTATTTTGTCTCGTATAACAATCGACGAAGATTATCCAATTCTCTTCGGAGTCTGAGATTTTCTTCCTCCAGTTTAGCTATACGCTTATCTTTTGCTTCTATGAGTACATCTTTAGATTTCGATGTACGATCGTATTTCTTATGCCAGGCTCCGGCTTTATATGCCTCTATCGAACGAATTTTTTCTATTTCCTTGCGAATTACTTCATTCGTGTATAGATAATTCTTAGATGCTCCACTCCTCAAATGAACAGTGTTGAAATTTATTGGTTCTCCTTTTGCCTGCATTTCTTTGATTGCACTAAGTACTCGTTCCTGTGCTTCCTCAGATCGTTTACGCCAGCTCGCTTCAAGACTACTTGTTGGTTTCTCCATATCACGCCCCCCTCATAGGACCGCTTTTATGGATGATTCCTTTTTCCTTTATTTCCTCCTTCATACGAAGAAGCCGTTCCAGATACCCCGTGTTCTTCTCTACCCATTCTTCCCGGCCAAGTGTCTGTCCAATGTTAATCATAGACCGCACTCTTTCAATCTCAGAAGCGTATTCATCTATGTTTAAGTCAGTGGAGCAGAAACTTGGGCACTCAAGGCACTGTTCCGTTTGACGGCGGCATCCTGCCTTCGAGGGTTTGAAGCATACCCCGAACGGCACCCGTACTGCATCCAGCCCCGGACGGACGTTCTCATAATGAACGTGGTCGCCATACCCGGTTCCCTTCCCTGGCGGAGGAGTCATAGGCCTAAAAAGGTCAAGCTTTTCTGTGGCCTTCCATTTCTGATAAAGCGTATCCTCCGTCACTTTCGCATAGTGCAGGCTCATCTGCAAAGAACAGTGCCCAAGAAGTCTTTGAATGATTCCAATCGGCATTCCCTGTTCCGCATATTCCATTGCA
>JAFVGK010000058.1 GCA_017475035.1 Blautia sp.
AATGGAACAAGATTTCGCAGGATAAATCGTCGTATGCAAGGCGGAGGATGGAGTCGATGCGGGCATCGACGACTGACGACAACGCAGTAGACGACGATTTAGACGCGAAAGATGTTCCATTTATTTACGGGGCGATCCTTAGAAGGGACAGTAAATATCATTCTCTCTTCTCGATACCATTGATCACTTTGGGTGTGTCGGAAAGGATCCCTATGAACAGAAAGAGAAAAAAATGGCGGATGTTATCCATTCCCCTGATCCTTTTATTATGTGGAGCCTTTGTGCTCTTCTTTTTTCTTTTCTCACATAACGCGGGATCCCGACCGGAAGAAGCACTTTCAGTCGCTTCTCCGCAGGAGGCTGCGAATGCGGTAGCGGACAGTCAGCTTTTGCCCAGTGGTTTTCGAGGCATCATAAACAGCGTGAATTCCTGTAGAAGCGGAGGGAGAAAACGTAAACGCGTGGGCACTTCCGCTGAGACGGTATTGATCGGACAGCGGGAACAATTGATCCAGTGGGATCTGGCTTCCTTCGATTTTTCTTCTGATCTGGATCAGAGTATAAGACTGTTTCAGAACAAAGTAGAGATGGCTTCCCTTGACACAAAGCTGATGGATGACGATGATTATATGAATCTGTGCCTGATTATCGAAGCAGAAGCGGGGACGGAGGATCTCAAAGGCAGGATACTGGTTGGCAACGTGATCATGAACCGGGTGAAAAGCCCCCATTTTCCAGATACTGTGACGGATGTGGTCTATCAGTACGAAAATGGGGTCGCCCAGTTTTCGCCTGTTGATGATGGAAGGATTTATAACGTGACTGTCTCGCCGGAATCAGCGGAAGCTGCTTATCAGGTGCTGTGCGGCAGGGATTATTCAGAAGGAGCGCTCTTCTTTATCGAACGGGAGATCGCAGATGACCAGAATGTGGGCTGGTTTGATCAGAATCTTGTTCATTTATTTAAATATGGCGTCCATGAGTTCTACACCTTTCCCCGGGAATCATAATGACTGCATCGAAAAAAGGTCATGCCAAAATGAGTTTACTCATTCCGGCATGACCTTTTTTTCACAGATCCTCCCAGAAGAAGTCTGTTAATCTACATTTTTGGTTGCTGCCATATCGACCCCGGTTCCGGCAATATCTTTGATCAGGATATCTCCGATGCGTACCGGACAGGGAACGGAAACTCCCCTGAGGGAACGGATCACGTCCATAATTTTCGCCTTTGGGATATCTGATACGGTTTTTACGGGAACCATTCTCTCTCCTTTGGTACTGCCATAGACCCGGACAGAGCTTGTGACGATTCGGGTAGGAGCTGTCACTTCTTTCCTCGCGTATTTTTCTCCTCTCGGACAGGTATTGCCCGCAACCAGAAGGATTTTTTCCCCCTCCATCATGACCTCGATCTGGCAGCCGAGGGGACAACCGATGCATGTAAGGTTTACGGTATTCATATCAATCACCGATCCTCCTCAATTTTGATTTCAATGGTCTTCAGATCCTGGCAGTTATCCAGTATCTTCTTTGTCAGGAGCACTTCTTCCATTTCACCCGGAGCCATGACGCGTCTTTTTTTGCTGATGACCTCTGTTCCGTTTAATAATACGCTGACGCGCCGGTTCGTCATCACGTCGCCGACACGGTAGCGGATTTTGCACCAATTGCGTATCTTCTGCGGATCGATGGAAGAGGGCACGGTATAACGGATACCGCCGGAAAAGGAGACCGGAGTGCCGTTGGCTGTTTCCTTTACAGACATCGCGCTGCCGCAGGAAGCCACGTAGACCGCCGCGCTTTCGCCGGCCAGGGAAGCTTCTTCACTGACATAATCCACCAGATCATGTACATGGAGGACATTTCCGGCGGCAAAAACACCGGGGATCGAGGTCTCCAAAGACTCATTGACTACGGGGCCATTTGTAATGCGGCTGATCGATGCCCCTAAGCCGATCGTCAGTTCGTTTTCCGGAAGGAGTCCTACCGAGAGAAGGAGCGTATCGCAGTCGTAGTGCTCTTCGGTACCGGGAACCGGCTTCCGGTCAGGACCGACCTGCGCAATGACGACACCCTCGACACGTTCTTTTCCTTCGATACGGACAACGGTGTGGGAAAGCTTTAAAGGAATCCCGAAATCATCCAGGCACTGCACAATGTTTCGCTTCAGGCCTCCGGAATAAGGCATCAGTTCCGCGCAGACCAGGACTTTCGCGCCTTCCAGGGTCATACGTCTTGCCATGATCAGTCCGATGTCTCCCGAACCCAGGATGACAACCCGTCTTCCCGGCAGATATCCCTCAATGTTGACCAGCCGCTGGGCAGTACCGGCAGAAAAAATACCGGCCGGCCGAAAGCCGGGAATATTCAACGCGCCGCGGCTTCTTTCCCTGCAGCCCATGGCAAGAACCAGCGCCCTGGCTCTTAAAATCAGAAGTCCGTCCGTTTCATTGACGGCGGCAACTTCCTTTGCGCCGTCCTCTGTCTGCACAATCGACAAAACCATGGTATCAAGCTTATAGGCGATTCCTTTTTCGGTTACTTTGTCAATAAAACGCTGGGCGTATTCCGGCCCGGTCAGCTCTTCCTGAAATGTGTGAAGTCCGAAACCGTTGTGAATGCACTGATTCAGAATCCCGCCCAGACGTGTATCCCGTTCCAGGATCAGAATGCTTCTCTCCCCCGCTTCATATGCCGCGACAGCGGCAGCAAGTCCGGCCGGACCCCCGCCGATGATGATCAGATTATATATGGTGTGTTCCATGGTAATCACTCACCTTTCCTAAAGTCTTCAGGAGCCATTTTTACAGGAGGAACTTTTCCTGCCTGTGTGTCTCACACACGGTCCTTGACCAGTCCTACGATCACCTCTGAATGACCGCCTGATTTTGTGATGTCCGCCACATCCACGCCCCATTCTTCGGCAAGAATATCCATGATCCTCGGTGAGCAGAATCCCGCCTGGCATCTGCCCATACCGGCGCGCACACGCCGTTTGACTCCGTCAAGGCTTTTAGCGCCGAGAGGCCTGCGGATTGCGTCGAGGATTGCCCCCTCGGAAATCTGTTCACAGCGGCACACGATACGTCCGTATTCCGGTTTCTCACGGATCAGTTCCGTAAGCTCCTGAATACTCAGCGATTTCGGGTCAAGAAAGCCTTTTCTCGTACCAACAAAATCCGGATTCTCTGAAAGCCCCAGTTTTTCGGCAACTTCCTTTGCGATTTCCTTTCCTAATGCAGGCGCGGCTGTCAGGCCGGGCGATTCGATACCGGCGCAGTTAAAGAAATTCGGGGCATCGGAAACCTCTCCAAGAATAAAGTCGTGCCTGGCTTCATGGGCACGAAGTCCCGCAAAACTGGTAATGACATCCCTCAGCGGCAGGTCGTCAAAAGCAAGACCTGCTTTTTCCATCAGATCGTCAAATCCTTCCGAGGTAGTATCCACACCTTCTTTATCGTCTATATCTTCTGCAGTTGGGCCGATGATGGTATTACCATGGACAGTCGGGCTGACGAGAACTCCCTTTCCGTATTTTCCGGGTACCTGGAAGACGGTCTGCTTTACATAACCTCCAGTACGGCGGTCGAGGAGAAGATAATCTCCCCGCCGCGGAACAATTTTGATTTTCTGCGCGGAAACCATGTTGTGGAGAATATCGGAATAAACTCCGGCGGCGTTGACCACAGCCCTGGTACGTATGGCTCCCATAGCGGTCTGCACGATCCAGCAGGGATTTCCTTCTTCGTCCTGATCCGGTGTAAGACCCTTGACCTCAGTGTTAAAATGGAATTCCACGCCGTTATTATATGCATTTTCCGCAAAAGCGATCGTTGCCCCAAAGGGACATACAATTCCGGCGGTAGGCGCGTATAAAGCGGCTACGGGAACATGCCCGACGCTGGGCTCCAGCTCCTTCAGGCGCTCTTTTCCGACGATCTCCAGTCTTTCCACTCCGTTCTTTTTCCCGTTCTCCATCAGGGCTTCGAGCTTTGGAATATCCTCGTCGTGGAGAGCCAGCACCAGGGAACCATTGTTCTTATAGGCAAAGTCCAGCTCCTTTGCCAGCTCCGGATACATCCGGTTGCCAAGCAGATTGTATTTTGCCATCAAGGAACCGTGGGCGGCGTCAAAGCCCGCATGGATAATGGCGGAATTGGCTTTGGAAGTGCCTGTGCAGACATCCTCCGACCGTTCCATAACTGCGAATTTCCCGCGGTACGCCGAAAGGAACCGTGCGATGGCGCAGCCGGTTACACCCGCTCCGATAATTACTGCATCATACATTTTCATATCTCCCAAATCAGAATACATGGAAATTTACTTGATTCTATTCTGATATTGTAACATATGACCTAATGAATTTCAAGTGACCCGGATTACATATGGTCATTTTGACAGGCCATGTTTCAAGCCTGTCCGCCGGCCTTTCCGCTGCCGAATTTGTAGTGGCAATGTTGGATTCCCTGTGATATAATCCCATATCGATGATTGTATAACGTGCGATAAACTGAACAAGGAAAGGATGGATAAAAATGGAAGAGATTCGTTATGTCAGCACGAGGGGCGGCGAAGGATCCGTAACGGCTTCCCAGGCGGTATTGCACGGACTGGCAGCGGACGGAGGCCTGTATGTACCGGAAAAGTTCCCCCATATGGATATCTCACTGCAGGAGCTTGCCGGGATGAGTTATCAGGAGACAGCTTATGAGATTATGAAGCTGTTTCTGACTGACTATACGGAGGAGGAGTTAAAAACCTGTATCAGACAGGCTTATGACGATAAATTTGATACTCCCTTGATTGCTCCGCTTCATGAAGCAGACGGAGCGTTTTTCCTGGAGCTTTACCATGGCTCGACTATCGCGTTTAAGGATATGGCTTTATCCATCCTGCCTCATCTGATGACCGTGGCTGCGCGTAAAAACGGGCAGAAAGAGGAGATCGTGATTCTCACCGCCACCTCCGGCGATACGGGTAAGGCTGCTCTGGCTGGTTTTTCGGATGTTCCCGGAACGAAGATTGTGGTTTTTTATCCGAAATACGGGGTCAGTCCGATTCAGGAGCTGCAGATGGTGACGCAGAAGGGAAAAAACACCTGCGTGATCGGCATTACCGGTAATTTTGACGATGCCCAGACCGCGGTTAAGAAAATGTTCCGGGATCAGGAACTGGGTGAGAAGCTGAAGCAGCAGGGATTTGTATTCTCCTCTGCTA
The DNA here is from genome assembly GCA_017475035.1 of Blautia sp. GTDB lineage: Bacteria > Bacillota > Clostridia > Lachnospirales > Lachnospiraceae > Blautia_A. Next base: position 5,221 of record JAFVGK010000058.1, read on the forward strand.
ATTCGATTAATATCGGCCGTCTGGTTCCGCAGATTGTTTATTATGTATATGCTTACAGCCGCCTTCTGGCGGAGGGGAAGATCCAGGAAGGAGAAAAGATAAACTTTGCGGTTCCCACAGGGAATTTCGGGAATATCCTTGCCGCATGCTACGCAAAAATGATCGGCCTTCCTGTGGGCAGGCTGATCTGCGCTTCCAATGAAAATAAGGTTCTTTTTGATTTCTTCCGTACAGGGGAGTATGACCGCAGAAGAGAGTTCATCCTGACAAGCTCCCCGTCGATGGATATCCTGATTTCCAGCAATCTGGAACGTCTGATTTACAAAATTGCCGGCAATGACGCAGAAAAATGCGCGGCTTTGATGAAAGATTTATCAGAAAGCGGGCATTACAGAATCTCAGAAGAAATGGCTGAGGGACTTGACGATTTTTACGGAAATTATCTGAGTGAACCGGAGACTGCTGCCACGATCGGGGATATCTTTGCGAAGGATGGCTATCTGATCGATACGCATACCGCGGTGGCAGCAGGTGTCAGAAGAAAATATGTCGATGAGACAGGTGATCAGACAAAAACGGTCATTGCTTCCACCGCAAGTCCATACAAGTTTACAAGAAGCGTCATGCAGGCCATCCGGCAGAAGGTGGAAGGCAGGGAAGATCTGGAACTGGCGGATGAACTGCAGTCCCTGTGCCGTGTGAAGCTTCCCGCTGCCATTGAGAGTCTTAAAACGGCCAGGATCCTGCATGATCGGGTTGTGGATGCGAAGGACATGCCAAAGGCTGTCTGTGATTTTCTGGGGATAGCCTGATGAGAATGTCATGGGAGAAGCTCCTTAGTCCTGACCGTCTGGCTCAATATGGAGATCGTGAAAGTACCGCGCGTAATTCCGCCTTCCCTGATTCCTCTGCTGACACGGCTTCCGGAAGCTTTGCCGGAAAAAAGAAGCTGAAAAAAGGCGGAGATCTGCGAACAGAGTTTGAGAAGGATTATCACAGGATTATCGGAAGCGCTGCTTTTCGAAGACTTCAGGACAAAACACAGGTTTTCGCCCTGGACAAGAGCGATTTCATCCGTACCCGCCTGACCCATTCCCTGGAGGTTTCCTCTTTTGCCAAAACACTGGGACAGACGATTGCCCAGTATATTCTGGAAAACGGGCTTGACCCGGAATTTACTTTGCAGACCAAAGCGGATATCTGTGATATCCTGATGTGCGCCGGTCTGATCCACGATATCGGAAATCCTCCCTTTGGACATTTTGGAGAGGAGGCGATCCGTGACTGGTTTCGAAGAAGAATGAAAAAACTGTTCTTTAAAGGAAAACCTGTCGCGGAATGGCTGACCAGGCAGATGCTTCTTGATTTTATGTATTTTGAAGGAAATGCCCAGGCTTTACGACAGGTAACAAGACTGCACTTTCTTGTCAATGAAAACGGAATGAACCTGACAAGCGGTCTTTTAAATACGATCATTAAATACCCCGTTTCTTCGGAGCAGATGAATCCCAAAAGCAGCCGGATTTCTGAAAAAAAGATGGGATTCTTTTACGCGGAAAAGGAGCTGTATGCGGAAATCGCCGCAAAAACAGGCACTTACGGAGTGAGGCATCCTCTGACTTTCATTCTGGAAGCGGCGGATGATATCGCTTACCTGACAGCAGATATAGAAGACGCTTATAAAAAAGGTTTCATCAATCTCGACTTATTAAAAAGGGAGCTGTCCGGTGCGGTTCAAAAGGCGCAGAAAGCCAGGATGCCTGTTGATCTGGACCGGCTGGACCCCGTTCGTATTCTGGAAGACCAGTATGCCCAGGGAGCAGCTCACGGCGTCACGGATCCTTCCCTGTACGCCGTACAGAATTTTGTCGTACGGCTCCAGAGCATTCTGCTGTATTGCGCCACATACGGTTTCACTTCCCATTATGAACAGATTATGAGCGGAACCTGGCAGCATGACGTTTTTTATGGCACCTATGCCCAATGGGTGACGGAAGCTCTTGCTGATATCGCGTACAGGAATGCCTTTACGTCCAAACAGATTTTTACAATGGAGGTTTCCGCTTTTACGATCCTGAATTTCCTGATGGACCGCTTCGTTCCGGCAGTATTGAATTATGATACCGACGAACCGCTGGGAATGATGGAAGGCAAGATGGTTGCCCTGATCTCGGAAAATTATCGCCAGATCTACCGGTATTACAGCCGGAAAGGGTGTTCGGAAGCGGAAAAACTGTATCTGCGCATCCTCCTGGTAACGGATTTCATCAGCGGCATGACAGATACCTACGCGAAAGATCTGTACCAAAAGCTGAACGGGATTACTTAGCATCCATTTATTTTCGTCCGGCTCCTTATAATATTTTACCTGTCAACTTTGACAGCAGAACCATCCTTCCGCGTGCTTATTTAAGCATAATTTCCCTCGTTAAACCCTTGACAGAGCTTAAAGAAAATGTAATAATATTGTACGGTCTTAAATACAAAGATGGTCGAACGTTGCTTCATTGACTGTTATGCAAAATCAGATCAGGCATGATCTGCGGTTTTGAACAGAGGATCCTGAAAATCATTTACATTGTTCCCCCATCAAGAATAGTTAAAAAAGAGAGGTATAGCAGATGGCAGCACTTGATTTAACAAAATACGGCATCACAGGCACTACCGAAATCGTTCACAATCCTTCCTATGAGTTCCTGTATGAAGAGGAGATCAAACCGGAGCTTGAAGGCTTTGAAAAAGGTCAGGTCAGTGAGCTCGGCGCAGTCAACGTCATGACTGGTATCTATACCGGACGTTCTCCTAAAGATAAATTCATCGTCATGGATGAAAATTCCAAGGACACCGTATGGTGGACCTCCGACGAATATAAGAATGACAACCACATCGCATCACCGGAGACATGGGCGGCAGTAAAGGCGATCGCTCAGAAAGAGCTCTCCAATAAGAGACTTTTTGTGGTAGATGCATTCTGCGGCGCCAACAAGGACAGCCGTATGGCAGTACGCTTCATCATGGAGGTTGCATGGCAGGCACATTTCATTAAGAATATGTTCATCCAGCCTACAGCAGAAGAGCTTGAAACCTTTGAGCCGGATTTCGTAGTCTACAACGCTTCCAAGGCAAAGGTAGAGAACTACAAGGAGCTGGGGCTCAACTCCGAGACAGCAGTTGTCTTCAACATCACCAGCCGTGAGCAGGTTATCATCAACACCTGGTATGGCGGCGAGATGAAGAAGGGTATGTTCTCCATGATGAACTACTATCTGCCGCTGGAAGGCATTGCTTCCATGCACTGCTCCGCAAACACAGATATGAACGGTGAGAACACCGCGATCTTCTTCGGTCTTTCCGGCACAGGCAAGACTACGCTTTCCACCGATCCCAAGAGACTTCTGATCGGCGACGACGAGCATGGCTGGGACGACAACGGTGTCTTCAACTTCGAGGGCGGATGCTACGCAAAGGTTATCAATCTCGACAAGGAATCTGAGCCGGATATCTACAACGCGATCGTCCGCAACGCTCTTCTTGAGAATGTTACTCTCGACGCAGAAGGCAAGATCGATTTCGCAGACAAGAGCGTGACCGAAAATACCCGTGTTTCCTATCCGATCACCCATATTGAAAACATCGTGCAGAAGGTTCGCCCGATCAGCGCCGGCCCGGATGCGAAGAACGTTATCTTCCTTTCCGCCGATGCTTTCGGCGTACTTCCGCCGGTTTCCATCCTGACACCGGATCAGACACAGTATTACTTCCTGTCCGGCTTTACCGCAAAGCTTGCAGGTACAGAGCGCGGCATCACTGAGCCGACTCCGACCTTCTCCGCATGCTTCGGCCAGGCTTTCCTTGAGCTGCATCCGACCAAATATGGCCAGGAGCTCGTAAAGAAGATGGAAAAGAGCGGCGCGAAGGCTTATCTGGTCAATACCGGATGGAACGGCACAGGCAAGCGTATCTCCATCAAGGATACCCGCGGCATCATCGACGCCATCCTTTCCGGCGCTGTCCTTCAGGCTCCGACCAAGAAGATCCCGATCTTCGACTTCGAAGTTCCGACCGAGCTTCCGGGCGTAGATCCCGCGATTCTTGATCCTCGCGATACCTATGCTGACGCTTCCGAATGGGAGACCAAGGCAAAGGATCTTGCGCAGAGATTCATCAAGAATTTCGTCAAGTATGAAGGCAATGAGGCAGGCAAGGCACTCGTAGCTGCAGGCCCGAAGCTTTGATTGATGATTTATGATATCTCCGGACAGCCGGAGGCACACAAAAGAGGCAGGATACGATTCCTGCCTCTTTTTGTGTTATCCCGTAGCTGCCCTTTCCCCTGTTCCGTTTACCGGATCAGCTTCGCGCGGAGCTGCTCTCGCGTCTCGTCTCCCGACCCGGTCGTTGCAAAACGCATCCTAAAGGACGCCTGCGGTGTGCCGCTGGCATGCAGCAGCCTACAGCCACTCAGAATCCGCTGGCTATTATTCAGTTAAAGCAAATAGGTTATTGACAGTCATCCGTCATTAGTGGTAAAATCCAGTTACAGAAACTTGTCAATCTTATGCAAAACATCTAAAGGAGGAAAAAGAGATGAGAAAAAGGGTAATGACAGCTTTGGCTGCAGCAGCAGCTGTTTCTCTGATTGTTTGCGCACAAGCCTCTGCCGATGAGATTAAGGTGTGGGTTGCGGACAACACAGTCGAGTTTACGAAAGCACAGACCGAAGCTTTTAAAGAAGCATACCCGGATTTTGCAGATTATGACATTACGGTAGAGCCCGTAGGCGAGGGTGATGCTGCAGGAAACATGATCACCGACGTTTCTGCAGGCGCGGATATTTTTGTTTTTGCACAGGATCAGATCGCCCGTCTGGTTACGGCAGGAGCCCTGGAGGAGGTCGCTCCGGACAATGTAGAAGCCGTTGTTGCCGACAATGATGCCGGCGCTGTCGGAGCAGCTACTGTAGGCGAGACGCTTTATGCTTATCCGATGACCTCTGACAACGGTTATTTCCTGTATTATGACAAGAGCGTCGTTTCCGATCCTTCCACACTGGAAGGCATTATCGCGGATTGTGAAGCAGCAGGAAAGAATTTCTACATGGAGATTAACTCCGGCTGGTATCAGACCGCTTTCTTCTTCGGCACAGGCGCCGAGCTGACATATGATACCGATGATTCCGGTAATTTCACCGCCTGCAATGCTTCTTACGCGTCTGACGCAGGCCTTGTCGCCTTAAAAAAGATGATCGAGCTGAAAGCTTCCACGGCCTTCCAGAATGGTTCCGCAGTCGGCGAGGCAACAAAGGTTGGCGCCATTGTTGACGGTACCTGGGACAGCTCCGCTGCTCAGGATCTTTTCGGTGAAAACTATGCCTGCGCTAAGCTTCCGACATTCACAGGCGCTGACGGAGAAATCTATCAGATGAGCGGTTTCGGCGGATTCAAGCTCCTTGGAGTAAAGCCGCAGGAGGACATGGATAAGCTGGACGCCTGCGACGCCCTTGCATCCTTCCTTTCCAGCGGTGATGTACAGCTTGCCCGCTATGAGGCGGTAGGCTGGGGTCCCTCCAATCTCGAAGCTCAGAAGAGCGATATTGTACAGGCAGACGTAGCGCTTTCCGCTCTGGCTGAGCAGCTTGCCTATACAGTACCGCAGGGCCAGTATCCCGGTGAATACTGGACGCTTGCTACTTCCCTTGGCGACAGCATCATCAGTGGTGAGTTGACTCCTGATACTTCTGATGATGATCTGATGGCAGTATTACAGAAATTTGAAGACACCTGCCGTTCCTACGCCGAATAAAGAAGCTGCTGTTTTTTTCGGATCGATTCGCGGCGGAGTTGCTCTCGCCTGAATCATATAATAAATATGATAAAGAATAAAAGGAAAGCAAACGCTTAGTTTACACCTTTCCGTGACTTCTTTTGAAGCTGTCATGAAATGATTTTTGCGTCTTGCCGCAACAGTTTTTCATGGCAGCTTCATTGTTTACACAAGCAGAAACAGAAACAGATCGATAAGGAAAACTGTCTCATTTATATCAAACATAGGAAGCAGATAAAAACGGCGCGTACGGGATCCTGCCGTAAACGGATTCCGTACCGTCTGCTGTTTGAACGGATGCTTGGGAGGGACTTCAACCATGTTAACCTTTTTTTCTTCCCTCGGTAAAGATCTGAAGGATATCTTTGTCACCTTCATCGATGGTGACGGTAAGACCAGATTATCCTATCTGATCTTTGGCTATGGACCGCTGCGCAGGGGGCAGACAGCCAAGGGACTTGCTTTTCTGGCCTGTGAGGCGGCTTTTATCTGGTACATGATCGTCTTTGGGTGGACGTACCTGAGCAAATTCAATACCCTTGGCACCGTAGAGACGACGAAGCAGAATCGTGTGACAGTCTATGGTGACAACAGCTTTCTGATTCTTTTATTCGGACTTCTGACGATTATTCTGATCGTACTTTTTATCTTTGTCTGGAGAATGAATCTTCGCGAAAACAGAAATGAAGAGCTGCTCTTAAGACAGGGGAAAAAGCTTCCTTCCAACAGGAAGGTTCTGGGTTCCCTTCTTGACAGCAATTTTGACAAGACTCTGCTGGCGCTGCCGGTGCTGGGAATCTTTGTTTTTACGGTGCTGCCGATTCTGTTTATGATCTGTGTCGCTTTTACCAATTACGATAAAGCGCATCAGTCGCCTACGAACCTGTTTACCTGGGTTGGCCTGGCTAACTTCAAAGAGGTTCTGGCTTTCGGAAGCTCGGATTTTGCGTCTACTTTCCTGGCTGTTCTTGGATGGACCCTGGCCTGGGCTTTCTTCGCCACCTTCCTGGATTATTTTCTTGGAATGGCAGTGGCAATTCTGATCAATAAGAAGGGAATCAGATTTAAAAAACTCTGGCGGACGATCCTTGTTCTTACGATCGCCGTGCCGCAGTTTGTTTCTTTGCTGTATGTTTATAAAATGTTTACCAATGATGGTCTGATCAATGGCTATCTGATGAAGTGGGGGTGGATTCAGAATCCTATCCCGTTCTGGTCTGATCCGATGCTGGCAAGGATTACGATTATCGTTGTCAATATCTGGATCGGTATTCCGTACATGATGCTGATCGCTACAGGTCTTTTGATGAATATCCCGGAGGATCTGTATGAGAGCGCCAGGATTGACGGAGCTACGCCATGGCAGATGTTCTGGCACATTACTCTGCCTTATATGCTCTTTGTCACAGGACCCTTCCTGCTTACGCAGTTTACCGGCAACCTGAATAACTTTAACGTCATTTATCTTCTGACCAGAGGACAGCCTCAGTCCATGAAGATGGCGGCAAACGCCGGGCGGACAGACCTTTTGGTTACCTGGCTGTATAAGATGACTGTCACGGACACCAACTATAAGATGGCGGCTGTCATCGGTATCATGGTATTCCTTGTCACCGCCATCATCTCGCTGGTTGTTTACAATATGCTTCCGTCTGTCAAGGATGAAGGGGGGTTCCAGTGATGGAGAAAAAGACAGCTTCCATGAAAGGAAAACAAAAAAGGGGGAATATTGCCGCCTATATCGTCCTGATCCTGATCAGCATTATCTGGCTTTTCCCGTTCTTCGGGCTGATCATGCAGAGCTTCCGGTCCTATGATCCGGCAGTAGAGTACGGTGGTATGGTGGACTATATTATTCCCAAACATTTTTCGCTGGATAATTATCGTTTCCTGCTCTCGGGTGAGACAAATTTTCTGACCTGGTATAAAAACACCTTGATTATCGCGGTCTGTGTAGCCCTCCTTCAGACGATTATCGTGTTGTGTGTGAGCTATGCGCTCTCCAGAATGCGTTTTAAAGGAAGAACGTTTCTCATGCGGTTCTGGCTGATCCTTGGCATGTTCCCGGGATTTTTAACCATGATCTGCCTGTATTTCCTTCTGAAGCAGTTCGGTCTGACTCAGGCAGGGGCCGTGCCTGGCCTGATTCTGATTTCGGTGGCCAGCTCCGGGATGGGATATTATGTCTGCAAAGGGTATTTTGATACACTTCCGATCGCCCTTGATGAGGCAGCCAGAATCGACGGTGCTTCCAGAGCAAGAATATTCTTTATTCTGACGATTCCGCTTTCAAAACCGATCATCATCTATACGGCGTTGGTAGCGTTCATGGCTCCATGGTGTGACTATGTATTCGCTTCCTATGTTGCCTTTGGCCATGACAAGAGCTATAACGTTGCTGTCGCTTTGACACGCTGGGTCTGGACCAATGACTATCAGGGATATTTCACCCGATTCTGCGCAGGCGGGATCCTGATTGCGGTTCCCGTGACACTGCTGTTTATGTTCCTTCAGAAATATTATGTGGAAGGCGTAACCGGCGGAGCAGTAAAAGGATAAGATGATCTTGCCCCTGCCATACAAAAGCGCCATCCGGAAACGAGTTTTTTCCGGATGGCGCTTTCTGTTTCTTTATGACTTTGGACCGTTTTTTAAGATTCGCTTAATTTATTGAGATGGTCATAAAAATCCGGATAGGAGATTTTCACGCAGTCGGCTCCTTTGATCTTTTGATCTCCTTCACAGACAGTGCCGGCAACCGCAAAGGACATGGCAATGCGATGGTCGAGGCAGGAGTCGATGATGCCTCCGTGTAAAGGCTTTCCTCCCTGAATAATCATACCGTCTTCGGTGGGAACGACATCTGCTCCCATGGCTGCCAGTCCGTTCGTGACGGAAATGATGCGGTCGGATTCTTTTACTCTCAGTTCCTTCGCATCACGGATGATGGTTTTTCCTTCAGCAAAAGCTGCCAGGACCGCAAGCATGGGAAGCTCATCAATGAGAGACGGAATAATATCTCCTTCTATGACTGTTCCCTTAAGGGAACTGGTTCGTACCAGAAGATCCGCGTAAGGCTCTGCTTCATCATTTCTGTTCAGAACAGTAATATCGGCGCCCATCTCCCTCAGTACACGCAGCATACCGTCTCTGGTCGGATTCATTCCGACTGCTTTTAACAGGATTTCGCTTTCGGGCGTAATGAGTCCTGCGGCCAGAAAATAAGCGGCAGAGGAGATATCTCCCGGAACCATAATATCCCTTGCGGTCAATACCGGTTCAGGCGCTATTGCGGCTGTACGGTTTTGGGTCGTCACCTTTGCGCCAAAGCTGTTCAGCATGACCTCGGTATGATTGCGGGAAACGACAGGCTCTGCTACGGAGGTTTCCCCATCGGCATACATGCCCGCGAAAAGAATACAGGATTTTACCTGAGCGGAGGCGATGGGAGAGTGGTAAGTGATTGCATGAAGAGGGAACGTCCTTCCCGAGAGGAGGAGAGGCAGCTTTGCTTCCCCGCTTACACTTTTTATTTCCGCCCCCATCTGTGTCAGCGGCTCCATAATCCGTTTCATCGGTCTGGCACGCAGCGAAGCATCCCCGTCAATCTGACTGTCAAATCTCTGTCCTGCAAGGATACCGCTCATCAGCCGTGTCGTCGTCCCGCTGTTTCCGGCGTCAAGAATTGCTTTCGGAGGCATTAATCCATGCAGTCCTTTTCCATGGACCAGTATCTCATCAGATCTTTGTTCTATCTGAATCCCCATTTTCCGAAAACAGGATATGGTGGACAGGCAATCCGCGCCTGTCAGGAAATGCCGGATCCTTGTCGTTCCTGCTGCAAGAGATCCGATCATAATCGCGCGGTGGGAGATCGATTTATCTCCCGGAATATCTATTTCGCCCCGAAGCCGGGTTTGCTTTTTAATTATCATATGAAACCTCATTGGCCCGAATTTCTTGCCTGTTCTTTCAATTTCTGACTCTGTCCTTAGCTGTGTGAGTGTTTCAACGGTCAGGATACAATCACAGATCTTCCGGCCGGACACCGGATATTCAGCCGAATATCCGAACCATTTTTTTTATTCAGGAGCTGTACAAAAATAAACCCATAAGATGGCACAGGATAAATCCGTCAAGGCAAGGCGGCGGAAGGAGCCGCAAGCGGGCTAAAGCGACCGGCAGCAGCGCAGTCCGGGCGGATTTTGATGCGCCAGATATAAAGGTATGGTATGCGCACGAATTTACAGCGGAATTATGCCGCTTGCAGCGGCGTAAATCCGGCGCAGTAAGCGAATCAAAATGCAGGCATTTCATTCGTTTACTAAAATTATTACTCAGATCCTTAACGTACATATGTGATATAATTCCGCTTCTGTAAAAGAGCCAGTCCTCTCTCCATGGAATCTTTTTCGTAAAACTCGATTTTCAGCACGCCTTGCTCGAACTCTCTGTTATGGATGATCCCGATATTCTTGATGCTGATTCCGTCCATGGCCAGAATGGTTGCGATGGCTGCAATACCGCCCGCCTCATCCGCTATGTCTACAAAAACGACATGGGCTTTTCCGATCATGCCTTGATGATCCACATCGATTGAATCCCTGTAATTTCTGGAGCTTTCAAACATCTGATAAATGAACCCCCCGTTCTTTTCGTCAACCTGACAGCGAATCTGTACCAGCATCCGTATATAGGCGTCCAATACCGCAGAGATATTCTTCTGATTTTCTTCACAGATCTGCTGCCACATCTCCGGAGAAGAAGAAGCGATGCGGGTAATATCCCGGAAACCTCCCGCTGCAATCATTTTCATAATCTGAGAATCATTATCCAGCTCCTTTACCAGGTTTACAAGAGAAGAAGCGATCAGATGAGGCAGATGGCTGATGCCGGCAACGGCAAAATCATGCTCTTCACAGGTCAGAACCATCGGGATTGCTCCAATCGAGGCGATCAGGTCATTGAAGGCGGATAAAACGTCCAGGCTGACTTCTCCTCCGGGAGTCAGTATATAGTAAGCGTTTTCCAAAAGCCGGTCCGTTGCATACTCATATCCGGAGTGCTCGGAACCTGCCATCGGATGTCCTCCGATAAACCGGTCTTCCAGTCCCAGTTCATTTACCTTCTGATGGATCACGCCTTTCACGCTTCCCACATCTGTTATAATGGCTCCGGGTTTCAGCAGCTTTCCAAGTGTCTCCAGATGAGCAAGGTTATATTCAACCGGAGCACATAAAAAAATCACGTCACACTCAGAAAATCTCGGATCATTCTCCTCACAGGCTACATCAATGACCCCTTCAGCATGAGCATTTGCCAGAGCTTCCGATGAACGGTTGTAAGCATAGATATCAAACTCAGGGTGGACTCTTCGAAACGTTTTGGCGATCGATCCTCCGATCAGACCAAGCCCGATAATCCCTATCGTTTTCATGGATTCCCCTTTCTTTTACTAAGGATTGCCACGTAAATAAACGGGTCAATTCTCGCGGCTATCCTAAAGACCTGTAAACAATCTTTCTTAGTCATACGATGACTGACAGCGTGAAACAGTCCTTTTTGAAATGTATTGTAAATTAGCCCGGTCAAAAAGTCAAATCCGAAAGTGACGCATTCCACAAAAAATATCAGCTGCCTCGAGCTCCTTTTTCATGACATTTTGCCGCCTGAATCATAGAACTGCGAGGACTGAAGGATGACTGAACCTATTTTCTTATAAACGCAAAATTACACTTGAAAGTGAGGAGGAATTTTAGTACAATGTGACCATATAAGACTTACAGGGAGGTTTTCAAATGCAGGTTTATAAAACAGAACAAATCAGAAACGTTGTCCTCCTCGGACACGGCAGCTGCGGTAAGACTACGCTGGCAGAAGCGATGGCATATCTCGGCGGCCTGACCAACAGGCAGGGCAGAGTGGAAGATGGAAATACCATCAGCGACTATGACAAAGAGGAGATCAAGCGTCATTTCTCCATTACGACGAGCATCGTTCCTATCCCCTGGAAGAACTGCAAGATCAATATCCTGGATGCACCGGGATACTTTGATTTCGTCGGTGAAGTGGAGGAGGCAGTCAGCGCAGCGGATGCCGCCGTTATCGTTATTTCCGGCAAGGCAGGCGTTCAGGTTGGCGTTCAGAAGGCTTGGAATCTCTGCGAGAAGTACAATCTCCCGCGTATGATCTTCGTCACAGATATGGATCTTGATGATGTCTCCTATGATGCGATTGTCAATGAGCTGACCGACCAATACGGAAAGAAGATCGCTCCGATCCACTTCCCGATCCATGAGGGCGGCAAATTTGTCGGTTATGTTAATGTTGTGAAGCAGGCAGGACGTCTTTACACAGATAAAGGCCAGAGGAAGGAATGTGACGTTCCCGCAGCTCTTCAGGATGACCTTGACAGATATCATGAAACCTTGATGGAAGCCGTTGCCGAGACCAGCGAGGAATTTATGGACCGTTATTTCGATGGCGATACCTTTACCGCAGAAGAAGTCAACACGGCACTTTCCTCAGAAGTACACACAGCAGGGATCGTTCCGGTCAGCATGGGTTCTCCGGTTGACCTCCGCGGTGTTGTCAGCCTTCTTGATGATATTGTCTCCTTCTTCCCGGCACCGTGCGAGCGCAAGCTTACCGGCACCAACCAGAAGACAAACTCCGAGTTTGAAGCAAACTATGATCCCGCAAAGGAAAAGAGCGCCTATGTATGGAAGAGCATCGTAGATCCGTTCCTTGGCAAATACTCTCTGATCAAGGTTTGCTCCGGCGTTATCAAGTCAGACGATACGCTCTTTAACGTAGAGCCCGGCGAAGAAGAGCGGCTGAATAAAATTTATATCCTTCAGGGAAATAAGCCGATCGAAGTTCCCGAGCTTTATGCCGGTGATATCGGTGCGGTAGCAAAATTAAATACCGTTCAGACCTGTGACAGCCTTGCGACAAAGGCAGCCCCGATCCTCTATCCGAAGACCACGCTCTCTACGCCGTATACCTGCAAGAGATATAAAGCCGTAAAGAAGGGTGATGAGGATAAGATCTCCCAGGCTCTGACCAGACTGATGAGCGAGGACAAGACCCTCCGTGTCGTCAATGACGGCGCAAACCGTCAGAGTCTGATCTACGGCATCGGCGATCAGCAGCTTGACGTTGTCGTCAGCATGCTCAAAGAACGCTATAAAGTAGACGTAGAGCTTGTGAAACCGAAGGTTCCGTTCCGCGAGACCCTTCGCAAGAACTCGGATGTTGAAGGCAAACATAAGAAACAGTCCGGCGGCCACGGCCAGTACGGTCATGTAAAGATGCGCTTCGAGCCGAGCGGCGACCTTGAGACCCCATATGTATTCGAGCAGGTAGTCGTAGGCGGCGCTGTTCCGAAGAACTACTTCCCTGCAGTAGAAAAAGGCCTGCAGGAATGCGTCCAGAAAGGACCTCTTGCCGCATATCCGGTCGTCGGTGTCAAAGCACAGCTGTATGACGGATCCTATCATCCGGTAGACTCCTCTGAAATGGCCTTCAAGATGGCGACAATCCTTGCCTTCAAGAAGGGCTTCATGGATGCCTCCCCGGTACTTCTTGAGCCGATCGTATCCATGAAGGTTACGGTTCCGGATAAATTCACCGGTGACGTCATGGGTGATCTGAACAAACGCCGCGGCCGCGTGCTCGGCATGAACCCGGATCATCATGGAAACACCATCATCGAAGCAGATGTTCCGCAGCTCGAGATCGACGGATATTCCACCGACCTTCGCTCCATGACCGGCGGCAGCGGAGACTTCTCCTACGAATTTGCCCGCTACGAGCAGGCTCCTGCTGAGATCCAGCAGAAAGAGATCGAAGCACGTCAGGCCCAGCTTGAAGGCGAAGACGAATAATGGTTCTATATCGAATCTGATCAGAGATGAGCCCGAGACATATTTCATGCTCACCCTGTAAAAGAAAGCCAGGCATATGCCTGGCTTTCTTTCATTGCAGAACTGAAACCGATGGGAGATGGCTCGGCTGTTATTTTGCGGCAGAACGAATGTGACACCGATCCGGGAGCCCGCGCAAACTTCGAAGCCGAGCGTCATATTATATCTTTTCACTAAACAGCTCGGCTCATAACATAAAAGAAGCGAACGGATCGATGTCACAATGAGTGACGCATTAGAAAAATAATTGACGAGACTGAAACCGATGGGAGACTTAAGGCCTGAGGTGGCTCCGGCTCTTCCGGAGACACCTCAGACCTTTAGTCTCCCACGGGAGATGGCTCGGCTGTTATTTTTCGGCAGAACGAATGTGACACCGATCCGGTAGCCCGCGCAAACCCCGAAGCCGAGCGTCAGCTATTTACATCTGACGAGCTGCCTCCCCTCATCCAACCTTATTTTTCTTGACAACCGGATACGAAAAACGTAGAATACTAAATTGATCTTTATTCAGATAGAAAATTTTCACGAGGAGGTTGATGAATCATATGGCTGCACCGTATAATCATCGAGCAATAGAAGCAAAGTGGCGCACCAAATGGGCAGAAAAACCTGTAAATGTAAACGACGGTAAAAAGCCCAAATATTATTGTCTGGACATGTTCCCCTATCCGTCAGGAAACGGACTTCATGTCGGTCACTGGAGAGGCTACGTCATCTCCGATGTATGGAGCCGATATAAGCTGCTGCAGGGATATTACCTGATCCACCCGATGGGATGGGACGCATTCGGCCTTCCGGCAGAGAATTACGCAATCAGCCATGGCATTCACCCGGCGATCTCCACAGCTTCAAATGTAGCAAACATCAAAAAACAGATCAACGATATTGCCGCAATTTACGACTGGGACATGGAAGTTAACACCACGGATCCCGCCTTCTACAAATGGACCCAGTGGATCTTTGTCCAGATGTTCAAAAACGGACTCGCTTACGAGAAGGAATTTCCGATCAACTGGTGCCCGTCCTGCAAGACCGGCCTTGCAAACGAAGAGGTTGTCAACGGCGTCTGTGAGCGCTGCGGCAGCCCCGTCACAAAGAAAAACCTTCGCCAGTGGATGCTCCGCATCACAAAATACGCGGATCGTCTGCTTTCAGATCTTGACAAACTGGACTGGCCGGAGAAGGTCAAAAAAATGCAGACCGACTGGATCGGCAAATCCTACGGCGCGGAAGTAGAGTTCCCGATCGACGGAAGAGAAGAGAAGCTGACCGTTTATACCACCCGTCCGGATACCCTCCACGGCGCCACCTTTATGGTATTGGCTCCGGAGCATGCTTTAGCCGCCAGCCTGGCTACGGATGAGACCAGGGAAGCAGTGGAAAAATATATCTTTGACTCCTCGATGCGCTCCAACGTCGACCGTATGCAGGATAAGGAAAAAACCGGCGTGTTCACCGGCAGCTACGCCATTAATCCGCTGAACAAAGAGAAAATCCCGATCTGGCTGTCCGATTATGTACTGGCAGACTACGGCACCGGCGCCATCATGTGCGTGCCTGCCCATGATGACCGTGACTTTGCCTTTGCCAAAAAGTTCGGACTTCCCATCGTCCAGGTCATTGCCAAAGACGGCAAAGAGATCGAGGATATGACCGAAGCCTATACCGAAGCTGTCGGCACCATGATTAATTCCGGAGAATGGAACGGGATGGAGTCCTCTGTCCTGAAGCAGGAAGCACCTGCCTGGATCGAAGAGCGGGGAATGGGCCGCAAGACAGTCAATTACAAGCTGCGTGACTGGGTCTTCTCCCGCCAGAGATATTGGGGAGAGCCGATTCCGATTATTCACTGCCCGAAATGCGGCAATGTCCCGGTTCCTGAGGATCAGCTTCCGCTGCTCCTTCCGGAGGTGGAAAGCTATCAGCCTACCGGTACCGGTGAATCCCCGCTGGCAGCCATCGATGAGTGGGTGAACACCACCTGCCCATGCTGCGGCAGCCCGGCAAAACGTGAAACCAACACCATGCCCCAGTGGGCAGGTTCCTCCTGGTATTTCCTTCGTTATGTAGACAATCACAATGACAAAGAGCTGGTTTCCAGAGAAAAAGCAGACAAATACCTTCCCGTTGATATGTACATCGGCGGCGTAGAGCATGCGGTTCTGCACCTTCTGTATTCCCGCTTCTATACAAAGTTCCTGTGCGACATCGGTGTCGTAGACTTTGACGAGCCCTTCACCAAGCTCTTCAACCAGGGCATGATCACCGGAAAGAACGGCATCAAGATGAGCAAATCCAAAGGCAACGTCGTCTCCCCGGATGATCTGGTACGCGATTACGGTTGCGATTCTCTTCGGATGTATGAGCTCTTTGTCGGTCCGCCGGAACTGGATGCCGAATGGGATGACAGAGGCATCGACGGCGTATCCAGATTCTTAAAGAGATTCTGGACACTGGCTCAGAACAGCATCGAGAAAAAGGTCAGCGCTTCTTCCGAAATGATCAAAATCCGTCACCGTATGGTAGCGGAGATCACAAAGCGTCTGGAAGCTTTCAGTCTGAATACGGTTATCTCCGGCTTTATGGAATTTACCAATAAGCTGATCGACCTTGCGAAGCAGACGGACGGGGCTGTTGATCTTGAAACGATCGAAACGGCGACGATCCTTCTGGCTCCGTTCGCACCTCATATTGCGGAGGAAATCTGGGCAGATCTCGGTCATGAGACCTCTGTTTTTGCCTCCAGATGGCCGGAGCATGATGAAAAAGCCATGGCTGATGATGAGATCGAGATTCCTGTTCAGGTGAACGGAAAGACCCGCGCCGTCATCATGATCGACCCGAACGCCGCAAAAGAGGATGTCCTTGCAAAAGCGAAGCAGGCCGTGGAAGGAAAGATTACAGGCAATATCATCAAAGAGATCTACGTGCCGAAGAAAATCGTGAATCTGGTAGCGAAGGGCTGATAGAAGCTATCCTAAAATCTTACGTCATTTTACTTGATTAAAGCGGTAAAGAGTGCTATACTTCCTATAACAAAGTATTTCCATTCAAAGGAGGATGTATTATGAAGAAGATGCTTTCCGCATTATGCGTGGCTGCAGTTGGCGCATGCCTTTTGTCCGCGTCGGTTTTTGCTGACACCATCAAGGTTGGTGTGTTTGAGCCATTGACAGGCGAAAACGGCGGCGGCGGTGTTCAGGAGTCTCAGGGCGCGACCTATGCCAATGAGATCCGTCCCACTGTCACGATCGACGGCGTAGAGTATGATGTCGAGCTTGATGTTGTTGATAATAAGTCAGACAAAACCGAAGGCGTAACCGCTGCACAGAAGCTGGTCGCTGACGGCGTAGTAGGCGTTCTCGGCTCCTATGGTTCCGGCGTTTCCATCGCCGCAGGCCCGATCTTTGCAGATGCCAGGATCCCCGCTATCGGCTGCTCCTGCACCAATCCGCAGGTAACCGCAGGCTGTGATTATTACTTCCGTGTCTGCTTCCTCGATCCGTTCCAGGGCAGCGTAATGGCACAGTACGCATTCGACGAAGGCTATACCAAGGTTGCTACCATCGAGCAGCTTGGCGACGACTACTCCACAGGCCTTGCGAACTTCTTCAAAAAGCAGTTCATCGCTCTCGGCGGCGAGATCGTAGACCAGGAAACCTTCCAGACCAACCAGTCTGATTTCAAGGCAGCCCTGACTCAGATCAAGGCTTCCGGCGCAGAAGCAATCTTTGCTCCGTCTTCCATTGCCACGGCTCCGCTTATTATCAAACAGGCACGTGAAAATGGCGTAGACGCTGCGATCATGGCAGGAGATACCTGGTACAACACCACGATCATTGACAATGCAGGCGCAGAAAACTGCGAAAATATCGCTGTATCCACCTTCTTTGATGAAGCTGATACCGCTCCGGCCGTTGCTGAATTCGTAGCCGGCTACAAAGCATGGCTGAACGAGGACGCTGACCGCATCTCCAAGAACGGCGGAAACGATGACGTTGTCGGTAACGTTGCCCTTTGCTTTGACGCCTACAATGTTCTCCTTGACGCAATCGAAGCTGCAGGCAGCACAGACGGTGAAGCGATCAAGGCAGCTCTTGAGGGTATTGAGTCCGCAGGCGTGACCGGCGCGATCACCTTCAACGAGATCGGCGATGCCAACAAGGATACCGCTTATATCGATGTCATTACAGATGGCTCTTTCAGCTTCCTGAAGACCGTCACAGTGTCTGAGTAATCTTTGATTTATGATTCAGACGGCAAAAGTTCATGAAATAACAACGATTCGCAGAATCAGGCTTTTCGCCGATGCAATCATGATTTATAAGCAATCATAATTTATAAGAAGAAAGCATATCTTTCTTCTCGATCATAACCTGATGAACCACACCGGGGCGGGGACAGTCGTCTCCGCTCCTTCTTCTGTTTAGGAGGCAAGTATTTATGGCTGCTTCTGTGTTAGCACAGCATCTCCTCACGGGGATATCCCTGGGCGGGGCCTATGCCCTGATCGCCGTGGGTTATACCATGGTATACGGCATTCTGCGCCTGATCAATTTCGCTCACGGCGATATCTTCATGATGTCCGGCTATTTTATGATCTTTGCGATGGCATCCTTCCCATGGTTTGTGTCCATCCCTCTGGTACTGATTGTGACGATTCTTCTGGGTGTCGGCATTGAGAAAGCAGCCTATGCACCCTTACGCTCTGCTCCGAGAATGTCCGTCATGATCTCTGCGATCGGCGTCAGTTACCTGCTTCAGAATCTGGCTACCTATCTGTTTACCGCGATCCCGAAAGCATACCCGGAGATCCCGATCCTCAAGCGCATCTTCCACTTCGGTGATATCACGACATCTCTTGTCACGATTATGACCCCTGTCCTGACTGTTGAGCTTGTCATTCTCCTGATGCAGCTCATCAATCATACCAAAATCGGTATGGCCATGCGTGCTGTATCAAAAGACACGGAAGCTTCCCGCCTGATGGGCATAAAGGTAAATTCAACGATATCCATGACCTTCGTTTTGGGAAGCCTGCTGGCAGGTATCGGCTCGATTCTTTTCTTTACCGACCGTATGACCGTCTATCCCTATTCCGGATCCCTGCCCGGGCTGAAGTGCTTTGTCGCGGCTGTCCTGGGAGGCATCGGCTCGATTCCCGGCGCGGTAGTGGGAGGTTTTATCATCGGTATCTGTGAAACCTTCCTGATCGCCTTCGGATATTCCACCTTCTCTGACGCGTTTACCTTTTTGCTGCTGATCATCATTCTCCTCGTCCGTCCTACAGGACTGTTCGGCGAGGCAGCTACGGATAAAGTATAAAAGGAGGTGAGGAAAATGAAAAAACATCCGGTAAGAGATCTGGTTTTGTCCATTCTTCTGGCAGGAGCTTTTTGCGCACTCCTCGCCTATTTCCAATATGATAAATCCACAAATCACGCTTATGCCATTTCGATTCTTGAAAGATCGGCGATTTACGCGGTTGTTGCCGTGTCAATGAATCTGCTGAACGGCTTTACGGGATTGTTTTCCCTGGGACAGGCTGGCTTTATGGCACTGGGAGCCTATACCACGGCGATCCTCACGATCCCGGTCAAGGTCCGTCCAAGTGTATACTATATGAACGGCATCGAGCCCTGGCTGGAAAAACTGCATCTGCCGATGGTTCCGGCCATGATCTGCGGCGGTCTGGTAGCGGCGGCTTTTGCAGCCCTGATCGGTATCCCTGTTCTGCGGTTAAAGAGCGATTACCTTGCCATCGCAACCTTAGGTTTTGCCGAGATTGTCCGTGCACTGCTTGCTGCGCCGATGATGGACCGCATCACCAACGGTTCCTATGGCCTGAACAATATTCCGGGATACAAAAACATCTTCCAGGTCATCGCCATCGCTGCAGTCTGTATTGCACTGATGGTTCTGCTGATCAATTCCTCATACGGAAGAGCCTTCAAAGCGATCCGTGAAGATGATGTCGCAGCGGAAGCCATGGGGATCAACCTCTTCCGGCACAAAGAGCTTTCTTTTGTGATTTCTTCCTTCTTCACCGGAGTCGGCGGGGGAATGCTGGCCTGCTTCATGCGTTCGATTGATACCAGAACCTTCCAGGTCGCTTTGACCTATAATATTCTTCTGATCGTTGTGCTTGGCGGCATCGGCAGCGTGACGGGCTCCATCATCGGATCCCTTCTGATTAACGGCGGACAGGAATGGCTTCGTTTCCTGGATGAACCCACGACGGTTCCCGTGCTTTCCGCTTTGTTCAAGCCGGGCTTCCGTATGGTTATCTATTCCCTGCTTCTTATGATCGTCGTACTGTTCTGGAGAAGCGGCATTATGGGAACGAGAGAATTTACCTGGAACGGTTTATTCGGGATTTTTCACAGAAAAAAGAAAAATGCGGGAGGTGAGGCATCATGAGCAGGAATATCCTCCGCGTGGATGACGTAACGATGCAGTTTGGCGGTGTCGTCGCCGTCAACAACCTCTCCCTGGAGGTAAATGAGGGAGAGATCGTAGCCCTCATCGGGCCAAACGGCGCCGGTAAAACGACGGCTTTTAATGTGATCTCAGGCGTATATGCCCCGACAAACGGAAGGGTTTCTTTTCTGGATAAGCCTATGATCGAAAACCATCCGCAGGGCAAAATGAAAAAAGGCTACCTGGGCGAAAACGGCGGGAAATATACCCATGTGATCACAAAAACTCCTGATCAGATCACACATCTGGGCATAGCCAGAACCTTCCAGAATATCCGTCTTTTTAAGAGCCTTACCGTGTTTGACAATGTCCTGATCGCAAGACATATGCGCTCCCATGCAAATGTGTTTTCCGCTGCTTTCCGCCTGAATGCGGCAGAAGAAAAAGCCAACAGGGAAAAAACCCTGCAGCTTCTGGAAATGGTTGGCCTGGCGGATGTAAAAGATGAAATCTCTACCTCTCTTCCTTACGGAAAGCAGAGAAGGCTGGAGATCGCCAGAGCATTGGCTACCGAGCCGACACTTCTTTTGCTGGACGAGCCTGCGGCCGGTATGAATCCGCAGGAAACCCTGGAGCTAAGCGAATTTATCCAAAAGATCAAAAATGATTTTCATCTGACAGTGCTGGTCATCGAGCATCATATGGATCTGATCATGGAGATTTCCGACCGCATCTATGTCTTAGACTTTGGCAGACTGATCGCAACCGGCACGCCGGACGAGATCCAGAGCAATCCGCATGTAATCAGCGCATATCTGGGGGTGCAGGACGATGAGTAATATTCTGGAAGTAAAAGATCTGAAAGTCAGCTACGGCGGCATCGAGGCGGTCCGCGGGATCAGCTTTGACGTGCCGGAGGGCGAAGTGGTAACACTGATCGGCGCGAACGGAGCCGGAAAAAGCTCTACCCTTCGCGCCATCGCAGGACTGGAAAAAGCCAGCGGCGGCAGCATTCTCTTTAAAGGCAGCGAGATCCGTGGAGTGAATACGGAAGCCATCGTGGGAAAAGGAATTACCCTTGTTCCCGAAGGGCGGAGAGTATTTGTGAATCTTTCGGTTCTGGAAAACCTCAAGATGGGAGCCTACCTTCGGAAGGATCCCATTGAGGAAGACTTACATTGGGTTTATGACCTTTTTCCAAGGCTGAAGGAAAGAAGCTGGCAGGCAGCAGGCACCCTCTCCGGAGGCGAGCAGCAGATGCTGGCGATCGGGCGCGCCCTGATGAGCCAGCCTTCCCTGATTATGATGGACGAGCCTTCCCTGGGATTGGCACCGATTATCGTCCAGGAGGTTTTTGATATTATCCGGGAAATCAATAAACAAGGAAAAACGATTCTTTTGATCGAGCAGAATGCGAATATGGCATTGCATGCCGCGCATCACGGTTATGTCATGGAAACCGGACGCATCACGATGGCCGGTACGGGACAGCATCTTGCAAATGATGAATCCGTCAGAGCTGCTTATCTTGGAAAACAAAAATAGTTTTTGGCGAAGAAGCATAGCCTGACCGGAAGGTTCAGACAATGCTTCTTTTTTTATCACAGCAAAGACGCCGATTGAAAATATGATACCTGGCTGTAACCGATGCTGCTCCGGGGCAGAGGGAGCGCCTGTGCCTTCCTCTGCCTGCTTCAGGGTCATCGTCACGATCCCCCCCTGCCCTTATGAGAACGAGTATCATAAGATAGACACTATCAAAACTACGGGAGGCATATTTTGCCCACGGCTGCGTTTTTTGCGGGCGCAGCTGCAGAATAGTCATCCTGGGCTATCAAGTCAACGTACAAAACTTCGTTTAGGGAGGAGGTAACCATATGAAAAAGAAAGTTCTGTGTCTGTTCCTCGCACTGTTCATCATTTTCTGTATTTCTGCATTCACAGATGCCGAAGAATTCACGGTGGGAGACTGGGTATTATTATTGGAAAACGGCACCGCCAGTATTTCCCGCTATATCGGTCATGAATCGGAAATCACGGTTCCTACCAACGCGGAAATTCTTGGGCAGACCTATCGGATCCGTACTGTGGGAGACGGTGCCTTTGAAGACTGCACCTATCTTACGAAGGTCACAATTCCCGAAGGCATCGCCACCCTGGGGCATTATGCTTTCCGCAACTGTACGATGCTTGCACGGCTGGAAATCCTGGGGGATCTTTCAGACGGAGATGCCCGCTCCGTTAAAGGCAACGGCGAATACTATGCCAGTGAACGAAGCATCAACAATTCCATATTTTACAATACCGGGAAAAACGCCGATTCTTTTACCGTGATCTTTGGCGAAGAGGTTACCCGCATTCCTGCGTATCTGTTTGCGACGTCTCCGGATAAAAGTGAAGATGTCTATGCTCATGTTACGGATCTTGTTATCGGAAACAGAACGGCAGAAATCGGAGAATATGCTTTCTACCGCTGCTTTGATCTGAAGCAGATTACCTTTGGAGACGAGCTGTCCGGAATCGGGAAATCTGCCTTTGGCGATAATACCAGCCTGACCGAAATATCCTTTAATCAGCAGCTCTTACAGATCGGGGAAAATGCTTTTTCCGGCAATACGCGCCTTTCCATGGTTAACTTCAATCCAAGACTTGTGACGATTCATGCCGGAGCGTTTGAAAACTGCTCCTCCCTGATCTCACTGGAATTTCCGGAAAGTGTCGCGACGATCGACAGCTATGCGTTTCAAAACTGTACCAGGCTTTCTTCCGTGACAATTCACGGAAAGACAGGCACACAGGTCAGGCTTGGGGATGGAGCCTTTCGTCATTGCACCGGCCTTTCCGAATTAATGATCGATGCTGATATCGCTCCCTGCAAAGCGGAATCCATGGGCAGCAACGGAGAATATTACGCTGTGAACCGCAGCGAAAATAATTCCGTTTTTTATGATACAGGCAAAAATTCAGACAGCTTTCATGTCGTTTTTTCAGACCGTGTCAGCAGCATTCCGGCCTATCTCTTTGCCAGTTCGCCGGATAAGGCTGATGATGTATACGCTCATCTTACCGGCGTCGCGATCGGAGAAAATGTCCGGGAAATCGGGGCTTTCGCATTTGCCCGCTGTTACAGCCTGGGTGAGCTTACACTTGGCAAACAGGTCAGCATAATCGGAGAGAAAGCATTTCTGGATGACTCCTCCTTAGAGGAGCTTGTGTTCAATGAAAATCTGTTCCGGATCGGGGATTATGCCTTCTCCGGGAATATCGGCTTAAGGCAGGCCGCTCTGAATCCAAAGCTTTCGGAGATCGGCAAAGGAGCTTTCTCCGGCTGTACGGCCTTACTTTCCATGATGATTCCGGATTCTGTCATGACAATCGGAGATTACGCTTTCGAAAACTGTACGCGGCTTTCCGGCGTACGGATCAACGGACTGGCCGGTATAGAAATTTACCTTGGCTGCGGCGCATTCCGAAACTGCACGGCGATGACCTCTGTAATTATCAACGCGGATATCAGCGACTGCAGGCCGGAATCCGTAAAAGGAAACGGCGAATATTACGCTTCGAACCGTACGGAAAACAACTCTGTGTTTTACAATACAGGAAATAACGCGGAACCTTTTACCGTCATTTTCACGGAACCGGTCAGCCGGATTCCGGCTTATCTTTTTGCCAGCGGCCAGCCAAACAGTGACGATGTATATTCCCATATTACGAGCGTCGTGATCGGCAATTCCGTTCACGAAATCGGGGATTATGCTTTCTACCGCTGCTTTAACCTTGACACAGTCATCATGGGGAACCTGATTTCCTTTATCGGGGAGAATGCTTTCGGAGAGGATAATCTTTTAACGCAGGTTCGTTATGCCGGTGAAACCAAGGAATGGGGAGATATCGATATCGGCGCAAATAATGATTTCCTGGTGGATTCTTCCAGAGATTACGAATTTGATCCTGAATCTGAGATTTCTTCTGAGATCGCGGCTTTTGAAGAACAGACGGTTGTATGGGCAGAAATTCCCGGGGGAGAAAATGCTTCTTCAGACACAGACAGTTCTGCTGCCGCTTCTTCCGCTGCGGCTCCTGAAAACACGGCACTGGAGCCCTTTGCTGACGAAGAACCAGTCTATGACGATGGCATTCTCTCAGTCCTTGATCAGGCCAATATCCTTGACAGGTCACGATCCGGAGAATATCTGGGACTGGTACGCGAGTTTACCAGAAAGACAGGAGCCTGGTTCCTGTTCATTACCACGGCGGATACCGGCAGAAAGGAATCCAACGATAAATGGACGTATTTTGACAGGATGATCGAAGCCTTCGGCGATGCTTCCAGCGCAGAAGGCGGCATTGCCTTTGTTTTTGACCGCGCGTCAACGGATGTACTGGCAGACGCTTATGGAAGCTTTGGCAGACAGCTGACAGATGCCCGGTGGGACGCGATATTTGCGGAGATGACAAAACCCGGCAGCATGACACAGAATCTGATCGATACGCTGCATCTGTTGAATGAATAAGTTATGGTAAACGAAAAAAATACCTGTATTTTGATTTGTTTACTGAGCCGGATTTACGCGGCGTATTCCGTATACTTCCGCAGTAAATCCGTGCGCATACTATATGTGCACATACAATATATGCAAGAGGAGCTGCCATGAAAAATAAAGCTTTCATGAAAAAAATATTGCTTTTGTTCTGGATGCTTGCCGGAATCCTGTTCTTTTCCGGTTTCAGCGGCGAGAACAGAAAGGTCATGGACTATCTGAGCGTTACATTCTCCGGGATCGACACACAGGGGGAGTTGACCCTGCATTTTGACCGGGACCGGCTTAAGGCAGAAATCTACGACCGGATGGAAATGACAGAACGGCAGAAGCTGACGCTCGACCAGCTGCTGTCGGACGTAGAGCTGGACTTCATTTTGTCCGGAAAAACAGGTCTCACCAACGGAGACGAAATCAAAATCAAAAGCGGGTTTGACGAGAACCTGCTTTCTGATTACGGTATTGTTTTTGAAAACGGGACCCTTACAGTAACTGTGGAAGGCCTGATGGAACCGAAAAAGATCAACCTGGGAGACGCCGTCAAAATCACGCTGACAGGAATCTGCCCTTCGGTCACGGTTCATCGGGAAGTCGATGAGACGGTGCCTTATTATCAGTGGACCTCTCTGCCGAACCTTCCGAGAGAGGAATCCATTGTCGCTGAACCAGGTGAAACCCGCCGGGAATCCATCACTTATGACGAAGAAAAGATGTTTGCGCAGGGCTATGTTGTGGTCAATGATTCCTACGAATACACAGTTTCCGGTCTTGATACATATCAGCTGTCAATCGAAGAAGCAGAGGATCCGCGTCTGGATGAATTATATGAAAAAACAGATGAACTTTCATGGCAGAATCTAAGCTATCAGTCAAACCGTATATTAGAGATTCTTCAGAAGAAAAACAGCTACCTTGTCTGGGATGATGTCCGGCAAACCATCGATGAAATCAGGATTGGCTATCCTGAGGGAGATTTTTCAAAAAATGAACTTGTCGTGATCGGACATTATGACCTGCCCGTCCGAAGCTATAAAAGAGAGATTTCCTGGGAAAAACTGATATTTAATGTGATTTACAAGATGGTTCGCCTGACACAGGACAATACTTTCGCAGTTGATACGGAACCTGAAGTCTGGTATCCGCAGATTGACATGGAACAGCTGAATCCGAAGCTGGATCAGAACTTTTCTTCTTTTCTTGAAGAAGGATACCGGCTTCAGACATTTGAGCTTTCTCATCAGGCTGAAGAAGAAATGCCGGCATCCATTACGATCCCGGATGAACCATGCCTTCCCTGGTCAAAGGATGTCTCCATTACGGAGCCTGTCCATGCTCCCTCGGAAATCGAAAAGCTTGCCGCCGCCGGTCCCGTTTTCCTGGATGGACATACCTATTATCTGTTCGAAGAAATTAACGGAAAAATATACAGCAGAAAAAATGCCGTGACCTTTTGTAAAAAAGCAGGCGGCCATCTTGCAACGATCACCTCTGCCAGAGAACAGTATGCCGTCAACGAGCTTTTTCACAATCTATCCCTCCGGTACTTTTGGGCCGGCGCTACGGATATCATGTATAAGGGAGCCTGGAAATGGGAAACCGGAGAAGACTTTCAATGGAACAACTGGACGAGCGGCTCACCGGATAACAGATATAATAACGAAAACTGCCTGGCACTCAACGCGAGGGATGGTGGAAGATGGGTTGACCTGTCCTCAGAAGAGCAGGACGTTGGTTTTCTGCTGGAAATGGAACCGGAGCCAGCTGCGGAAGGCATTTCACCTTACAAGGAAAATGTTTATCTGACCGATCTTCAGGCTTCCTGTCTGCAAAATGCCCGGATTTCCGAATACATGATGGATCCTTACGGAAACAGATATTTTCAATCCCTGAATTTGATTGCCAGAAATAACGGAAAAGTCGAATACGATCTGGACAGAAAATACGCATCTCTTTCCTTTATTCTTGGGACTTCGGATGAAGCCAATCGGGAAACCTGTATCGATATGATGATCTGGGGAGACGAAAAGCTTCTCTTTACGGTATACGGATACGGAAGAGCTGACGCCCCGATTCCTGTCTTGCTGGATGTAAAAGATGTCAGCAGAATTTCCATCCAGACAGCGTCTCATGCCGGAAACGGAAATTTCTTCCTGAACCAGGCAATTCTTACGCCCGCCAGACAGCAGGAAATTTCTTCTTCAACGGCTGTTCAGGAAAAACACTATTTGATCGATATCCCTGCCGTTTCCACCCGACATGCTGATATCATAACGGGTTATGGAATGATGACGGATTCTGCAGGGAGACTGTACCGTGATGCTGTGAAGATTTCGACAAAAAACACCGGGGAGGTTGTTTTCCGTCTTCCTGCCGGTTCGGAAAAATTCAGAGGAAAGCTCGCAATGGCCACAAATCCAGGCAGTGATAATTCTTCTGCTGTTGTAGAAATCCTGGGGGACGAAAAGATTTTGATGGAAGAAGAGATTACGCCTTATTCCGACGTTCTGCCCGTAGATCTGAATGTCGAAGGAATCAGAATTCTCAGTATCAGAGCCAAAAATAACCCTGCAGAAGGAGAGATTAAGACGGTTCTTTTGGGGAATATCTGCCTGGAAGTCATGTCCGAAAAAACCCGCGTGACTGCTGCCGGTCTGACAATGCCTGAATTTCCTCAGCTGGATCCGGTGATGGAAAGAAATGCTGCTGCGGTGTTAATTTGCGGAAATTATAAGTACTATCGTTATGATCAGGCCGTTACCTATCAGAAGGCCAAAAAAGACTGCGAAAAAGCCGGCGCTGCCCTTGCCATGCCTAAAACGGAAAAGCAGAACCGCGCCATCCAAAGTCTGATCCAGAACGGACTTTGGGATAATTACAGAGCATACTGGATCGGGGGCTATCAGTCAGGAAATACTTTTCTCTGGCAGGATCAGACGCCGATAAGCAAGACGGGATATACCAATTGGTCCGGCAAAAAACCGCGTCACCAGGGGGAAGACGGAATCGTATTGTCCATGGAAAGAAACGGAATATGGAGAGACTCTGATACCAGTAACCCCGCAGGTTTTGTCCTGGAGGTAAAGGCAGCTGCCTCTTTGCAGCCGGAAATCGGCGAACAGCTCTCCCGACTGCCAGCGGATGTCCGGGAAAATTTCGAAGTATTCGACTATATTACACAGGACAGACGCTTTCTGGCAGACACGATCCAGCTGCGGGCAGATAAATTCGGTTACGCACAGTGGTCTCTGGAAGGAAAATATCTCGCATTGACTGCAGCCTTACTGCCCGGCAAAGACTTTGACTCCAATGCACTGGCAAATTTCGCGATTTTCGGGGATGGCATTCTGCTGTATCAGCAGGAGGGGATCCGGAAAGGAACCGAACCGCGTTCCATTCTTCTTGATCTTTCCGGAATCAATACCCTTACCATCAAATCCTCGGCGAACCTGAATTCTTTTCTCTACATAACGGAACCGACGCTGTATCCGGCCGGAAGCGCTGCGTCGAATGGCGTAGACCGGCTCAGTTTCCTCAAGGTGATCGACCAGGTCAACACGGAAACACGGAATACTCTTACGGAAGATATCTACGGCCGATTCCACGACAGCGCTGTGGGCATCAATGCTTCCGGAAACGGTTATTTCCTTTACAACCTGGACGGGAAATACACCTCCATGGACTGCAAAGTGGTCTCTACAAGCCAGACACGGCAAGACCAGACCAGGACTGTCAGAATTCTCCTCGATGGAGAAACGGCTTATGAGAAAGTACTGGAAGGATATTTTCCTGATACGGAACCGATTCATCTGGATCTGAAGGGTGTTTCGACTATAAAAATAGAAGCAGAAGGAAACGCAGACGGAGTCAATGATTTTATTTATATTGTAGACGATCAGCTGATTATGTGAACGGTTTTCGGCCTTTTAAACGATTGCGCTTCGTCCGAAAAACGCTGACGTAGTTCATGCGGAAAAGAGGAAAACATGAATAAATGTATCAAATCCTTTATCTGCAGGGGAGTGCCGCTCTTTTGCCTGCTGCTGTGCTTATGCCGGATCTGTGCTCCTGCTGCCGCAGAGACTGATTCTTCGGATTTTGTCTGTGAAGGCAGTGACCAGAGAGTTCTGACCGCAGAGGATGTAACAGACATGTCAGAGGAACAGATCCTGTATGCGAAGGCGGAAATATATGCACGTAAGGGAATGATCTTCGCAGATGAAGTGATGAACGCTTACTTTTCCCGGAAACCCTGGTACTTTGGATTCCTGTCGGAAGAAAACTTTGATGATTCTTATCTCAACACAGTCGAACAGCAGAATGTGGATTTCCTCAATGAAATGCTGAGTGGGGAAGCAGGCACGGAAACCACCGTCATAATCGCAGTGGAGAACACCACGGAAGAGACCACAGTTATATCTGATCCGGAGGCGGACACAACAGAAGCGTCCGCAGCTTCCGCGGCAGCTGAGGACGTTCTTATCGAAACAACGCAGACGCCGGCTGCGGTCCGGAGAGAAAGCCGGGTTTCTGATGATGAGACACAGGAATCGACGGCAGGGGAAGCTATAGAAGTCATCCCGGAAGTAACAGCCGAAGTTTCTGAAGAGACAACCGAGACGGCTCCCACACCGACCCGGAGAGAAAGCCGGGTTTCTGACAATGAGCCGAAGGAAGCGGCAGCAATGGACGCTATAGAAAGCATCCCGGAAGTTATAGCCGAAGTTTCTGAAGAGACAACCGAGACGGCTCCCACACCGACCCGGAGAGAAAGCCGGATTTCTGATATTGATCCACAGGAAGATGCGGCAGAGGAAGCCTTAGAAGTAATCTCAGAAGAAACAACCGATGCGGCTCCGATTTCGAACCGGAGGGAAGCTGCGCTTTCTTCAGAGGAAAAGCCAGATCAGGCTCAGGCATTTGCCCTGGGGGCAGCCGCAATGTCAGCAGCAATGCAGAGCCATGCCTCAGATGACAGACCTGATGTGATTACCTCAGATGACATAGTCCCATCTACAGAGAACCAGGCGAAAGGTAATACCGGAAAAAGCGATACCGGAAAAGATGCCATTTACAGCACGCAGACAACGTCTGACACTGATGACAGTGAACCGACAGTCGAAGCAGTCATGACTGATTCTGCCGGAACATATCATCTGACATGGGAAATCGATGATTACGTGATTTTAAACATGGGTTCAGAATTGCGTATGGATCAATCGTCAGGCTCTTATACGGAAGACGAATATGAAGCAGCCCTCATTCGTTCCCTGACCGGACAGGCCAGGTTCCTGAAAAACGGAAAATACCCGGAGGGATTGGTCGCCTTCGAGCTCAGGCAAATCAACCGGCAAAATCTGATTTACGCGCAAGAGCTCGGAATGTCCCTGGAATCCTTCATCAGCGAGGTCATGGGAATTACCTATGACAACTATATCCGGGATGCCATGAAGCAGGCAAAGAAAAATGCCGAAGAGGATCTTTGTCTGATCGCCTATGCGAAAAAAGTGAGCAATATCGATGTCACGAAAAAACAATACAAAAACGGTGTGAAACGCCATGCTGAGATCATGGGCTATTCGGATACCAAAGAGTATAAAAAGGACTATTCAAAAACGGAAACGGTCTACTGGATTCTCAAAGACAGAGGATTATCCAGGCTGAAATCCAGAAGTTCTTCCGGTTCCCGCACAGAGCCGGTGCAGAATGCGGCGGCAGGAGCTGATCCGTCTTCCCATCCTGAAGAACGTCCGGTAGATGAGCCGGTCATTTTGCCGAATGGGAGCATACTCATCGGGTATGTCAACGCTTCCGCCGGAAACACACCGGATTCTCCCAACGTTTCAGCGATTCGGGACCCCAGACTGGAATATCTGTTCCCGGAAGCAGACAGCAGATATATTGCTTGGAATGAAGTAAGTTCTCTGACACAACAGGCGGTATGCTACGCCAAGAATGAGATTTACGCGAGACACGGAAGGAAATTTAAGTCTGTTGAGTTACAGCAATATTTCGCTTCCAAGAGCTGGTACAACCCGACCATCGAACCGGAGCTTTTCCCGGAATCCGTTTTCAATTCCTATGAACGAGCCAACATAGACCTGCTGGTACAGGAAGAAAGACGGAAAGGAAACGGAGCTCTTTATGCACTTGACCGTCCCGGCTATGATATCCATGCGGTGGGAACGGCAAGCTATAAGTGATTTACCCGCAGCCTGTATCTGCTGCAGGAAAAAGTACAGGTTACAGTAAACAATTATAATTTGATTATGAGCATACTTGACATGACTTTTCTTCCATAGTATGATTTTAATAAAGAAGAAACAAAAGAACCCCAGAAAATAATCACAATAAACAAAAAACGGAGATAAATCATGGCAAAGTTTATTATGGCATTAGATGCCGGCACGACCAGCAACAGGTGTATTCTTTTTAATAAAGACGGCGCTATCTGCAGCATGGCGCAAAGAGAGTTTCGTCAGATCTTTCCTCAGCCCGGCTGGGTGGAACATGACGCGGAAGAAATCTGGGCCAGTATGCTCGGTGTGGCAGTGGAGGCGATGGGAAAAATCGGAGCTTCTTCTTCTGACATAGCTGCGATCGGCATTACCAACCAGCGCGAAACGACGATCATCTGGGATAAAAAAACCGGCGAGCCGGTTTACAATGCAATCGTATGGCAGTGCCGCCGTACCTCAGAGTACTGTGATTCTCTGAAGGAAAGGGGTCTGGAGCCTGTCATTCATGAAAAAACAGGACTGATCCTTGATGCATACTTCTCCGCTTCCAAAGTGAAATGGATCCTGGATTCGGTTGCAGGAGCGAAAGAGAGGGCGGAAAAGGGCGAGCTGCTCTTCGGAACCGTAGAAACGTGGCTGATCTGGAAACTGACGAAAGGAAAAGTACATGTAACCGACTATTCCAACGCGGCAAGAACCATGATGTTTAATATCCATACACTGGATTGGGATCAGGATATCCTTGATGAAATGGGTATTCCGAGAGCAATTCTTCCGAAGCCCATGCCTTCCAGCTGCGTCTACGGGATGTCGGATCCCACCTTCCTTGGCGGGGAAATCCCGATTGCCGGAGCGGCAGGAGACCAGCAGTCAGCATTGTTCGGACAGGCCTGTTTTGAGCCCGGAGAGGCGAAAAACACCTACGGAACAGGCTGCTTCCTCCTGATGAATACGGGAGAAAAACCGGTCATTTCAAATCATGGTCTGCTGACCACGATTGCCTGGGGACTCGATGGAAAGGTCAATTACGCACTGGAAGGCTCTGTCTTTGTCGCCGGCGCGTCGGTGCAGTGGCTGCGGGATGAAATGCGGCTGATTGATTCCGCGGAGGATTCTGCCTATATGGCTCAGAAGGTCGATGACACCAATGGCTGCTATGTGGTTCCCGCCTTTACCGGTCTGGGCGCACCGTATTGGGATCAGTACGCCAGAGGAACGATCGTCGGCATCACCCGAGGCGTAAATAAATATCATATTATCCGGGCAACCCTGGATTCCATCGCCTTCCAGGTGAATGACGTCCTGGAAGCCATGAGAGCGGACGCGGGGATTGAATATTCCCGGCTGAAGGTAGATGGCGGAGCAAGCCGGAATGATTTCCTCATGCAGGTGCAGGCAAATATCACCGACATCCCTGTAGAACGGCCTGAGTGTGTGGAAACTACAGCAATGGGAGCCTGTTATCTGGCCGGTCTCGCCGTAGGTTATTTTGACAGTGTAGAAGATGTGAAGAGAAACTGGAAGAGAGACAGGCTCTTCCAGCCTTTGATGCTTGCGGATGTAAGAAATAAATACATCGCAGGATGGAAAAAGGCTGTGAAATACGCCTTTGGATGGGCAAAAGAAGCTTAGAGAAAAAAAGGCTGCTGAAAGAATTTCTTTCAGCAGCTTTTTTTTCCTTTGAAAGTCTCACGCCCTTGCACAATCAGCCCATGATTACACATCAGTTATTTGTACATATTGTACAAAATGCAACGACTTTTATTCATGGTGATGTCGAGCTGTGCACGACATGGGGGTTTACTTTGAAAACGCCCGCTGCGATACCAGCGTGGAATAGCAGAATGCATCCATGCTCTCATTTCATTCATGGCGTCGTCAGATTCGAAAGACATGGTGGAGGATTGCTTCATTAGTCGTCAACTTCTTTCAGCATTGAAATGTCCGGTGAAGCGATGAGAGAGTAGTTCGTATAATATACCACAAACCCCGGTTTCGCCCCGGCGGGCTTTTTCACATGCTTTTTCTGGATATAATCAATTTCCACCTTCGGGGCAGTTTTGCCGCTTGAGAAATATGCGGCTAGATTTCCTGCTTCTTCAAACACCCGGTCCGGCACTTCCCCATCCCTGACCTTCACGATCACATGGGAACCGGGCATTTTCTTTGCATGGAACCACCAGTCATTTCCGGAGGCAAAATGAAAGGTCAGCTCGTCATTCTGAAAATTGTTTCTGCCGACATACATATCATAGCCGTCACTGGAAACAAAATGGAAGGGCTTTGACTTTTGCTGCATCTTGCCGGTCTTTCCCTTTTTTTCCTTTACAGGATGCTTCCTGATATATCCAAACTGGGTCAGTTCTTCCTTGATCTGTGCCAGGTCGCTTTCCGTGCGCGCAATATCCAGAGACGCGGCGATGGAAGACAGATGCTCCACCGTTTCCGCAGTCTCGGCTGTCTGCACGGAGAGGGCTTCCTCCGTCCGTTTCATTTTTCCATAGCGGTCAAAATATTTCTTCGCATTTTCCGAAGGAGAAAGCTGAGGATCAAGAGGAACATCGATTTCCTCTCCGGTATAATAATTCAGTGCGCGAAAAGACTTTGCGCCTGTTTCGACGCCATATCCATAGGTATTGATCAGTTCCCCGTAAATCTTATATTTATCCTTTTTCTCCGTATCCTTCAGCTGCCTGAGCTGCAGATTGTATTTCTTGGACTCCCGCTCAAGGCAGGTCTGAACCACACGCCGAAGATCCGCGCTTTTCTGACGGATTCTGGCGTGAAGGTCTCTGGAGTCATAATAAGTTTCCAGCATGGAAGACACGGAAGGAAAACTTTGCATCCGGTATTCCCTGCCATACTGACGGTAACCAAGGACGCCGAACTCAACCGGTTCTTCCTCCCGATAGACGATGCAGGGAGAGAACTCTCCCTCAGCCAGCTGATCAATCATATTCCGGAAGGTATGATAAAGATGAACCCGCACATGATCCTCAAGTGTACGATAGTCTGTATCCGGATCAAGACTCGCCCGATAACACAGCTCATTGGCCATCACCGGGCTGAAGCCTGTTAAAGAGGTATAGATGGCTTTGCTTAAAGGTAATGGTTTTTGCGAAAGCAGAGAAGTAAAATCTTCCTCTGAAATCGCCAGAGGATCCAGCTTTTCCTGGGTCTGAGGAATGAAATACTCCCTTCCCGGCAAAACCTCCCGCACGGAACTGATATTTGCGGATATATGCTTGATACTGTCAAGGATCATCCCGTCTTCATCACAGAAAATAATATTGCTGTGTTTCCCCATAAGTTCTAAAATCAGCCTTTTGTGACAGACATCCCCCATGTCGTCAAGATGCTCCAGGGAAAACTCCACGACACGCTCCAGACCGGGCTGTGTGACAGAGAGAATTCTGGCTGTTCCGATATGCTTTCGGAGCAGCATGCAGAAATTCGGCGCTGTCAGGGGACTGACCCGGTTCTTTCCGGTCACATACAAAAGCGGAAGAGAAGCATTTGCAGACAAAAGAATCCGAATCTGCCCATCCTTTCCCCTCGCCGTGATCACCAGAGCATCCGGCTCCGGCTGTGCGATTTTATTAATCCTGCCGCCGGAAAGCTGATCATTCAGTTCTCTAACAATCGCGGCAGTAGTAAAGCCATCATATGCCATGTAAAACTTCCTCCATCCTCTCCGGGAATCATAAAAAAGCCTTTTTCCCGGTCATCCCTCTGCTCTTATCACGATAACAGCTTACATTGTACGCTGATTTACAGGAAAAAACAAGTGGAACCGTGATGTCATTCGCAGCAGCTCCGAATCTCAATAACAACCTATACAGATGGTGCCGGATGAATTCGTCCAGGCTGCCGGGTCATTCTTGTTTATGCTTGACATCATTTATATCACATAGTATCATAATTTCATATACCACTACCACTGTTGGAACTGCCATTGCTTTGGCAGACGCATATAATAAAAAAGTTCTTGTTCATAGACCTTGACTCAGACAAACCGCATTGCTATGACATAAAAAAGGAGCAGAGATGAAAAAAGACGGCAGCGTTGCCATCGGAAATACGGAAATGTACTATGTTTCCTTTGGCAGCGGGAGTAAAAAGCTTGTTGTTTTACCGGGACTTTCCGACGGTCTGGCAACGGTTGAAGGGAAAGCATGGCTATTGGCGGCGTCATATAGAAAATTTTTCCAGGATTATACGGTATATATGTTCAGCAGAAAAAATGAGATGCCGGAAGGATATACCATAAGGGAAATGGCAGCCGATCAGGCTCTGGCAATGAAAAAGCTCAATATAGATCAGGCCTGTCTGCTGGGCGTTTCCCAGGGAGGCATGATTGCGCAATATATAGCCATCGACCATTCGCAGATGGTGAAAAAACTGATCCTTGCAGTCACGGCTACGTATGCAAACGATATTGTAAAAGAAACCGTTTCCCACTGGATAGAACTGGCGGAGCAGGGAGATCATACGGCCCTGATGGTCGATACAGCCGAAAAAATGTACTCTGAAAATTATCTCCGGAAAAACCGGAAATATTTTCCCATGATAGCCAGACTTACAAAGCCGGCCAGTTATGACAGATTTATGAAAAACGCCCTTGCAATCCTTCATTTTGATTCCCGCAGCGAATTATCAAAGATTACCTGTCCGGCTTTGATTATAGCCGGAAGCGACGATCATACGGTCGGAAATGACGCAGCCCGGGAATTGAACAAAGCCATTGCCGGCAGTGAACTGTATATTTATGACGGACTGGGACACGGCGCCTATGAAGAAGCAAAAGATTTTTATGACAGGATCCTGGAATTCTGCAGCAGATAGAAGCCAAACATGAGGGCAGGTGACATCTGACTTTAGACGGCTCCGGGAAAAATGAAAAGAGGAGGCGTTCGCCGTCGGGTGAACGTCTCCTCCTTTCATTTTTTTCGCTGTTAAATATTCATTCCTTTAAACTCAAAGCCCATCATGGTCATGTCGTCGAACTGAGGCTCATCCTGAGCAAAATCATTGATTGTTTTCCTGACGGTATGCAGAAGATCTACCAGCGAAGAGGTCGGGTCGATATTCAGGGCTTCAACCAGCCTGTCCGTGCCGAAAAGCTCTTTATCGGTATTATTTGCTTCTGTTACGCCGTCTGTATAGACGAAAACCCTATCGCCCGGATATAGCTGGAACTCATGTTCCCGGAATTTCAACCCTGACATGATGCCGACTGCAGCTGTATGCCTGTATTCCACCAACTCATATTTCCCGCCTTTCCTGCAAAGAACAGGATGCTCATGCCCTGCATTGGAGACCATCCCCTTTCCGGTCCGAAGATCCAGAATCGCTAACCACACCGTCACAAACAGATTTTCATCATTTCCTTCACAGATCTGCTCATTCACGTCATACAGGATTTCTGCAGGGCTTCCGCCCATCTGTGCCCGGTTTTTAATCAGCGTTTTGGCAATGACCATAAACAGGGCAGCCGGAATTCCTTTTCCGGATACGTCCGCCATGACCATGGCAAGGGTGTTCTGGTCGATCAGGAAAAAGTCATAGAAATCCCCTCCGACTTCCTTGGCGGGATTCATCGTCGCGTAAACATCACAGTCCGTCCTCTGGGGAAACGCCGGAAAAGTATTAGGAAGCATATCTGCCTGTATTTTTCTTGCTACATCCAGCTCTGCGCCGATGCGCTCTTTTTCAGCCGTTACCTGCGCGATTTCTTCCGTATATCTTTCAATTCTTTCCACCATGTTGCCAAAGGAAATGGAAAGATGTCTTACTTCGTCGTCTTTTCGGAACAGAGATTTATCAAGCACCAGCTCTTTATGTCTATAAGAGTCGACGCTCATATTCAGCAGTCCGATAGGAGCGATGACACTTCGATCCATATAGATCAGAAGAAAAATCAGCACGAGAGCAACACACAAGGTAAAAATAAAAATGATGCGTGTCACAAAATTGTTCAGATCACGCTGGAAATAAGGAAGCAGATAGTCCAGCTCAACCATTGCCCGGACGTTTCCCTCCTTATCCAGGATCGGAGCCCAGGTGCTTAAGCCGGCGCCATAATACTCGTTGTTCTGGAAAGTAATCTCTTCGTGAGCTTTTTTTGCCTCGATATCAGGAAGTATATATTTATATTCAAACTCCCTGTATTCAAACTCATCTCCCCATTCCGCAATATAATCCAGATCATCCTCCGGAGTCCGCGCTTCATAAAGATATGTGAAGCTTGTCTCATGCGGAATAAAAATATAAAGATAAAGGGGAGAACGGGCACTGATCTTCATATAATCATAAAAGCTCAGAAGATCCTCGACATAATCGTCTGTTTTTCCTGTTTCAGCATATTGTGAGATTTTTTCCCAGTCGGTTCGTTCTACAACAACGCGGACCATCTGCTGTGCTTTCTCGTCGTAAAAGCGCAGATAAGTATTGCGGAAGGCATAGTAACTTACCGTGGAAATAATGGCGGCCATCAGCACCATCAAGGAAAGCAAAACAAATGTAATACGTTTACTCAATCGCTGCTTCATTTTTGGTTGATCCATTTTGTTATCCTCGCTTAAAGACGATGCAGTTCTATCTGGGCACCGCAGACACAGTTCTTTCCGCAGATCGGGCATTCCATTCCATACTTATACAGATCACTATAAAACCTCGGAATTGTTTTTTCGTAGATTACATCTCCGTTAAAAGGGACGATCTTTTTCGCAGGGATGATCCCATCCGGATGAATCCAGGCTTCCGTGAGAAAATATTTCCCTCCCCGCTCCCTGGACATGACAGTAATGTGCCGTGCCAGTTCACTGGCGATTCCTCTGCCCCTGTATGCAGGATTTACGTAAAGAGTATCACCGGTAATGATTTTTTCGTCTCCGATCATTTCCCGGATAATCCGGTACATTTCAGGATGGGGAAGTGTAAATTCGATCCTGCCTTCTATACAGGTATAAAAACCGACAATCTCTCCGTCCTCCACGGCTTTTACTCCAAAATAATCCTTCAGATCCTTCCGACTGTTAATATCTTTGATGATTTTTTCACCGTGCGTAAGGTGGCGTTCGGAAAGAACAGCTATGGTTTCTATATCATCGGAACAAATCTCACAATATTGCATATACGCTCCTTTTGAGATCTCAGAGAATCGAATTCTGCCGCAAAATGATACTTCTGTAATTCTTCAATATCGTAAATTGCAGACATTCTTTTGGCTTCGATCCTTACCAAATAAACTGATGACAACAGTTACTCTGATGGAATATCTTCTTCCGTTCTATAAATAGCAGAATCTCTCCTCAGCAGAAAAGCGAAAGTCATTGCCAGCACAAGCAGCGTAATACAGAAGATGCCGGTGCCTTTACGATAGCCAAAAGCCAGTAACGATCCATAGACAACCGGCCCGAGAGTCTGCCCCAGGCTTTCGAAAACAGAGTAAATACCCATCGATTTTCCTGCGCCATAATGCTGGCTTTCGGGTGTCATCTCAAAATACGTATACTGACAGGTGTAGGCAAACGAAATAAGCACAGACAGAATCACTACACCAGCTACGACACTGACCATATTCGGATGTATGACATACACCAGCATATTCACGCCCATAGCAATACTGCTGAGAACGACACTCCACAAAGCGCCGAAAATTTTCAGGATCCATTCTGACAGATAAGGACCTGCATAAATCACAACGATACCACAGATCAGATAGAGCTGTCCGATACGGACTTCCGTTATACCATGTTCCGTGGCGACAAGCGGGAAGAAATACTCCCTGTAAGAAAGCGCCATCATAAACGGAAGAAGCAGCAGAACAAAGAAACCGATCACACGACGGCTGAACATAAACTCCCGGAAATCCGCAGGGTGTTTTCCGGAGTCTTCCTGCATGCCCTTAAGAGGTCTCACATCGCCGGAACTCATGGCCAGAAAAACACCGATTCCTGTAATAACGGCACCTGCAATATAAATCAACTGCCAGCCACGCAAAGACAAAAGCACGGAAGACAAGCCGGCGCCGATGGTCAGTCCGGAAAGTGTTCCGGCAGAAATCCCGGCAAATGCAGCAGCTGCCTTTTCACTGTTTGTATGCATGGCAGCAACCGTATTGCACCCTACGTAAACAAGACCCATACCGGATCCGATGAGCATTTTTCCTACTAAAATGGATGAATAATTCGCCCAGGCTACACAACATAAAAAACCAGAGAGCTGGACAAACATGCCTAGGGAAATGACCTTTCTGGAACCAAAACGTTCTGTCAGACGGCCGGCAAAGAAGGAAAACACAGCCATCATAAGAAGCTGCGCTGACATAGGCAATGCGATCGCGACGCTGTCGGGAACAGGAAGCCCTCCATGATAAAGCTGACTGCACAGGATTGCAATAAAAGCATCCTGCATGGAATCGGCGAGATAGGAGATAAATACCAACGTCCGTACAGGCACCAGGTCTGCCTGATCCAGGTAAATCCAGCTGGATTTGTTCTGGAAAAAGCTGATCAGGAAAGTGAGTTCCAACAGCAGCATGGTCAGAACGACTGTACTTACCGCGGCATTGATCATCAATTCCCACCTGAGCTCATTCTGGCTGTGCGTCAACGCGTCAAGGCTTCGTCCCACTTCCAGCTCAGCGACAATGTTGCCTTCTTTATCATAGACAGGAGTAAGCTGGAATGTCCAGGCTCCGTAGGAACTGATTTCTGAAACCTGGATTTCTTCTCCTGTGTGAAGAACCCTGGCATACTCATTGTCTTCCGGGTTATCCTCATATACCGGATAAGACACCGGCATAGTATCTTCAAAGTCCATGATGTAGGAGACATTTCCATTTAAAACCCGATAGATAATGTAATAATAATAATCCCCGCTTTCGTAATATTCCCAGGTCTTTTTATCCAAAGGCTCTTTGATACGTTTGTATGCATCTGAAGAATAATCTTCAGGATTGTCTAATTCCTCCAAAGAATCCTGATCGATATTTAAAAGAAGCATTTCCGCAAACAAGTGCGTCTGTTTCTCGATAAATTGCGTACTGGTACTCATGAGACGGCTGAGAAACAGATAGGATACAATAAAAAAAACGGCAAGGCAAGCCACGACAATCAACATTACGCGCATGGCGTTTTCATTCCGGGAAACGAGAATGCCGATCCAGAAAAGCAATCTGCCTATAAAGATAAAAAAGACAAGAATTCCTAATATCAGCATCGCCCAGGTAAAGAGCACCCGCGAATAAAAGGATACTTTTGCGGCATCCACGTAAAAAGGAGCAGAACTCAGGTGATCGGAGGTCACTTCAAAACGATAAAAACCGGCATAATCTGTGGCAAGTATTGTCTCTTCGTCTTTTGAAACATCCAGTTTATAATATGAGAGATCCTCTGATTCATAAAAGACAGTCGTTCTTTCCGGCTCCGCAATGGAAAAATGTTTGATGGAAAAATCTGTCAGATCCGTGTAATAGACCTGACCGTTTCGCGCGCAGATATCAAAGGGAACCCCTCCCTGTTCCCTGACCTGTTTCGGGGAAAGCTGACCTGAGATATTATACAGCTCTATCGTACCGATCCGGTAGATGACAGCAAGCGTGCCTGTTTCAATATCAAAGGAAGCATCTGTCTTTACACCGTCGGCCGGAATATCAGCCACTTCCGCAACAGAACCGTCAGCATTGATTTTCTGCACTTTCAGACTTTTCCGATCATCAAGAACGAAATAGATCTCATCTTCATACTCCTGCAGTTCCAGAATTCTGCCATACTGTAACGGAGTGTCCTCTTTTGCGGCCTGTGTATAATCAATCTGATAAAGAACTTCTCTCCGGGATCCATTCAGACGGATGATCCTTTCACTTTCCAGAAGGTTTCCGCGAATGCCGTAAGAGATATCTGCGATATAAATGCTTCCGTCTGAAGTCTGCGCGGCATGGCAGACATAGAAGAAAGGAGTATGCGAAGTTCCGCCTTCATAACGGCGTATCAGCCGATCTTCGGCATCAAGTACCAGCAGTGTTTTCTTACCATTGTCTATGACCAGTGTCCTTCCCTCACTGCCAAAGCTCAGTTCACTGGTCGATTCTAAAGAATAAAAGGGTTTCTGATCAAGCAGAGTCCTGTGAGACCACACATAAAGCAGTGGAATTGCCGCTAAAAAAAATAAAATCAGAAAAACCACGGCTTCAAATCTGCTGATTTTTTTGTTATTCTTTTTCTTTTCATTTGTTTCCATTATCTATTTTCCTTTGAATTTTTCATAAATCCAGTATGTATACACATAATAACACATCCTAGATTATACCAGATGCAATTTTGGGTTTCAAGACTGAAAAAATTATGTTGTGATAATATTTATGATTCAGGCGGCGGAAGGGCATAATCATATTTATCTTTTACA
Source organism: Blautia sp. (assembly GCA_017475035.1). Taxonomy (GTDB): domain Bacteria; phylum Bacillota; class Clostridia; order Lachnospirales; family Lachnospiraceae; genus Blautia_A. The sequence goes on from JAFVGK010000058.1 coordinate 46,585, forward strand.
CACTGGCAAGATTATATCCTCTGTTTTTGTTAAGATTGTTTATTTTTCCGTGACATCGTCTGCAGTTTATGTTATAATTTTGTACATACAGAAGCCGTGTATTTTTATGAAACATGACAAATATATGAATACAAAGGAGGAATGTTTTATGAGTAATTTATCCCGTAAAGATTTTTTGAAAGGCACCGCGGCAGGAGCTCTTGGCCTTGCAGCGACGCATCTCGTACCTGTCATGGCAGAGGAGGAGAGTGCCCAGGCCTTTGAACAGACCATCGATTGGGCTGCTGAGTTTGATGCGATTGTTATCGGTTTTGGCGGCGCCGGAGCTTCCGTGGCTATTACGGCGGCGGATAACGGCGCAAAGGTGCTTCTCCTTGAGAAAGCTCCGGAAGGAAAAGCCGGCGGCAACAGTGCCATCTGCATGCAGTGGATCTGCAACACCACCGACAAAGAAGCTACGGTTAAGTATATCAAAGCCCTCCGCGGCAAATTTACCACTCCCAGTGACGAGATGATCGAGCGTTATGTAGACGGCATGGCAGAGAACTTTGAATGGATCAAATCCTTAGGCGCCGAAGATCCTCAGGTTTTTAATTATGTAGAATTCCCTGAACTGGAAGGCTCTGATTCCTTTGCTCCCTTTACTGTCGCGGGAAATACCGGTATGAGCCCGGACGCGTTCGGAGGCGACGGTGCCGCCTATCGGCTTCTGAAGGATAACGTTATGAAGCGCGAGAATATCACTGTCTGGTATGAGGCTGGCGCAAAACGTCTGATCCAGGACGGCGTAACAAAAATCGTCCATGGCGTGACGGTATCCGTAGACGGTCAGGACATCAACGTACGTGCCCGCAATGCCGTTGTACTTGCCTGCGGCGGTTTTGAGAATAATCCGGAGATGCAGCAGGATTACGCGGACCGTTATTTCTGGCCTTCCACAGGAAATGCTCATTTCAACACAGGCGACGGCATCCGTATGGCGCTGGATGTAGGCGCTGACTTATGGCATATGAGCAATCTTGTTACAAATATTGAATTCTATGATGAAGAAAACCAGTACGCTACTTTCGCCTTCCAGGGAACGGGACGCGGCATCATGGTCGGTCCGGATGGTACCCGCGTGGCAGATGAGTATGCGAGACGCTGCCATGGCAAGTTCAACGTGAACGGAACCTGGGAAAACAGTCCTCTTCCGGATTATATGTACTCGATCTTTGACGAAAACGGCCGCGCACAGGGCAGGCTGCACTTTACCTGGAGCGATGACAGCCAGGAAGAGATCGACAAAGGCTGGGTCGTTAAAGGAGAAACGATGGAAGAGCTTTGCGAGAAGCTCGGACTGGACGCAGCCATCGTGCAGGCAAGTATTGATAAATGGAACCGGTTTGTGGATGAAGGAGAAGATCTGGCCTTTGGCCGTACCAAAAATATGGTCCGCATCGATACCGCACCTTACTATGCCGTAAAGATTACCCCATGCATGGGCAACACACAGGGCGGTCCGAGGAAGAATATTGACGGGCAGGTACTGACCCCTTACGGCGAAGTCATTCCGCATCTGTATACCAACGGAGAGCTTGGAGATATCTGGAGCAACTGCTATCAGGCTTCCTGTAATCTCGGCGGCGGCATGATCTTTGGCCGCATCATCGGCAAACTGATCGCGGAGCCTGCCGAAGATATTTATCAGGGTTCTGTGATGGATGGCAAGGAAAACTATGTCCCTGCCGGCGCCAATATGGAATATGAACTGGGTGAAAATGAGTACATCGGTGAAGGCCAGGGCAAGGGCGGTACGCCGATCAAAGTCAAAGTGACGATGGACGGGGACAAGATCGCACGCATCGAGGTTCTGGAACAGGCTGAAACCGCAGGTATTTCTGATCCGGCCTTTGAAAAGCTCATTCCTGAGATGATTGAGAAAAATACGGCAGATATCGACGGCATTTCCGGCGTAACGCTGACCTCCAACGGGCTCCGCGAGGCTGTACGCAACGCGCTGGCACAGGTAAAGTGATTCCCGGGGTGATTCGTGAATGAAATATCGGGAATTTGGCGCAGACCAACAGCAGACGATCGTACTGCTGCATGGAGGAGGCTTATCCTGGTGGAACTATCGGGAAGCTGCCAAAATGCTCCGGAAAGATTATCATGTGGTTCTGCCGATTCTTGACGGACATGCGGGAAGTGACCGGCCTTTTACTTCTATCGAGGATAACGCTGCTGAGATCCTCTCGTTCCTGGATAAGCATTATGCCGGCTCCGTTTTATTGATCGGGGGATTATCTCTCGGCGGACAGATCCTGCTTGAAATGCTTTCTCAGCGAAAGGACATCTGCTCTTTCGCACTCGTTGAAAGTGCCATGGTTATTCCCTCAAAGCTTACAAATGCTATGATCGGACCCGCATTTTCAGGCAGTTACAATCTGATCAAAAACCGATCCTTTTCAGAACTGCAGTTTCGATCCCTGCATATGAAGCCGGAGCTTTTTGAAGACTATTACCGTGACACCTGTCTGATCACCAGACAGGATCTGATCGCTTTTATGAAAGCAAATACATCATATGAACTGAAGGACACATTCAGCCGTACTTCAGCTGAGGTACATGTTTTTGCCGGCGCAAAAGAGAACAGGGGAATCAGACGTTCGGCAGAATTGATTGCCGGAAGTCTTCCTTCCTGCGAACCGCAGTACTTACCCGGCTGTTATCACGGAGAGTTCTCCATCAATCATCCGGATCAATACGCGGCAGCAGTCAGGCAGATCTGCAGCCGCAAAACAGAAAGCGTCTGACTCCTTTGCCCACCTGCTTGACCTTGCGTCGCCGGAATCATTCTATAAAAATTTCGACCTGTGCGGTTAGAAAAGTGACCGATATTATGATGCCGATAGCCAACAAGGGCTCTTCTTAAGTCTTGAGATGCTTTGCTGACTTACTGGCTTTGTTAATGAGTCATATTCTACGCTTCCGCCCAGATTTATGTAGTGCTCGGTGAGATTATCTGCTTTGGGATTTGCAATTCTCGCTTACTCCTGATATA
>JAFVGK010000013.1 GCA_017475035.1 Blautia sp.
GGTGATTTATGATTCGGCGGAAGGGAATATTTTAAATCAATACATAATCTTTTCCAAAGTATTCACAGAACAGTACAGACTCTACGGGAAAAATCAGAAAACCATAGATGAAACCATAAGGATATGCAGAAGCAGAACTGTTTTGCAGGAATACCTGAAGTATGAGGAGGTGGCGGCTATCATGTATAAATTTATGGATCAGGAAACAGCAATGAAGAAAGCACTGAGAACGGAAAGACAGGAAGGCCGTCAGGAAGGTCGTCAGGAAGGTCGTCGGGAGGGAGGTCTTGAGATGCTGCATAGTCTGGTAGCGGATGGAATCCTGACTGTTGCAGATGCGGCCAGGCGGGCCGGATTGACCCCATCAGAATTTCAGTCCAAGCTGGCAGCTTCAGGCTGTACGAAATGACTGGTAAACCCTGCTGGGTGCGTGATATGCTCAGCGGGGGTTTTTCTTATCATTTCCGCATCAGCAGATCAATGCAATAAAGAATGCCGAAATGCCTGATTGACGCGGGGACTTGGGTTTAGTATGGCTGCTTCTCTTATCCTCAGGAATTGTGCAAAACTAACCTATACAGATGGTGCAGGATAAATTCGTTCAGGCAAGTGGCTGAAGGAGCAGCAGCGGGCTGCGGCGACTGAAAACAACGCAGCCTGGGCGGATTTAGACGCGCCAGATATAAAGTTTATGCACAGCTCCTTAGCCGTTATGTGAAGCATACGATCAATCTACGAATCATTCCACATAATAAAAATGGATTATCGAGGTTTCACGAGATACACACTCTCGTAAACAAAGGTATCAATTTACGCCTCTTTGCTGTCCCCCCCCCTATGAGACTATTAAAACACCATTATATAATGGCTATGCGTTACTATCTTAATCCATAAATCTGTCCGTCATGTCAGCAGACACGATTCTCTTTTGCAGCACTGTTAACCCAGAAAAACACATATTATTTGCGCCAAAAAACACATCAGGCTTTGGAGGGTGAGAGAATGAAAATAAGGAAAAATGAAATGGGAAACAGAGTGAAAAATGGAGTGTTCGCCGGAATATTTTTCTTTTTCACGTTTCTTTGCGCCGTTCAGGTTTTTGCCGGAGAAGGTAATAAATTTGAGTATCTCGAATATATGGAGCCTGCAATCAGGGCATATTTAAATCAGGATAGCTATACGCCGTCAGAAGGAAATGTTAAAGAACTTGATCTTAGTTCAGGCAATAAAGAGAGATTCTGGTCCGTTATGTACCTTTTTTCCATCTATAACAGTAAATACCATGGGTCAACGTATTCCCTGGACGAGGTTGCTGAACTGGCTTATGCTTTGTTCTCTGATTTTGACGGAAAACTGCCGGATTTTCCAGATCGATTTTATGAGACGGGCGGAAATACATTTTTAGATGGGAACAACTTAAGGTTTTTTTATGCTCAGTCGGAAGAACAAAGCTTCGAAATGGTATCTGTGAATTTCAATGATGATAATTCTATCGATGCGGTATATTCACAGACATGGCAGCCTTTTCATCCGGAAGCTCCTTCATACCGTGAATATTTTGCTCATGTTCATCTGATCCCCTGCAGCCATTTTGAAGAGTTTCCCCTCGACCATTACAGGTATAAGCTTGATTCGATCAGATTGTCTTCTGAATGGCAGCTGACTGAGCTTCCGGATTACACTGAGGAAGAACCGGCCAGGAAAAAAGGAAATGAAGAATGGTTTCAGATGTTCTTCAATTCACCTGATGCGGCTTATACCATTAACGGAATATATCAGGATACCTATGTGATATCGGGCTTACCTGAATTCGACAAGTATTGTTCAATAGACTTGAATTCTGATGGGATAAATGAATTAATTCTCTTATCAAATCAAAGAGGGGCTATTTTTTCTTTTGATGGGGAAACTATTGTTCCAATAATGTATGTGAATTATTTCAGGAACCTGCTTTACGATGAAAAAAACAACAATTTTATCGTCCAGGTTGGGACATCATCAGAATCTGACTATTATGTTTTCCGCCTCGAAGGAGAGTCATTTCAGCAGTTGATTCGTTTGTTCCTGACAACCAGCAGTGCCTATGACACGCCGGTCTATAGAATCAATGAAGAAAAATATGATAAAGATGAATTTTACGAGATATACGATGAAATGAAAGGAAATGCCGTTTCTTTGTCAGAGATCGGATATATAACTGCTCCCTGGAATCCGGACAATACAGATCTGTCTGGTCAGAAATTCACTTTTGAAGAAATAGAACCAGAAACAGAACCAGAAGATACAAAAAGTGCGAACCAATATATTATTCCGGACAGTGATTCGAGATATCTGACAGAATCAGACCTGAGTACTCTTACAAAAGAGGAGCTGAGGCTTGCGCGAAATGAGATTTTTGCCAGAAAAGGGAGAAAATTTACAACTGCGGACCTGCAGGAATACTTTGATTCTCAAGCCTGGTATCAAGGCACCATTGAAGCAAACGACTTTGACATCTCTTTACTGAGCGAAATAGAATCCTATAACGCTGATTTTATCAGGGAATTTGAGAGTTCTCACTAAAATAGAGACAATTGCAAAATATAGAGGCAATCGCAAAACAGACTTCTGCGGAGAGATGCAAAGAAACAGGCGCTTTCTGTCAAACCATAAAATATTCTGCTGCCATTAAGTCAGCTTTTTCCATTGGAGTATTTATACGTAATCCCAAAAAGATCAGTGTGGGTGAGGGAATATGATGATCGGAATAAAATCTTATATCAATGCATTTTTGCTGCTGACATGGATTGGATTTTGCACTTTGCTGCTTGTGCCCTCCGATTTGGCTTATGGCAGTCAGGAAGACACTTTGCTCTCAAATGGACAGATTTTTGAAAGTGAAGGATATTATTATATTCTGCAGGAAGATGCAACGGTCAAAATTACAGGCTTTGATTTTTCTCATGAACAAGAGTATCTGAAGATTCCGAAATCTTTAAATGGATACCCTGTAACCGCGATAGGAGATAACTGTTTCTATAATGGTGGAATAAATTATAATAGATTCAGAAGAATTGAAGTGCCTGAGACTATTAACTCTATTGGGGAGAATGCTTTTCCACATTACATATACGATTTGCTTACTATCATAGTTCCAAAAGGAAGCTGCGCGGCGAAATATTGCGAAGAAAACAGGCTTTCCTTTTTATATCGAGAGTGGCTGAATGCGGGAAAAGACGGAGTGAAGCTTTCTGGCTATCTTGGAGAGTACCAGAATAAATGTAAGTGGGATCCAGAAACTTATCCGATCCATATGTCGCTTCAATTAAACGAAAAAGACCAGTTGGTAAACAGCCAGTACTACGTGGTGTATAAAGATTATAATCTGACCAAAGTATATGACACATTTCAATTATATGAAAACAATTTGGCGTGCTGGTATTCGCAGCAACAATATGATGTGTTCAGTCCACAAGTAAGGGATGGATGTGATGTTTTTTCCTGGGTTGACGGTAATCTGGTTGATCAGGCCACCGGAGAGATCTGGTATCGTATCAATTACGATGTATCGTATGACCGGAACACAGATTCAGACAGTGGTTTTAATGAATTTAAATATCGCGCGGATTATTATCTTGAAAACTCTTTGGCAGCTTTTGAACCGGTTATGTATGATGCCTCCCCTTCACAGGAACTGTATCGTGTCGGAAAGATGAATGGATTAATAGATACTGCGGAGCAATGGCGCGTTTTAACCTTTGCGCTGGAAAGCATCAGCGATCCAACGGAATTTGACGATAAAGTTTTTTCCAGAAAAGATTTATATACGGCATTGATTTTTTCTATTTTTGAAGAGGACAACAGGAAAAATGTATCTGGATTTTTCGATTCGAAAGCGTACAGGATCATGGATTCGTTTACGGATTTCATAGATTCAACCATGCAGAAATCTGATTATTACAAAGAATACAAAAAGAATAAAAATAACCTGCCGGCTTTACCGGATGAGATCAGACAAAAGCTGGAAGAAACAACGGCTGACTGGTGGGATCAGTTTAATGGTTCCCTCGATAAAAAAGGAAGAGAGCTTTTCTCCGGAATCAGAGATGCATTTGACATCGGAGATAAACTGATAAGTGTCACTGAATTGGCGGAATTTGTAACGAATTGTTATTTGCTTCGCAATCTGAACTATGCGAATAAAGAAATTCTTTTATCGTTATCTAAAAACTGTAATGCTTCTGACAGTCCTCAGATGAAATTCGCGCTTAGTGAATGCTGCTCCGTAATGTTCATGAATGACGCTGCTTTTTATGCATTCCTTAGAGCAAAGGTTCAAGCCTTTCAATTTAAAATGGAAATGGAAGAATGGGTTGATGATTATTGGACAACGCGGAAAAACGCTCTTTACAAAGCGAATCCATACGCAGCCGCATATGAATTCGCTTATGCAGCAAGCACCCTGTTGTGTAATTCCCTGATGCAGACGGATACTGTCGCGGAAAAATCCATTCTTTTGGAAATGATTACTGAATTCGAGAATGTTTTGTTAAAAACATATTTTGAGAAAAAAGTAAAGTACATGAATTCCGAAGATGAGTCAGACGCTGAAGTATTGCTTTCTGCGATCGAAATCATGTTTAAGGTTTTTGATATCGACTGTGAATACGCAGAAAAATTTGTTGATACGCAAAAAGGAACTTTTATCGCTCAGTTTGAAGAGCAATTTCAAAAAACAGCTTCCGATTTGATTTCCCAGATCAGAGAGATTCGCAGAAATGTAAAAAGTGTTCGCGCTACAGTATCAACCGCATGGGTAGGTAAACTGGAGTATGAGAATCTTGGCTTGTATGAACAATATTCCAATCTTATTTTTACGCAGATCTCCGAATGCAGGGTCAGATTTTTAAAATTACAGCCGCAAAAGCAATGGAATGAGGTTTCACCTGAGCTCTCCGTAACATATAATGGTAAGAAACTGGCAGAGTATATTGATTACTATTGTGTTTATGAAGATAATGATCAGCCTGGTACAGCAAACGTAACGATTACGGGTCTGGGATTTTTTAAAGGCAGGATGAAATTAAACTATGAAATACAGTTGGATGGGACGATTCTTTCTGAAGAATATGATCCTGATGCGGAGCCCCGTTTACCCAAACTGTCAAAATCAGATATGATTTCAATATCAGAGACAGTAAGCGGGATCAAACTTACCTGGAGTATCGTCGAACATGCGGAAAAGTACATTCTGTATAGAAGTGAGAATGGAGAAAAAGCAAAAAAGATCAATACTTCCGTAAAAGACTTTTATATAGACAAAACTGTGGTGAACGGTAATTCATACACATATTATGCGATTGCATCTGGATCCGGATTCAGAAAAAGCTCCAAGGGAAAAGACATTTCTATTGTATATCTTGACTCACCCGAGGAAATGAACTTGTCCCACAGTAAAGCAAAGAAAGTATCTGTTTCGTGGAAAAGAAATGAGAAAGCATCAGGATATCAGATCAGATATGCAGCATCAGCTTCTATGGCATCACCGAAAGTGATGAATATAAAGAAGAATACAATAACAGAAAAAAAAGTGGGAGGTTTGAAACAAAATCAGACATATTGGTTTCAGATAAGAGCTTTTTTAACTGCTGACGGGAAGAAGCACTACAGCAAATGGAGCGAAATGAAATCAATCCTTGTGGGATGAAGCAGGAAAGTCCTTTTTGTGCTATAATGTGAGGGTTAGAATGAAAAAAATATTTACACTTGTTTACTGCGGTTTTTTTCTGTTTCTGTCAGCGTCCGGAGCTTCTGCCGGAATTATGGATGAGTTAAGTAACGACCAGATTTCATATATCAGGAACGTATGTGACATTCCCGGAGGTATGAAGATTACTGATATTGTATCCGGAACTGTTTATGATAATTTTATGGGCGTCAGTAATGCAGTTGAATTACAGGTTTTTTCGAACGGAAGGATGATAGGAAGCGTTATAATGGATAAAAACCTGCAAGAATCGATTTCTGTGTCACGGAGTTATTCAAACTACAGGCTGAAGGATGTAGACGGATATCAGGATGGATATACTCTGGTAATCTTTGAAGAGAACTACGTGGAATATGAAGGAGTCGCTGATGAGAACGGGAATATTCTGTTCTGCAGGATTTACCACGATGATGGACTCGGACCTGACCTGAATGCGGTTTGTTCCGGATATACATTTCTATATGAGGACGGCTATTATTATACATTTACTGTAGACGGTAAACAGACAGGAACATATCAGGCGGATAAAGTGGTTTTTATCAATGGTAAATATATCTGGGTAAGAGAAGAGGAATATGATTTTGATCACGCCTCTGCAGAATATTATTTATATAACGGGGAAGGTGATTTAGAAACCTCTTTTCATATTGACGGGACATACAGGCCTGATATCAGACTGATCGGAACGGATACCTTTTACTATAGGGGATATGATCCGCATGAATTTTACTATCAAAGCTCCTTATGTACATGCTACAGTGGTATTTCACACAAATGGCTCGGAGACTATCGGATTAATTTTGATATCGATGATGGTTTATTTAAATCTGGGTTTGTGTATCTGAACAGCCTGGATCATGGATTCAGAATCATAAATTTAAAAGGAGAAATACAAAATGTAACGTTTCCTGATGTAGTTAACTCTGATGAGGCGATTTTTGTAGGCAATAATGATACATATTGTTATTTCTGGGTTTCAATAAATGATTCTGACGACTCCGGGCACAGAACATATCTGGCATATAATATGGAAGAACGGTATTTTATTGAGTTTGATAATGAAAAGTATCTGAACTATATTACAAAGAATAAAGATTTAACTCTGATTCAGAACGGGAAAATCGCCCTTCCTATCGAAGGCATTGATGATAACAATTATGTCTGCGTTGTCAACGAGGATTTTTCAGAGCTTTATATAGAAACCGAGTCAGAAGGAAACAAAGCATTTCATCCGGTCAGAATGGAAGACCGTGTTCGCGTGATTTCGCTGGAAGATGATTTCTTCTGTACGGAAACAACGAACGGACACAAATACGAATATACTTTTATTGATTATAGTGGAAATGAATTTTATACGGATTATGGTTATAACTATAGCAGTTCCATACTGAGCAGAGATACCAGTCTGATAAAAATAAGCCGAAACGACATAAGGAAGATGAGCTTTCTTCCATTAGATTGCAGTCTGATAGAAACAGAATGATCCCGGAATAGGACAAACACATGTGTGTCCGACAGCGAACCACGAACCCGGACTGAGAAAGGAGGCATTTTTGCCATTGCTGCGTTTTGTGCAGGCGTGGCTGCAAAATAGTCATCCATGTTCATTGAGTCAACGTACAATACTTCGTCTGGGGAGAAGGAGAGAGTATTATGGCAGAAAAACGACCCTTTCGGGCATATGGAGGAAATGCCCCATACGTCTTCATCAGCTATTCCCATAAAGATTCTGCCCGGGTATACCCGGTGATTGAGAAACTGTTTTTGTCCGGCTTCAATATCTGGTATGATCAGGGAATTCCCAACAATGCAGTTCTCGATCTTGAGATTCACAGAAAAATCCAGGCCTGTGATGTGTTTGTGCTGTTCCTGTCAGAGAATTCCCTGGCATCTGAATATGTTATGGGGAAGGAATTGCCGAAGGCTCAGCGAAGAGATAAGACGATCCTGTATGTGAGGCTGGATCATAAGGATTACAGCCGTGTTTTCAAAGGAGAAAAGATCCTGGAGCCGGAGGATTTGGCGAAAGCGATACCTTCGTGGTGCCGGGAATGTGAGAAAAGGGCTCCTGCGCCGATTGAGGTTGATCTGAGCCAGGGAATTGAGCTATTGAAGGATGAACCGGAGGGCTTCGATTATACTGTAAGCAACGGCCAGATTGTCATTACAGACTTTTCCCTGAAGAGATATCTGGAAAAAAATCCCCCGAAAGACGGAAGGATTGAGATTGTTATACCAGACAGATATCAGGGATTTCCTGTCATTGGAATATCAGAAGACGTGACCTTCCAGAACCTGAATGAGGTGAAGGGAGCAGCGAGCATCAGGGTAATCCTGCCCGACCGGTGGGAAAGCATCGGTGAGGAGGCCTTCGAATGCAGCAGCGAACGGCTGCATAACAAGCGGCTGAGACGGGCAGAGCCGGTACTGGAAATTCATCTGCCGGAACAGCTTAAAACGCTGGATGTTGACTGTTTCCAGTCCTGTGATTCTCTGAAACATATCGACCTGCCCTATGGACTGGAACGTATTGAAGAATGTGCGTTCTGGGAATGTGAAGGTCTTCGGGAAATAGTGATTCCGGAAACGGTAAAAAGTATCGGGAGCCAGGCGTTTGACAGCTGCTATGGTCTTTCATATATCGTCATTCCCCCTCAGACCACGCATCTGGGAGAATTTCTTTTTGATAATCTTGAGAACATAGAGGAGTACCTTGAAAATCTGGAAGATGAAGAAGACTGGGATGAAGATGACGATCGGGATGAAGAAGACTGGGATGAAGATGACGGGGAGTACGATGCCGATAACGGAACGAAGGCGGTGAATCTGGACAAGGTCTTCCATATTATCTGTGTAGAGGGATCGGCGGCACACCGATACGCAATGGAAAATCAGCATTTTGTGAGGCTGATCAGCGAAGAGGAGATGGAGGAGATTTATCAGGCTCCCCTGAGAAAAAGACATCAGGAAGCCATGGAAAAATGGAAACAGGAAAACTGCCGCTTTGTGTCAGAGGGAATGGAAAAAGAAGAAGGCCCCTATGGTTGCGTTGTGCTATGTGAGCAGGACAGGGCATTGGTTGAGGACTTGCTCTGGCAGCTGGCTTCAGACGGCTACCGCCTGCGTATGGAATCGGCTTTGGAAGGCGGCATGGTGGAGGGCTGCTCCACACTGCTTCCGTTTTTATCCGCTCACAATGTAAAGGATGCAGCTTATGTACAGGCTATCGCTGAAAGCGAAAAGCCGCTGTTCCCGCTTATGCTGGATCATTCTCCGGTGCCGGCTCCTTTAAGCGACAGGTTTATCATGCATCTGGATGACCGCACACCGGAAGACTTATTGAACGAGGTACGGGAGCATTTGTCACACTATGGCTGCAGGGGAAATCCAAGAGAGCAGGAAGCGATCCGGAGTCAGTATGTCGATCCCCGCTATGTCTTTCATGTTGACAGAAACTACGATACGAAGGACGAGCATCGTGGGATTATCCTGGATGAGTGCAGGCTCAAAGAAAGCAGGATCATGATACCGGATGAGATATTCGGCCTTCCTGTCATCGTTCTTAACGACCGGCTGTTTAAGAACAGGGATGATATCACACAGATTACAGTGGGAAAGCATGTTGAGAAGATAGGATGGGAAACATTTGCGGGCTGTACTGCTCTGGAGGAAATAACCTTGCCTCCTTCTATTGCAGACATAAGCGGCAGCTCCTTTGACGGCTGTTCGAAAAATCTGGTGTTTTGTGTCGAGGAAGGTTCCTCTGCTGAAGAGTATGCTGAGGAAAAAGGCTTTTGTATTAAACGAAGAGCTTAAACACGGATGGCAACTACGACGGCTGACACAACGCAGGCTGGGCGGATTCAGACGAGTCGGATGTAAATGCTGTTTATGCAAAGATCCTAAGGATCAATCTGCTGTACAAGTGCAGCCGGAAAGCCATACACTCTTTTTTTACCATAGGCAGGTACGAAACTAAAGACGGCCGGATTCAAAAATATCACGGAATGATTGAAAAAAAGTCTATTAATTCAAACCGGTTATATGGTATTATTTAATCAGCAATTCCTTTCTGAGACGTGAAGGAGCTGGAGAAATGATTCAACTATTTCACGATTCAGAAAGAAGTTGTTTTTAAAGAAGAATACCGTATGAAACGATACCCCATGTGTTTAAGCGGATTCAAGAGTTCAGCAACGTGCCGATTGAAAAAAGAAAAACAGAAACAGTAAAGAAAGGAGTAAAAATTAAAGACAAAGAGAAGAAAGGAGAAGAAAGAAGAAGAAAAAAGAAGTAAAGGGTCAGCCTCTGACCGATGAAGAAGCCGAAGAAGCAGCCGACGGCACAAAATTCAGCTATTTGTATAAAAAATGAGACTGATTTCGCTGCTTTGGCAGATCCGACTGTCGAAGCAGCGAAATCATCCGAAGACACTGAGTCAGCATAAAACCCGGGTTTTTGGAGGAATTTTGGAGGAAAAGACATGAGAAAGCTTTTATGTTTGTTATTGGCAGGTTTATTGGCGACAACTCCTATCGCTGCCGCGGAGGGGGATATCCCTGAAGGTGTGGAGGTTGAGGGCGTTTCTTCAGCGTCCGTTATGGATTTTTATGGGGATTTCGGGATTGATGGAGATACCCTTATGGATGCGGTCAACAGCTATTCAGGGTCCTACGTGGTTGCGACTGTCAACGAGGACGGCTCTCCCCAGGTCGGCTTCTATATCTACTCCATGGTAAAGGATGGAGAGGATTATTATGTCGTGCTGGGCCTGGCGGAGAATCAGACCCGGGTGAACCTTGAGAGAGAAGGCCAGGCTATGGCTCTTTACGCGGCAAATCCGGAAGAAGGTGCGGAGAATCAGTACGCTGTTTCCGGCGCAAGAATGTATCTGGAGCTGGTGACGGACGAGGAGCTGGTGGAGAAGCTGAATACAACAGGCTATGATACGACAATGATCTGTAAGGTCGTCGGGACAAGATCGCTGGGATGATCCGGAACAGCATCAGATGAACTGAAGCAAGGCAGAAGCTTTTCAGAGATACTGCTTTTTTTCATGAAGATTGTTAATATGATAATTCAGGCAACACAAGGTCATGCAAAAAGAAGCTTCGCTATGGATAGGCTTTTGACAGAACTCAGGGGCTTATCTGCCGCAGAGCATGGCGTTGAGTATGAAGGAAATGTCAGGAATAAACGGAACATCTTGAGAGGGGTAGGCAATGATGAAATATACGGAAGCATGCGGAGAAAAGATCTCAAGACTGGCTTTTGGAACAATGAGACTGCCGCTGAAGGAAGATGGAAGCATAGATCAGGCCCAGGTAGAAGAGATGACGGATTACGCCATGGAACATGGGGTGAACTATTTCGACACGGCTTATCCATACCATAACGGCAATTCTGAAATCGCAATCGGAAAGGCGCTTGCCAAATATCCAAGAGAATCCTTCAAACTGGTAACAAAGTTCCCGGGTCATCAGTTCATGAAGAGCTATGACTGTGAGGGCATATTTGAAGAGCAGCTGAAAAAATGCGGCGTAGACTATTTTGATTTCTATCTGCTGCACAATATATATGAGAACAGTCTTGCGACATATAAAAATCCGGACTATGGAATCATCGATTACTTTGTAAAACAGAAAGAATGCGGAAGAATCAGGCATCTCGGCTTCTCGACACATGCCAGGGCTGAGAATCTTGAAGAAATACTGGATTTCCTCGGAGACAGAATCGAGTTCTGCCAGATTCAGCTGAATTATCTGGACTGGACTCTTCAGAACGCCCGAAAAAAGATTGAACTGCTCGGAAGCAGGGGAATCCCTGTTATGGTGATGGAGCCGTTAAGGGGCGGAAAGCTTGCGGATCTCGGAAAGGAAAACAATGAAAAACTGAAAGCCCTGCGGCCGGAAGAGTCGACAGCATCCTGGGCCTTCAGGTGGCTCATGCAGATACCGGAGGTGGCGACAATCTTAAGCGGCATGTCCAGCCTGGATCAGATGAAAGACAATATTAAGACTTTCAGCGAGGGAGAGCCTCTTCAGGAACAGGAATGGAAAATGATGCTTGATATTGCCGAGACCCTGAAAAGCGGCGTTCCCTGTACAGGGTGCAGATACTGCTGTGATGGATGTCCCAAAGAACTGGATATTCCGATGCTTCTGGCGGGGTACAATGATCTGAAATTTGCATCGGCGATGACCGTAAAAATGCAGATGGATGGTACGCCTGAGGATAAATGGCCGGATCAGTGTATCGGATGCGGCGCATGCGCAGCGGTCTGCCCGCAGCAGATCGACATTCCGGGGACGTTGAAGGAGTTTACGCAAATGCTTCGAACAGGCCCGACATGGGCGGAAATGTGCAGACAGCGTGAAGAAGCGGCTGAAAAAATGAGGGCTGCATCTGAATAACATGATTCAGGCGACAAGTAGAATCAGGCTTTTGTCGATGTGGTATTTAATCAGGAGGTAAAAAATGAAAAGAAAACTTCTTTGCTGCATTTTATCGGGATTTATTGTTTTGTCTGCGCTTCCGGTTTTCGGAGAGGAGGGAAACATGGCAGAAGAAATTCAGGATGAGGAAGCTGTTGCTGAGGAGACTGAAACATCGTCAGCCGGCACGGAGCTCATCATCCCCAATGGGGAGAAGTCCATTTATGGCGTGCTTTACAGCCCGGAAGGGGAAGCCAACGGTACCGTTATCATCATGTCCCATGGCTACAACGGATCGCATAATGACTGGGTAAAGGAAGGGGCACTTTTTGCCGGCAGCGGTTACACTTCCTATGCTTATGATTTCTGCGGCGGATCCGTCAATAGTAAGAGCAGCGGGGCGACCACGGAAATGACGATCACCTCAGAGAAGGAAGATCTGCTGGCGGTTGTAGACTACTTCAAATCTCTTGGCGAATTCGACAAAATCTTTCTTCTCGGCGGCAGCCAGGGCGGTTTCATTTCCTCTCTGGTGGCGGCAGAATTGAAGGATGAGATCGGGGCGCTTGCCATGTACTTCCCGGCTTTGTGTATCCCGGACAACTGGAAAGACAACTACCCGGATCCGTCAGAAGCTCCCGATACCTTTGATTTCTGGGGAATGGATCTCAGCAGGGAGTTTGTCGAGGATGCGCAGAACATTGATGTGTACGGAACGATCGGTGATTATAAGGGGAACGTCCTGATCATTCATGGGGACGAAGATCCGGTTGTCCCGTATACCTACTCTGAGCAGGCGGAAGAGACATATGAAAATGCCAAGCTCGTCAAGATGGAAGGCGAAGGTCATGGATGGTCTGAAGCAGCCTGGCCGAAGGCGATGGAAATGGTACTGGAGTTTTTTGAGAACAATTGATGAACGATTCCGCGCATCCGGCAGATGAGCGGATCATCGGGAAGGCCTGGCAGTGCGGAATACCAGGCCTTCTCTTATGATATGGGCGGATTCCCCCTGCCGGCGGACGTCGCCCGTCAATGGGACTGAGACCGGGGATTTTAATGGGATTGAGGCCGGAGATTTTTAAAAAGAGTGAAGTGAACATGCGAATTGGAATGATTTCTGACACCCATAATCTTCTGCGCCCGGAAGTGAAAGAAAAACTTCAGGGCGTGGATTGTATTCTTCACTGCGGCGATATAGGCAGCCGGATGGTTCTGGATGAACTGGAGAAAATCGCGCCGGTAAAAGCTGTGCGCGGAAATGTTGATAAGGAATGGGCAGAGGGCATTCCTGGTCATCTTGAGCTGGAACTCGGCGGCCTTTTTATCTATATGACTCATAAAAAGAAGGATCTGCCAAAGGATCTAAGCTCATATGATATCGTGATGACCGGACACTCCCATCAGTACGTAAGCACATGGATGGAGGCTGCGGATGGACACAGGACACTTCTCCTGAATCCGGGAAGCTGTGGTCCGAAAAGATTTTACCAGGCCGTTACAATGGCGATGCTCACAATCGATGAAGATGGGTGGAACGTAAAGCGGATTGAGATACCGCATGCGCCCATGGAAATTGTTCCCGGGACAGACAGCACGGATGTCAGGGCAATCATCGAAATTGTGGTCAGTGAAACAAAAAAAGGACGGACGGTTGAGACGATTGCACGAAAGCATAAATGGAACAATGCGCTGGTGGAACAGATTGTCCGGCTGTATGTCACCCATCCGGGAGTAACGGCAGACGGGATTATGACGAAGATGGGACTGTAGGGACAATGGTTGTTGTATGCTTTTGTCCGGGGACGGCGCTTCGCTTTAAGCGGCTGCTGCGCATTCCGTTGGCAGGTGCTTCGTAAGAATGTGATGTTCTGCCTGGATAAATCCGGTTATCACATCGCATACATACGGTCACCGCACAGGTAGAAGAAATTGTGGCCGTTAAATATGGATTCGATCCGGGTTGTTTAAAAAAAGAGGATAAAATAATGAAGAAGATAGCAGCTCTATGCGGAATACTCATAGCTTTCCTGTCGACATCCCTTGCATTTTCCACCCAATCCTATTCACAGATCAGTCAGGACGAGGCTGCGGAAATGACAGCTGGAGAAGACAATTACATTATCGTTGACGTCCGCAGGCAGGATGAATTTGCTGTCGGCCATATTCCCGGCGCGATCTGCATTCCGAATGAGACGATTGGTACGGCGCAGCCGGAAGAACTCCCGGATCTGAATCAGACCATTCTGATTTACTGCCGGAGCGGAAACCGCAGCAAACAGGCGGCGCAGAAGCTGGCGGACATGGGATATACGAACCTTTATGAATTCGGCGGGATCAATACGTGGACCGGTGAAATCGTGACGGGGGAAAATGGGATCTGGACAGACACGGAGCTTCCTGTCAGGCTGGAGTATCTGCGGCTGGACGAAACCCTCATTTCCGCTGTAAGCGAAGATCCTGAGCAGATCGGTACCGCTGTTGAAGCTCTCCGCAGTCTGAAGGTCGGAGAGAAGAATGATATGGAAACGCTGGATCAGGGAGATTATCTGACCTTTACTTTTGAAGACGGCAGAAGTGTTTTTCTCGAATTTGTGGGCGACAACTGGATAACGAAAAATAAAGAAAGGTATGCAGTGGAGGGACTCAGCGAACTCCATGCGGTCTTTGATGAAATATATGAGGGCGGAAAAAAGGCGAGATAAAGGGAAGAGGAGATCTCCCGGGAAATGGGGACGTAACGGTTACGATCAGCGAAGGATGATATGATTCAGGCGGCAAAAGGACGGAGATATAGAAAAATCCGTAATAGGGGAAAAATATGGAAAATATATTCGATAAGATATATAACGTTTTCGATAGTGGAATAAATGGCGCAATTGTCGTATTGCCCATCATCATCGGCACAGTCTTGTTTGTCATAGGAATCCGGCTCCTCTTTAAGGAACTTGGCAGTCATAAAATCAGGGTCACGGCAAAATGTATGGTTATAAATTATATTGAATATATTAAATTATAGCTGTTAATATGACTAAATATATGGTATAATAACCTCGTCAGGAGGTATCTGCCATGCGTTCCAAAGAGGTACTTAATCTTTTACGTGTTACCCGGCCTAC
>JAFVGK010000059.1 GCA_017475035.1 Blautia sp.
ATATGATGCCGGTCAAATTCAGGTTCTGGAAGGTCTTGAGGCTGTCCGGAAGCGCCCCGGGATGTATATCGGCTCTACTTCTTCTTCCGGGCTTCACCATCTTGTATATGAAATTGTAGATAACTCTATTGATGAAGCACTCGCAGGATACTGTTCGCATATAGAAGTTACGATAGAGCCCGGAAACATCATCTCTGTCAGCGATAACGGACGAGGAATTCCGGTGGATACGCAGGAGCAGACGGGAAAATCAGCTCTTGAGGTTGTATTTACGGTGTTACATGCCGGCGGTAAATTCGGCGGCGGAGGATATAAGGTTTCCGGCGGGCTCCACGGAGTTGGAGCATCTGTTGTAAATGCGCTTTCGGAATGGCTGGAAGTCCAGGTTTATCGTGACGGAAAGATTTATCAGATGTCTTTCTCCCGCGGTGAAATTACCCAGCCGATCACGGTTGTCGGAAAAGCAGAAAAAAGGGGAACAACGGTTCGTTTTAAGCCGGACGGAGAAATCTTTGACGAGCTTGTTTACAATTACGATATTCTCCATACCAGAATGCAACAGCAGGCTTTTCTCAATGCCGGTGTCACGATTACCATTGAAGATAACCGTCCGGTAGAAGAATGGTATCCGGAAAAGAAAAAAGAGGAAGAAACACACCGGGATGTTCTCTGCTATGAGGGCGGAATTCGGGAGTATGTCGCTTTTCTGAATAAAAACAAGACACCTCTGACGGACCATATTATCTATATCGGCGGGGAAAAGGACGATACCTTTGCGGAAGTGGCGTTTCAGTATAATGACGGCTACACCACTCAGATTATTTCCTTTGCCAACGATGTCAATACGCCGGAAGGCGGCATGCATGAAACCGGATTTAAAACAGCACTTACCCGCGTGATCAATGATTACGGGAAAAAGAATAACATCATCAAAACAGATGCGGATAAACTGTCCGGTGATGATGTGCTGGAAGGAATTGCCGTTGTTATTTCCGTGAAGCTCCCGGAACCGCAGTTTGAAGGGCAGACAAAGCAGAAGCTCGGAAATGCCTATGTGCGTGCACTGGTCAACGGTCTTGTAGGGGAACAGCTCAGCGAGTTTTTTGAAGAGCATCCTGCCGTAGCCAAAGTGATTCTGGAAAAGGCGATGATGGCCAGCCGTGCAAGGGAAGCGGCCAGAAAGGCAAAGGAGTCTGTCCGCCGCAAGACAGGGCTGGAGAGCGGCCAGATGCCCGATAAACTGCAGGACTGCAATGAAAAGGATCCTTCCCTCTGCGAAATATACATTGTTGAGGGTGATTCTGCTGCAGGCTCTGCTATCCAGGGCAGAGACAGCCGTTTCCAGGCAATTCTGGCCATGTGGGGCAAAATGCTAAATGTGGAGAAGGCCAGAGCGGATAAAATCTACGGCAACGATAAGCTTTATCCTCTTATTGTAGCGCTTGGTGCCGGCATAGGAGAAGAGTTTAATCTGGAAAAACTTCGCTATCATAAAATTATTATCATGGCGGATGCTGATGTGGACGGTTCCCATATCCGTACGCTTTTGCTTACGTTCTTCTTCCGTTATATGCGCCCGCTGATCGAATGCGGCTATGTTTATTCTGCGGTTCCTCCGCTTTACAAGCTGACACGCGGCAAGCAGCAGCGTGTTGCCTATTCTGATGATGAGAGGGACAGGATTTCCTCTGAAATGCGCGGAGACAACCCGAATCAGAAAATTGACATCTCCCGCTTTAAAGGCCTTGGTGAAATGGATCCGCATGAACTTTGGGAGACGACGATGGATCCCGAACACAGATCTCTGCGCCGGATTACACTCAACGATGCCATTGAAGCCGACCAGGTCTTCACGGTGTTGATGGGCGAAGAGGTTGAACCCCGCCGTGAATGGATTGAAGAAAACGCAAAATACGTCGTCAACCTCGATATTTAAGGAGATTCCTTTATGGCACATAAAAGAGATTACAAGCCTGAAGATATAGCATTTCCAAATCAGGTTATTACAACCTCGGATCTGGTCAGCGAAATGCAGAAGAGCTATATCGACTATGCAATGTCGGTTATTATTGCCCGTGCTCTTCCTGATGTGCGTGACGGTCTGAAGCCTGTCCACCGCAGAATCCTTTATACGATGTATGAGGGCGGTTTGACGTCTGAAAAACCGTTTAAAAAGTCCGCAACCTGCGTCGGTGATGTGCTGGGTCATTACCATCCGCACGGTGATGCATCCGTATACGATGCAATGGTGCGCCTTGCGCAGGATTTCTCCATGCGCTATATGCTGGTGGACGGACACGGCAACTTTGGTTCGGTGGACGGAGATCCTCCCGCAGCCTACCGTTATACGGAAGCACGCCTTTCCAGAATCTCAAATGAGATGCTCCGCGATATCGACAAGGAGACGGTGGACTGGGATCCAAACTTCGATGAATCCCGAAAAGAACCCCGTGTGCTCCCGTCCCGCTTCCCGAATCTTCTGGTCAATGGATCCAGCGGAATTGCTGTCGGTATGGCGACGAATATTCCGCCCCATAACCTTACGGAAGTGATCAATGCCTGCGTCTGCGTGCTGGACAATCCTGAAGCGACCCTCAGTGATCTGATGGAGCATCTCCAGGGGCCGGATTTTCCGACGCGGGGGATCATTATGGGCCATTCCGGCATCCGGCAGGCCTATGCGACCGGCAGAGGAAAAATCGTCGTCCGCGCAAGGACGGAGTTTGAAGAATACGGCAAAGAGAAACGGACGCGTATTATTGTCACGGAGCTGCCGTATCAGGTAAATAAGCGTAAACTGATAAAAAATATTGCAGATCAGGTGCATGAAAAGCGCCTGGAAGGGATCTCCGACCTCAGGGACGAGACAGACCGCAACGGCATGCGTATCGTTATCGAGCTTAAGCGCGATGCCAATCCGCAGGTTGTGCTCAACCGCCTCTTTGCTCAGACGGAGCTGCAGTCCGGCTTTTCCATCAATATGCTTGCGCTTGTCAACAACCAGACGCAGCCGAAAATTCTGTCTCTCCGCCATATCCTCGACGAGTATCTCACCTTCCAGGAGGATCTGATAGTCCGCCGTACCAGATATGATCTGCGTAAGGCGGAGGAGCGGGCTCATCTGCTGGAAGCGCTTCTCATAGCACAGGATAATATTGATGAGGTTATCCATATCATCCGCACCAGCTATGATAATGCAAAGCAGCGCCTGATGGAACGCTTTGGGCTTGACGACGGTCAGGCTCAGTATGTCTGCGATATGCGCCTGATCCAGCTGCAGGGTCTCAACCGGGAAAAAATCGAGACGGAATACAAAGAACTGGAAGAGAAAATCAGATATTATAAAGACCTTCTTGCAGATCCGGAAAAGATCAAGGCTGTTCTGAAAGAAGAGCTGATTGCCATTCGCGACAAATTCGGCGATACGCGAAGGACAGAGATTCAGGATGTGGTGGAAGATCTTGAGGATGAAGATCTGATCCAGGAAGAGCTTTCCGTCTTTACCCTGACGCACGGCGGATACATCAAGCGCCTCGCACTGTCGGAATACAAGGCCCAGGGCCGCGGCGGCAGAGGAGTTCGCGCGATGGCAACCAAGGAAGAGGACTTTGTGGAAACGGTCTTTACGGCCTCTACTCATGATAACATTCTCTTCTTTATGAATTCCGGCAGGGTGTATATCAAAAAAGGCTATTCTATTCCCGCAGCGGGGCGTGCAGCCCGCGGCACCAACATCGTCAATATCCTTCCGGTAGAAGCCGGAGAAGCCGGGGAAAAGGTCAGTGCCATGATTGCAGGCCGTGGTTTTGAAGAGGACAAGTACCTTGTCTTTGTCACAAAGAACGGCACGGTGAAGCGTATGGAACAGTCTGCCCTGAAGAATATCCGTGCAAACGGAATCCGAGCCATTACCCTTGACGAGGGAGATGAGCTGATTTCCGTTCTCCCGACAGCGGGAGAGGACACCATTCTCATCGCTACCCATGACGGGATGGCGGCCTGCTTCCCCGAGACGGAAGCCCGCTCTATGGGGCGTACGGCTGTCGGCGTGCGGGGTATCCGTCTGCGTAAAGGAGACTATGTGATCGGAGCCGGAAGCTCTGCCCAGGGCAGCGCTGTGCTCACGGTAACCGAAAAAGGCTTTGGAAAACGTACGGCATTCGATGCCTACAGTGTGCATAAACGCGGAGGAATCGGAATCAAGAACTATCAGGTCACAGAACGCACCGGGAAGATAGCCGGCATCTGTCTGGTTGATGAAACGGACGACCTTCTTGTGATTACGGATGACGGAACCATTATCCGTGTAGCTGTTTCCGCGATCGGAGAAAAAGGCCGTGCCACACAGGGCGTCCGTGTGATGAAGCCTGTCGGCGATGCGAAGGTGATCTGTATCGAAAAGACAGAACATTTTTCCGACAGCGAAGACGCAGAAGAGCTTTCTTCTGAGGAACTGCCTCCCGATGCTGAATAAAAAAAAGGTAACCATCTATACGGACGGTGCCTGCAGCGGAAATCCGGGCCCGGGCGGCTGGGGAGCCATCCTGTGCTATAAAGGAAAAGAAAAGGAAATCTCCGGCGGAGAAGAGCAGACGACAAACAACCGCATGGAACTGACCGCTGTTATTTCCGCATTGGAATGCCTGAAAGAACCCTGTGAGATCGATCTGTATTCTGACTC
>JAFVGK010000060.1 GCA_017475035.1 Blautia sp.
GACGAGCCAGGAGAGCGTCTCTATTTCACGGAAGCTGCAGGCTCTCCCGGTCGATGAGCAGCGGCGGCTGCTGCGGGTTCTGGAAGTAATGATTGACGAACGCTGAATCTATCCCTGCGCCTGATTTCGGGGCGTAGGGATATTTTTTTATTTTTCGTGGCAGATTTCGGCATATTTCGACTGTATCCCCGCGTATAATAAGTATTGCTAAGAGAAATACTTCTCCCCACCTGTTAGCGTTTCCATTTCCCTTAGCAGACACACTGACAAAGGAGACAGAGCGATGTACACGAAGAGAGAACTAAAGCGGGCAGCAGGGATCATCCGCCAGATCGCCCGTGACAACCGCGTCACCGAGGATGAGGTACGGAGGGACATGAAGGAAGCCATGGACGCTGGGAGGAACAATCCGGACCCGGCAGTCCAGGAGAAGTGGGCCGGTTTCGAGTATGCCGGGACGAGCCGACGCTGGAGGAGTTCATTTTGTGGATGGCGGAGCAGATCAGAGGAAGCGGAATTTGAGAACGGACGGAGGCGCTTTTTATCCTTGCCTTTCTTCGATTGTTCGCATATAATATACGTTGAGAAACTGTGAGGAGGCGGGTCATGAAGGGATACCTGTCTGTACGGGAGATTTCGTATAAGTGGAACGTCTCAGAGCGGTGGGTCAGCAAGCTCGCCCAGGATGGCAGGATTCCCGGCGTGGAACGGTTCGGCTGGTCATGGGCGATCCCGGAGGACGCGGAGAAGCCTGCCGATCCGAGGAAAGTGTATGTGAAGGGTGGGCATAAGAAAGATGACCTATGAGGAAGCTGTACAGATCATCCAGCCCGGCCGGTACCGCCACTTCAAAGGTAATGAGTATGAGGTGGTCGGGATTGCAAGGCACAGCGAGACAGAGGAACCTATGGTAGTTTACCGCGCCCTTTACGGCGACGGTGGCCTGTGGGTGCGTCCGGCAGAAATGTGGAATGAACAGGTTACCAGAAACGGCGTAACATATCGCCGCTTCTATCGGCTTGAGCGCATTGAGCGGGTGGAGAAGTATGAGAGACTGTTAGATGAAGCATCAACCACGCACGACCCGGAGAAGTTCGCCCTCCTGGACACCTACTACACCTCCGGCGAGTGGCGGGAGGACTATGAAGCGGATGAGCGGGGTGAACTTCCGCCCGATTTGAAACGCGGCGTGCTGTCCCAGGATGCGCTGTATGATTTGCTGGAGGAAACGAAGCCATGATCCTGTTCGGAAACATCAATAAAGGCTTGGAAGAGTACAGGGCCACTCCGGGTGCAATCCTGGTCGATGTCCGGGAAGCGGACGAGTTCAAGATTGGACACATCCCAAGTGCAATCAACGCTCCGCTTTCCACGATCACCAGCACCACTCTCCCCAAAGATGCTCCACTGTTCCTCTACTGTCTGCGAGGCACCCGGAGCAAGCGGGCGGCGGGAGTATTGAGGAAGATGGGTTTTAAGAGCGTCAAGAGCATCGGCGGGATTGCCTCATATAGAGGACAGATGGAGAAGTAGAAGAAATCAGACCACCGAGGAGGAATGCTTTATGGAGCAAGGATTTTCAATTCTGATGTTCATTTTCGCGGGGGCGCTTCTTCTCTATGCCGGTCTGATGGCTCTCATAAAGGATTACAAGATGCTGCCATACCGAGCAAGGCAGTCGGTAAAGCCGAAAAACCCTAAGAAGTACATGGTCCAGCTTGCGAAGATTGTGGCGCTGGTCGCAGCCATGATAGCAGCAGGGGCCGCCGTAGCTCTGTGGAATGGCGCTGTTGGCGCGGTTGTCATAGTTGTCGATGTGGTTGCTGCTCTTTGGTGCGGAACGAAGATCATAAAAAAGGCGGAGGAATAAATGTGATAATCGAAACTGAACGATTAATCCTACGTCCTTTCAAGGAATCCGATGCTGGAGACGTACTGACGTACCTTGCTGCTCCAGCCGTCCATTGCTTTTACAGCATGAAGCTGGATTCGCTGGAAGCGGCGAAGGACGAGATGAAGAAGCGGGGTGAGGATGACCTTTATCTCGCTATCGTCCTCAAGGAGAGCGACAAGGTCATCGGTGAAATCTTCTCTCATCCAGAAGGGACAAACCCGGAGGATGAAGTGATGGACACATTCAGCCCGTGCTGGATGCTGAACTTGAGCTACATATGCAAGGGTTACGCCTATGAAGCTGCTCATGCCTATTTCGATCATCTTTTCAACGAGAGAGGGGCGCGGCGGCTTTACGCCTATACGGAGGACACCAACCTTCCCAGCCAGCATCTGTGTGAACGGCTCGGCATGAGGCGGGAAGGATTGTTCATGGAGTTCGTGAGCTTTATCAACAATCCCGATGGTACGCCGCTTTACGAGAACACGATGCAGTATGCCATTTTGAAGAAGGAATGGGAAGCTCAATGACGTGGACATGCCCGAAATGCGGTCGCTCCTTTAAGAACACCAATCAGGATCATTATTGCGGGAAGGCCCCGGAGACGATAAATGATTACATAAACGCCCAGGACGAGGCTATTCGGGATCAACTCCGAAATGTAAGAGAAGCCATCCGGGGTGAGCTGCCCGATGGAACGGAGAAGATTTCCTGGTCAATGCCAACCTGGTGGCAAGGACACAATATCATCCATTTTGCCGCGCAGAAGAAGCACATCGGGCTTTATCCCGGTCCGGAGGCAGTTGTTTTCTTCGCCGGGAAGCTGGATGAATACGGCTTCAAGTACAGCAAAGGGTCAATCCAGATACCGTACTCTGATGACCTTCCCCTTGACCTTATCTCAGCTATTGCCGCTTGGTGCCGGGATACGGGGAATCATGCGTGAGGTGAAAAGTAATGCCCAGACAATCAGTATTCGATATGAAGGTTTCCAAGGCCTATCCGCTGCTTGTTGCGAAAGCTGAGCGGAAAGGGCGTACCAAGGCTGAGGTGGATGAGGTCACGGCATGGCTCACAGGATATGATATGGAGAAAACGGACCTTGATGTAAGTTATCGAGATTTTTTCGATAATGCACCTGGCTATAATCCACGGGCGGAGTTGATCACAGGGAAAGTGTGCGGGGTCCAAGTAGAAACCATCGAAGATCCACTGATGAAGCAGATTCGGCAATTGGACAAGCTGGTGGACGAACTGGCCAGGGGAAAGCCGATGGAGAGGATTTTGAGATGATCCGCAAGCACATCACCTTCTATGGCTGGGTCCAGGGCGTCGGCTTCCGCTATCGTGCCCGCCATGCCGCACAGTTGTACGGCTGTACCGGCTGGGTAAGGAATGAATGGGACGGCAGCGTGACCATGGAGATCCAGGGGACGGAGGAGAACATCGACAAAGTGATCCTCGCCATCGAGCGCGGGAGCTATGTACGGATCGAGAATATGGACAGCAGGACGATTCCCCTGATTGCAGGGGAAACTGGATTCAGAACGGAATGAAATAGCCCAGTCGCTTTCTTGCTCACGGCGAGCAGGTTAGCGGCTGGTTTTTTTTGTGTCATGGTCGTTCTACCCCATTTTTCACCTATGTCGCGCCAATTGATTTTTCACGTCTTTTACTTGCTATGTGTGCAAATCAGAGGGATTAATAGGATGCCTGTGGAAGGCCCCCCTGCACAGAGTAACACATATAAGGAGAAGCCAGTATGAGCGAAAACCAGACCATCCACCTTTCTTAAACCGGTTGATGCGCTTCAGGTCGGGCTTCAAGATTATGGATATAGTCAGATGGGGACATCCCATATGATCTTGAGAAACATCGGTCAAAATAGCTCGCATCTGTAAAACCGCACGCATAGGCGATTTCTGCGATTGTTCTGTCTCCTGGACTGGCTAATTCTTCGGCTGCCTTCTGAAGACGGTACGACAGGACATACTGAATGGGTGTCACGCCCAATACAGCGTTGAACAAGCGTAAACAGGTGCTGGCACTTATCGCAGCACTGGAGGCGATTTCACTGAGTGTAATTGCCTCGCCGTAGTTCAACTCTATAAAGCGGAGAGCTTTTTTGACGCGAAGCTCGTCTCTTCGGTATTTATCTGTATAATGAGTTTCGCCTTCCATGGTTTCCGTCATGTCCGCAATCATCGCAAAGGACTGACTCAGCCAATGGCGGACATAGATGGGAAAATCCTTTTTCTCATATGCGCCCCACTGCCAAACATTCTCAGCTAAAATCAGCACTTCCTTTTCCCAGGGAATGGACGGCGTAAGACGAATAAAGGGAATTTGCGGGTTATTTAGGACAGGCGTAACATACTGCTTCCATACCAGATCAACGCCCATGGAGATGACGCGGGGACTAAAAACCATGGCATGCTGATGTCCTTCCCTGGACAGGAGATTGGCGGCGTGCAAAATGCCGCTGTTGGCGAAATAGCCTTCCCCGGCTGAGAGCATGATTTCCCGTCCGGCGATACGAACGCGCACTTTCCCATCCCTGATGATCACGATCTCAAACTCGTCGTGCCAATGGGGCGGGACAGCTACTTTGGTCAGGTCGTCGTCAAAAAAGGCAATGGGAAAATCCTCTGTGCCGTAGGTCAGAATTTCCCGCCCGTTTTCATCCACCCTGTCAACAGACTTCGTTAGCGCCATGATTCTCCTCCTGGGATGACGATATAATCCTATAATAAAATCTAAATATGGCAAAATACTTCTATACAATGATTATTTTATCCGATATAATCTGATTCGTCAATGTGTTTTGTCGGAGGATAATCACTATGGGTTCGTTATTATTGGCGGTCATCTATCTTATTTTCATCAGTCTTGGCCTCCCGGATTCGCTGCTTGGCGCCGGATGGCCTACGATGCAGATCGATTTCGGCGTGCCTTCATCCTATGCCGGATATGTGTCCATGACCATTTCCTGCATGACCGTGATATCTGCTCTGCTTAGCCCACGGCTGATCCGCAGATTTCATACAAAATGGATCGTAATCGTATCGATCGGGCTGACAGTGCTGGGGCTACTGGGCTTTTCCATTTCCGTGCGGTATTGGCTATTGTTCCTGTTTGCCATTCCTTATGGCCTCGGCGCGGGTTCCATCGACGCAGCGGTGAATCATTATGTGGCAAATCATTATCCATCTTCCGTAATGAATTTTCTGCACTGCTTCTACGGTGTCGGCGCTGTAATCAGCCCGTATATCATGTCCCTGGCGCTAAAGGCAGCCAAGTGGAATCAGGGCTATCAATGGACATCCTATATCCAGCTGGGTATTCTGCTGGTATGCGTCCTGTCGCTGCCACTTTGGAAGCAGAATGAAAGCCAGGGAGAGGAAGAAAACCGGAATAGCGCCGGGATCAGGGAAACACTCCGAGTGCCCGGCGTGGTGCTGACGCTGATCGCTTTTTTTGCTTACTGCTCCGGGGAGGCCACCTGTTTCCTGTGGACGCCCAGCTATTTTGCGGGTACCAAGGAAGGATTGGACGCAGAGACCATAGCTGCCTTCGGCTCGTTGATCTTCGGTGGGCTGATGCTGGGCAGGCTGATTTCAGGCTTCATATCCAACAAGTTGGGTGACAGACGCCTGATTCGCATTGGGATCGCGGTGGAGCTGCTGGGTATCCTGCTCGTGTTCCTGCCGATCCAGGGATATATTGTCGCGGCGATCGGCTTTGTGATCATCGGCACGGGGATGGGGCCAATCTATCCGGCCATTCAGCACATGGCGCCTGCCAACTTCGGCAAGCGGTACAGTGCAGCTGTCATTGGATTACAAATGGCATCTGCCTATATTGGCAGCACCCTGATGCCCATGGTGTTCGGGCACATACAGCAGCAGATTGGCATTGGAATCATGCCGGTTTATCTTCTGCTTTTCGCAATTCTAAACATTGGGATGCTGGAAACTGCTTATCACAAAATAGCAAATTGAAAGCGAGAAGGATAGTACATCAATTACGCTTTTCCTCTATGTATTTTCCCACGATCCATCGTTGTAATGACCTTCCAGAGCAATGGCTGTCCGCAGATGAATGTGTACCACCGGGATGGTACCCGCGAGGAACTGTTCGAGGGGCGTTGGAAAGAATGATTCAAGAGGTACGATAGTAACAGCCCAGTCGCTTTCTTGCTCACGCCGAGCAGGTTAGCGGCTGGGCTTTTTCTATTTATACCCATGGATGCACCCATGGAGAAATGATGAAAGGATATAGCAAGTGCCCGATATTGGTTACCAGCTCGCTGACAACCTGCACCGGGCTTTTGTCTTAATTAAATGCAATACCTACTGTGTACGCTCTTGTATAAAAATGATCATCCTGTCATACGCATCTTTTGCGATTTCATCTGTTCGTTCACTTGCTACGAAGCAGTGCTGCATCTGAATATCACGTTCTGCCAGGGGATCGATCAGAATGTGCTCTACGCCAACCGCTTCCAGAGCTTCATGCAGTTCTCTCATATCAACGCAATACTCACTGCCAAGCAGGACACAGGGTATATAGTCTTTTGTAACTGATGAGATGTTGTTATACTTTGCGATATCAGCTTTGCTCGGGAAAATCGACCCTTTCATATAGTTCCCGATCAACACCTTTGTGCCAAGAGAGAAACTATCGTAGTCCAGAGGAGCGTCATCGATTACCAGGGCAGCAACCTGTTCTCTTGACAGCACCGGCTCAATGCCGAGTAAAGCTGCATAGTCCGGGTTCGTGATGATGCTGCCCATTTGACTTGTCATGATCGCCCCGGCTGAAGATCCCATAATAACGACGCGCTCCATATCGAGATGGTATTCATCTGCGTGTGCCATCAGGAAACGGAATGCTTCATTTGCCTGTATCAACGGCGTTGGAAAATGATACTCAGGAACTAATGCATAGTCGATATTCACAAGGTTAAATCCCTCCGCACAGATATCATCAAGCAAAGCGGTTGCGTCTCCCTCTGCCAAAGGATCACCGTCACATTTACTGCCGCCGAAGAATCCTCCTCCGTGAAAATAGATCAGAGTCGGACGCTGCGTCTCCATGTTTTCATCCGGATATGTGATATCCAGGAAACTGTTTGGGTAGTCATCCGAATACTTGATTTCCGTGATGATAGACTGCCCGTTATCCTTCTTTGCTTGCAATGGCTCGTGAAGAGGGTCGAAGAGATTTCTCGTGTTTACAGTTTCCTGCGACAGATTCTGTATGGCTCCTACAATGATTTGCGTATGTGTAAGGAGAATGACGGCCCCTGCAATAAAAACAGCCAGTATTACTAAAAGCACCACAAAAAAAGTGCGCACCTTATTCTTCTTTGTCCCACTCATTGATTCTTCTCCACGTCTTGCCAGTTAGCGTTATGCAGGATTTCGGCATTTTCTCCGAGGAACACCGTTCCGGCCTCTTCATCGCCTGTGAGCTGATATAGCATCCAGGCGGTCATGTAGCCATCCGAGCGCATCAGCATCTGCTCGTGCTCCGCACCGACAGCTCTGGCTCGGACCTTCATGACGCTGTCGGTAACTTTGTTGTAATTTTCAATAAGAGCGGATAAGGGTGAAACGCCGCCGAAGCCCTTCTCGGGATCGGAACCGGAGTCGTCCGATTTTCCGGTACCGGCAGCCATGAAATAGGGCACCGTGACCTTGGACGTGTCATATTCCCAGCCCATATTCTTTGCCAGCGTGGGATAGGCTGCGCTTCCGGTGAAAATGGTCTTATAGTGCCTGCCGTTTTCATAATTTGTCAGCGCACAGATTGCTCCGGCTCCGCCCTGGGAATAGCCGATAATGCCCATATTCTCATGGTCGATCTTGCCTGATAGTACGCTGTCAGCAGGAACGTTCAGCATGAAGTCCAGAGTAAGGGAGGCCGTCTCGCCATTTCCGGTTTGCCCGTCCTCATTGCCGACAACGATAAAGCCCCAGGAGGCTAAACGCGGGAAAAATGGCTCGAATGAGGCAGCGGGCGTGCCGCTGGCGTTGACCACCGTGATCATCGGCCATACCCTGTCATCCGTTTCCAGGTCTTTGGGGTACCAAACCCGGATCTTGCCGATAGACTCATGATCAGAAGCAAACTCTGTGTAGGCTGTCTCATATGAGCCAAGCTGAGAATACTTCATCTCCAGCGGAGCATCTGATTTGAGGTTTTTGTAATAGCCCTCTACAATGTCGTTGTTGCCGTTACCGCTGGGCAGCATGGACTTGATATAAACGAATGCGGCGACGCCAAGTATGAGAATAACCGCTAACAGGATCAAAACGATCTTCATCACTTTTTTCATGAAGGCCTCCTTGACAAGCTGATGACGCAAGTGTATCATAAAGCCATCGACGATACAAGTGTTTCGGCAAAATGATACATCAGACGGAGGTTTGTTTCATCGAATGAGCGTGAATAACGAGCAGAAAAACGCCTATGTGAAAAAGCAGATCACGGCTGCATTGTTAGAACTACTAAAAGAGAAACCTATCACCGATATCTCCATCAGCGAATTGGCGCAGAGAGCGCAAATCGGCAGAGTTTCATTTTACCGAAACTACCAAACAAAGGAAGATATCCTCAAGGAGGAGTCTGACCGACTGATTAAAGAGTGGGGACGTCTCTATGAAACGAATCCGGAATCCTCCCCGGAGACGCTCTTCCCGTCTCTCTTTGATTTCTACAGGGAACATAAAGAGTTTTACACCATTCTTTATCAAGCCGGGATGGCTTCCGTCATGCTTGAAACGATTTTGGATACGATACAGATTACCGGAGAGATGGCGAATTTAGAAGCGTATATGAAGTCCTTTTGGGCATATGGGATATACGGATGGATGATCGAATGGGTAAAACGGGGTATGCCAGAATCCGGGAGCGGGTTGATAGCTTTATTCAAGCAGGCAAATCCCAGTTATCGTTCTAAATAAGAGTACGTCAGCCCAGCCGCTTTCTTGCTCACGGTGAGCAGATTAGCGACTGGGCTTTCTCTCTCCGTACTCTGGACGTTTTGCACCCACGGATGCACCCATTTGCACCCATGCACCCATTTTTGCACCTACGATGCACCTACGGATGCACCTATGGAAAAAAGATGCACCTATGCCATGCACCTATTTGCACCTACGGATGCACCCACGGCACACATCGTATCAACTCGTTTGTACTTCGGAACGAGAAGTACAAGGGCGATGCCCTGCTGCAGAAGACCTTCTGCGAGGACTTCCTGACCAAGAAGATGAGAACCAATCAGGGTGAGGTCCCGCAGTACTACGTGGAGAACAACCACGAGGCCATCATCGACGCGGAGACCTTTGAGATGGTCCAGCGGGAACTGGCCAGACGGACCAAGGGCAAGAATCGCCACAGCGGTGTCCACCTGCTTTCCGGCAGGATCAAGTGTGGCGACTGCGGCGGATGGTACGGCTCAAAGGTCTGGCACTCGCCGGAAAAGTGCAAGCGGACTGTCTGGCAGTGCAACCAGAAATACAAAAACGAGGTCCGCTGCACCACGCCTTACCTCGACGAGGCATCGGTAAAGGAGCGCTTCACGGTGGCGATCAACCAGCTGCTGGCCGGACGGGACGCCGCCATCGCTGCCTACGAGCTGGGCATGGCAAGGACCCTCGACACCACCGAGCTGGAGACCCAGCAGCAGGAGCTCCTTTCAGAGATGGAAGTGCTCAATGGCATGATCCAACAGATGATCCAGCAGAACGCTACGGTCGCGCAGGACCAGACCGAATACAACCAGCGATTCGATGCCCTCAGCCAGAAATTCAAGGACGCCGAGGCCAAGAAGGATGCGGTCGCACAGCAGATCAGCGACATCCGAGACCGGCGCGGCACGATGGAGGACTTCCTCCGGATTCTGAAACAGCAGGACGGCGAGGTCACCGCCTTCAGCGAAAAGCTCTGGTGCGGCCTGCTGGATTATGCCACGGCCTACGCGGATGGCCGCCTGACCTTCACCTTCAAAAACGGCTCCACCTTCGAGGGCTGAGCCGGGTAAATGCAACGCTCCCGATCATCGGTTTATCGCCGGTGACCGGGAGGTGTTTTGTTTTTATAGTTTATTTCTTTGTGCAAGGCTTACTACCATTCTACCGTACAGCATATCAATAAGTGATACCTTCTCCGCATTAAACCATCCAAGCATATAGTCATCTAACGCTTTTACTGTCTCTTGTCCAAGAAATCCAGCAATTACATTTGTATCTGCATCGTCGCTATAATCTGCTGCGTACATCAGACAAATTGAACGCCTGCCGTAGTAGTTAAAAATCGTTCCCATAGCGGTCGCCAAGGTTTCAATATTGGCAGGAAAATCCTTTCTGCTGATTAATTCGGAAGCAAGATTTAGTGGCATATCTACGAATTCTCGTGCTGTTTTCATTCCTCCAAATGTTTCAAATCTCTGGTCCATTTTGAAGGAGAACGGTTCAGCTATAGTCTCCGCACCTAACAATTTCATGAAATCTATCTGAGCTGCATGGTACTCTGTGTATCCTTTATTCGACATGTGTTTTAGTTTATCCCTTTGAGAATAAACTTCGGCATCCCAAATATGGGTAAATTCATGAAATACCAGATACTCCGCGTTCATTTGAGGGAGATACAGCTTTGACCATATCTCAAGTGTATGCTTGCCTGTAGGAACATCATAAAATGTTGCCGCCACTGTATCAAAGCCTTGCCTTAATGATTTTTCCAGAGTCATCTCTTTTGACTTCACATCAAATGTTGGAAAATCGTGTATGTCGACAAAGCGCTTATAGTTTTCAACACAGGACTGAACATAATCTGTAATGTTATCTGCCATCTCGTGTTACCTCCTTGTGCCTCGTTCGTTATGTCTCCATTTTTCTGTCCGTCTCATAAATATAGCCGGGTCCAAGCCCGACTTCAACATCTTTCTGTTAAGAAGGCTCGAACGAGCCCTTTTTGCCCCAAAAACGAGCCCTCGCTTCACGCCGCCTGAATCCGTATCAAAGACGTAGTGCAGTTTTCATAGACCTTATTGACTTGTGTTTTCCCTACCGTTCCCAGCCTTGTAAGTAGTTCAGACACATCCTGGGGTGTATAGAATTCTCCACCGGACTTTCCTGCCCCAGAGGCATACATGGTCATCAGATACTCATAAGCATCCCCGAAAGCATCAATATCGTGGCCGTTCACAGCCCCCAGCTTCATGTCACGCACGCCCCAGAGAAGTTTTACAAGACGCTCATTTCGCTTCACTACAGAAGCACCGAGTCTATTACTATTCACATCGAAATCGGCAAACAGGCCATCGAAGCAATCCTCTGAATCAGTTCCTTTACTTGATGCTTCGATATCACGAAAGATCTTCTCCAGCGTTTCGTTAAGATTTGGGTCTTTATCTGCACGCTTGCAGACGTTGTAGAACAGTTCAGATGGTTTAAGAAAGAAACCTATGGTCTTAATGATATCCGCGATCTCTTCCTCACCAATTGATAAAGCGTCCTCATCAGATAGAGATGAATATCGGAAATCTAAATTTCCTGCATCATGTTCCGTTTTTTCAATAAAGGCAGAAAAGCGTTCAGACAAATAACGATAGAACATCGTGCCAAGCACGTAATTCTTGAAATCCCATCCGTCCACGCTTCCCCTTAGGTCATCTGCAATCGCCCAAATAGCGCGATGCAGTTCATCTCTTTGCTGCATTGTGATCTCTGCCATTTTTTCTACCTTTCTGTTTGTTGTAGCGTGTTACCTCGCCTTTAAAGTTTTATATTTTTAAATGTGAATCAAGTATAGCACATCCATCCAGCGGATTAATTTGAATAAAAATGCTCCATGTTTTATGGTTAATCCAGACAGAAAGCAAGCTCCGATTATTTGGTCAGCGTCTGGAA
>JAFVGK010000014.1 GCA_017475035.1 Blautia sp.
CTCGGATCAGGTCCCACCATTGGACGCAATCCTGAAAAAAGCTCTTTAACAATTCTGCTGATCGTATGCTGTATGCGCCACAGCTTCAAAGAGTACCTTGCCGCTAAGCCAGCCTCCTGCCCTGGCTTCGTTTTTCTGATGGGGAAGAGTTTTTCTTAAAAGTTTTTTTCTTCCCACGGCTCCCTTGCATGGTGCTATAGTAGCACGGGAAATCCGGGGTGTCATTAAACCTATAGTTTACACTGAGCTTTGTTGTCTGAAAGATGTCATCAAAATACCGGGGGGGGTACTTACCAAACATTAAAATCTCTTCATCCACCTCTAACAAGAGAAAACATAAAAATGCCCTGTGCAATGGTCTGAATCAAACCACCACACAGGGCTTTTTCCTTTAAGCTCTTATAAAACCTCTTCCGCAAAACAGTCCGACGATCAAAATCGGAAGCCAGATACCGCTAAAACCGCCCAGCAGCATTGCCGCCAGGAAAAGCACAGGTTTCTTTTGTTTTTGATGAGCAGAGCATATCACGAGAACATAAAAAATAAGGCGAATTACATTAAAGGAAAATTTAAAAGAAGATGCAGGAGACGTGAGAACGGATCAACCAAACAGCAAATTCGCCGCCTTTTCAAGCTCCCTTCGTTCCTGAGAATCATCGTATCCGCTTTCCTTATCATCTATGCCTTTTACAGGATCAATTGAAAACAGGCCATCACGGTTGCAATAGAAAAAGATTCTTTTGACTCCCCTGATCTTGAACCTGGCTTCGGCATTTCCCTCCGGATAAAGCTTCACCATCTGCATATCACCGGATGAAGCTGCCGCCACAAACGAAATGTAATGTTCCTTCGTCATGCTGTGATCAATCCGTACATAATACTCATCTTCTACACGCTCAATAAAAATCATGTGACGCTCCTCTGTCGATTCTGCCACTAATGGCGTAAGCTGAATGCCATGACAATGAATTGCCGCTTCTCCCATACTATGTATCAGATTCCCGCAAATCGGACAGACATAGAACTTCGACCGCAGCATATTTGCGGATACATTCGCGTTATGAATCGTATTCCCGGATATCAGCTCCGTTACCGAAATCCTGAACGCCTTCGCAATTGGCTCCAGCAGTGTAATATCCGGATAGCCTTTGGCATTTTCCCATTTTGAGACTGCCTTATCACTCACTCCAAGTTTTTCCGCCAGCTGCAGCTGGGTCATCCTGTTCTTTTCACGTAGTTCTTTAATAGCTGCGCCTGTAACATATTGGTTCATGTTTATTCTCACCTCCATGTACAGATTGTAAACCAAAGGCTATGAATATGGTACCTACGGAAAGTAGAATCCGAGCAGTCTCCTGACAATAGCTTTACAGATTAAAGATACTCATCTGCGTATACTTATCCGGCAGTTCCCGCATAAATCTGAAACAATCGTCCGAGGTTGACAGGATTCCATTATCCTTACAGATTCTCCGGAATATCCCCGTCAATTCTTTTGCATTCGGACTTGGCAGCTCATACGCATTCCCATATCGTTTTATATACTGCTCTTTCATCCCCGGAAAATGCCTGTCAAGTGCTGAATAATAATATTCCCGGTCCCCTTCCCGGAGTGTAAGTCCCATACCGAAATCCATAATGCCCTTCACACCGGTTCTGACACATTCGTTAAGAATTGCCGTGACGTTATCCTTCGTATCATTGATAAACGGCAGAATCGGCGTAAGCCATACAACTGTAGGAATGCCTTTTTCCTGCATCCTTTCAAGCACCTCTATGCGGCGTTTTGTATTGCATACGTTCGGCTCCAATATCCGGCACAGATCGTCATCATAAGTCGTAAGCGTCATCTGCACTACGCATTTTGCAGACCGGTTAATCTCAGAGAGCAAATCGATATCCTGAAGAATGCGGTCAGATTTTGTCTGAACCGCAGCACCGAATCCATATTTCAGAATAATCTCCAGGCATCTTCTTGTCAGCCGCAGTTCTTCCTCACAATGCATATACGGATCCGACATCGCACCTGTTCCGATCATGCACTTTTTTCTTTTCGATTTCAGTGCCTTTTCCAGAAGCTCCGGCGCATTCAGCTTCACTTCAATATCTTCAAAGGGATGTGTGAACTGATAGCACCTGCTCCTGCTGTCACAGTAAATACAGCCGTGAGTACATCCCCGGTATATGTTCATTCCATAGTATCCGCCGCTGCCGGTCAGAATCCCCTTTGCATCCACAAAATGCATTTTCCGGTCTCCTTTGTTTTAATCGGAGTTTTTCTGCTGTAAGGATCTGCGCACAAATAACCTTTACATCTGCCGCGTCTGAATCCGCCCAGACTGCATTGTTGTCAGTCGCCGCAGAGAGCTTTGCTTCTTTCACACCTCGTAATCAACAGCGCGTCATTCATGAGGATGGGCGTTCAGGTACTCTGTCAATCCGGGCACAAATTTGCTTTTTCTGCCCAGCCCCCCATTTCTGAATATATACGAGGTGCCGTCATACTCATCATAGCCCGGGAATGCCACTTCAAAGACATCTCTGGACAGCCCGTCGCAGGAGACGATAAAGTCAGTTTTCACATCGTCCTCCCGTATCCCGACTCCGGCATACAAAAGATCCACCTGTACCGACTCAAAGCCCTGGGGAAGCGCCTCCTTCATGCGTTCCGCCATCTCCCTGGCATGATCCTCATCAATCACGCTGACCATTCCGATACCGAATTTTACGCCGGAAACCTCATATTCCTTGTAATCGGAAAAGAGTATCTCCTCACTGGTCATGCCATCATAGGACAATGCTTCGGAATGAAGACCCTGATAGAAATTCTTCACATCCGTTATTCCGGCGAGCCCGGCAAGCCTGACGACCGCCTGCCGATCCGCTTCCGTAACGGTTGTCCCGGTCAGATTCGCAGTATCGGACAATATCGCGCCAAGGAGCAGTGTCGCGGTTGTCTTGTCGATTTCAATACCGTAATTCAGATAATCTAACCAGATGATGGTGGCGGTAGCGCCAATCGGCTTTGCCTCATAAACCAGCTGATGACCGGTTGTGACGCTTCCGACCCCATGGTGGTCGATGATTCCGACGATATGCGCATCCTCCATACCCTTCACGGCCTGGGCGTATTCACTGTGGTCCACGAGGAATATGGACTTGCCCGCAGCATCCTCCATTACCGGCGGCGCTTCAACGCCTGCCGTTTCCAGGATGTACGCGGTCTCCCTGTTCACAGGCGCAGTGACTGCCGCATTTGCTGTATAGCCCAGCATGGTCAGCAGGCGGGCATATGCGATGGCGCTGCATACAGTATCCGAATCCGGGCTGCAGTGTCCGATGACATAGGCTGGGCTGTTCTCGATACTCATATTGGCGATGCTCTCCCGATTCAACGCATACAGCCACTCCCTGTCCTCTTCTTCGTCATGGGGAACCACATAGGCAATTATTTTCCCTTCATCAACCAATCTGTTCAGCTGTTCATCGGCAGCCTCCTCACCATTGTCCGCCGCTTCGTGATAGTACTCCACTGCCTTGTCCAGGGATTGCTCCACTGCCCATCCGTTTTCATACATATATCCGATGCAGATCCGGGCATAATCTGATCCTTTGTCAAGCGCTGCCTGATAGTACTCCATCGCCTTCTCATAGTCCTGTTTTACGCCGGAGCCTTTTTCATACATCTGCCCGATTTTATTGAGCGCCATTGCGTGACCCTGATCCGCTGCCAGCTGATAGTATTCCAATGCCATCTCGCAGGACTGTTCAACACCATGGCCTTCTTCATATTCCAGGCCAAGATTATATTGGGCTGATGCCAGTCCCTGGTCCGCCGCCAGTTGATAATACAAAATTGCCTTTTCATATGACTGCTCGACGCCCAGTCCTTCTTCATACAGATAAGCCAGGCTGTTCTGCGCTTTTGCAAGCCCCCGCTCTGCAGCCAGTTCAAAGTACGCTGCCGCCCCGGCGTAATCCATCGCATCAGAAGCGGTCACACCTGCATTGTAGATTTCTTCCACGGTGAAGCCCATAGAATTCTCTTCTGCCGCGGCTGGCTCGGTAAAAGTGACGATCAGGGAAATGAGAAGGATCCGGATCAGAAACATTGAGAACTGTTTTTCATGTTGCTTTTCTCCTTTTTCATTATTTTTATCATCGGTTATTATTTCTTTTCGCGATCAGGTACACTGTCCGCATCCGATTCTCCCGGCAAAAATGCCGCAAGTTGTTTCTGTCTGTCGATCCGCTCACACAACAGACTGATAAAACTCTCCGGCTCTGTCACTCTGATTACTGAACCAAAGGAAAGGATGCGGATCACCATCTCGGTTTCATCCTGCCTGTCATATTTGATCGTAACCCGATATCTGCGGCCATCCAATCTCTTCGTTTCCTTCTCCAGATGGGAAAAATGAAGCAGTACCCGATCAAGGGCATTGCGACGGTCTTCCAGTTCAAAAGTAACCGTATCCGTCGTTGCCGCCGAGAGCGGCATCGGCTCATCTCTGTGAGCAAACCTGCATTCCGTAATCCGCGACAGATTGATAACCCAGCGTCGCTTCCAGCCTGCCGCAACCAGCCTGAACCGGTCATCCTTTTCGGAATACTCCAGATAATATGGAGTCACAACCAGTTTCGGCTGCGCATGCAGTCTTGATTCAAAAGAAATGTACAGATTGCGGTTTTCCCGGAGGGCCTGCAGGATGGTCTGAAAATGGCGGACATAATCGGGGTTTTGGTAATCATCGCCGTCAGAATAGCGGTCATAATAAACTGTCATATCCGGCGTGAACAGGGGAGCGACATCCTCAAGCCCGGTCATATCCGGATTGAAAAGCCGGATCCGCGGGTCAAGCAGCACTGCTTTCATCCAACGCTTCTCCAGAACCGTAAGAGGCATGGCCGGCTCTTGTTCCAGAGGAGTAGAGAGATCCTTGTGGAGCAGCCGCCATTTTTCCCCCTTCAGCCCATCCGGGATCGTCAGCAGGCTTTCTCCGAATGCGTGCTCCTGCACAAGGGAATTCAGCTCTTTCCCTGTCAGATTGCCGCGCACAGCTACCCTCAGAACAGAGGCGGCGGTATGATAATAGCTGCTGTAGATTTCATGAAACAGCATCGCTTTCACCTCCATTTCCGCCCCCGATCTCTGATTGGGAGAGCCGCGCGGCTTTGAGCGCTTCAGAGCCTCTCTGCAAGGAGAAGCTGCCATACATTTGCGTCAGCTCGTCAAAATCCTTCCAGAAACGGGTAATAACGCGCTTGTCTGTACATTGCAGCTCTGTCACCCGGCCTGTAAACGTCCGAAGCCACGGAACCATCTCAAGCGCATCATAAACATCTGCCGAAAACCGCCAGTGATTCTCATCAACCTGCTCCACAGATCCGCATCGTTTTTCCCGCTCAAGCCTGTCGATGATGTGCCCTTCATCCGGCCCGACAAAAACAGTCATATCGACATGCTCCAGATGGGTGCAGTTATTTCCGGTCACCCCCCAGACATGGGAGCAAAAATCATCCAGACGCAAGGTCATATCTGCGGGATAATCGAAAACGTCTCCCGTTTTCACATGGTCAATCAGATCTGCCCGGTAAAAAGCAAACCGTTCGTTTGCAGGAGACCAGGCCAGAAGATATTGCCGTCCTGTCTGCGTACCGATATAGACCTTCAGCGGCAGAACCGCGGCAGATTGCTTTCCGGCAGAAAAGGTAAGCAGGCGGTGCTCTCCGATCGCAGAAAACAGTTCATACAGCACTTCACTGTCAAGCGCGTTCAGAATATAATGGTGCTTGAAGCGGAACTGCCCGAATTTCTCCGGCAGACGATCCTGCATAAAGGAACCGATCACCCCCAGCGGTGAGGCTTCGGAGAAAAACGCTGCGGCAGCATCCCAGGTGGAGAGGTCAACGTGATCCTCGCTGAGCATATAGATTGTTTCGCGTCCTTTTTTTTCCGCGAGGACCAGGCCCAGGGCAGAATACTCCCTGAGCTTTTTTCGTACCGTGGACTCGTCCGGGAGGTCATCCGTTTCAAACTCAGAGAGCCGATCCGCCAGTTCATCCATAATCCCGGTAATGGACAGACCATCGGTGACTTTCAGAATATCCAGAATATGAAAATGCAGGGTGATGTCCCTGTCCGTGAAGCTTTTCGTCCGGAACGCCCGGTACAAAGGATTTTCCGGAATAGACCGGCTGTCCACCGAGAGGAATACACGCCGCCCGTCTTCATCCTGTCCGAACGACATGTATTCGCCCAGCCAGCTTTCCACCCGCCGCCTCTCATTGTCATAGCTTCTGGCGCTTTTCTGGGTAAACTCATCCCGGTGCCGGAAGCCGTATACATAGAAAGAGCGAAGGTATGTCCGGATTCGGCTGAAGTTTTTAATCAGTTCACTGTATGCCATGCACGGTTCACCTCCCAAAACGAACAGAATACCTGCATTTTGATTCGTTTACTGCGCCGAATTTGCGCAGCATAAGCCACATATTTCCGCAGTAAATATATACGCGCGTATACTATAACCAAAGGCTATGAATATGATACCTGCGGAAAGCAGAACTTGTGCATGACTATCCGCAGAACGTTGGCATTGCTTTCTTCAGCCGTCTGTACCTACAACTTATACTGCATAAAATTACCGTTTTTCACAAAACCAAAGTCCGTATACAACAGGACTCCCATATCTGAAGCTGTGATCTGCACTGTCCCGCAGCCATAGGTTCGTGCTTCATCCACCACACGACGCAGCAGCTCTTTCGCGATTCCCTGCCGACGATACTCCGGGTGAGTATACATGCTTGACAGCAAACCGATCCTGCCGTTTGGGCATCCGTAGTACGGCGGTTTTTCAACAAACGACATTCCGCTCGTACCGATGATTCTATCTCCATCCACAGCAAGCCAGGATACAAAGGTTCCGTCAGCCATGTGACGTTCGTAGTACTCTTTCAATGCCGGAGTCAAATTGATTTTCTCCGTCGCTCCTTCTTCCCTGAGCTGGCTGATCCGCATCTGAATGAAAGTATCAAGATCTCCTTCATTCATTTTTCTGTATTTTATCTTCATACCAGTTCCCCATAGATTACAGAATTGTATAAAAAGCCTCGTGCTTACATACTCCATAAATTGTTTTCATTGTTCTTTCTCTCATCAAAATGCCGGTTTTGCTTACTGACATTATAATCTCTTCATCCACCTCTAACAAGAAAAAACGCAAAAAAACCTGTGCAATGGTTTGAACAAAACCACCACACAGGGCTTTTTCCTTTAAGCTCTTATAAAACCTCTTCCGCAAAACAGGCCGACGATCAAAATCGGAAGCCAGATACCACTAAAGCCACCCAGAAGCACTGCCACCAGGAAAAGTACCGGACACAGGCAGAACAGCCCAAGGCCGAAAACAAACTTTGCAGTTCCCCAGGCCAGGCGGATGCCAAGGCTTATAATGCCGGTTACCAGCATAATGGTCATTATGATTAAACCCATCAACATGATTGTTTCCCTCCTTTAAAATATTTCTGATTTATTAGAAAAAGAGGACCGAAGCCCCCTTTCATCCGGATCAATCCTGTGGTACCGTGTACCTTTAATATGCCTCTTCGTAAATTGGCATCCCTACATAAACAAAGTCAATCAGAGGACCGTCCTCTGGTTGTTGACTTTTCGCAACTTTTTTTCCATGAAGTATTTGTTTCTATCTGGTATAATACGACCATCAAAAGAAAAGCACGTACAGCAAATATCAGTTCCACTCACGGCGCTATTGCAGGTTCGATTCCTGCCGGGGATGTCGTTCCCGTATCCCCGTAGTTAAATGGTAATAACAGCGAAACAACGACAAAACGTGCTTTGTAAATGAATGTTATTCTGCAGCTTATAATCCGGCCTTGCAGCTCAATGGCGAAGCGCCTGACTGTCTATCAGGAGGCATTGGATTCGTTCTGATCTTGTAATACCGCTTAACAACAGACCACAGATGGAGTCTGATTATCAAGCTCAAGAGAGGTCGCCCAAAAGGATCATTGAATAAGAAAACCATTGACCGGAAAAAACTGGCAAAGATATAATTTTCATAATAATATGCATATGTATTCAGGCAGTTTCATTATTGCAAAAATCAGTCATCATTCTGACTGATTTTTGCAATTGCATGTGTACCAATTCCGGAAATTCAGGTTTATAAATTAAAAGTATTCATCTCAGGTATCTTCCATTCACCCATCC
Source organism: Blautia sp. (assembly GCA_017475035.1). GTDB lineage: Bacteria > Bacillota > Clostridia > Lachnospirales > Lachnospiraceae > Blautia_A. The sequence continues at coordinate 8,231 of JAFVGK010000014.1, forward strand.
ATAAAAACCGTTACGATAAGCCCATCGCCATACGGCATCCCTCCCATTCATCGTGTAATAGGGATGTACACGAACCTGTTCACCGTTTCCCCATCCACCAACATTATGATTGATCGCTCCATCTGGTGCATAACGAATTGTCAGATAAGAATCCGGCCCGGTAGTTACTCCGTGGGAAACAGCAATTGCAAATTTTGTCCAGTCATAAAGTGGCACACCATTAAAAGAATCCTGAGCACCACCTACCACTTTTTCCAAATTTTCGATGTTAATCCTTTCCATTGATTTTCCTCCGTATTCTGCACGTGATTATATAAAATTTACGGTATGATAATATTATCCAGCATCACGCCTGTTATCCCTCTATATTTTTCATGTTCCGTCTTTGGATATTCCAACTGAAATAAGAAAATGATACCATAGTCCCACAGTCAGGGCATTTAAGATTGCATCGACAAAACCCAAGAAAAAAAGGTGTTCTTTAAGGTCTAAATTGCTCCCATGAGCTTTGATTATTAAATGATCAGTAACTTAAATTGCCTTTTAAATTATAGTAAACGTCAAAAATATCTTTACTTTGTTGTTTATATATTACAGGAAAAATTAATCATCATTGTAGATCAAAGTAAGAATTTCCATGTCGTTTACTATAGATATTTAATTATACGTAGATTATGCTCGATGTCCACAGTTTTTTACTGTCACCCGAGAAATTCCTCATTTGCCAAAGTAAATTCCAGTCTGAGGTAGAATTTACTTTGGCAAATGAGACTTCACAAAGTCTTCACACCAAAATGCGTCCTGACTGATCCACCCTCTTCGGGATTTTTCCGGCTGTCCTGAGATCGCCGGCTTTTCGCGTATCCAAAGCCGGTCATCCCAAGGCAGTATTCTTGCAAGGCAATGGGCAGGAGTATCCTGCCATACGGTCGCGTCCCCGCGAACCGAGTCGGAAAAGCTGCTTTGAAGCTTTATGGTCTGTAACCAGCCGGATACACAAAAGTTCTTCTTCGCCGCCCAATAACGCCGCCCCATTCCGTAGCTCGTTAAAGGCCTTTTCCTGTCGGTTCTCAGTTCTGTTTCCACATGGCAATCCCTATCCGCCATGAGCGAAATACCCCGCAGGCTGCGCCTGCACGGCAAGGCTGAAAAAAAAGCTTGCATGGTACTATAGTAGCACGGGAAATCCGGGGTGTCATTAACCCTGTGGTTTATATTTCCTTAGAAAAGGAACCATCCTCTTGTCTTCTTCCTTATCAGGCATCTGTTCGTGCTGCAGCTTCTCCCTCTGCTATCGGTGAATGCAATCTGCTCAGATAGATACAATAGACAATCGCCACTACTATCGTCGATCCGATATATATCCAGTCAAACATCTCATTATCTGCCGCAAACACGGAAAATACATCGATCATAGCATGGGCAATGATACATGGGATAATGCTGCCGCTCTTATAGCAAACCATAGTAAAGATGAAGCCCCAGCTGACAGCAAATAAAATCTGCATCATTGTCTCAAAGCTTGCGTGTCCTGTAAAAAGATTTATGATATGGCCGATTCCAAACGTTACGGCTGAAACAATGATCGCTGAAGCTGTTTTATTCTCCCTCAGCATCGCCCTCAAAAGGAATCCCCTGAAGATCATTTCTTCAACATAACCCACAAGGATCATGGAAAAAGCCGCTGTTACCTGAGCCGCGCCCCGATAATATGGATTAATTCCGCCCCAGATGTTACCGGTAGCCAGGATCCACATCGGAATGAAGAAGAGATACTTCCGGATATCCTTCGGCCATCCGGCAAGTCCGTATTTTTCTTCCAGATGCTCTGACTTTACAAATACTGTGACAGCTGCCGCAAAAACAAGCAGCGCCAGCAGCATACAGACACTCTCATCCCCGAAATTTCCTCTTATCGTACCTAAAACCACGCAGTAGGCAACGATCCAAAGTACGGCGAAAAGCGTTTCTTTCTCTTCATACAGTTTACGCATTACAAATCTCCTTTCCGGCAGCGATCATTCCAAAGAAAACATTTTCCAACATCTTCTCGCACTGTCCCTCATCATATTCCATCGAGTTGTTTGCCAGCAGGCTCGCCATACCATGAGCCACGCAAAAGAACGTCAGAAACAGCTCTCTTGCCTGATCCTTATCAACGCATAGTCCTGCTGCCATAATCTCTAAAATACCGGATAAACCCGGGTCAGACATGAGGACTCCTACGTCCTTCCCTCCGAATTTGTCTGTCTGGAAAAGGAAACGGAACAGGTTCTTTTCTTCCTGACCGAATCTGACGTAGTTAAGCCCCAGAGCCAGCATCGGATTTTCATCCGTTTCCTTTGGCATAATGAAATCCGTATGATATCTGTCCGCAATGTCATAAGCGGCTTCCCGGATTTCATCCATCGTTTTATAGTTGTACAGCACAGGCTGTGTGGAACATCCGAGATACTCCGCAATCGTCCTTGCATTAAGATTCTCATGTCCGTTTGCTCTGATTACTTCAAACGAAGCATCTTCAACCATCTTTTTTGTAACTTTCACCTTTGGCGGCATGATACTCACTTCCATTTCATAACATCTGTTATATAATCTTAATTATACATCAGCTCATGTATTTGTCAAGAGCCATTTTCCCGTTTTGAATATAAATCGGAACGTTCTTTGTGAAGGCATGGATTGGAAGCCTTCTGAAAATAACGATTATAAAATGAGGGAGCATCCGACCAACTCTGGCCAGAGCTCCCTTCTTTTATTTCATATGGATTGCTTTTCGATTTGCTTCGGAGAGAAAACCTCATTATATCAGATATCCGTTTGGTTTCATATCCGGACAAAACAGTTTGCCAATCACCTGGCGTTTCTTTTCTGATCATCTGTCTTCAGAAGCACCGATGTCAGCGTCTTCATCAGTAATTTAATGTCCACCGGCTTTGCAATATGCGCCTGCATGCCTGCTTCCAGAGCCGCGAGCTCATCTTCTTTAAAGGCATTCGCTGTCATCGCCAGGATAGGTATATTTGCGAGTTCTTTGTTATCTAGCGCACGGATTTCCCTGGTCGCTTCATATCCGTCCATTACCGGCATCTGGATATCCATCAGGACAGCGTCATAGTAGCCCGGCTCAGATGAGGAAACCTTATCCAGCGCGATTTTCCCATTCTCGGCAGTTTCCACCGTGAAACCGGCCTCTGAGAGGATCACATTGGCAATTTCCATGTTTACCATGTTGTCCTCAACCAGCAGCAGCCTTCTGCCTGTGAAATCGATTGTCGTGTTTGCCTGTACCTCTTCAGTACTGTCTGTTGTTTCCTGCTGATCCTTCCTTACGTCCTTCTCTTCGGCAATTTTCAGCTTCAGGCGGATGACAATGGTCGTACCGGTACCCGGTGCCGTGATTACTTCAATCGTGCCTCCCATCAGGTCGACAATACTCTTGGTGATCGACATCCCCAGTCCGGTTCCTTCCACACCGCTGACGGTAGAAGTACGCTCCCGTTCAAAGGCAGTAAAAATTTTTTCTGCAAATTCCCTGGACATGCCGATGCCGCTGTCCTGTACCCTGATCTCATAGGAACCGTATCCGTTTTCCCCACTGCCGGCTTCACAAAGCGAAGTAGTAATATGTCCCCCTTCCGGTGTGAACTTATACGCATTACTGAGGATATTCAGCAGCACGCGATTCAGGTTTTTCCTGTCGCACCATACATATTGGTTCTGAACCTGGCTGGTATGTACCTCGAAATCCAGTTTCTTCTGTCTCATCTGTTCTGAAAACAGGTCACGGATACCCTCAAATAATTCCCGAAGATCTAAAGGTAAGAATTCCAGCTCAATCGTTCCGCTTTCAATGCGGCTCATTTCAAGAATATCGTTAATCAGCGCAAGCAGATGCTGGCTGGAGCTTTCAATCTTGTCGAGGTATTCATGGGTCTTTGTGATATCCTTTTCTTTTTGCGCCAGGTTTGTGTAGCCGATAATTGCGTTCATCGGAGTTCGGATATCGTGAGACATATTAAAAAGAAACCGGCTTTTTGCAAGACTGCTCTCTACCGCATGAATCTTTTCCCGTTCCGTTGCTTCATGCTTCTGCCTTACGACGTTCTGTATATACAGCATAACGGCAAGGCCAACAAGTATAATCACGATCAGGATGACTCCATCCCAGACAACCATCTGTTTCACATGCAGGATATCATCCACCGCAGAAATGCGCTTTACAAACCACAAAAGAGCAGAATACACCAGCAAGGCAAACATAGCGATTCCCGAAGTGGAAATCCCGCTGTACTCCGTGAGAGTGCTCCTGATCACTGTCCTCCAATAAAAGACAAAGCCAAGCAGGCACCAGAATGCCAGCATCAGAAAAGCTTCGCTTTCCATAGCATCCAGCGCTGCAATTCCCGGAACAAGCTGCACAATGAGAAATATCACCGAAATGAACGCGCCAATCAACCCGGTTACTGTCGTTTTCCTGTTTCCCTCTGCCTTAGCCAGCTTGTAAGCTGCCGCCGAGCAATACCCGAATCCGATAATTGCCCCCAGGGATGTCAGGTCGACAAACCAGACCAGTATGTTCCTTCCAAGCAGAGAAAGGAGTATGGACAAAACCAGGATAAATACAATGCTATAGGTGGTGTTCTGAAACTTTTCTGACAGAATCCTGTCCTCCGCCATTGTTGCCAGCACACGGGTTGTCGCCCGATAGCCACCGATGATCCCGGTCAGTATGGCCGCAACAGCCGTTATCGTCATAATAACCAGGCCAGCGGTTCCCATGACGGATTTTGCCACAAAGAATGTCGGTACCGAAGCAAGGCCTCTCAATCCGTCAAGTCCTTCTATATACGCCTGCCAGGTCGGAAAACCATCGGGCATGCAGCTGACGCTGACGAAGGTCATAACAACATAAGCAAATGTTGCCGCCAGGATTGAACCAAATACGATGCTTCTGGATCTCTTGATTGGGAAACGAAAATGAGCTGTATCAAGCGCCGTTACTTCAAATCCGACGAAGGCCCAGGGTGCCATAATAACCAGACTAAGAACAGCGTATCCCTTGTTCAGTCCTTGCGTACCGAAGGAACTCAGAGCACCGCTGGTGATCGCTCCCGGAAGGCAAAAGGCACCGGTAACCACAATACCACCAAACAGAATAAATGCCAGAACTGTATGAAGGTGCTGAAGCATCGGTTTAGCCAGCACGAACAGAATCGCTACCGCTGTCAGCACCAGAACGGATACCAACGTCTCTCCCAGATATATGGTATTCCCTGCTACGGAATAATGGAAGCCGCTCTGCGCAACATCGGCAAACAGTGTCCGTACAATAAAAAACAATGCCGTACCGTTCAGAAACACAATGGTCAGGTAGGACAGGCATAGAAACCACGAAGAGAGGAAAGCATGATCCCTGCCAAAGGCCTCCTTCGTATACGAATAAACGCCGCCGGTCATGGCAGAGCGTCCCATCAGACAAGAGAAGTTGTCTCCGATGATCAGCATGAACGCCATCCCCAGCAGCATGGCGATCAGCGTTCCCCCCGGGCCTGCAACCGGGAGGAAGGTCGTTCCCGGCATGGCAAACACGCCCCAGCCAACCATGCACCCAAAAGCAAGCGCCCAGACATCCGTATAGTTCAGATATCGATCAAATGGTTTTACCACGCCTGCAGTTTGTTCTTTCATATCCCACAGTCCTCCCAAAGCGAAGATTTGTACGTTGACTCAATGTCTTCGGATGAAGATTTTGTTGTTTCGGTTTATTCAGATGCTCGTTTATTCGGCAATAAAAAAGGCATAGGGTACGGAACTACCGAATCCTAATGCCTTAAGAATACAATTGACTTTTAGAATTGTTCCTTGACAGTTTCACAGTATAAACCACCAAAGACTTTTTTTCAATATATTTGAAACAATGGTTTTCTTCCTTAATTAATGAACTCCACATAAAAAAACTCCACATCTGGTCTCTCAATCCCCGAGAAACCCGATGCGGAGTCTGATTCAGATCATTATGATTTTTTAATCCAACAGGGTCAGAAAATTGGTGTTGACCCAGCCCCAGATTCCATTATAGTTTGCCCAGAAGTAAGTGTAGCCGGAGCCGTCCGCCGTTCTCTTAACATCTACATAGAACCTGTTTCCCGGATAGATCTGCGCGATCTCATTGGAGTCATTCCAGGATGGCTGGCTGCGGAGCGCAAGATAGGTACCTGCTTTGACATTCGGCTCTGCGAGATGAAGCTCGCCCTGCGGATATCCGTTGCCGCCTGTAACGTTCTCAAGGTTGTTATTGTCGATATTCTTCATTTCACTCATTGTTTTTTCCTCCATTTTTTCTTTTTCATCTTAGCGCCTGTATTCATCAGGCTTGTATCTTTATTGAAGATGTCATGATGTTTTCATCTGACATAGCTATGAAACGCGGGAGAAAATCTTTGCTCCTGCCGGGGAATTTCTATTTAGAAACTATGGTATGATTTATTTAATCCAACAGAGTCAGATAGTTGGTGTTGACCCAGCCCCAGGTTCCATTATAATTTGCCCAGAAGTAAGTGTAGCCGGAACCGTCCGCCGTTCTCTTAACATCTACATAGAACCTGTTTCCCGGATAGATCTGCGCGATCTCATTGGAGTCATTCCAGGATGGCTGGCTGCGGAGCGCAAGATAGGTACCTGCTTTGACATTCGGCTCTGCGACATGAAGCTCGCCCTGCGGATATCCGTTGCCGCCTGTAACATTCTCAAGGTTGTTGTTGTCGATATTCTTCATTTCACTCATTGTTTTTTCCTCCATTTTTCTTTTTTATTCTCAGTATCTGTATTTTTCTGATTTGTTCTTTTTATTTAATGTCTTGATGTTTTTCATCTGACATAGATATATACGAGAGAGGGATAGGGCATCCACAAAAAAAATAAAAAATCGCAAAATCGCAAAATATCGAAAAACAAGCAAAAAACAAAAGAACGAGTCGTTGTCATAAAAGCATCGGCCCCGTCGCAGGTATTCCTGCAGCGGAGCCGATGCTTTCCGGTCCGTCTCTATACGGACAGAATTACTTACAGACAAGCCTTGTAAGCAGCGAGTGCGCCTTCCTTGCGGATCGTGCCGAGAATGTCAGTGACAGCGGCTTCAAAGCCTTCAATCCTGGTCAGATCCTGTCCCCACATCTCTTCGTTGGTCATAACGGCATGCACTAACGCTGCGTCATCATCCCCTTTATGAGCATTGTAGAACTCGAGTACATAGCGGTCATCGGATACCGTATAGGTATTGCCCTTCGGCCGGCGGCAGACGAGTCCCTGCTCGGTCAGCTCCTGAATATCGCTGGAGTAGAAAGCGATATAGGCTGCAAAGCTTGCGGTCAGGCATTTCGGAAGAGCCTTGTTTGTTTCCACATAATCCAGGAACGTCGGCATGTTGCGGGCACGCCATTTGGATGTAGAATTCAGGGAAATGCTCATCAGCTCATGGTTGACGAACGGGTTATTGAAACGGTCCTGAACAGCCTCGGCAAATTCCGTCAGATCTTTTTTGTCCAGCGGAAGGGTCGGGATCACTTCATCGTAGAGCATCTTGTTCATGAAGCCGCGGACAGTATCGTCATGCATGCAGTCACGTACAATGTCAAAGCCTGCCAGATATGCGCCAAGGACAAAGCCGGTATGTGCTCCGTTCAGAATGCGTACCTTTCTCTTCTTATATGGCGTAACATCCGGAACTACAATGACAGGTGTACCTGCTGCCTTGAAGGGCAGACGGTCCTCGAGGCCTTCAGGTCCTTCGATTACCCAGATGCCAAAGACTTCGCCGACATCCGTCAGAGGATCCGCGTAACCATTTTTCTCATCAAGCGCCTTTACTTCCTCAGGATCGCGGATACGTCCCGGTACGATACGGTCAACCAGTGTTGAACAGAAGACGTTTTCTTCGTTTACCCAGCGGCGGAAGTCATCGCTGAGCTTCCAGTCATCAATATACTGGTTTACGCATTTGAGAAGCTCTTTACCGTTGTTGTCGATCAGCTCGCAGCTGAGCATAATGATGCCCTTCTTGCCTGCGGAAAAACGTTCAAAGAGAACGCGGGTGAGCTTGGCCGGGAAGCTGGTCGGCGGAACCTGGTCAAAGGTGCTCTCATTGTCATGGACAATACCAGCTTCTGTGGTATTGGAAACAATGATTTCCAGATCATCGCTCTTCGCGAACTCCAGAACCTTGTCCCAGTCACCATAAGGATTCAGGCAGCGGCTTACGCAGGAGATGACACGTTTGTCATCAACTTTTACGCCCTTTTCACTGCCGCGCAGATACAGGGTATACAGACCCTCCTGCTTATTGATCAGCTCTGCCAGGCCCGGCGCGATCGGCTGTACCAGAACCACTTTTCCGTTATAGCCAACCTTTTCATTTGCAATATCAAAGAAATCGTCAACGAAGGCGCGAAGGAAATTTCCTTCGCCGAACTGCATGACCTTCTCAACGCCATCCTTCTGGATAAATCCGTCATAACCGGACTGCTTCAACACTTCATAATTCAGCTGTTCCATAAAAAAACACTCCTTCACGAAACCTTTCTTATCCTTGCTCCTCCCATAACGAAGTTTTGTACGTTGACTCAATGTCTTCGGATGATGATTTTGCCGCTTCGGCAGTTGGGCTGCCGAAGCAGCAAAATCAGTCTCCTGTCCACGCGCGATGGTTAAAGAGGAAATTATGAAAGACTTATGGTATGCGCACAAATTTACTATATCTTATCTCTTAACTCTGGCGCCTGCGCCGCTCATGATAGCCTCGACCTCTGCCTTGCTGGCCATCGTGGTATCACCAGGTGTCGTCATTGCCAGCGCGCCATGGGCTGCGCCATAGTTGACAGCCTTTTCCGGATCACCGGTAGCCATCAGGCCGTATACAAGACCGGAAGCAAAGGAATCACCGCCGCCGACACGGTCCATAATCTCCAGTCCCTGATAATCGCTTGCTTTATAGATCTCGCCGTCTGCCCAGCAGAGCGCGCTCCAGTCATTGACAGTAGCGGTCTTTACGGTACGAAGGGTGGTTGCTACGACCTTAAAGTTCGGATAGGTCTTTGCGGCTTCGTTGATCATCTTCTTGTAGCCTTCCAGGTTGAGGCTCTTCAGATTCTCATCATTGCCTTCAATCGCAAAGCCAAGGCAGGCTGTAAAGTCTTCCTCATTGCCGATCATGACATCGACATACTGAGCGATTTCCTTATTGACGGCCTGTGCCTTCTCGATTCCGCCGATGGCGCTCCACATGGACGGACGATAGTTCAGGTCATAGGATACGATCGTGCCGTACTTCTTTGCAGCCTTGATAGCAGCGATGACGGTCTCGCAGGACTGCTCGGAAAGAGCTGCATAGATGCCTCCGGTATGCATCCAGCGTACGCCGCACTCACCGAAGATATAGTCAAAATCAAAATCTTCCGGTCTGGCTTTGGAGATGGCGGTATTCGCACGGTCAGAGCAGCCGATCGCGCCGCGGATGCCGAAGCCTCTCTCGGTGAAGTTCAGGCCGTTCCTGCAGGTTCTGCCCATGCCGTCTGTCTTCATCCACTTGATGAAACGGGTGTCTACGCCGCCCTGAAGGATAAAGTCTTCCATCAGCTTGCCGACTTCATTGTCCGCAAAAGCGGTCAGGACAGCCGTTCTCATGCCAAAGCATCTGCGAAGACCGCGTACAACATTGTACTCTCCGCCGCCTTCCCAGGCACGGAACTGTCTTGCAGTGCGGATTCTTCCCTCACCCGGATCCAGACGAAGCATTACTTCTCCTAAGCTCACTGCATCATATGCGCACTCATTTGCCGGTCTAAGATTTAATTCCATGGTAATCATCCCCCTGATAAATTCGTAAACTGATACTCGAGAACGTAATTATCTGCCGAAAAAACCGTTTCACGAATGAACGCATCCATCTTCCGGTCTGAACCGACAGTTAAGTGCATTCTCGAGTGTATCTATGATTCTGGCATCAAAACCTGTATCGTTTTTATCTGAGAAATCAGCCTCTGATTTCCTTCACGATTGCCGCTGCCTCAGCTACCATTTCCTGAATCTTGTCAAATTCGCCTGCCTTTACAAGGTCGTTCTTGACCATCCAGCTGCCGCCGCAGGCTACGATGCGGTTGTATGCAAGATAATCCCTGACATTCTTTGCGCTGATGCCGCCGGTGGGCATGAAGGAAACATTGACATACGGGGCAGCGATCGCTTTGATCATAGCCAGGCCGCCTGCAGGCTCAGCCGGGAAGAACTTCACGGTGTCAAGGCCAAGGCCCAGAGCGGCCTCAATTTCGGTCGGGGTCTGTACGCCAGGGGTGATCGGCATATTCTTGCTCTGGCAATGACGGACAACATCCGGATTTAAGCCGGGGCTTACGATGAATTTCGCACCTGCCGCGATCGCACGGTCTGCCTGCTCAACGGTAAGGACTGTTCCTGCGCCGACCAGCATATCCGGGAACTCCTGGCTCATGATGCGGATCGTCTCTTCTGCTGCCGCTGTACGGAATGTCACCTCTGCACAGGGAAGACCGCCCTCGCAGAGAGCCTTGCCCAGAGCTTTTGCGTCCTTTGCATCGTCAAGAACGACTACCGGAATGATACCAATCTTACGGAACTGCTCAATAATGTTGCTCATGATAAAAAATCCTCCCTTTTTGGTGTAAATACGTCCACAAGCTTGCCCGCCTCTAAGCAGGTTACGCCGTGAACTACATTTGGTGGCATAAGAACGCTGTCGCCCTTATTAACAATTTTGGTTTCATCGCCGATGGTAAAGGAAAAGCTTCCTTCGGCAATGTAAGTGACCTGCTCATGTCTATGGCTGTGGAAATTTCCCTTTGCGCCTTTCTCAAAGGTAATCTCGCACATCATCACCTGGTCTGAGTAGGACAGTATTTTTCTGGAAACCCCGGGCTCGCAAGGAGTCGGAGCAGCATCTTTATTATATACAAACATGATGACTTCCTCTGGCTGTCTTATAGCACGCGCACGAATTTACCATATCTCTTTCAGTATTAAAGTACTACGCCGTCTTTAAAAATGGAGATATCTCTGTAGCCCTTCTGTTCTGTTTTGGTCTTCTTTCCGCTTGCAACCTCGATGACGAAGTCCAGAAGGCGGTCGCCTGCCGCGTCGAGAGGTTCTCCTTCGGCGACTGTTCCGGCGTTGAAATCAATCCAGCCCCCCTTCTTTTCAAAGAGCGGAGTGTTGGTGGAAATCTTGACTGTCGGAGCCGGCGCTCCAAACGGGGTGCCGCGGCCTGTGGTGAAGAGGATCATATGGCAGCCGGCGGCTGTCAGATCCGTGCAGGATACCAGATCATTTCCGGGACCTGACAGAAGGTTAAGGCCTTTCGTATGGATCGGATCCGCATAACCAAGGACATCACAGATCTGCGCGCTGCCGCCTTTCTGTACGCAGCCGCATGACTTGTCTTCCAATGTGGTAATTCCGCCTGCTTTGTTTCCCGGGCTCGGGTTCTCGTAGACAACCTGTCCGTGAGCGGTAAAGTAGCTCTTGAAATCATTGACCATCTTGACCGCTTTATCAAAGACGGCTTCATCCTTGCAGCGATTGAACAGGATCTTTTCCGCGCCGAACATCTCCGGAACCTCTGTCAGCACCGTAGTGCCTCCGAGGGCAATCAGCCTGTCGGAAAAACGGCCGACAGTCGGATTTGCGGTGATGCCGCTCAAACCGTCGGAACCGCCGCACTTCATTCCTACGATCAGCTCGCTTGCCGGAATCGGCTCCCTTTTAAACTGCGCGGCATACGCGGCCAGCTCTGCGAGAAGACTGCTGCCTGCTTCGATCTCATCCGGGACCTCCTGGCATACCAGGAATTTTACCCGTTCCGGATCATATTCGCCCAGTTCCTGCTTGAACTGCTCCTGGGTCAGGTTTTCGCAGCCGAGAGAGAGAACCAGGACGGCGCCCGCATTGGGATGCCGGACCAGATCCGCCAGAACCTTTCTGGTCTGCGCATGATCATCGCCCATCTGGCTGCAGCCAAATGGATGGGAGAAGGTATAAATGCCTTCCACGCTGCCGGCAGCCAGATGCTGATTTTCACGAACCAGCTGCTGCGCGATCGAATTGACACAGCCTACCGTAGGGATAATCCACACTTCATTGCGGATCGCGGCGCGGCCGTCCTTCCTGCGGAAGCCCTGGAAGGTTCTGTCCGGAACCTTGGGAAGCTCGAACACCTGGTGGTCATATACATACTCCCCGCCCTCGGAGAGTCCCGTTTTGACATTGTGGGTATGAACCCAGCTGCCCGGCTTGATATCTTCTTTTGCAATACCGATCACATTGCCGTATTTTACCACCTCACCGCCTGCGGGAATCTCAGCCAGGGCAATTTTATGCCCTCTGGTGATCTCCTGCGCGGCTGTCACCTCGCAGCCGCCGACGCTAAGGGCTGTACCCGCCGGCAATGTCTCAAGGGCGACCGCCACATTGTCTCTGGGATGGATCTGAATCAGCTTCATCATTTTCCCTCCGATACGAAATAATTACAGGCCAAAATATCTCTTTGCGTTATAGTAGCTGATGCCTTCGACGATGCGGCACAGCGCTTCTTCATCGTTGGGATACTCGCCGTTTTCCACCCATTTGCCGACCATATTGCACATAATGCGGCGGAAGTAGTCGTGGCGGGTATAGGAAAGGAAGGAACGGGAGTCTGTCAGCATGCCGATGAAGTTGCCCAGCACGCCCAGATTTGCCAGAGAGCGCATCTGATCTTCCATGCCGCTCTTTGTATCGTTGAACCACCATGCCGGTCCCTGCTGGATCTTTCCCGGAACCTCGTCGGACTGGAAGGCGCCGAGGATCGTGCCGATCTGCTCGTTGTCAGCAGGATTTAAGGAGAAGAGGACAATCTTCGGAAGCTCACCCGTCTTTTCGAGTTCGCTCATAAACGCCGCGATATTGCCTCCGCAGGTATTCTGCGCGATCATGTCAAAGCCGGTATCAGGGCCTTCCTTTGCGAACATGCGCTCATTGACATTGCGCAGGCAGGAGTAATGGATCTCCATCACGATATCATATTTATGATACGCTCTGCCAAGGGTAAGCATCAGGGCTGTCTGGAACTTTTCCGCTTCCTCTACGGTAAGGGTCTCGCCGCGCATCGCCTTCTGGAAGGCTGCGTCGACCTCCTCCATAGGAGCCGGACGGAACATTACATAATCAATGCCATGATCGGAAGCGACGCAACCATGGTCTTTAAAGAAGCGGATCCTCTCTTCGATCGCGTCCAGAACCTCCTGCGCATGGGCAAAGCCCGTCTTGCCGACGCATGCGGCAAGCTTTTCTATATATTCTTTCCAGCCTGCTTTGGTAATATTGATGGCCTTGTCCGGGCGGAAGGAAGGACGGACCATTGTGGTGAAGCTTTCATCCGCGGCGAGCTTTTCGTGCCATTCCAGCGTGTCCACCGGATCATCCGTGGTACCGATGTAGGCTACGTTAGACTGACGGATCAATCCTCTGACGGAGCAGTCCGGATCATGCTGCAGCTTGTCATTGCACTGATCCCAGATCTGCTTTGCGGTCTTCTTTCCCAGCGGGACCGTAACGCCGAAATATTTGCGCAGCTCAAGATTGCACCAATGATACATCGGATTTCCGATACACAGCTCCAGTGCCTCGGCAAACTTCTCAAAACGTCCGAAAGGATCCGCTGTCCCGGTGACAGACTCTTCGGAAACGCCGTTGGAACGCATAATTCTCCATTTGTAATGATCTCCGAAGTAAGAGCCGTCCGGATTCTTCCCGCCAAGCCAGACTTCACCGATATCGTTGAATCTGCGGTCCTCATAGATCTCCTGCGGATTCAGATGGCAATGGTAGTCAATCAGGGGTAAGTTCTCAGCGTAGTCATGAAAAAGATGCTTTGCGGTCTCGGTTTCCAGCACAAAATCCTTGTCCATAAATGCTTTCATTTCAGATCAGTTCCTCCTTATCCTCTTTTATAATCTTATGATTGCATCGACAAAAGCCTGATTCTACGGATCGCTTCGCAGCGGAGCTGCTCTCGCGATCCTACAGCCACTCGGAATCCGCTCATTTTGCACAGAAAGATTTGCAAAAGTCAAGTATAAATAGTGCAAAATGGCTGCTTCCTCGTGTCTGTGGGCGACCCAATCTCATGCAAAAATGAGCGAGCTCATTTTTGCATGACCTTTTGTCGCCTGAATCATAATCTTATTTACATTTCATCAAAATCAACCCGATGCTGTGAACCGCCTCGCAGCCCTTCCGGCAGATCAGGATGCAGCTGTTTCTGTCACCGCGCCACGGTGCAGGCCTTTTTGTCCGGTTCTTTTTATTGTATTTTCTGGTTCTTTTTTACTGCATTTCCTACTTATAATTTGATACTTTTTCCTACGTTATGTCAAGTCTTTTTTCTTTTGTTCTGTAAAGAATTTCAAATCCGCAGACTTAGTCTTTATCCTGATAATCTATTTTTATATTATACAACTTGTATACTAGGATGCAAGACCCAATATTGCACAATTTTTCACGTCTGTTTTTGTGCATCCTGTGGGATTGAGCAAAGCTTTTGATACTTTTTGTGAAAACTGCACAATTTTGAAGTTGTTTTTTTTGCTAGTATACTAGTGGACAAACAATTTGATCCGTGATACAGTATCAATTGCCAGTGAATCGCACATAATTGTGCATTCATCTGACAAAGAGTACTGTTTCCATTCTTTTCTGCACAGATGATCTGATGCAGAGCATTTTTAACAAGGAGGATTTCCATGAAGAAAGGACTTGCACTTATTCTCGCTTCCGTACTTGCTGTCTCCGCAATGGGTTCCATGACGGTTATGGCAGCCGACGCTTCCGGGGATCCGGAAGTTACCCTGGTTATGGCAGAGGTTAACCCGCTCGACACGATCGTCGGCATGACCGATACTTTCTTTGCTGAGAAGGTAGAGGAGCTCTCCGGCGGTTCCGTAAAGATTGACCTCCAGGCATCAGGCGTTCTTGGTTCTGAAAATGATGTTCTGGACCTTATGCTTGCCGGCGACAACTCCATCGACATCTCTCGTATCTCCGCATTCGCCCTGACCAGCTATGGCTGCAGCAAGGCCATGCTTCTTTCCATCCCGTTCACATGGGAGAGCCGCGCTCACTACTGGAATTTCGTAGACAGCGACCTTGCTGCCGAATTCCTCGCAGAGCCGTCTGAGGTTGGTCTCGGTGTTACCGGTGTGTTCTATGGTGAGGAAGGCTTCCGTCATTTCTTCTTTACCAAGGATGTTGCTGGTCTTGATGACCTTAAGGGCATGAAGCTTCGCGTTTCCAACGATCCGGTTATGAACGGCATGGTCAACGGCCTTGGCGCCAGCCCGACAGTCGTTTCCTTCGGCGAGCTGTACAGCGCACTGCAGACCGGTGTTGTAGACGGTGCTGAGCAGCCGATCGCAAACTACAAGTCCAACTCCTTCCAGGAAGTTGCTCCCTGCCTCCTTCTGGACGGCCATACCCTTGGCGCAATCCAGGTTATCATCTCTGAGGAGGCATTAAATGGCCTGACCGAAGCACAGCAGGCTGCTATTTTTGAGGCAGGCAAGCAGGCTGAGGCTTACAACCGTGAGATCTCCGAAGAAAAAGAGGCTGAGGTTCTCGAGGAGCTGAAGGCCGGCGGCACAAACGTTGTCGAGGTTGAGGATCTTGCTCCGTGGAGAGAAGCCTGCGCAGGCGTTATCGCTGACAACACCTCCAGCCAGGCTGATCTGTATCAGCAGCTGCTGGATCTCGCAGAATAATGCAGGTTTTCACCATTTAAAGAATCACCATGCAGGCGGCTGTCCCGGCAGGAGCTTCCCTATGGGGTACCTTCTGAAGGGCAGCCGCCCTTTTGTTCTAAGGAGCTGCGCAAAAACAGCCTATACAGGCGGCGCAGGATAAATCCGTCCAGGCAAGGGGGCTGACAGCAACGCAGCCCGGGCGGATTCAGACGTGCCGGATGTAAAGGTTATCTATGCACAGATCCTAAACGTCATTTTTAAGGAGGCAACAGTATGCCAGCGATATTTGAACGGCTTGACAAGTTTAAGCCTGTCTATGATTTCATCTATAAAGTACTGCTCTTTCTGTGCAAGCTTTTCCTGATCGCGGATATCATTATCACCTCGATGTCTGTAGCAGGACGCTACATTTCCTTTATCCCGGATCCTGCCTGGACCGAGGAGGTTGTACTTTCCTGCATGAGCTATATGGCCGTGCTTTCCGCCGCCCTGGCGATCCGCCGCAAGGCTCATATCCGCATGACCGCCTTTGACCGTTATCTCTCGGCAGGTCTGCTGAAGTTTCTGGATCTTCTTGCTGATATCGGCGTCATCATCCTTGGTGTCGTCATGCTGGTCGTAGGCTGGAAATACGCTTCAACGATCGGATCCCGCGGCACATATATTTCCATGCCGACCGTCTCCAAGTTCTGGATGTACTTCCCGATCCCGCTTGCAGGTTTCTTCATGATTGTCTTTGAACTGGAAACCATCGTGAATGATATCAAGGCTTTCTGGCTCAAGGATACCGAATATGATCTTAAGAACCAGGCAGAAAGATTTATAAAGGAGGCACAGTCATAATGGAAGCAAATACGACAGCTATCCTGATCCTTATCGTAGGTTTTCTCGTTTTGATCATCCTGCGTTTCCCGGTCGCCTATGCGGTGGCCATTGCCTCCCTCGCCTGCATGGTATATCAGGGTAATTCCCTGAATGCCCTGTGTATGCAGATGGTGAAGGGCATCAGCTCCTTCTCCCTGATGGCGGTTCCTTTCTTCATTACAATGGGTATCCTGATGGGATCCGGAGGTATTTCCGAAAAACTGATTGCCCTGGCCAACGCCTGTGTCGGCTGGATGCGCGGCGGCATGGCTATGGTAAACATCGTTGCGTCTTATTTCTTTGGCGGTATTTCCGGATCCGCATCCGCGGATACGGCTTCCCTTGGATCCATCCTGATCCCGATGATGGTTGACCAGGGTTACGACGCAGATTTCTCTACTGCCGTTACCATTACCTCTTCCTGTGAAGGGCTTCTGGTTCCTCCTTCCCACAACATGGTTATCTATGCCATGGCTGCCGGCGGGGTTTCTGTAGGAAAGCTGTTCCTGGCAGGCTATATTCCGGGCGCTATTCTTGCTGTCTCTCTTATGGTCGGTTCGTATATGATCTCCGTTAAGAGAGGATATCCGAAGGGTGCTCCGTTCTCCCTCAAGGTTTTGTTAAAGCAGCTGGCAACATCCATCTGGGCTCTTGCGGCAATCCTGATCGTAGTCGTCGGCGTGGTCGCCGGTGTGTTTACCGCTACGGAATCTGCCGCCATCGCAGTTATCTACTCCCTGCTTGTATCGCTGTTCGTTTACCGCGGCCTTACCTTAAAGGGCGTATGGCATGCTCTGGATAACTGTATCGATACGCTCTCGATCGTATTGATCCTGATCTCCACATCCAGTATCTTCGGCGACTGCCTCACCAAGCTGCATGTGCCGGATCTGGCTTCCAAAGCAATCCTGGGGCTGACCGACAACAAGATCATCATCGCTCTTCTGATCGACCTGATCATCCTTGTGCTGGGCTGCATCATGGATATGTCCCCGATCATCCTGATCACGACTCCGATCCTTCTGCCCATTGCCATTCAGATCGGCATGGATCCGATCCAGTTCGGTATCATCATGGTTCTGAACTGCGGCATCGGCCTTCTGACCCCGCCTGTCGGCGCGGTGCTCTTTATCGGTTCCGCTGTCGCCAAATTAAAGATGGAGAAGGTTGTCAAAGCAACGCTTCCCTTCTATCTGTGCATGCTGGTCGCTTTGATCCTGATCACTTTCATTCCGCAGATCAGCCTGTTCCTGCCGAACCTGCTGATGTAAGAATTTTCGATGCCTTTTCTACCCGCCGTTTTCCTGTGCGTAAGTTTTGCCGATGCTTTCTTTTGCTCAGGGAAGCGGCTGCAGAACAGAGGCCGGCCTCCGTCTGACATTTCGTCTGCCGTAAGTCACGCGCGCCTCTTTCTCTGCGTGGTTTTGTCTTTTTTTTCAGTTATTCCGGGAGTTTCTGTCATGAGGGTTAAACAGCGAAAGCCACGAGAGACAGGGCGGGATTACGCCCTTCGTATGTTAAAAGAAAACATCATACACCTGGATCTGGCTCCGGGAAGCCTGGTCAGCGAAAACGAGCTTGCAGCTGAACTGGGGCTTTCCCGCACTCCCGTACGCGAGGCTTTGATAGAACTTTCTAAAGTCCACATCGTAGAAATCATGCCTCAACGTGGGAGCCGGATCGCATTGATCGATGACCGGCTTGTACAGGAAGCCCTGTTTCTTCGGGAGACTTTGGAGAAAGAAATTGTCGCCCTTTGCTGCCGCCGCGTCACGCCGGCGCAGCTTTCAGAACTGGAAGCGATCATTTTTCGTCAGGAACAATATCAGGATGACGATACTTCGGCGGAAGATAAGCATTTCATTGAGCTGGACAACCTTTTTCACCAAAAGCTCTTTGAAATCGCGGACAAATCTCTGATCTACTCGATCATCCAGGATGTTGTCATCCATTTCGACCGGGTGCGGACGCTTACGATTGATTATATGCGTCCCTCTGTCATTACGGAACAGCACAGGAAGATTTTTGAAGCAATCAAAAGCGGGAGCATTACCTCAGCAACGGAACTGACCCAGCAGCATCTCGGGAAGTTTTTAGGCATCGAGAAGGAGCTTCGGGAAAAATATCCGATGTACTTCGTCTCAGAGTCCACTGCCGCATAAACATAACGGCCGAAGCAAACCATAAATCCGATGCTGAATGTTAAACCCGTGGTCTTAATTGCTTTGCATTGTTTTGCTTTCGGGCAAAGAATATGGATAAACCAAGAAGGAGGTGGGGAAAACCCCACCTCCTTCTTAAATGTGCATGTAAAGGAGTTTGTATGAATCAGATGTTTAAGCTTACCACTCTGTGTTATATCATCAAAGACGGAAAAGTTCTTTTGCTGTATCGCAATAAAAAAAAGAATGATCTGAATGAAGGAAAATGGGTCGGGATCGGCGGAAAGTTTCTGGATGGAGAAACGCCGGATGAATGCCTGCTTCGCGAAGTATACGAAGAAACCCGTCTGCGCTTAACCGATTTCCACCTGCACGGCGTCGTCACCTTTGTATCAGACCGTTGGGATAATGAATACATGTTTCTGTACAGCAGCCGGGATTTTGAAGGAGAACTGATTTCGGACTGCCGGGAAGGCACTCTTTCCTGGATTCCCCTTGACCAGGTGATGACCCTTCCTATGTGGGAAGGCGACCGGTATTTCCTTGAGCCCCTCTTAGCCGGGGAGGAGCATATCAACCTGAAAGTGGTATATGAGGGCGATACCCTTGTGGAAATAAAAAACTGAAAAACTTTTTTATTTCCCTACGAACTCTCTTAAGAGGGAATCCTCAGGGATGTCTTCCAACGGGACTCTCCCCTCAAACGAGTCAAGCAGCCGGATCAGGCGCTCGCTGGTCCGGTATGCCTCTTCATCATCAGACTTTATGGCTGTCAGGCAGGGCAGCAGATATGGTTTCAGCGCATGTATCTCATAAGCAAGAGAGGTATCTGCCTGGGCATCCACCCCGAAGATATAAGGGAAGATATATTTTTTCTCGCCTCTGCGAACACTCTTCCACATATCGATGGTTCTTGCGGCACTTGTCCCGCGGGTACGGTCGTCCCGGATAATGCGCCGCATCAGCCGGACATCTGTGCCGTTCAGAATATCTTCGCCTGTGTTTACGGAAAGCTGCGGGCACAGGAAAATCTTGAACTTGTTCTGAACCGGCAGGGACTCGCTCAGTTTATCAATCAGTCCGTGGATTCCTTCAATAATCAATAATTCTTTTTTGCGTAATCGCAGCGTCTTTCCTGAATCCTCCCTGTGTCCGGTAATGAAATTCAGTCTGGGGATACGAATCTCTTTCCCGTTCATCAGCGACAGCATGTCCCGGTTGAAGAGAACGGAATCAATTGCCTCCGGGCACTCGAAATCCCGGTTTCCCTCTTCGTCAAGCGGTACGTCCTGCCTGTCAAAATAATAATCATCGATGCCGATGTGATGCGCATGAATGCCGAAAGTATTCAGTTCCTCCGACAGCAGGCGTGCGAAGGTTGTTTTTCCGGATGAGGAGGGACCCGCTATCATCAAAAACCGTATTTCCGGATTCCGGGCAATTCGCGCCGCCAGGTTTTTGCGGTTGAGCCTTGCTTCCGCTTCAACCTGGGAGATCCACATCCTGCTGTCCTGATCCTGTACCCTTTGATTCAGGTCTTTCACATTCCAGACCATTTCATCACCTCTTTTCTTTCTGTTTATGATAATTGACCGCCAAAAAGCCTCACGGCTTTTTTCCGTCTGAATCATATAACTGCAATGCCTCATACAGAAGACGCTGTTCTCTTTGTACTGCCTCCAGTCTTTGCAGTGATTTTTCGGTAGACGCTTCCTGCAGCTGTACCTGAATTCTCTTCATGAGGGTTTCCTGATGAAGGAGCCATTGATGCAGGACCGGATTTTTTTCTTTGAGAAGGATCTCTCCATACTCTTCCCCAAGCTCTTCGGATATTTCTGCGGACTCAGTAATTTTGTCCTTTTTTATGGCCCGCATCATCGGATAGTATTTTCCGTCTTCAAAAACCATATCTTCTGCCGCAATCTCGTAACCGGCTTCCTTCAGAAAATGTCGGAATCCCGGTATGTCGGACTGGGGTTGAAGGATCAGCTCATGAAAGCCGTTCAGCAAGGCAGGAGACCGCGAGAGGATCTCCTGCATCAAAGGACCACCCATACCGGATAGAACCAGGCTTTCTCCCTCTCCCGGTTCCAGAGCGTCCAGGCCGTCAGAAAGCCTGGTCCTGATCTTATCTTCCAGTCTGTGCAGGCGGATGTTGGCGCGCGCCTTCGAAAGGGGGCCGGGGCGTACATCCATGGCAATGGCGCCAGGACAGATCCCTTTTTCTACCAGGTATATAGGCAGGTAGCCATGATCCGTTCCGACATCCACTACCACATATCCCGGCGTCACCAGATCAGCAACAGCCTGCAGCCGGACTGATAAACCTTTTTCAGCCATATCAGTCGAGATAATCTTTCAGCTTGCGGCTGCGGCTGGGATGACGGAGCTTGCGCAGCGCTTTCGCTTCAATCTGACGGATGCGCTCTCTCGTCACATTGAACTCCTTGCCTACCTCTTCAAGGGTTCTTGCACGGCCGTCATCCAGGCCAAAGCGAAGCCGGAGCACCTTCTGTTCTCTGTCGGTCAAAGTCTTGAGTACTTCGTCCAGCTGATCCTGCAGCAGAGTAAAGGCTGCGGCCTCGGCGGGAACCGGAACATTATCGTCCTGAATGAAGTCGCCCAGGTGGCTGTCTTCTTCTTCTCCGATAGGAGTCTCAAGGGATACCGGTTCCTGGGAAATCTTCAGAATTTCCCTGACGCGTTCCACCGGCATCTCCATCTCCTGTGCAATTTCTTCCGGGGTGGGTTCCCGTCCCAGCTCCTGAAGAAGCTGTCTCTGAACGCGGATCAGCTTATTGATTGTTTCCACCATATGGACAGGAATCCTGATCGTCCTGGCCTGATCCGCAATCGCTCTCGTAATCGCCTGACGGATCCACCAGGTCGCGTAAGTGCTGAACTTGTATCCTTTACGATAGTCAAACTTTTCTACAGCCTTGATCAGGCCGAGATTTCCTTCCTGAATCAGGTCAAGGAAAAGCATTCCACGTCCTACATAACGCTTGGCGATGCTGACAACGAGGCGGAGATTGGCTTCCGCAAGGCGTTTTTTTGCATCTTCATCGCCTTCCTCCATACGCTTGGCCAATTCAATCTCTTCATCCGCAGTCAAAAGCTGAACTTTACCGATTTCCTTCAGATACATACGGACAGGATCTTCGATCGAAACGCCGTCCGGCACCGAAAGATCGATCTTATCCAGTTCAACCTCTTCCTCATCATCCAGGTTTTCGATGTCGATATCATCGTCCAGCAAAAGATCTTCACCCGGATTAACATCCATCCTCAGTACATCGACCCCATTCGCTTCCAGAAAATCAAATGTTTTTTCCAGAATATCAGAGTTGATCGCCATGTCCTTAAAGAAATCATTAATCTCCTGATACTCCAGCACGTTTTTTTTCTTTTTTGCGAGTTCCAAAAGCTGAACCAATCTTTCGCTGAATTTACCCATGCTTGCATCCATAGGTATCCCCCCTCCTCAAAAAGACAATAAAAGGTTTGGTTAGACTGCTTCTTTTATGTAGACAGGCTGTTCGCCTGAGCTTTTGCCCTTGCGAAATCCAGCCTGATTTTTTGTTTATTTTTCTTCAGATTCTGCAATTTCACCCGCTCTGTCAAAAGATTCTGCTGCATTGCCAGATCCGAGGAAGCCGCCTCTTTCTGCTTTCCGTCCAGCTTCTCCTGCAGCAGGAGGCAGACGGAATCCGCAAGGGCTATATAAAGCTGTTCCTCGTTCTCCAGAACGAGTGTGGAGTGAAAGATCTCAGCCACATGGAACTGCTCCTCAGTCTGGGCAAAATGGTTGATGATTTTTGCAGGCTGCACATCGTTCAGGCGGCACTGTTCAAAAAGGAGCCCTGCCACTTCCCGGTACAGCGGATCGATAAAATCCTCTTCTTTTATATACGTTGTCAGAGGCTCCAGCATCCATGGATTGGAGGCAAGCTGGGTCAATAAGAATCTTTGTGCCTGTCTGTCTGCGCTGTCTGATTTTCCGGTTTTGTTTTCCGGAGTCTTTGCTTCAGACATCTGAACAGACTGAGCACGTTCTTTCGCAGAAATGCTGCTCTGCCCTTTCAGCGCAAGGGTGTTTACTCTCCTTCGCAGATCCTTCGCCGTTACCGAAAACTGTTGATATTCTTTGACAATGGCGTCGATATAAAGATTCCGTTCCAGTTCATCATCCAATTCTATCAGCAGGGAAGAGCAACGGTCAAAAAACGCGTTTTGTCCCTGCGGATCATCCAGGCTGCTTTTACGTGCTTCCTGGTCAATGCGGAATAAAAAACTGTCTCTGGCCTGATCCAGACGTTCCTGAAATGCTTCCTTGCCATAGGTTTTGATGAATTCATCGGGATCCTTGCATGGTTTTAATGAAACCACCCTGGTTTCTATTCCGCTTTCCTTCAGAATGGGAATGGCTCTCAGCGCTGCCCTCACGCCGGCATCGTCGCTGTCATACAAAAGCAGCGCTTTACTTGCATATCTTTTCAGGAGGCTTGCATGGCCGCTTGTAAAAGCCGTGCCCAGCGAGGCGACGGCATTTGTAAAGCCTGCCTGGTGCATGGAAATCACGTCCATATAGCCTTCGCAAAGAAGCATCGACTGCTGCCTGCTGGTTTTTGCGATATGAAGCCCATAAAGGTTCCTGCCTTTATCGAAGATCATTGTCTCCGGGGAATTCAGATACTTGGGCTCTCCATCCCCCAGGACGCGGCCTCCAAAGCCGATTACCCGGCTGGATACATCCATGATCGGATACATCACCCTGTCACGGAATCTGTCATACATTCCTCGTCGGTCATCATAGCCAAATAATCCGGCTTCCATAAGCAATTCATCTGTGTATCCCTGCTGCTTCATATATTGATGCAGCATGTTTCCTGCTTTCGGCGCGTATCCGAGACCAAAATGGCGGATGATCTCAGGGGAAAGCTGTCTGCCCTGCAGGTATGCCAGACCGGCCTTTCCCGCTTCTGATTTCAGGTGATAATAATAAAATTTCGCTGCCTGTTTCTGGATTTCCAGCAACTGATCCCGCTTTTGCGCCATTTCTCTCGCCTGGGAACTGTATTCTATCCTGGGAAGCGTCACGCCGGCGCGCTCCGCCAGAACCTGCACCGCTTCGGAAAAAGAAATATTCTCGTACTGCATCAGGAACTGGAACACGCCTCCGCCATTCCCACAGCCGAAGCAGTAGTACATCTGCTTGGAAGGCGTTACGGAAAAGGAAGGAGTCTTTTCATTATGAAAAGGGCAAAGACCAAAATATGACGAGCCTCGCCTGGTCAGCCTGACATACTGTCCCACTACCGTAAGAATATCGCTCCTGGATCTGACCTCTTCGATAATCTCTTCCGAATAGAACATCTCAGCCCTCCCATGCCCTGGGAACGAAGATCTCCCTGAACTTCTTAATCGAATACTGATCCGTCATACCGGAAAGATAATCTACCACTGCCTGTGAACAGGATTCACCTTTTTTTTCGATCAGATCAAAATACTCTCTGGACATCTTTTCCGGATACATCAGATAAAACCGGTAAAGCTCCTTAAGCATATGCATGGCTTCTCCTTCTTCTCCTTTTGCGAGCGGGTTTTCATAGACACATCGAAACATCAGGCTTCTCATCTGAAACAATCCTTCTTCAACGGATTCTGACATGCAGATCTCATCCCGGTCAATGCTGTTTTCAATTATATCATGGACAAAGGTATTCAGCCGTTCCCGTGTTGTGTAGCCTAAAAGCATCCTCAGGGTTATCGGGATCACATCCTCTGTTACAATCCCTGCTCTCTGGGCGTCATCCATATCATGATGAATATAGGCAATTTTATCGGAAAGCCGGACGATATGACCTTCCAGAGTGGAAGGATTGCCGCTGGAACGGTGATTCATAATCCCGTCCAGTGTCTCGGCAGTGAGATTCAGTCCCTTGCCTCCTTTTTCCAGTATCTGGACCACACGGATGCTCTGTTTATAATGTGCAAAACCGTCAGGATGTACTTCGTTCAAGGCGCGCTCTCCGGCGTGGCCAAAGGGAGTATGTCCCAGATCATGGCCAAGGGCGATGGCTTCCACAAGGTCTTCATTCAGGCGCAGCGCCTTCGCAATCGTCCTGGCGATCTGTGATACCTCCAGGGTATGTGTCAGCCGGGTCCGGT
Source organism: Blautia sp. (assembly GCA_017475035.1). GTDB lineage: Bacteria > Bacillota > Clostridia > Lachnospirales > Lachnospiraceae > Blautia_A. The sequence continues at coordinate 33,231 of JAFVGK010000014.1, forward strand.
AGTGGTCTCCCATCGGAGCAAGAAAAACCTGGGTTTTGTCTTTGAGTCTGCGAAATGCCTTGCAATGCAGAATTCTGTCTCTGTCCCTCTGATAGCAGGTGCGGACGTCGCATTCCTCTTCATACCGCTCTCTCCCCTTGCTTTGGCTGCTGAAGGATGCGGCAGGGTTCAAGGTTTCCAGCTCTCTTCTTTCCATCTCTTCGCGAATATTCATCCTGTGCCTCGCCTCCCTTTTTCGACACACACCTAAAACTCGCACATTTTTATTATTCTTCACGAATGAGCAAAATCCCTTTTTTTCAAATGAGGTTTTTTATCAGCTATACCCGTAAACGCATTTCACACCCGCTTTCAAAAACTTCAAAATTTTTTTTAATTTGTGCTTGACTTTCCCTACCCACTTTGATATACTACCACTTGTCGCGAGGGAGCGGATAAGACTTCTCCCAGGGATATGCGGAAGTGTCGGAACTGGCAGACGAGCTAGACTAAGGATCTAGTGACTATTGCAGTCGTGTGGGTTCAAGTCCCATCTTCCGCATGAAAGAGGTTCATCTGATGATGAACCTCTTTTTTTTTATGGCAGGGGCGCCGAAAGGAATCTTGTCACCTGAAGGTGACCGGCGCCCCGCCGGGGGTAGAGGGTACGGCTTCGCCTCCCTCTACCCTATTCTCCCGGAGCCGCCCCGGGGAAGATGTCACCTGTCGGTGACGGGCGGTCCGCTGACAGGAAGCAAAAGGTCATGCAGAAATGAGCGCGTTCATTTCTGCATGACCTTTTGTTGTCTGATCAAAATCTCTGAGATTACTATGTGACTGATTTTTGAGGTTTGCTCCCGGACAAAAAGACAAGTAATCCGGGACAAAAATTACTGACTCAATCCTTATATCAGTTTAATAACATCATTAAACATCACAAACACCATCAGAATCATCAACAGGATAAAACCGGCGAAATGGATTCTTCCTTCGATCTCCTGATTTAATGGTTTGCGTCTTATCGCTTCCACGATCAGCAGTACCAGGCGCCCTCCGTCTAAGGCGGGAATCGGGAGCAGGTTCATAACTCCGAGATTCGCGGACAGAAGCACAGCCATATTTAACAGATTAATGATAATCGCAACAATTCCAAGGCTCTTGCTTTCCTGATATGTATCGTCAATGGCACTGACCACGCCGATCGGACCTGATAATTCTTCGACCCCGACTTTTCCTCGTACAAGCTCTTTCAGACTGAGAAGCGTGGATCGGATCATGTATTTTACTTCAATCAGGGCGTGAGGAACGACAGACAGAGCAGCTGCTTTCTGGTAAGCCATACTGTATGAAAAACCTCTGCTGACCTGGCGATACTGTTTCGGAATAATCTCAGTCTCGTATTCCAGACCATTTCTTTCATAAATGATCTCGAGCGGTTCATCAGTCAGAGGATGATCCTTGAGGTATTCATCATATGCGTATCCGTCCTCTATACGGACACCGCCGACTGCCACAATACGGTCTCCCGGAAGCACACCGGCATCCTCTAAGGGCAGACCGGGTATCAGGGATTCTACTGTCATCGAATCTGTCCCGGTTCTGTTAAACCCGAGCAGATAACGATAGGAAACATCCGGCATATACGAGATCTTTACTTTTTCCCCATCCCGAAGTACCGTCATATTGATCTGTTGATCCACTTTGGGAGGATTTAAATAAAGATAGATGTAAAGGTCCCGGGAAACGTCAATGGCGTAACCATCATAGCGGATAATCCGGTCACCGGCCTGCAATCCCGCTTCGTACACCGCACTGTCTTCCGGTACATCCGTCACGATCGGCTCGTCATATCCCGCGGCTCCGACAATAATCAGGGAAAGGAGAAACGCAAGGATAAAATTAAAAACAGGGCCAGCGGCAACAACCGCAATCTTGCTCCACACGGAAGCTGACGCAAAGGAACCCTTTTCCCCACTGTCTTCTCCCAGCTCATCCAGCATCATACAGGAGCCTCCCAGGGGGAAGCATTTCACGGAATACCGTGTTTCCCCTTTTACTACGGAAAAAACCCTGGGACCCATCCCCAATGAAAATTCTACAACTTTAATACCGTTTCGTCTCGCTAAAAGATAATGCCCAAACTCATGAAATAAAATAATCGCACTAAATATGAGCACTGCAAGAATAATACTCAAACTGGTCACCGCCTCCTTCCAAAATGCAATTTTTTCGACCTGTGCGGTGACCGTAAGTATGCGATGTTATGACTGGATTTATCCAGGCAGAACATCGCATACTTACGAGGCACCCACCAACGGAATGAGCAAAATGCGGATGCGAAGCAGCCGCAGGGGCGCGCAGCGCGGATTTTGCGAATGCCGTTGGTATCGGTCACTTTAGTGACCGCACAGGTCGGATTTTTTTACGCTGATTCCATGTTGCCGCCTTTCTCAGGCGGTCAGATACTGATATGTTTCCTGTTCCGCTGCCAGAACCTCATCCAGATCAGGATTTGCTATGACCTGATGATGCGCCATGGCTTTCTCGATCCAGTCATAGATCGACAGGAAACCTATATTTCCTTGCAGGAATTCCCGAACGGCCAGCTCATTCGCCGCATTAAACACTGTCGGCATACTTCCCCCGGCTTTTGCGGCGTCCAAGGCTAAAGGCAGGCCTTTAAAGGTCTTGACGTCCGGCTCCTCAAAAGTGATCCTGGCAAGGGATGCAAAGTCAAGCCTGTCTCCGGACAGTACTCTTCTTTGCGGATAATACAGGGCGTACTGGATCGGAAGCCTCATGTCAGGGGTTCCCAGCTGAGCGATCACCGCGCCGTCAATAAATTCCACCATGGAATGTATCACACTTTGCGGCTGAACGACGACCTGAATCCGGTCATAGTCCATATCAAAAAGATGATGGGCTTCGATGACCTCCAGTCCTTTATTGACCAGGCTGGCGGAATCGATCGTGATCTTTTGCCCCATCACCCAATTGGGATGCTTCAGTGCGTCCTTCACCGTTACGGCCGCAAGCTCTGCTTTCGTTTTTCCCCGGAACGGACCTCCCGACGCAGTAATCAGAAGCTTTGAAACCGCTTTGTGTTCTTCGGCGTGCAGCGCCTGAAATACCGCGCTGTGCTCCGAATCCACCGGCAGGATTTTTACATGGCATTCCTTTGCCAGGGGCATGATCAGGTGCCCGGCAGTTACAAGAGTCTCTTTATTTGCCAGCGCAATATCCTTCCCTGCGCGAATGGCTTCCATCGTTGGCCGGATTCCGATCATGCCTACGATAGCAGTCACAAGAAGCCCGGATTCCTCCATTCGTGAAAGCTCTAAAAGACCTTCCATCCCGTCCGCCACTTTTGTATCGGTATCGGCAATCCTGATCCGCAGCTCTTTCGCCGCTTCCCTGTCATAGACGGCGGCAAGCTTCGGATGAAACTCACGGATCTGTTTTTCCAGCAGATTCACGTTATGTCCCGCGGCCAGCCCGACCACTTCAAGATCCCCGTTTGCTCTTGCCACCTCCAGAGTCTGGGTACCGATCGAGCCTGTGGAACCGAGAATCGCGATTCTCTTCATCGGAATTCTCCTTTCACAATCACGCAAACAGTTTCACGAAGAAATAGATGATCGGCGCGACAAAGATCATACTGTCCATGCGGTCCATGATTCCTCCGTGACCGGGAATCAGATCGCTGAAATCCTTAATGCCCTGATTGCGTTTGATCGCAGAGGCCGCCAAATCACCGATCATGGAAGCTGCTGCCCCCAGAATACAGATCAGTCCTGTAAACATGACTTTGCCGCCGGTCAGAAGGGATAGGATCATTCCGAGTATGCCGGCTCCGATGAGTCCGCCCGCGGCACCTTCCCATGTTTTTTTAGGGCTGAGCTGCGGCGTCATATGATGTTCGCCAAATTTCTGTCCCGCGAAATAAGCACAGGTGTCACAGCCCCAAGAGGATGCCAGAATCAACCAGACATATACATTTCCTTTCGGCAGCATCCTTGTCAGATAAAAGAACGAAAGCATAACCGGAACATAGGCAAAGCCAAAATAGGAAACGACAACTTCGGCTATTGTTATCCGCGGGTAAGCGAATACATAAGCGCAAAGGCAGGCGAGAAGCACGACGATCATAGCGAGCAGTCCATACTTATCCGCATTCTGCCGGATACATACATAATAAAAGACTGTGGAAAGATATCCGCAATATGCCATAATCGGGGTTCCTGCGGCATCCGTATCTGATTTTAAGGCAGAATACACTTCATAAAGCCCGTTGAGGGAAACAAAAAGCATAAGAAAATACAGAACGTCTCCGCCCAGCAGCAAAGCTATCAACGCGATAGCCACCAAAACTATTCCACTGATCACTCTTGTGGATAACATCGAATCATTCATCTTTTTTCTTTACTCCACCAAATCTCCGATCTCTGTTATTATAGTGTTCAATTGCGCAAATCAACTGCTCCCGGTCAAATTCCGGCCATGGAACGTCTGTAAAATACAATTCTGTATAAGCCAGCTGCCAAAGCAGAAAATTAGAAATCCGTTTCTCACCGCTCGTCCGGATCAGCAGATCCGGATCAGGAATGCCTCCGGTATCCAGATACCCGCTGATCTTTGTCTCATCGATTTCTTCGGGAGAAAGCGTGCCTGCCGCAGCCTCCCTGGCCATCTGGCGCATGGCGCGGGTCAGTTCATCCCTGCCGCCATAGTTCAAGGCGATCTGAAATACCATTCTGTCATAGTCCTTTGAAACTTCTTCGAGTTCTGCTATGTTTTGCTGTATTTCCTTTGAAAAAGCAGTCGTTTCGCCTATGACCCGTATCCGGATCTGATTATGGACCGCGACACGGATACACTTTTTCAGATAGGATCGAAACAGCTTCATCAACGCCTCTACTTCATCCTTCGATCGTTTCCAGTTTTCTGTCGAAAAGGCATATACCGTCAGATACTTCACTCCCAGATCCAGGGCTTCGTCTACAACCGTCTCCAGATTTGCGCAGCCCCGAATATGCCCATATGTCCGCGGCATCCCGTGTGACTGTGCCCAACGGCCGTTTCCGTCCAGGATGATGGCTATATGTCTCGGAATATTCATATAATTTTAGGGAACTCCTTTCCTGGCTATATGAAAAAGGCCCAAGGCGTTCTGATAAGCGAACGCCTCGGACGCTGCAAAATTACCGCTTTCTTATCTTTCTGAATAATATTCAGACATGGGCATCCCAATATCCTTATACTGTCAGAATTTCTTTTGACTTTCTTTCAACAGCAGCATCGATTTCCTTGATATACTTATCCGTAAGTTTCTGCGCTGAATCCTGAAGCTCATCTACTTCGTCCTCTGACACATCCTGTTTTAAAAGCTTTTTAAAAGCTTCATTCGCATCCCTGCGGATATTTCGAACGGCAACCTTGGCGGCTTCGCCGCGTTTTTTCACGTCCTTCACCAGGTCTTTACGTCTCTCCTCGGTAAGCTCCGGAAAAATAAGGCGGATAATTTTTCCGTCATTGCTGGGATTCAGGCCAAGATCAGAGGCCAGAATCGCCTTTTCTATTTTTTTGATGAGGCTGGATTCCCATGGCTGAATCTGGATCATCCTTGCCTCAGGAACAGTGATATTCGCTACCTGCTGAAACGGGGTAGGGGTGCCGTAATAATCCACGGTAAGTCTGTCCAGGATATGCGGGTTTGCTCTTCCTGCACGGATGGTCTGGAAATCCGACTCCAGGCTCGCCAGAGTCTTCTGCATTTTTTCTTCGTACTTCACTACTCTTTCGTCCATCTTTTTCATCCTTTCTGCCTGTAGGATCCACACGCAAAATATCTTGCGTATGGATCCTGACATTTATACAGTAACCCTTGTCCCATGGAAATCTCCATCCACAGCATGAATAATGCTGTCCTTTTCCTCCAGGGCAAACACAAGCATCGGGATCCGCTGCTCCATACACATAATCGAAGCGGTGAGATCCATCGCCTGAAGTTTCTTTTCAATCACTTCATCAATACTGATTTCATCATATCTCTTCGCCTGGGGATTCAGCTTTGGATCGCTGTCGTAAATCCCATCCACTGCTTTCGCCAGAAGAATGGCTTCCGCTTTCATCTCTGTCGCGCGAAGTACCGTGCCTGTATCCGTTGAAAAATAGGGATGACCTGTCCCACCGGCAAAAAAGACGACTTTTCCCTGCCGGAAGCTTTCTTCCACATCGTCCACGGAATACAGTTTCGTGAATCCGCCACATGCAAACGGGGTATAAACCGCTGTCTTTAATCCCACGTGTCTGCAGATCTCAGAAACATAAAGCGCATTCATCACGGTAGCAAGCATCCCGATCTGATCTGCCTGTACTCTCTGAATCGTCTCGGAGGTCCTGCCTCTCCAGAAGTTCCCTCCGCCTATCACAATGCCAAGAGAAATCCCTTTTGAGACTACCTCGCTGATCTGGCCGGCTACTCCCAGCACCGTAGCTTCGTCAAATCCGGTGCCTTTTCCTCCGGACAGCGCTTCACCGCTAAGTTTCAGCAATACTCTTTTCATAACAAAAGTCTCCTCCCCTTACCAAAACGCTGTTTTGTACCTTGACTCAATGTCTTCGGATGACGACGATTTCGCTGCTTCGTCAGTTGGACTGCCGAAGACAGACTCAGTCTTCCTGATCGTACAAATCACCAGATCGAAACAACGATTTCATTTCCGTTCTCGTCTACGCTTGTCATGACTGTGTAGGAATTATAATAATGGTATCCCGTTTCTCCCAGCTCCGGCTCATCTACATAATCAACACTGTTGGAAGCTCCAAGCGCGCCTTCCAGTGCGTCGACAGACTGCCCGATATAGCTCCGGGCTGTATCCATATCTGCATTCGAAGCATTACTGTTGCCTTCTATAATACCGGGATCAACAAGCTCCTCTTCTTCCTCCGTTTCATCAATATACTCCGGCTCTTCCTCCGGCTCTTCATACTCTTCTTCCTCTAAGTATTCTTCCTGCCCGTCTTCCTCTTCTTCATCCATCTCCGATTCGTCCGATTCATCATCATCTGATAATCCGACTCTCCGTTTCACTTCTTCAAGCGTAGAAATCTCGGCATTGCTCCCGTTTGTATTTACATACGTTGCATAAGGAAGCGCGTCATAGCCTGTCCCATCCATTCTCAGAGTAATCCGGGAAATCGATTCCAGCGGAATATAACGGAAATACAGCTCTTCATTGTCCTCATTTGCGAGGTTTACACGAAGATCATAGCGGTTTGCGGAACCTGAACCTGTAGATTTCTCATAATAGCAAAGCATCTTATCTCCGTTGTCCAGTCTGAATGAATTAGTGATTAATTCATTCCCCCAATCTTCATCGTCATCATCGTCCGGCGTATAACGCAGATAAAAGTCCTCAACAGGAGTTCCGATACGATTCTCTACAATGACGCTCAAAGCCGTCGGCGTATTCGTCCCCACAACATTTTTATATTCACTCTCCGGACTTGCCTGCATCTCCAGAAGCTCCCCCTGGGTCGGCTCCGGTGTGATCAGCAATGCCGGGTCAGGTGTCGGCGTATATGTAGGCTCTACCGGGGTAACGGGAGACGCGCTCTTTAAGCCACAGGACGACAGAGTAAGCATCGCTGCGCATAGCCAGATCAGACTGATCATCCTTTTTTTCATAAACCCTCCATCTCAGGGCTCAGCCCTTATTCCATTAAAAACTCAGCTTCTCTTATTATGCCCAAGTTCGCCCATATTGTCAAGAGTTGGGTGAAACAGCGGGCAATAGTCAGGCAGCAATCCTGACGCTCACATATGCTGTACTTTAAAGTCTCGTTCCGCTTCCCTGCGCATATCTTTTTTCGCAATATCTGCCCGTTTGTCATAGAGCTTCTTACCTCTGGCCAGACCGATCTCGATCTTAACCAGGCTGTTTTTGAAATAAATCTGCAGAGGTACCAGCGTCATACCCTTTTCTTTCAGTTTTGCGTCCAGTTTCCGGATCTCATGCCTGTGCAGCAATAGTTTTCGGACACGCAGGGGATCCTTGTTAAAAATATTACCTTTCTCATAAGGGCTGATATTCATCCCATGAACATATACTTCACCCTTCTCAATCCGAACATAACTCTCTTTGATGCTGCATTTCCCCATACGCAGGGATTTTACCTCTGTTCCGGCCAAAGCGATGCCAGCCTCCAGGGTATCCTCTATAAAATAATCATGCCTCGCCTTTTTATTATTAGCGATCAGCTTCACACCGGTTTTTTTGGGCATTCCATATCCCCCCTCCTCAAAGCACAGTTCTGTACGTTAACTCCGCGGGCCGTATGTCACCGACTTGTGACGCCTTTCCTCGTGCGGCTCCGGGATAATGAAAAAAGCACCCATGAGGTACGTTGTGCCTCATAGGTGCCTCATGATATGATTTTCTTTCATTTCATACCGACACAGAAATCCATCATGACTTCCTTACCTGAGTGAGTATCGTCCATTTCTGTGCCGAATGCTGTCAGACGCCAATTTCTTATGGCTGTTGTTCTCTTACACAATGCCTGCTTATCAGGGCAGCATGTTCAGTACAAGTGAGAATACAAAGAAGAGAACTCCCATAATCGTGGTGAGCTTCACCAGCCCGCCTTCCATTGTACGGCCTTTATTTTTGCCCCAATAAGACTCCGCGGCACCTGCAAGAGCGCCAAGTCCTGTTGACTTTCCTTCCTGCAGAAGGACAGCTGCCGTCAGTCCGATACAGTCAATAACAAATAAAATCGTCAAGATGACTTTCAATACACCCACTAATCTTACCTCCTGTTTTCTGATGACCGCATCTCTTTTGCGGTCATATACGCTGTTTGTTAGTGTATCATATGATATCATAATCGTCAAGAAAAGAATGTCTGATTCCATCCTTTTTATATGCTATCACCGTACTGAGATTTACGTTTTCGGGGCTTCGAAAAATGTTCGCTTCCACAGACGGATTGTTTTCTTTCAGTCTGGCAATCAGCTGCTTGATCTCCACACGCTTTGAATATACACGCCCTTCCTCATCGTGAACGGCACATTTCTCGGTAAAACGGCAGGCACATTGCAGAAAACGGAGACCATTGTAATCTCTCCAATGCAGGATATCTTCCTCTCGGATCAGGTACATTGGACGAATCAATTCCATTCCTTCAAAATTCGTGCTGTGCAGCTTCGGCATCATTGTCTGCATCTGACCGCCATAAAGCATACCCATCAGAATTGTCTCAATCACATCGTCAAAATGATGTCCGAGAGCGATTTTATTACATCCAAGTTCTTTCGCCTTACTGTACAGATACCCTCTGCGCATTCTCGCACATAGATAGCAGGGGGATTTTTCAATCGTATATACAGCGCCGAAAATATCCGAATCAAATATCGTAACCGGTATTTCCAATTGCGCGGTATTATACTCGATCATTTTTCTGTTCTCTTCACTGTATCCCGGATCCATGACCAGAAAAGTGAGCGAAAAAGGAAATTTGTCATGGCGCCTCAGTTCCTGAAAAAGCTTCGCCATCAAGATAGAATCCTTTCCCCCGGAAATACATACGGCAACATGATCGCCTTCCCTTAAGAGCTGATATGTGTTGATCGCTTTTGCAAATTTAGAAAAAAGCTGCCGGTGAAACTTTTTTCGGATACTTTCCTCAACCTTCTGCGCATATGTACCGCTTCTTTTTTCCATCTGCATCAGAGCCCCGTTCCTTTTTATTTCCTGTTGCTTCCATAGTAAATCACTGACTGCACTCCCGGACCCGTATGTATGCTGATTACCGGGCTCATCGGACGTACAATCACGATGGCGCCAGGCTGGGCAGCCAGAATTTCATCACGCATCATATTTGCTTCCGGCTCCGCATCTCCATGGCATAGATAAACATACGGATAATCCGGATTAAATATGGATTCTTTAAATTTCCCCACAATCGTCTGACGGGCGATTTTTGATCCTCTTACTTTTCCGGTTATTTCCAGAGTACCGTCTTCAACAATGCGCAGCACCGGTTTGATCTGAAGCTTACCTCCGATCCAGGCTGTCGCCGGTGAAATCCTTCCGCCCCGTTTCAGAAAATCAAGATCGTCTACAGTAAACCAGTGGCAGATCTTCAGGCGATTGTTTTCGACCCATGCGGCATTCTCCTCTAAGGACATGCCTTTTTCCTGATTCTGTAAAGCATACATAACCAACAGGCCCTGTCCGCCGGTGGCACAACGGGAATCGACACAGTAAACTTTCCGCTCCGGGTAAGTTGCTCTTACCATATTGGCTGCAAGATTCGCGCTGTCCAGGGTAGATGTCAGTCCAGAAGAAAGTGAAATATATAAAATATCCAATCCCCGGTCCAGAACTTTGGAAAACTCTTCTACATAAACGCCGGGTACAATCTGAGAAGTTCTTCCTGTCGCTCCGTTACGAAGCTTATCAAAAAAAGTTTTGGAATCCCAGCCATCAGGATCCTGATGTCTGCATTCCTCATTTCCTACCTCAAAAACCATAGGGATAATCGCCGGATGATATCGGTCTAAAAAATCCTGTGGAATATCCGCTGAAGAATCTGTCATGATCAGATAATTATTCAATACGCCTCCTCCTTTTCTAATAAAATTTTTTTTCATGATGCCGCCTCTGCCATAAAAAGAAAAGCCACAGGAAAAACTCCCGTGGCTCTTTAGCAGGGGATGAGAGAATCGAACTCCCACCAAAGGTTTTGGAGACCCCTATCATACCATTTGACCAATCCCCTGTGCGAACATCGCATAGAAGGCTGCACCTTCAAAACTGCACACGTGTTGATTTCTAAAAGATTTCCTCGGACAAGCATTCACCCGATTAGTAGCAGTCAGCTGCGTGTGTTGCCACACTTCCACCTCTGCCCTATCTACCTCGTCGTCTTCAAGGGGGTTTACTCTTGCGAGCGGAAGTCTCATCTTGAGGGGGGCTTCGCGCTTAGATGCCTTCAGCGTTTATCCCTTCCCGGCTTGGCTACCC
>JAFVGK010000061.1 GCA_017475035.1 Blautia sp.
AGCCCTCGCAATGCTCATCAGCCTGTCTGATGGCGGTGCGGATGTCGGCTCAGTCATGAGCGGACTGACCAAGGGCATCGCAAACCTGTCAGGGGAAACGGATGATGTCCCTGGGGCATTTCAGGCGGCGGTCAAGGCGATAGAGGAATCCGGATCCGTGTCCGAAGCACTGCAACAGCAGGTCGGCGATACCGGAAAAACAGTCGAAGAAGTCTTCGGAAAGAAGGCCGCGCAGGAGCTTGCCACCAATATTCAGAACGGTTCCTTTGCCGTGGACAAATGGAAGACCGCCCTCGAAAACAATGACGGAGCTTTACAGGCTACCACCGAAAACGCCACAACGATGTCGGATTCATGGTCTCAGGCTGTGAACAACGTCCAGATGGCATTGGGCACAACCTTCGCTCCGGCAATACAGGCAGTGGTTACGGCACTGGCTAATTTCATCACGCCTATCGCCCAATTCATCCAGCAGTCACCTATTGCACAGGCGGCTATCGTGGGCATTGCTACCGTACTCGGAATACTCGGTGCGGCACTGGCGATAGGAGCGGTCATTCAAGGCGTCACGGCGGCTCTGGGCATCCTCGGGGCGACCATGGCAATTGTCGGCTCACCCGTCCTGATTGTTGTTGCCGTCATCACCGCATTGGTCGCCGCCCTCATTTATGCATGGCATAACTGTGAGGGATTCCGCAATGTAGTGACAGCTGTTTTCAATACCGTCCGAAATGTTGTTGTTTCTGTTGTTACGGTATTAGGCTCTATCATCTCGACCGTTTTCAATGCCATCCGCACGGTGGTCACAACTGTCGTGTCAGCGGTCGCTACTAAGATTTCTTCAACCTGGTCGGCTATCCAGAGGGTGACGACTACAGTCTGGAACGCCATCAGGAACGGCATCACCAAGGCAATCACAACAGCAAAAAACACAGTCTCGACTGTTGTCGGAGCCGTGAAATCTAAAGTTTCCTCTGTCTGGAACGGAATCAAGTCCGCAACGACTTCAGCCTGGAACGCCATCAAGACGCATATTGTTACGCCTATTACCAATGCAAAGACTACAGCGTCAAATGTTGTCACAACGATAAAGACAAAGGTCACAAGCGTATTCAACGCCGTAAAGACTACCGTCACATCGACATGGAACAATATTAAAAAGTCCATCTCCGATGCCATCACAAAAGCCAAGGAAACCGTCTCGAATATGGTCGAGGCTATCAAGGGGTTCTTTAATTTGAGCGACCTCGTGTCCAAGGTAAAGAGCACTTTTGATGACATCAAAGAGAAGATGACCAAGCCCATCAGTGATGCCAAGGAAAAGATAAGTGGCGTTATAAGCGACATAAAGGGTAAGTTCCCCTTTAGTCTTGGGAAGCTTATCAAATTCAAACTCCCTAAAGTCTCTGTCACTAAAGGAGAATTTGGCGTCCCGCACTTTTCCGTATCATGGAACGCTAAAGGCGCAGTATTCCGCAGGCCTGTCATCTTCGGCTCGCCTGCATACGGCCTGCAGGGCTTCGGCGAGGCCGGTCCGGAAGTCGCGGCGCCTCTGGATACCATCACGGGCATCCTCGAAGACGCAGCGAGACGGGGCAATCCTGAGATTGACTATGACAGACTTGGTACATCCGTGGCAAAAGCCTGCGCAAAGATGAACATCAACATCGAACTTGAGAAACGCACGCTCGGAAGAGTAGTAAGGGGGCTTGCATGACACTGTATTATGAATGCTCTGACGGGACGATCATTGATTTAATGGGCGGCGACATCGTCGCCCAGAAGCCGGAGAAACTGGCAGAGAATTCGTGGGAGTATACTTCCATCTCCGGTGTCAACGGCGGACACATCAAGAAATTTTACAAGGATGTGCAGGAAGCTAAGTTAGAAGTTGAAGTTTTTGCGGACACGAAGGAAGAATTCAACGCCACCATGCAGAGGATGCACCGGACTTTCGACCGTGATATTAAGCGGATGACTCCGGGCAAGCTCTGGTGGAACGAATATTATAAAGAGGTCTTCGCCGTGGAAAACGGCTATGAAGACTTCGAAGAGCTGTTTGAGTCCGTCCAGAAGACGATCACTTTTGTTTCCATCTATCCGTACTGGGTAAAGACTACCGGATACAAATTCTTTCCCGGACAGGAAGAGGAAGAAGAACCTACCGGATATGATTATCCGCATGATTATTTGTTTGACTACGGTATTTCAAACCTGGCAAACATTTTGGAGAACACAGCCCTCGAAGAAGCCAATTTCCGACTCATCTTTTACGGGCCTTGCTACAAACCATACATCACGATCGGGGACAACACCTACCGGCTCTATGCGTCACTGGCACAGGGTGAACGCGCTGTGATTGACTCACGTACCAAGAAGATAACGCAGTACTCCGCTATCGGTGAGGAAACAAACATTTTTCATCTGAGAGACAGGGCGCACTACATCTTTACCAAAATCCCGGAAGGAACGTTGCCGGTAACAAAGCCGTCCACACTGAGCGTTGAGATCACACTGTATGATGAGAGGGGTGAGCCTGATTGGATTTAATCTATGCAGATAAAAATCGGAAAGATATCGGAATCCTCATGAGCTATACCCTCGATATGGCATACGGAACGGATGAAAACGACTTTGTGCTGACCATGAACGCCGATGACCACTGTTGCCATGACGGTTATTACATCTATGCAGAGGGCACGGAGTACGGCGGTATCGTGGGACGCATCGGAACTGACCCCGATACCAATACCGTAATATACAAGGGCTTGACGTGGCACGGAGTACTACAGAAGCGTATCGTCTGCCCGCCCTCCGGCAGAAGCTACAGGAGAGTTGACGGAGAAGCCAACAGCGTCCTAAGTGAAATAATCAGTGTCATCGGGCTGTCCGGCCTCTTCAGGGCATCAACAGAGGATTCTGGCATTACCATCCACAGCTACCAGATACCAAGATATATTGATGCCTACACATGCATCAAAAACATGCTCAAGGAGTTTGATGCAAAACTGATGATCAGGTGGGTTAACGGCTATGTCCGGCTGTCTGCGGAAGCTGTTTCGGACTACTCGCAGGATGAGGAATTTGACCCGTCTCAGGTCAGCTTTACGGTCGAAAAGAATTACCGTCCCACAAATCATCTCATCTGCCTCGGACAGGGTGAGCTGACACAGCGTGCAGTGATACATCTTTTTACGGATAACGCAGGCGGGATACAGCCGTATACAACAGTCAGTGATCCCGTGAAGGATAGCGATTATATCCGCAACACATCACGACAGGTACTATTCGGACCTGATGAAGTTGCGGAAGTACTGGATTATCCCGGGGCGGAGACGGTCACGAATTACGTCAAACTCACCTCACAGCCCTCAGACTGGGCGACGAAATGTGAGAATTATTTTGTGCGGAAAGACCCAGAGGCAGGCTCAGACGAAGAGGTGGAGAAATACGAGGCTGTCAGCAAACTGGATGTCGGCTATGTACTCCAGAAGAGCAAGCCCTCTGACTGGAATACCAAATACTCCAAGTACTACACGCGGAGCGGGGAAAACTACAATCCTGTCGAGGCGACTACGGTTTATAACCTGCTGACCCAGAAGCCGTCCGACTGGACAACGAAATACGAAAACTATTACCGGAAGAACGGCAACAACTACTATCAGCTGACAGGCGTGGAGGAAGAAGTTTATACGGTACTCAACAAGGCGCCGGCGGACTGGGCGCGGAAGTATAACACATATTACTACCTGTACAGTGATGGCGTGCTGACACAGTGGAAGACGGTGGACGGAGTCGGATATTACCGCTACAAACTGCAGACCCAGAAGCCCACGGACTGGGATGAGAACTACTCCAACTACTACCGGAAATACACCGCTGCAGAAAAAAAGAAGCTCAAGACCAAGAAGCAGTATGTACAACTGCAGTCAAGAGAAGACGGAACCGTCCCTGCTTGGCGGTCAAAACGTTTTTACACCCGATACGACCTGCAGAAGGCTCCGTCATGGTCGGCAAATCCGAAACCCAAATACATCCACACCACCGAAGTCAACCCGCCGACATGGGCGACAAATACGTACTACAGCAAGGATGAGACCGCCGCACCGACATGGACAGCGAACACATACTACACGCTGAGTACTGATAAAGTCGCTCCGAAGTGGTCAGCAAATAAGTACTACAGAGAAGTGAAAGACCGCTATGCCACGATGGTGGCAGAGGGCATCGAACGGCTTGCGGAAGCATGGCAGACGGATTCGATGGGTATTGCCCTTGAAGAAACTGACGTTGTTTATGACATCGGTGATATTGTCGGAGTATTGGAACCTAAGACCGGAATCAGCACGATACAGGAAGTCACCAAAAAGATCATTAAGATTGATAACGATGACGTCAAGATAGAATACGAGGTGAAATAACTATGGCAAATTGCGAAGCTCATGTAGTTACAGGGCATCAGGGCACACCGCACGTCTCCGCTTCCGATGCGGGGTTTTTCAATGCCGGAATCGTGGGGCTTGAAAGGTATGTGCTTAATACAAGTGAAAAGCTCCGTGCTGAGTTTTCCGGCAATACCGTAACTATCTACCCCGGCGACCTTGTAGACCAGGGACGGCATATCAACCTGCCGGAGATTTCCACCATCTACATCCAGAACGCTCCGGCGGGATATACAAGATATGACGCTATTGTGATGCACTACGCAAGAGACCTTGAAGGCGTGGAGACCGCACAACTGCAGGTGATACAGGGGACGCCATCACAGTCAGACCCTGGGTATCCGTCGATCAGCGTGGGCGACATCTACAGCGGGGATGTATTTGACAACTGCGACCTCTATTATGTACTGGCAAACGAGGCGGGTATAATGTCTATTGAGACGAGCGCTGCTTTTATCGTCATCAGTCCGCTCTCGGACATCAGAGGGGCGCTCAAGGATAACACGATCGACATTACCTTGGCCACCGGGAGCGAGCAGTACGCCGGATGGTATTATGTTGACCTCCCCCTACCCAGAAACAACCCAAGCGCAATTTCTGTTGTCAGCGCAACAAGCAACCGCCCCGCTTTTGTACAGCTTGTTAACAGGGGGCAGGCGCGCGTGTACTGCAATCAGGCTAATGTTGCTGTAACTATCAGATGCCTTTACTGCACTCTGTAACGGAGGTGATACCCTATGACAGAAATCCATATTGTAGACGCCATAGCAAGGACGCCTGAATGCACCACGGAAGCAGTATATCAGTATGCATATGGTCTGGAGCTTCGTATCACCGGCATCGACCTGCCCGAAGCGTTTGAAGTACAGCAGTGCAATGACGGAGATACGGAGACAAAGACCGCAGTCGGTCAGGATGGTGTTGTGCGAATCTACGATGAGTATCTGGAAACAGGGAAGGATATTTTCTGCTACCTGTTTTTGCATGACGATGAGACCGACGGACGCACTGTCCGAAAGATAACGATTCCGGTCAAACGCAGAGAACCGCCCTCAGACCTTGAGCCTACTCCCGTCCAGCAGGACGCTATCACTCAGGCAATCGGGGCTATGCAGGCTGCGAGGGCGGACATCGAACAGATAGCTGAGGATGCCCATCAGGCAATCGAGGACGCACTGGACGAGACCGTGGAAGAGACGGTCGCTGAGAAAGTCGCAGAGGCTGTTGAAGAAGCAAAGCAGTCTGGCGATTTCAAAGGTGATAAGGGTGACAAAGGCGACACCGGCGAGCAAGGCCCGAAGGGTGACAAGGGCGATAAGGGTGACACTGGTAGCGATGCTACCGTAACAAAAGATAGCATTATGACCGCCCTCGGTTATGATGTTGGTGATGACCTCACAACCCTAAATTCTGCAACAACCATTGCAAGTGACGTTTTTTCCACTGAAATCGCAAAGCCGACATTTCTTGCAACCGACAACATGAGCAAAGCTGTGATTCAAAACGCCTTCGGGGTTAATGCTCCAATCGTTACTCCGTCGACAATCACAAGCACTGGAGTGCTTATCAACCATCTCAATCCACGCACATGGTTTGTGTGGCTAAATGGTACAGAAGTTGAATTCTCCCGTCTTGGCGTAAGTCTTAATGGTGCTAACAATGCCATTACACTTTATCTGCATGGACGCACGAGCATGTGTACGGGTATCATGGGCGTTGATAGTGCGTGGACAGTAACAGCATTGTAAGGAGTCCAAATGTTAGCATATTGTTTCGAATCCGACAAAGTAAAGCGCACTCTGGAAAAGTGCAGGAAAAATGACCTCGCCGTGATTGACGTGGAAGACAACGAGTCAGCAGTCAGGTCAGCCGTCAGCCGTGGCGTGTATGTATACGGATACTTAAATGCAGGCGCTCTCGAGAGGGAGCGTCCTTTTTATCCGCAATTCAAGCATCTGCGTATCGCAAAGTATGACGGATGGGACGGCGAATACTGGATAGACCCCACGGACACGGCATGGCAACAGCATCTCATTTCCGAAGCCAAACGAATGCAGTCTCTTGGCGTCATCGGCTTGTATCTGGATAACACGGACATCTATTACATGTGCGCAGAGGGTTTTAAAGAAGAGCGTATCAAAATGATACGCAATGCCCCATCCGCACAGTCGGTGTACAATGCGCTGTCTTCCGTCATCCGCAAAATCAATGCGCTCGGAATGATCGTCATGCCCAACGGCGGGGACACATTTGTCCGCAAGTTTGCCTCTGCATATCCGTCCGTCATAAAAACCGTCAATCAGGAAGGCGTCTTGTATCAGGACAATAAAAAGCAATCCGCAGAGGATACCAAGTATTACACGGAGTATCTGGACTGGTGCAAGCGCAAGGGCATGTATATCAGGGGCATCGAGTACACCAAATCAAAGACAGCATCCCTGAGATGCAAAGCCTACTACATGAGGCACGGCTGGCAGGGGCTGTACATCTCAAAGCATAAGAATCTGGAAGGAGACTGATATGGACAGACTGGAATTAATTATTGCTGTCTCCGATGTCCTTCTGGGCATTAAAAAAGCGCAGACGGATGAGATACGGAATGAGGTCAAATTCTGCAACGGAAACAACCTCATCGACAAGTATCTGGCAGTCGCCTGCATCGCAGGTCACTACGGCAAGGACAAAGAGCGCCGTACACGTCTCGGAAGATATGCAGACAAGGTACAGGCACGCATCAACGCCATCTATGCCATGAGGGGCAAGACCGTCACACAGGCCGCAAAAGATGTCATCAATGGCAACTACGACAAGGAAAGCGTCCGAACCCTGCTCCTCAAATTCTGCGGATACGATGCCGACAAAGTACAGGCAGAGGTAAACCGCCTCTTACAACCTGCCGAATCGTCTACACGTTTCCGCATCCATGTGGAGCATTTCTGCCGCAAGGACGAATCCGCATACGGAGCCTGCACGGCAATCCTCCAATATGCTGCGGACGGTTCCGTGGCTAAATGCGTACTGATTGATACCGCTATGGGTAAGACTGCGGACGTGGTAATTGCTGACCTCAGGAGCCAGGGAGTAAAGCAGATAGATGCACTCTTTATCTCCCATGCCCACGGTGATCACTACGGCGGTCTCTCCAAAGTCATCAAGGCATTTCCGGTCAAGTGGCTGTATCTGCCGAATCCTGCTGAACTGGACAAGTACCAGAAGACATACGGCAATGCACTCAGGCGTCAGGCAAGGAAGGTTACCAACTTCCGATGGTACGACCAAGGTGATTCTGCGGTCTTTGGTGACATCAAATACCACTGCCTGTTTTTACCCAAAGCGAAAGACCTCAAGGAACACGACTCTCACCACTACGTGAACAACATGAGTCCGGTTAATTATTTCGAATGCGGTTCCTTCATCTGGCACACTGCCGGAGACATGCAGAATCCGGCGAACAATCTCTTTATTAGCGCCATGAAGAAGGCCGGAGTCGATGCCAAGTGTCATGGTCTTGAATTTCACTGGCACACGGACGGCAATGCCACGAACGAAGCACTCATGGAAGCGACTCGCCCGCGGATCTGCGTCTCCAACTACCACCATGCAGGATGGCACTCCGGTAGAAAAGGACCGAAGAAGAAGGCAGAGGCTGTTGGCGCTACCTGCTACGCCACCGCCGATGACGGACACATCGAGATTGATATTGACGGCAAGAAGGTAACTGTAACCACCACGAAGACAGGCAAACACGATACTTACACAATCTAAGGAGACATCAACATGGATTTTTGGAACACACTGGTAGGCTGTCTGTTTGGTGGCTCGTTTATCGCTTTTATTGAGTTTTTAATCCGCAGGTCGGATGAGAAGAAGGACAAGCACTCGGAAGTGCTGAAAGCTATCCAGAACCTCGCCGACAAGATTACCGGCATCGAGAGCAGGATGGACAAAGAGAACGCAGACGAAGCACGGCGCAGTATCCTGACCTTTGACGATGAGTTAAGGCGGAAAGTAGACCACTCCGAAGAGTCATATAATCAAGTCCTCGCCGACATCAAATTCTATCGCCATTACTGCCGGACACATGCCGACTATGAGAACGACAAGGCAACGAGCGCAATCGCCCATATCCGCGAAACCTACCAGATCATCAAAAACGAAAATAAGTTTATCTGACGGAGGTTATCATGAAGTTTTCAAATCAGACCTATGATATTTTAAAATTCATTGCTCAAATCCTTCTTCCGGCAGTGGGCACGCTCTACTTTGCGCTTGCTACCATCTGGGGCTTTCCGTATGGCGAGCAGATTGTCGGCACGATCACGGCGGTAGACGCCTTCCTTGGTACATGCCTCGGAATCAGCACCAAGAACTATCAGGAGGAAAATCAGTGAAAGCATGGCTTCCTGACGTATCTGAGCATCAGGGGAAAATAAACTGGGAAAAATTAGTCGGTAAAATCCCTGGGGCTATCATCCGCATCGGCTACGGAGACAACCTGCAGGAGCAGGACGACAAATATGCCCTCTACAATATGGCAGAGTGCAAGCGTCTGGGTATCCCTTTTGCCGTCTACATCTATTCCCATGCGGACAGTGACAAGCACATCCAGAGCGAGATCGCGCACACAAAGCGCATGTGCAAAGGATATGAGCCTGTCTCGTACTGGCTTGACATCGAAGAGCGCAGTACTTCCGACTACTGGAGGAAAGCGGCGGAAATGTGGCACGATGCCTTCGGAAGCAAGGCAGGCGTGTACAGTTGGAAATGGGCATTTGAGAAGCATGTGAGAGCGGGCAGGCGGTGGGTGTGCGCCTACGGCAACAATACCGGCAAGCCAGAGAAAGAGTACAAGCCGACACTGGCAATCATGGACGGATGGCAGTTTACAAGCAGAGCCGTCCTCTCCGGAATCCGTGGATATTGTGATCTATCCGAATGGTATGTTGCTCCGTTTGCCAGTGCAAAGCCCATCGAGATTAAGCCTCACAGAAGAGTAGTCACCAAGAAGGAAGTGGCCGCTTTGATCATGCGACACCTCTGCACTCACAACGCCCACGGGTATACTCAGGACATGTCCGGCAGGCAGGGGACGGGAACAGAGACCATTGACGTATACGGCAAGAAGTACACGATCAAGTCGGGAGACCGTGACTGCTCCTCAGCTGTCATTTCCGCCTACGAATCTGCCGGAATCTCCTGTGGCGGGGCAACCTATACCGGCAACATGAAAAAGTGCATGACCGGCACGGGAAATTTTGTCTGGCGCTCCATGAAGTTTATTGCTCAGATGGGTGATACATATCTCAATGAGAAGAGCCACACTGCCATGTGTCTGAGTGCTGAACCGGATGTCCTCATGGAGTTTAGTATCAACGAGAAGGGCACGGCTCTGGGCGGAAAAGTCGGAGACCAGACCCAGAAGGATGACTACACGGGCGAGTCGCATCTTGCCATGTACTATGACTATCCGTGGGATGGCATCCTGCAGTGTATCAATGAGGAAATCGCTTTTGTGTTAGAGGAAGACGGCTCTATTACTTATCCCACAAAGGACGATGGGTTCACAGCGGAGGAAAAGAAAATGGACATTGTAGCGCCTGACAAATCCGACACCGACCTTGCTGTTGAAGTCTGGTATGGTGTACACGGGAGCAATGAGGCCAGAAGAAAAGCCCTCGGAGGCAGATTTGATTCCGTACAGAAGGAAGTTGGCGAGATCTCAAATATCTCCAACTTCATTGCAGCCAGCAGATCATATTTGAAGAAACATGGCTGCAAAAAACTAATTGAGCATTAGAACAACGCGATCGCGGTTTCTTTTGCATAACCCTCGGCATCAGCTTAAAGGCGGTGCCGGGGGTTATTTTTTTTGTCCGGTACTAAATGAACGCCACCGGACTGATACGGTGATTTACTACCGGACAGAATCACAAAAAATATATACGGAACTGTTTGTCGTGCCCGTACTCGATGCGGTCTATGACGCCTCGCCAGAATGTTCGCTTTTCCTCGTTGGTGAATGTTCCGTACAGCGTCCAGAGATCGGCGGAAAGAAGCTGTTTGAGGGCGTCTACGACCTGTTCACGGCGTCCTGACTCCGTCCCTGATAATTTGTCCATGTCTGCCAGTAAACGCTCTCTGTCGGCTTTGTACGCCGTCATATCAATCAATTCGTTGATATACAATTCTTTGAGCCGTTCCAACTTGTGCTCAATCTTTTTCTTCTGTTCATTCATCTGAATAGTTTTATCTTCCGATTTTTCAATTTCATATTTCAGAATCAGGTCTTTTACCATTGGACGGATGTGTTCTACCAGGTATTTTTCGACTGTATTCTCCGCAATGGTCTTGCTATTCACACACTTTGACGGTTTCTGATTGTAGTACCTCGCACAGCGGTATTGATGCTCTTCCGTCCGGCATCGTCCCCGAATCCTGCGCCTCGTATTTCCGCCCATAGTGCCACCGCAGTCAGCGCAACGGAGAAGGCCAGAGAAGATATAAACATGTCTCTGGCTTGCCTTGACATTGATTTTCAGCTTTCTCTGGACATCATCCCACAGGTCAGCGCTCACGATCGGCGGGCAATAGTCCTTTATGCCGGTATAATGCTCACCCTTGTATAGTGGAGACATCAGCATCCTCTTAAATGCGGGCTTGCTCGATGGCATACCGTGAGAGCCACCGAAAACACGCATGGTCTCGTTAATGCTCCCACAATACGAATACATCTCAAATGCTTTGCGGACGTGTTCAGCATTCTCGTCATGCTCAAGGTGTTTGCCAACAATATGGAATCCTGCCGGATGAGTGCCGGAGATGACTTCCTTCTGCTGTAATTTGTATGCCTGCACTTGTTTGATTCGCTGAGAAGTATTTTCCGCCTCAAACTGCGCAATGCTCATCATCTGATTGACAATAAGCCGTCCCTGGGGCGTAGTCGTGTCGTATATCGGCTCCCAGATGGCAAG
>JAFVGK010000062.1 GCA_017475035.1 Blautia sp.
AACTCCAAAGTAAAGTGTTCCATGTCCGTGCTTGTTCAACATGCTGGCGATGTTATCCATAGCTTTATCGACTTCACCTGTTGTCTTTTTGAACTCAAGTGTCTCAGATTCAATCCCCAGATTCATCTTTCTCCATCCCCCGTTCAAATTTATGGAGACACCATATCACATTTATGATGAAATGTCACTATAAATTTCATTATAGATTTCACCATAAATGTCACCATAAAACGCAATCTCAGAAATCGTGTCATGTAAAGGGGGTGCAAAGTATTCATCTTACAAGATAACTCTTGCCCACCCATCATACCGAAAGAGATTTTTCTCCAGGTGCAGGAGGAGATTGGCAGAAGGAAGAAAGAAAAGATCCGCCATTTACATGGGAGTGCATTGTCCGGGCGCATCATCTGCCCGGAGTGCGGAAACCCATACTGGATACGGAAAGACAAGCGATATGGGAGCAGAGAGAGGATCCTCAGCCCCTCCTTTTTTTATGGCTGCAAGCCAACCGTGCCAATTTGCATCCTATACCTTGATTTCCTTTTTTCTGGACGGTATAATAAAACCAAGTCGGAAAGGGGTACATTTTGTATGACAGAACTTGAGCTTCAGAAACAACGGGATCATGAAGAGGACTTGCAGCGGCTCCGTGGGTTCCGTCCGATAGACGACACTTTTATGAGAGTTCTTTTCTGGGATAACCTCCCGCTTGCTGAGTATGTGCTGCGGATTATCACAAATAAACCCGATCTGCATTTGACAGAGAAGTCGCAGACACAGAAGGATCTCGTAAGACTTGTGGGTGCAAGGGGACTTTGCCTTGATTATCATGGAATCGATGATGGGAACCAGCATTATGATCTCGAAGTTCAAAGAGCTTCATCTGGTGCAAGGCCGGAAAGGGCCAGGTACCATGCAGGAGCTCTTGATGTGGAAAACCTTGACGCCGGGCAGGAATTTGAAAAACTACCGACAACGTACATCATTTTTATCACAGAAAACGATATCTGGAAAGGCGGGAAGGCGATTTATCCCATCAATAAGACTGTTGGAGGCACGAATTTTGATGGAACAGAGACGTTTTTTAACGACCGCCAGCATATCCTTTATGTGAACGCAAGTTACAAGGGGGAGGGGCCTTTAGCTGATCTTCTTCACGATTTCTTGTGTTCAGACCCGGATGAGATGAAATCGGAACTGATGGCAGAGAAGGCGCGGTATTTGAAAAGTGATCCGAAGGGGGTGAAAACCATGTGTGCTGAGATGGAAAAAATGCGTGAAGACGTGGAGCAGAGGACAACGCTGAAGGCAATCAAGAATATTATGGAAGGCCTGAGATACACAGCGCAACAGGCTATGGATCTATTGAAAATCCCTTTGGCTGATCAGCCGAAGTACATGGCGAAGCTTTAATAGACTATGGAACCCACGGCATCCGTCTTGACCTGTATGTACAGGATGATAAGAGACGCGTCTTCAATGTGGAAGTCCAGACCTCATCAAAGAAAAACCTGCCAAAGCGGATGCGGTATTACCAGTCCGTGATAGACATTAATGTCCTGGCGCCGGGAGTAGACTATTCAAAACTGAAACGTTCTTTTGTGATTTTTATCTGCAGCTATGATCCGTTTGGAAAAGGCAGGTATATCTATACATTCGAAAACAGGTGCATGGAAGAAGCGGATCTGCTTTTCGGCGATGAGACACAGAAGGTTGTCGTAAACACAAAAGGCAATGTGGGAGAGATCAGCAGGGAACTGAAGGAAGTTCTTGTATATCTTGATGAAGGAAGAGCCACAGGCTCTTACACACAGCAATTAGATGACGCGGTCAGGACGATAAAGTCCAGTGAGGAAAGGGAGGCATGAGTACATGGTAATGATGATCCGGGATATGGAAAAGATAGAAGAGGGAAAAGAAATCGGAAAAGAAATCGGAAAAAAAATCGGGAAGATAATCGGTTTTGTGGATGCATGCCGTGATGATGGTAAAGACGACCAGACGATTATCTCCAGGCTGGTCAGTAAATATGGTTTGACCCAGGAGGAAGCAGAGGAGTACGTCTTTTCAGCTATAGGTGCCACTGTTTAAGGGCTATATCGTCAACTGGAAAAGAAGATGGCTTATAGATGATGCGGTCAGGACGATAAATAACGGTGCCAGGCACTTTGTAGAAAGAACCAGAAAACCATAGATGAGATATTTAGAATCTGTCGTGATAAGGATTGAGTCAGAAATTACTGTCCCGAATCAATTGTCTTTTTGTCCGGGAGCATACCTCAAAAATCAGTTACATAGTAAGAATGTCTTGCGGGAATATTTGAAGCAAGAGAAGGTATCTTGCAGTCATGTATAAATTTATGGATCGGGAAACCGCTATGAAGAAGGAAATCAGGCTTTTGCTTATGTAATTATACGATATCCGGAGGTATACAATGTCATATTTTGAAATGGTTTCACCTGAATCTGTCGGGATTCCCTCGGCTGCGATCCGGCAGTTTCTTACGGAGGCGGCAAAGAAGGGACTGGAGCTGCACAGGATGATGATCCTGCGTTCAGGCAAATGCTGTGCCAGAATAACCTGGGCGCCTTATGATTCCGAGGATCTGCATCCGGTCTATTCTTTCAGCAAATCACTGACTGCAACTGCTGTCGGCTTTGCCTGGCAGGAAGGAATTCTATCTCTGGATGAACGGATCATGGATATTTTTCCCGAGGACATACCGGACCATCCCTCGGAAAACCTGAAAGCCTGTACCATCCACCACCTGCTGTGCATGAGCTGCGGACAGGAAACGGAGGCGGCGGATGGGGGTCCGGAATGGAGAAAGGCTTTCTTTGCGCATCCTTTTTTACATCAGCCCGGGACCTTCTATAAATATAATACGCAGGGAACGAATCTTTTGGCTGCCATCATACGCAAAAAGACCGGACAGAACGTGACGGAATATCTGCGCAGCCGACTTTTTGATCCCCTGGGCATGGGAGAAGTATGGTGCTGGCATTTTCCGGATGAGCAGCAGACCGAACACGGCGGCGGAGGAATGAAGCTGCGGCTGGACGACATGGCAAAATTTACGCAGTTTATGCTTCAGGACGGGACATGGGAAGGAAAGTCGCTTCTTAAAGACTGGTTCTACGCCCGCGCAGGGCGGATACAGATTCCTACGGCAGGCGACAGCGAAGGGCATATCAAAGACTGGGCTCAAGGCTATGGCTATCAGTGCTGGATGGGGATTCCGGATGCCTCGTTCCGTGCAGACGGTGCTTATGGACAGTTTGGCCTGGTTTTTCCCCGACAGGATCTATGCGTGATATTGAACGCCGCTACCGAACAGACCCAGTCCATTCTGGATCTTATCAATGAATATATTGTTCCATCTGTGGGCGATGCGCTGATGGAGAATATAGACAATCTGCCTGAGCAAAAAGCACAGAACAGCGGAGCAATAGAGCTTTCTCTTTCCCTGCCCGTTCTGATCTCCTGCAGGAATCCTTCCTTTGAAAACTTTCTTCAAAAGGCCGTATACAGTGCTGAGGACATGAAAAGCAGCCGAGAAGATATGGAAGGCAGCGCAGAGTACGCGAAAAGCTGTGCGGGCCTGCAGACTCTTGTGGGCGGAGCAGGTCTGTTTGATCTGAAAGATGACGGCCCCATCACCGGGATTCGCTTCCATTTCGGAGAAACAGACGTAGAGCTGTATTTTTCCGAAGCAGGGAGAGAAAAAAAGATTACGGCAGCTTTGGATGGACGCTTTGTGTTTTCCGATATCGACGGAGTCCGGTATGCCTCTACAGCAAGATGGAGAAGCAAACGACGGCTGGAGCTTGAGATACGCCGCAAGGACGCAATGAGCGGTGTCCGATTGATTTTGAGCTTTGAAAGAGAAAGACTGACAATACAGGCAGATGAAACACTGATGTCGGATGGCAATCTGGGTATGACAGACCGAAGGATTCCGGCCTTTTACCTGACACAGGATTCTCTGTCAGCCCTGAAGAAAAATTCCGGAGATTCAGACCCCTTTACCCCTAAAGGCCAATCTGGGAACAACCCGGCTGTTCCAAAGTAACAGGGTGCTGCGGCGACTGACAACAACGCAGCCTGGGCGGATTCTGATGCGCCAGATGTAAAGGTTATTTATGTACAGATCCTTAGCGGATGTATCCAAAATCGTTATGGAGGGGAACGGATATGCTGTCATATTTAATTGTAGGCTCCGGATATCGCGCTGAGTATTATGCGAGAATTTCTCAGAAATTTCCCACATTATTCCGCGCCATGTTTCTGTGCCGCTCGGAAGAAAAAGCCAGACTGGTAAAGGAACATACAGGAGCAGACGCCACAACATCAAGAGACCAGGCTCTTTTGTTCAACCCGGATTTCATTGTTGTCGCGGTAGACCGGGAGCATGTGGGCAGCGTGACGGAAGAATGGGCCTTGCAGGGCTTTCCGGTTCTTGCGGAAACACCGGTCGGTTCAGACGTGGAGCAATTGGAAAAAATCAGACAATTGCATGACCAAAAAGGAGCCAGGATCGTATGTGCGGAACAATATCACAGATACCCTGTTCTGGCGGCAGGTCTTGAGATGATAGAAAAAGGAATCATCGGCAGACCGATTTCGGCATATATTTCCCTGGCTCATGAATATCACGGCTTCAGCCTCCTCTGCCGCATGCTGCAAACCTGCGGTGAAAAATATACTCTGCAGGTCATAAAACAGAAACAGGATATCGTCGCAACAGATTCCCGCTATTACGCATTTACCGACGGAAGGATGATCAAAGAAGAACGGGATATGGCTTTTATCCAATTCGAATCAGGAAAAACAGCGATTTACGACTTCTCATCTGTCCAATATCGCTCCTTTATCCGCTCACGGCACGTGACCGTACGTGGAGAAAAAGGAGAGTGGAGCGACAGGATTATCAGCTATGTGGATGAAGAAAACCAGCCCCAGAGAATCTTTCTGATGCCCAAAATCCCGGAACGCTATCGGAAACTGGATACTCAGGGACTTCGCGACGGACGAAAAACCTGGACAGCAGAATTGTTCTTAGACACAGAACAAGATGAATTCGCGATCGCCTCTATGCTTCTGGACATGGGAGAATACCTCGCCGGCGGAGAAGAACCCTATCCCCTCCGGGACGCATTGGAAGACGCACTTTTTTGCATCTCGCTTCAAGGCTAAGGCATCTTCTCCTGGCTCTTCTCAAAGAAGCCTCAAACGTCAAACCTCAGACTTATATCCTTCTGCGGAGATAGCCTGGCTGTTATTATCTGTCAGAGTTATAGTAAACGACATGGAAGTTCTTCCTCTGATCCATTATGATGAAAGATTTTTTCGGTAACATAGAACATAAAAGGAAAGGTATTTTTGACGTTTACTCTGAAAGTCGGCCCACCCCGCAAGGGGTGCGGCCATAATGGGATGCACCCATGCCCTCACTTTCATTCATGGTGGTGCCAAGCATAGCGGGGTATGGGGGTTTACTATAATTTGACACCGATCCGGGAAATAGTGAAAGCCATAAAGCCGGGCTTCATATTTTCGCTTGTCAAATAAAATATTGGCCTGCCATAACCAGCTCGGCGCATAACCTTGGGACGGCTCCCGGATCGATGTCACAATGAGCGACGCATTAGAAAAATAATTGACGAGACTGAAACCGATGGGAGACTTGAGGCCTGAGGTGGCTCCGGTTCATCCGGAGACGCCTCAGACCTATAGTCTCCCACGGGAGATGGCTCGGCTGTTATTTTTCTGCAGAGCGAATGTGACACCGATCCGGGAGCCCATGCAAGCCTGGAAGCCGAGCGTCAGGCAATCATTTTACCCTGAAATATTTATACCCTGAACAATTGCAGATCCTTACATTAACTCCTTTACACCACAGGCAGACAGAAAAAGGATAGCCCCCGCGCACACCCGCGCAGGGGCTATCCTTCCCTAAACAACCAATATCAGGTAAACATCGACCTGAATCCCCGACGCCGTCTTAATTATGCTCCTTCTCATCCGTATCATCATCCCCCTGAGGCGCCGACCAGATGTTGATACAGTTCGGCATACTCACGCGGATGGGCTTCCCCTTCATCAAAAGGAGATTCTTCTCATAATCAATGGTATAAGTTGTAACCGTATTGCTCGCCTGATTAACAGTAGCCAGATGCTTCCCATCCGGGAAAATCACAAGATCCTTCGGGTAATCACCGCTCACAGGAAGCGTGAACTTTTTGGTGAGCCTGCCGGTCTCCTTATCCACCTCATACATGCTGACGGTATTTTCACCTGCGGTGGTGCAGAACAGATGCGTGCCGTCGGGAGAAAGAGCCAGACCTGACGCGGCATTATGTACGGCGTCCGCGTCGTTCGGCTTCGTCAGTGTGGAGATCGCCTGGATCAGCTCGAACTCCGGCGTCTTGCCGCTGCCGTCATAGCTGTAAACCTTAATCTCATTGCTCAGCTCAAAAATGATATAAGCGAAACGGCCGTCCTTGGAGAAACGGATAATCCTCGGCCCGCTTTCCCTCGGGCAGCGCAGGACATCAACCAGTTCCAGCTTTGCGGTCCGCTTATTGATCCGATAAAGCTTAACCTGGTCAATCCCGTTGTCGACGGCACAAAGGTATTTATTATCCGGCGTGGGCCGAACACAGTTGACATGGGGGCGGAAATTACGCTCCGCAACACTGCCGAGGCCTGTGTGGAAGACGCCGTCCATCAGGCTTCCCAGACGTCCGTCCTGATGGGTATGCACGACGGTAACCTTTCCGTCGTGGTACCCGGCGACATAGAGATACTTTCCGTCGACATCTGTGGCGAGAAAGCAGCCGCGCATGCCGTCAATATCAACACTGTTGATACGCGTAAGGTCTCCGTTGCTGTCCCGCGAAAAAACAGCTACGCCCTCATCCTCTATAGAATACAGATACTTACGGTTCTTAGAGCAGGCGACATAGGAGGCATTGCTTACAGGAACCTCACTTCGTTCTACCAGGATGCCGTTTTCCTGATCCACGTCGAATACCTGGATCCCTTTGCTGGAACCGTGAGTATAGGAACCGACATAAGCTACATATCTTTTTTGCTTACCTTCTGCCATACGATCCTCCTTAGATTTCTTACCAAAATCTTTTCGATGATGATTCTGCTGAAATTATACCATAGAGTTTTTTTTCTCACAAGCATAAAGTCACGAATCGGGTTCTTTACTTTTGGGTTCTTTACTTTTGAATAGAAGAAGTGTACACTATAACAGATACTTTTCCGGCAGGTATACGCAGCGCACAGAGTACTGACTACGGCGGCTGACAACAGCGCAGCCTGGCGGATTCATTAGGCGCAGGATGTAAAGGTTATTCATGCACACATCCTTAGCGGGGAAAGTATCAGCAAAACATCTCGATGAAGGAGGTATACGGATGAATTTTGATAACTTTAGAAATAACCTTCGGGATGACAAACCGGGGAAACGCCCGATTTACGTTTACTATATTATCGCAGTGGTCATCATCATTTTGCTGAACGTGCTTGTGCTGCCTGCATTGCAGGAGAAAAGCGTGATTCAGAAAGACTATACGTCATTCCTTCGAAGTGTAGATGCCGGCAATGTCACCCGCGCTCAGGTACAGAATAACTACATTTTTTATGTGGAAGAAATCGACGGGAAAGAGATCATGTGCAAGACAGTCCGGATGCATGATGAAGATCTCGTCAACCGGCTTTATGACGCCGGAGTCGTCATGGAGGCGATCAACACGGAAGGGCAGTCCCTTCTGCTGAGCATAATCGCGGGTTATATTATTCCGATTGTGATTTTCATTTTTGTCGGAAGATGGCTGAGCAAAAAAATGATGGATTCCATGGGCGGAGAAGGCGGTTTTATGTCCTTCGGCAAGTCAAACGCCAAGGTTTACGTCAAGTCCTCCACCGGCATCAAGTTTTCTGACGTGGCAGGCGAGGATGAGGCAAAAGAGCTTCTGACGGAAATCGTGGATTTTCTGCATAATCCTCAGAAATACGCGGATATCGGCGCTTCCATGCCGAAAGGAGCCCTTCTGGTCGGGCCTCCCGGTACCGGTAAGACCCTGCTGGCAAAGGCGGTTGCCGGAGAAGCCAATGTCCCGTTCTTTTCGATTTCCGGGTCTGAGTTTGTGGAAATGTTTGTAGGCATGGGTGCGGCAAAGGTCAGGGATCTGTTCAAACAGGCAAATGAGAAAGCGCCGTGCATCGTTTTCATCGATGAGATCGATACGGTAGGCAAAAAGAGGGATGGCGGCGGTTTTGGAGGCAATGATGAAAGAGAGCAGACCCTGAATCAGCTGCTTGCTGAAATGGATGGTTTCGACGGTTCGAAGGGCGTCGTGATCCTTGCGGCAACGAACCGCCCGGATTCCCTCGACCCGGCTTTGCTGCGTCCGGGACGTTTTGACCGGCGTATTCCGGTAGAGCTGCCTGATCTGAAGGGCCGTGAAGATATCCTGAAGGTACATGCAAAGAAGATCAAGATTGCCGACAGCGTTCATTTTGATGAGATCGCAAAGGCAGCTGCCGGCGCTTCCGGCGCGGAGCTCGCGAATATTGTGAATGAAGCGGCTCTCCGTGCTGTGAGAGACGGCAGGAAATTCGCCACACAGGCTGATTTTGAGGAAAGCATAGAGGTGGTCATCGCCGGATATCAGAAGAAAAACCGTGTTCTTTCCAATAAAGAAAAGCTGATTGTCGCGTACCATGAAATCGGGCATGCCCTGGTAGCCGCGAAACAGACGAACTCGGCTCCGGTGCATAAGATCACCATTATCCCGCGTACGTCAGGCGCTCTGGGCTATACGATGCAGGTGGATGAGCAGGAGCACTTCCTGATGTCCAAGGAGGAGCTGGAAAACAAAATTGCTACCCTCACAGGCGGACGCGCCGCGGAGGAACTGATTTTCCACAGCATCACGACCGGGGCTTCGAATGATATCGAACAGGCGACAAAGATTGCCAGGGCGATGATTACCCGTTACGGCATGAGCGAGGACTTTGACATGGTGGCGATGGAAAGCGTCACAAACCAGTATCTGGGCGGAGACGCCAGCCTCACTTGTTCCATGGATACCCAGACCCTGTTGGACCAGAAGGTGGTTGAACTGGTTAAAACCCAGCATGCAAAGGCATCCGGGATTCTGAATGAAAATATCGGAAAACTGCATGAACTGGCGAAATACCTTTTCGAGCACGAGACGATCACCGGTGATGAATTTATGAATATATTAAGCGCGAATGTCGCGATCGGCACAGCGGGAGAGGCTTTGCCGGATACTACGGAATCTGTTTC
Source organism: Blautia sp. (assembly GCA_017475035.1). GTDB lineage: Bacteria > Bacillota > Clostridia > Lachnospirales > Lachnospiraceae > Blautia_A. The sequence continues at coordinate 9,330 of JAFVGK010000062.1, forward strand.
TGGAGGAGAACATGAAGAAACTTCTGCTGATTGACGGACACAGCATGCTGAACCGGGCTTTCTACGGTCTGCCTGACCTGACAAATGACGAGGGAGTGCATACCGGGGCGGTCTACGGTTTTTTGAATATCATGCTCAAGACGATTGAGGAAGAAAAGCCGGACGGACTTGCGGTTGCCTTTGACGTGCATGCGCCGACATTCCGGCACAGGCTTTTTGCCGACTATAAGGGAACGAGAAAGCCTATGCCGGAGGAATTGCGGCAGCAGGTTCCGCTGATTCAGGAAACCCTGGAAACAATGGGGATTGTCCTGCTGACCAGGGAAGGATACGAAGCAGACGATATCCTGGGAACAATGGCAAGGCGCGGGGAAGAAATGGGAATGGAGGTTACGATCCTTTCCGGGGACCGCGATCTTTTGCAGCTGGCTACGGAAAAGGTCAAAATCCGCATGCCAAAGACCGCCAAAGGGAAAACGATTGTCGAAGATTACCATGCCGCGGACGTTCTGGAAAAGTATCAGGTAACGCCTGCCCAGATTATTGAACTGAAGGCTCTGATGGGAGATGCTTCCGATAATATTCCCGGGCTTCCCGGCGTGGGTGAGAAGACGGCGACGAAAATTCTGCTTTCCTACGGGACGATTGAAAACGCGCATGAGCATCTCGAGGAAATCAAGCCAAATAAGGCGAAAGAAGCGATGCGGGATCATTATGATCTGGCAGTGCTGTCGAAAACACTCGCGACGATCAATACAGATAGTCCCATCGACGTACAGCCTGATGAGCTGGTTATGGGTGATTTGTTTACGGACGCCGCGTATGCCCAGTTCCAGCGCCTGAATTTCAAAAACCTGCTCGGCAGATTTGGAGAAAGAACCCGCGAGACCCTGCCCCTGGAGGATTCTTTTTATGCAATCGAGGAGAGGGAGGGCATGGAAGCCCTTCTGGATAAGCTGGAACAAAAGGAAGCCTTCCAGGTGGGGCTCAGCCTGGTTGGTGAAAGCCCAAAGGCCTTTCTTGCAGGACTTGCCGTGGCGGGGGATGAAATCTACACATATGTCGTCACGGAGGAAGACGCGGAATGGTTTTCGGACAGAATGAAGGCTTTTTCACAGAAGGTATGCATCAGTGCCATGGATCTCAAAGCAGTTTTGAAACTGCTTTCCCTGCCCGAGTCGGCAAAGGTATTTGATGTCGGGATTGCTTCTTATTTATTAAATCCTTTAAAAGGCGATTACCCATACCAGGAAATCGCGAAAGCGCAGGGACTGGGTACTCTTCCGTCCAGGGAAGAACTGACCGGAAAGGCAGGCGCTGCAAAGCTCCTGACAGACAGTCCGGGGACAGCAGCCCGCCTGGCCGGATATGAAGCCTATGTTTCCTATGCCTGCCGGGTTGATCTTGAGGAGACGCTGCTCTCACAGGACATGTGGGATGTATATCAGAAGATCGAGCTGCCTTTGGTATTTGTTCTTGACGCGATGGAAAAGGCCGGGATCCGGGTAAAGGGAGAGGAATTAAAAGCCTACGGGGAAAAACTCTGTGTACGGATGGAGGAATTGGAAACCGCCATCTATGCAGCGGCCGGAGAAGCATTTAATCTGAATTCTCCCAAACAGCTCGGCGTGATTTTATTTGAAAAGCTCGGACTTCCCGGCGGAAAAAAGACCAAGACAGGGTATTCCACAGCTGCGGATGTTCTGGAAAAGCTTGCGGCGGACCAGCCGATTGTGAAGGATATCCTGGAATACAGGCAGCTCGCTAAGCTGAAATCGACCTATGCGGACGGTCTTGTGGAGGAGATTGCTTCCGATGGAAGAATTCATTCTACCTTCAACCAGACGATTACCGCCACGGGGAGGATCAGCTCCACCGAGCCGAATTTACAGAATATACCCGTCCGCATGGAGCTGGGAAGGCTGATTCGAAAGGTCTTCGTTCCGGATCCGGGCTATGTTTTTCTGGACGCGGATTATTCGCAGATTGAACTGAGGGTACTGGCGCATTTGTCAGGGGATGAAAAACTGATCCAGGCATACAGGGAAGCACAGGACATCCACAGCCTGACGGCTTCCCAGGTATTTCATGTGCCCATCGACGAGGTGACCCCTCTGATGCGCCGAAATGCCAAGGCGGTAAATTTCGGCATCGTGTACGGAATCAGTTCCTTTGGGCTGAGCCAGGATCTGAGCATCACAAGAAAAGAAGCCCAGGAATATATAGAAGGCTATTTCCGGACGTATCCGGGCATCAAAAATTATCTGGACGGACTTGTGGCAAAAGGAAAAGCAGACGGATACGTGACGACGATGTTTGGAAGAAGGCGCCCGATCCCGGAGCTCTCCTCCGGCAATTTTATGACGAGATCCTTCGGAGAACGTGTCGCGATGAATTCCCCGATCCAGGGAACCGCGGCAGACATCATAAAAATCGCGATGATCAGGGTGTACCAGAGACTGAAAGAAGAGGGGCTATCCTCACGGCTGATCCTGCAGGTTCATGACGAGCTGCTGATAGAGACGAAAACCGGGGAAGTGGAAACGGTGCGCCGCATTCTGCGGGAAGAGATGATGGGAGCCGCCGATCTGGCTGTCGAGCTTGTTGTGGATATGAACCAGGGTGAAAACTGGTATGAGGCAAAATAAATGAAGGTCATTGGGATTACCGGCGGGATCGGTTCGGGAAAAAGTACGGTTCTGGAATATCTGAGGATGGTACATCAGGCAAGAGTGATTCAGGCTGATGAAATCGGACACCAGGTCATGGAACCGGGCGAAGAGTGTTATGCCGCAATCTGCAGCCTTTTTGGCCCCGGTATTTTGAATCCGGACGGACAGATCAACCGAAAAGAACTGGCAGGCATCGTTTTTAACGATAAAGCCAGGCTGGAACAATTAAACGCGATCGTTCATCCTGCCGTAAAAAAAAGGACGCGGGAGCTTGTCGAAGAAATGCGAAAAGAAGGGGCGGCGCTCTGCCTCGTCGAAGCAGCTCTTTTATTGGAAGCGGGGTTTGACGAATTTTGTGATGAGACCTGGTATATCTATGCGGATCCCGAGGTCAGAATACAAAGACTGATGGAATACCGGCATGAAACCAGGCAGAAAGCGCTGCGTGTAATGAAGCAGCAGCTTTCCGACGAATATTTCAGAAGGCATACGGATTTTACCATAGATAATTCGGATAACTTTGACATCACAAAAATGCAGATCGAGAACAGGTTAGAAACGCTTCATTGAAAAGGTTCATGCAAAGAAAAGGTTCATGAAAAGAAAAGGTTCATGCAAAGAAAAGGTTCATGCAAAGAAAAGGTTCATGCAAAAAGGGGCATGTTCCTTTTGCATGACTTTTTGTCGCCTGAATCGTCGTAAACAGAATATAAAAGGAGATTGATTTTGTTTTCGGCAGCCCAACTGCCGAAGCAATAAAATCATTATCCGAAGACATTGGGTCAACGGAAAAACTTCGTTATAAGATATAAGAGGAGACCGATTTTGTTTTTGGCAGCTCAATTGCCGAAGCGGCAAAATCGTCGTCTTTGTAAATTGAGTCAACGGACTGAATTTTCATTTTGGGAGGAGTGGGCAGTTTAATATGAGAATGTGCAGCATCGCCAGCGGAAGCAGCGGAAACTGCATTTACGTAGGTACGTCAGATACTCATGTACTGATCGATGCCGGTATCAGCGGCAAGCGGGTAGATGAGGGATTAAAAAAGCTTCAGATATCTGGTGGAGATCTGGACGGTATTCTGGTGACGCATGAACATGCGGATCATATTCAGGGGCTGGGCGTTTTGTCCAGGAAATACCATGTGCCTCTTTATATGACCGGAGGTACCGCGGACTGGATCTGGCGGAACGCCGCGATCGGCAAGGTAGATAAGGAAAGCTTTGTGGAAATCCGGGAGGATGAGCCGTTTCGGATCAAAGACCTGGAGATTGAAGCCTTCGAGATACCCCATGACGCTTCCCAGCCCGTGGGCTACAGGCTGACGGACGGTAAAAAATCCACCGCCGTGGCGACCGATATGGGAAGATACAGCGAATACATTATTGACCATCTCAAAGGGCTGGACGCCATGCTGATCGAATCCAATCATGATATGAACATGCTGATGGTGGGGAGGTACCCGTATCCGCTGAAGCTGCGTATTATGGGAGACAGGGGACATCTTTCCAATGAAAGTGCCGGAAAGCTGCTGTGTGAATTGCTGCATGACCGGGTCAGATATGTGCTTCTGGGTCATCTCAGCAAAGACAATAATTATGAGGAACTGGCATTGGAAACGGTAAGACAGGAAGTAACAATGGGAGACAACCCTTATCAGGCAAAGGACTTTGACATCCGGATCGCAAAACGTGACTGTATATCGGAGATCTTAGAGTTTTAAGCGCGGGTGGAATCTGTCAGCGAAAACGAAAGGCAGCAGGAAAATATGAAAAAGACAATTATAACGGTCGTTGGAAACGATAAAGTCGGGATCATAGCGAAAGTATGCACATATCTGGCGGAAAACCAGGTCAATATTCTGGATATATCCCAGACCATCATTCAGGGATACTTCAGTATGATGATGGTGGCGGATACTTCCGGAGCCACAAAGGACATCGGGGCGATTTCCAGAGAACTGACCAGCCTTGGAGAGGAAATCGGAGTGGTGATCTCCTGCCAGCATGAAGATATTTTTAATATGATGCACAGGATTTAGATGCGCCAGAGGTAAAGATTATTTTGTGCATATCCTTAATATGATTCAGGCGGCAAAAGGTCATGTGAAATTGAGTGTGTTTCTTTTTTTCATGAGATCGGGCCGCAGAATCAGGCTTCTGTCGATGCAATCATTATTATAGAAAGAGAGCATCCATACTTTATGATTAACATATATGAAGTGTATGAGACGAATAAAATGATCCGGCAGGAAAATCTGGATGTCCGTACAATCACGATGGGAATCAGTCTACTGGACTGCATCAGCGAGAATCTGGAGCAGACCAGGATTCAAATCTACGATAAAATCACAAAAAAGGCGGAGCATCTGGTAGATGTCGGTGAAGAAATTGCGATGGAATATGGGATTCCGATCGTGAACAAAAGAATTTCCGTGACGCCGATCTCGCTGATCGGCGGAAGCTGCTGCAGGCGGGCTGAGGATTTTGTGTCTCTCGCTCAGACTCTGGATACGGCGGCAAAGACCGTCGGCGTCAATTTCCTGGGCGGTTACAGCGCGCTTGTGAGCAAGGGAATGACAGCCTCTGACGAGCTTCTGATCCAATCGATCCCGCAGGCTCTGGCGTCTACCGAGAGAGTCTGCTCCTCGGTGAATGTAGGCTCTACGCGGACGGGAATTGATATGGACGCGGTGCGCCTTCTGGGAGAAATCATTAAAAAAACCGCGCAGGAAACCAAAGAGCAGGATTCCCTCGGTTGTGCCAAGCTGGTCGTTTTTTGCAATGCACCGGATGACAATCCTTTTATGGCCGGCGCGTTCCACGGGGTTACAGAAGGCGACGCGGTGATTAACGTTGGCGTCAGCGGCCCCGGCGTGGTCAAAACAGCCTTGGAAGAAGCACGTGGCGCGGATTTCCAGACAGTATGTGAGATCATCAAAAAGACGGCCTTTAAGGTGACCCGTATCGGCCAGCTGGTTGCCATGGAAGCCTCCAGACGACTCGACACCCCCTTTGGCATCGTGGATCTTTCCCTGGCTCCGACGCCTGCCATTGGCGATTCGGTGGCTGAAATTCTGGAAGAGCTGGGGCTGGAACGAACCGGTGCCCCGGGTACGACGGCTGCCCTGGCACTGCTGAACGATTCCGTAAAAAAAGGCGGCGTCATGGCCTCAACTTCCGTAGGCGGGTTAAGCGGAGCGTTTATTCCGGTCAGCGAGGACCAGGGCATGATCGATGCGGTAGAGCAGGGAGCCTTGTCCATCGAAAAGCTGGAAGCCATGACCTGTGTCTGCTCGGTAGGCCTCGATATGATTACTATCCCGGGAGATACCCCGGCATCGACCATATCAGGCATCATCGCGGATGAGGCAGCCATCGGCATGATCAATCAAAAGACGACTGCGGTACGTGTGATCCCTGTCATAGGAAAGGGCGTAGGCGAACAGGTGGAATTTGGCGGACTGCTTGGACATGCCCCGATTATGCCTGTCAACAGGTTTTCCTGTGAAAAATTCGTCGCCCGCGGCGGCAGGATACCCGCGCCGATTCACAGCTTCAAAAACTGACGATGCTTTCGTTTGGGTAGGAGAAGAGGATCCCGGCAGGCCGGGCAGGTAAGAGAGAATATGAAAGAAAAACGCTTTCCGGATGCAACTGCGTCACCCGCGCAAAAGCCAGATGAGGATCTGCATGGAAGCAGCATCAAAGCAGCAGGCGTCATTGCCGAATTTAATCCTTTTCATCAAGGCCATGCTTTTCTGATGGATGAGATCCGCCGCAGGGTGGGAGCGGACTACATCATTGTGGTTATGAGCGGGGATTTCGTGCAGAGAGGCGCGCCGGCGATTCTGCCGAAAAGGCTTCGGGCAGCAATGGCTCTGGCAGCCGGAGCGGATCTGGTTCTGGAGCTTCCTGTTGAGGTCAGCACCGGAAGCGCGGAATACTTTGCAAGAGGCGGCGTAAGGCTTTTGGACAGTCTGGGAGTTGCGGAATGGCTTTGCTTCGGCGTTGAGACCTGCGATCCCGAGGGGATGAGGTATCTGGCGGATTTACTTGGCAATGAGCCGGAAGCTTTAAGTAAGGAGATTGCGGCAGGCGTAAAAAATGGCCGGCCCTTTCCGATCGCCCGTCGGAATGCCATTCGCTCCTGGCTGCATGCGGAAGGGAGAGACGCAGAAGAGTCGGCGGCGTTTCTTATGGACACTCCCAATAATCTGCTTGGGATCGAATATATGAAAGCCATCCGATACTATGACAGCCCGATTGTGCCGATCTGTATCCGCAGACAGGGAGCGGGCTATCATGAAACCGGGCTGACTCCATCCGGCCTTCCTTCCGCCACTGCGCTTCGGGCAAAGATGGAGACAAATCCTGCTCTTTCCGAGCTGGCGGGCTATCTGCCGGAAAGCGCCTGTTTAGTACTTTCAGAATTCATACAACAAGGCGGCTGCTATATCAGCCCTTCCGATTTCGATACGCTCTTAGGATACCGACTGCTCTGCGAAAGTGAAGAAACACTGCAGAGCTATTTTGATGTTGCGCCAGGTCTGGCAAACCGCATAGAGAAATATAAATTTGATTACCGTGGTTTTTCCTCCTTCGCAGCGAATCTGAAGAGCCGGGAACTGACTCTGACAAGAGTACAGCGGGCCTTGCTCCATATCCTGCTGGGGATCGAAAGACCATTGGAAGAAACATGCTTTGCCAGAGTCCTGGGGATCGGAAATCGCAGCGGCCCGCTTCTGCATGCGATCGGGCAAAAAGCAAGGATTCCTTTGGAAACCCGGCCCAAAACACCTGAACAGAGGAAAGAATTTGAAAAAAGCTGCTTCGCCTCCAATCTGTATCAGCAGATCTTATGCCGGAAAACCCATGCCGGAAAAATGCGGCATGATTATGAAATTCCGCTGGTGAAGCAAAGAACATGATGATTCCGGAGACAGAAAATCATACATATCTGCGCAAAATGAGCGGATTCGCGAATCCTGAATGGCTGCTGAATTCCCGAAAGCGGCTCCTCTGCGAAGAGAAGCGCAGAATCGGATTTTTGCCGATGCAATAAAGAACCCTGCAATCAAGAATGTAAAGAACGAATAAAAATCCCATGGAGGTCTGAATGCCCAGAGAAGAAAATAAGATGGGAGTCCTTCCCGTCAAAAAACTGATTATCTCAATGTCATTGCCTATGATGATATCCATGCTGGTGCAGGCTTTGTATAACGTGGTTGACAGTATCTACGTCGCCCGTTTAAGTGAAGCCGCGCTGACATCCGTCACGATGGCGTTTCCATTACAGAACCTGATGATTGCCCTGGGATCCGGCACAGGCGTCGGCATCAACGCCTTGCTTTCCAGATCCCTGGGAGAAAAAAGATTTGAACGGTCAGATGCTGCCGCAAATAATGGGCTGTTCCTCACCGTAATCAATTATCTGATCTTCCTTCTGACGGGTCTGTTTGCTTCCAAGGCTTTTATCCGTACACAGACAGTCAGCCCCGAGCTGATTTCCTACGGAACCACATACCTGCGGATTGTCTGCTGCATGAGCTTCGGCCTGTTTTTCCAGATGACCTTTGAACGCCTTCTGCAGTCCACGGGACGGACTTTATACAGTATGATCTCTCAGACGGTGGGAGCTGTCATAAATATTATTCTCGATCCGATCATGATCTTCGGTCTGTTAGGCTGCCCGAAATTCGGCGTCGCCGGAGCAGCCTACGCCACCGTTATCGGCCAGTGCTGCGCCGCCCTGATCGGGCTGTCATTCAATCTGAAGAAAAATACGGACATCCGTTTTTCCGTAAACAGTATCCTGAAACCACAGGCAGATATCATAAAGGAAATCTATTTTGTAGGCGTGCCGTCCATCCTGATGATGTCCATCGGTTCTCTTATGACGTATATGATGAACCTGATTCTGAAAACCTTTTCAGAGACGGCAATTGCGGTATTCGGAGTATATTTCAAGCTCCAGAGCTTTTTCTTTATGCCGGTTTTCGGCCTGAACAACGGCCTTATCCCGGTGCTTGCCTACAATTACGGGGCAAGGAGGAAAGACAGAATCCGGGAAGCCCTGCGCTTTGCGATTATTCTGGCGATGTCCATCATGGCTGTCGGAACCCTTGTGTTCGAACTGTTCCCGGCTGCATTGTTAAGAATGTTTGATGCTTCCGAAGATATGATTCTGATCGGCGTTCCCGCTCTTCGGATTATCTGTACCTCCTTTACGGTCGCCGGCGCATGTATCGCCATGGGATCCATCTTCCAGGCGTTTTCCCAGAGCTTCTATTCCCTGATTATTTCAGTCGGAAGACAGCTGCTCGTCCTCATTCCGGTGGCCTTCCTCCTTTCCAGACTGGGAAATGTAAAACTGGTGTGGCTGGCCTTCCCCATCGCAGAAGTGGTATCCTTTGTGCTGTCTCTCTATTTCTTCCGTAAGCTATATCGGAATACGGTAGAAAAAATGGCCTGACTCTTGCACTCATCCTTCGTCCGGCAGAGCAGCTTAAGGAGGCTCAGACGATACCTTATATCCGGAACCGTAAACGTTGATCGGTCAACTCAACGTTTAACGAGGAACGCGCTTCCCTTCCGATCCGTAACGCCAGTTCATTGTGTTTACAGGTATACGTCGACCGTATTCCCCTGCCCAACATGAAAGGAAATGCTTGAAATACACGAATCTCCTTGTTATAATAAACTTATGTTGTTACCAACTGATCTGGTATCTCGTTTTATGAATATTACATAACGGGATTGCCGGCCTCACTGTTGTGCGTTGGCTGTTTTTTCTGAGGCTGTCTTTACGGTGAGGCAAGTGAAGCAGCTGAAATGATTATCCGGCGCGCTGCGCCGCAGTTTTCTTCAAGGAAAGGAGAGATTCATCATGGGATTCATGGATGTAATTAAGAGCAGGGCAAAGGCAGATATCAAGACGATCGTTCTTCCGGAGACCGAGGACATGCGTACGATTGAGGCAGCTGACAAGATCCTCAAGGAAGGCATTGCAAAGCTTATCCTGATCGGCAACGAAGAAAAAGTCAAAAAAGCAGCAGCAGACGGCGGATTTGATATCAGCGGCGCTGCGATTGTAGATCCTGAAGTTTATGAAAAAACACCTGCCTATATCGATAAGCTCGTCGAGCTTCGTCAGAAAAAAGGCATGACCCCTGAGCAGGCAAAAGAGATCCTTCTCAACCAGTATCTGTACTATGGCGTCATGATGGTTAAGATGGGAGACGCAGACGGTATGGTATCCGGCGCCTGCCACTCTACGGCTGATACGCTTCGTCCCTGCCTGCAGATCCTCAAGACCAAGCCGGGCACAAAGCTTGTCTCCGCATTCTTCCTTATCATTGTCCCGGACTGCGAGTACGGCGCAAACGGAGCCTTCATCTTTGCGGACTCCGGCCTGAACCAGAATCCGAATCCGGAAGAGCTGGCAGCAATTGCCGGATCCTCCGCAGAGTCCTTTGAACTTCTCGTTCAGGAGAAGCCAATCGTCGCGATGCTGTCCCATTCCACCAAGGGCAGCGCAAAGCACGCCGACGTCGACAAAGTCCTCGAAGCTACCCGCATCGCGAAAGAACAGTATCCGGATCTGATGCTCGACGGCGAGTTCCAGCTTGACGCCGCTATCGTACCGAGCGTCGGCGCTTCCAAAGCACCTGGCAGCCCGGTCGCCGGCAAAGCAAATGTCCTGATTTTCCCGGATCTGGATGCCGGAAATATCGGCTACAAACTGGCACAGCGTCTTGCAAAAGCAGAAGCCTACGGACCTGTCACACAGGGTATCGCCGCTCCGGTCAACGACCTCTCCAGAGGCTGCTCCGCAGACGACATCGTAGGCGTAGTCGCCATCACATCCGTACAGTGCCAGGCTTCCAAATAAAGCCATCGTAAATCCGCATGTATATGCGGAGAAGTTATAGCGGATTTGATCGTATATGGTATAGAAGTTATATAGTTATAGTAGATGTTAAGTATATACGATACAGAAACTATAGTAAATTAATATGTAAACGATAAGACAATAATAAAGCCATGAAAAAATGAGATTCCTCATTTTTTCATGGCAATTATAACAGTGCAATAGGAGATATATATTATGAATGTATTAGTTATCAACTGCGGCAGCTCTTCCCTGAAATATCAGCTGATCAACTCTGATACCGAGGAAGTCCTTGCAAAAGGTCTTTGCGAGAGGATCGGCATCGACGGAAGGCTCGTTTATCAGAAGGCAGGCCTGGATAAAGAGACCACCGAGGCTCCGATGCCCACACATAAAGAAGCCATCCAGCTCGTTCTCGATGCTCTGACAAACCCGGCTACAGGCGCGATCAAGAGCCTTGCCGAGGTAGAAGCAGTCGGACACCGTGTCGTCCATGGCGGAGAGAAATTCACCCAGTCCGTCATCATCAACGACGAGGTCATCCAGGCGATTGAAGAATGCAACGACCTTGCTCCTCTTCACAACCCGGCCAATCTCATCGGTATCCGTGTCTGCATGGAGCTGATGCCATCCGTTAAACAGGTTGCCGTTTTTGATACCGCTTTCCATCAGACAATGCCTGCAAAGGCTTATCTCTATGGCCTTCCGATTGATTATTATAAGAACTACAAGGTTCGCCGCTACGGCTTCCATGGCACATCCCATCGCTTCGTATCCTCTCACGCAGTAGAATTCCTTGGCCTGAATCCGGCTGACAGCAAAGTGATCGTCTGCCATCTTGGCAACGGCTCCTCCATCAGCGCGGTAGTCGGCGGCAAATGCGTAGATACGACCATGGGTCTTACCCCACTCGAAGGCGTCGTTATGGGAACCCGCTCCGGAAATATTGATCCGGCGATCATCGAATATGTCGCGAAAAAGGAAAACCTTGATATTCCCGGCATCATGAACGTCCTGAACAAGAAATCCGGCCTTCAGGGCATGTCCGGCGTATCCAGCGACATGCGTGACCTGGAAGCGGCAGCAGACGGCGGCAACGAAGACGCGAAAAACGCCATCGAAGTTCTCTGCTACGGCATTGCCAAATTTGTCGGCGGTTATGCTGCGGCAATGAACGGTGTAGACGCAATCATTTTCACAGCCGGTATCGGAGAGAATGACGGTCATGTCCGCAAAAAAGTCTGCTCCTACCTTGGCTATCTCGGCATCGAGATCGACGATGCAGCAAACGCAAAACGCGGAGAAGACATGGTCATCTCAACTCCCGACTCCAAAGTTAAAGTAGCAGTTCTTCCGACCAACGAAGAACTCGCAATCTGCCGCGATACTGTCGCGCTTGTAAAATAAACCTCCATGCCCGGAAAACCTGGAGCCATGATTGAAAGCGAGGGCATGGGCATATCCCAAAACAGCCATACCTATCGTGGGGCAGGCCAACTTTCAAAATAATCAGAGCGATCTATGATTCCTGTCAGTTATCACAAAACAGCTCGGCTCATAACCCTTCAGACGGCGGACGGATCCATGTCACAATGAGCGGCGCATCAGAAAAATAATTGACGAGACTGAAACCGATGGGAGACTAAAGGTCTGAGGTGGCTCCGGTTCATCCGGAGACGCCTCAGACCTTTAGTCTCCCACGGGAGATGGCTTGGCTGTTATTTTTCGGCAGAGCGAATGTGACATGGATCCGTAAGCCGGCGCAAGCCTTCAAGCCGAGCGTCAAGAAAACCATAAAACCTCTCGAAGCCAAGCGTCAAGAAGCGACAGAACTTCTCGAAGCCGAGCTCCGGATAATCATTTGAAACACAGAATCAGTTTGTCAAGAAAAAATGGTTGACAAACGATTCCCCCCTATGTATAATTGACCGAGTGTGACAAAGGAACAAAGGAGTTATCATGCAGATCAGTTTGCTGGAAACCGCAACAACAGACGGACGGACAGACCAGATCAACGTACCCTTCGAGATGGACGCCATAGCCCATGGCGGGAACACATACCCCGTTCTGGGGCAGCCCATGATAAAGGTACGCCTTGAAAACGTCGGAAAAAAAGTCATCGACATATACGCCGATACCGAGGTAAAGGTCAGCATACCCTGTGACCGGTGCCTGACCCCGACACAGGTGATCATCCCCGTACACGCCTTCCAGAGACTCGACACCAGGCAGGACGCCGCGGAACGGATCGCAGATCTGGATGAATGCGCCTTTGTCACTGGAATGGATCTCGATCCGGACCTCTTCGTCTACTTCGAACTGCTGATGAACTGGCCGGATAAAATCCTGTGCAGACAAGACTGCCTGGGATTATGCAGCCGATGTGGGAAGAATCTCAATGAAGGCTCCTGCGATTGCGCGGACGAGCCAAAAGACCCGCGCATGGCAGCCATCAGTGACATATTCAAAAAATATAAGGAGGTGTAAACTTATGTCTATCTGCCCGAAAAATAAAACCAGCAAAGCAAGACGCGACAAGAGAAGAGCACAGTGGAAAATGACCGCTCCGAATCTTGTAAAGTGCAGCAAGTGCGGCACGCTGATGATGCCCCACAGAGTATGCAAGGCATGCGGCAGCTACAACAAAAAAGAGATCATCAAGATCGAAGAAGCATGATGAGATAAAGGCAGGGGTTCAGTAGAATCACCTGCTTTTTTCGTAGGAGGAAATGACATTGGCAGAGATGATTAAAGTTGTAGTAGATGCGATGGGCGGGGATCATGCGCCGGCAGAACCGGTCAAAGGAGCCTGCGCTGCCTTAAAAGAAAGAAATGATGTATCCCTCATTCTTACAGGAGATCAGGAAAAGATAGAAGCAGAGCTCGCAAAATATCCTGATGTTCCCAGAGACAGAATCCGGATTGTGCACACGACAGAAGTGATTGAGACCGCAGAGCCTCCTGTAAACGCTATTCGCAAGAAAAAGAATTCCTCCATTGTCGTAGGCCTGAACCTGGTGAAAAACGGCGAGGCAGACGCAATCGTCTCTTCAGGAAGCACCGGCGCCCTGCTGGTAGGCGGAACGGTATTAATCGGCAGGATCAAAGGCGTGGAACGGGCGCCGATCGCCGTGCTGATACCGACAGTCAAAGGAGTATCCCTTCTGATAGACGGCGGGGCAAACGTGGATGCAAGACCATCCCACCTGGTACAGTTCGCGCAGATGGGTTCCATATATATGGAAAATATCCTGGGCATTAAGTCCCCGAAGGTAGGCATCGTCAACAACGGAGCGGAAGAAGACAAAGGAAACGCCCTTGTAAAGGAAACCTTCCCTCTTCTCAAAGAAACAGAAGGAATCAATTTTACAGGAAGCGTGGAAGCCAGGGAAATCCCCTTTGGTGAGACAGACGTGATCGTCTGTGACGCTTTTGTGGGAAATGCGATTCTGAAATTATACGAAGGTACGGCAGCAGCCCTTCTTTCCATTGTAAAGAAAAGCATGATGAGCTCCCTTCGCAGCAAAATCGGAGCATTACTGGTAAAGCCTGCGCTGAAAAGCGCTTTAAAGGACTTTGACGCATCCCAATACGGCGGAGCGCCTTTGCTGGGAATCAAAGGACTGGTCGTAAAAACACACGGAAGCGCCAAAGCGATCGAATTCCAGCACGCAATCGGACAATGCGCAGATTTTACCGCATCAAAAATTCAGGAAAAGATTGCAGAGAGGCTAGTGGTATCAGAATGAAGGTAGATATGAAAAAGCTGATGGGGCTGGAACGCAAAATCGGTTATCGCTTTAAAGACCGAAATCTGCTGATCCGGGCCATGGCACACAGTTCATTTGCCAATGAATCGCGGCTTGGACATCTGGGGAGCAACGAGAGACTGGAATTTCTCGGCGACGCTGTGCTGGAGGTCGTGAGCAGTGAATTTTTGTATCAGCATTTTCCGAACCTTCCCGAAGGAGAATTGACCAAGAAACGGGCAAGCCTTGTATGCGAGCCTGCCCTTGCTATGCAGGCAAGGGCTTTTGGCCTTCCTTCCTATCTGCTTTTAGGGAAGGGCGAAGAGATGACCGGCGGCAGAGACCGGGATTCCATCATCTCTGACGCGGCGGAAGCACTGCTTGGCGCGATTTATCTGGACGGTGGTTTTGCTAATGCAAAGGAGTTTGTCTTAAAGTTTTTATTAAACGACATTGAGCATGCGCGGCTCTTTTATGATAGCAAGACCATCCTGCAGGAATTTATACAGGATCGGGGGCAATCCGTAGAATACGAGCTGATCAGCGAAGAAGGCCCGGATCACGACAAGAATTTTGTAGTCGAAGTAAGCGTAGACGGCAGACTGTTGGGAAAGGGCAACGGACATACAAAAAAATCAGCCGAACAGGCTGCAGCGTATGAAGCGCTTCGATTGCTGAAAGAAGAATGATAAAAGAAAATTATGTATTTGAAAAGTATTGAAGTGCAAGGATTCAAATCCTTCGCGCAGAAAATCCTGTTTGAATTTCATCCGGGGATCACTGGCATCGTAGGACCGAACGGAAGCGGCAAGAGCAACGTAGCCGACGCAGTCCGCTGGGTTCTGGGAGAGCAGAGCGCGAAGCAGCTGCGCGGCGGGAATATGCAGGATGTCATTTTTTCCGGTACACAGGCGAGAAAGCCGCTGAGCTTTGCCCAGGTAGCCATTACACTGGATAATGCAGACCATAAGCTTCCGGTTGATTATGAAGAGGTTACTGTCGCCCGAAGGCTGTATCGTTCCGGGGAAAGCGAATACCTCTTAAACGGGGTTTCCTGCAGGCTCCGGGATATCAACGAGCTGTTTTATGATACAGGCATCGGAAAAGAAGGGTACTCCATTATCGGTCAGGGCCAGATTGACCGGATTCTGAGCAGCAAACCGGAAGAGCGCAGAGAACTGTTTGACGAGGCGGCAGGTATCGTAAAGTTTAAACGCCGTAAGGCCGCGACACTGAAGAAACTGTCGGACGAGGAAGCAAATCTGGTTCGCGTAAGCGACATTTTAAGCGAGCTGGAGCGGCAGGTCAGACCATTGGAACGGCAGGCAGAAGCAGCCAAAAAATATCTTGCGTACAGAGACCGGCAGCGCCTTCTGGATGTGAATATTTTTCTTCATGAGAGTGAAAAGCTTCGCCTTGACCTGGAGAGCCTCCGGACAAAGCTTTCGGATGCGTCTGCGCAGCTGGCTGAAGCAAACGGCCAATATGAGGAGACCAAGCGGGCATATGAAGAGATTCAGGCCAGGCTGGAGGAACTGGATACGCAGTTGTCCGATGTAAGGGCGAGGACGCAGGAGTGTTCACAGAGGCGGCAGCAGCTGGAAGGCCAGATAGGCGTGTGCAGGGAACAGATTGCCGCGGGAGTAAAAAACTCCGCTCTTTATAAAGAAAAGCTCATATCCCTGGCACAGGAAATTCAGGAACACAAAGATCAGATCCGGACACTGACACAGCAGAAAAGTACCCTGATAAAAGAAGCAGAAAGCCTTGCGGCAAAATTGTCCGGCAAGGAAGAGGAACTGGCTCACCTGAATGAAGAGATCACAGCCTGTGAAGAAGAGATTTCCAGGGGAAAAGCAGAGCTGATTGAAATTATAAACGCACGGTCCACCACGAAAGGAAACGCGGAACGTTTCACTGTTCTTGCGGAGCAGATCAGTATCCGCAAAGCGGAAGTCAGCCAGAGGCTTTTGCATATCAAAACAGAGGAACAAAGTCTTTGTCAGCAGACCGAAGAGGTGGAAAAAGAACTCGCAGGTTTAGGTGAAAAACTGGACAGGCTTTCGAAGGAAAAGTCCGCGACAGACAGCGAGGAACAGGAACTCTCAGGGCGTATTCACAGACAAAACGACGAGATGCAGCTGCTTCAGGCATCCTTTCACCGTGAAAATTCCCGCCTGGATTCGATGAAGAATATAGCCGAACGCTATGACGGATACGGGCAGAGCATACGCAGGGTGATGGAACAGAAGGAAAAGGTCACCGGCCTGCGGGGAGTCGTCGCGGATCTGATTCAGACAGACAGGAAGTTTGAACAGGCCATAGAGACAGCCCTCGGGGGCAGTATCCAGAATATTGTTACGGATACCGAGCAGACGGCAAAAGAGATGATCGGGTTCCTGAAAAAGAACAGGTACGGCCGGGCTACTTTTCTGCCATTGGATGCCGTCAATGGAAGAGGCGCATTCTCACCTGCCGAAGCTCTTGCGGAAACCGGTGTGATCGGCGTGGCGGACACGCTCATTTCCACCGCGGAAGAATTCCGGGGACTGGCATCCTATCTGCTGGGAAGCGTGCTGGTCGTAGATACGATTGATCACGCGATTGCCCTGGCAGGTAAATATCGCCACCGTCTCCGGCTGGTTACCCTGGATGGAGAGTCTCTCAGCCCCGGCGGTTCCATGACGGGCGGCGCTTTTAAAAACAGCAGCAATCTCCTCGGCCGAAGACGTGAGATCGAGGAGCTGGAAAAAAAGGTGGAAAAGCTTCGCTCGGATGGAGAACATCTGGCCGGGCAGATCGGGAAGCTCCGGGAAAAGAGGAATGAAAAAAGAGTTGCCTCCGCGGAGCTTTCCAGGAAAATACAGAGTCTCCTGGTGGATCAGAATACCGCGCAGATCCGGCATGAATCGTTGAAAGAGAAAGCGGGAGAGCTTGCCGCTGAGCTATCCTCCGTGAAAGCAGCCCAGGAAGAAATCCGCGCGGATCAGGCCGGACTCGACAAAGAAAAAAGCCGGATCGATCAGGAACTGGTTACTTCCAGTCAAGACGAAGAGGAGTGCAGCACCTTCGTCCGGGAGCAGGAGGAAGAGCTGAGCAGACTGCGTCAGGACCAGGCAGAGCTTATGGAAGAGCTGGGAAGCCTGCGGCTGTCCGAACAGACGGTTCATCAGCAGGAGGGCTTTGTCCGGGAAAATCTGACACGAATTACACAGGAACTGGAAGCGGGAGAAAAAGAGCACCAGGAGACCGAAAAGAACCTGGAGCAGGGCATGGCTTCCGGAAAAGAAAAACAAAGTGAAATCGAACAGCTTATGCAGGAGATTGCAAAGCTCGGAGCAGAAGAGCAGGCAGGGGAAGCGGAAATCCGCGAAAAAGAAGCGGAGCGAACCAGACTGAATGGTGAACATAAGACGTTTTTTACCAGACGGGATGAACTGTCAGGACAGATCAATCTTCTGGACAAGGAGTGCCTCCGTCTGAAGAGCCAGGCGGACCGCCTTGAGGAAAACCGGGACGCTCAGATAGCCTACCTTTGGGATGAATATCAGCTCAGCCCTCATCACGCAGCGGATCAGCGTTTTTCCGAAGGAGAGGAAATGTCTCTCCGGGAAATGAAAAAAGAATTGTCCGGGATCAGGGAAAAGATCAAAAACCTGGGACCGGTGAATGTACAGGCCATTGAGGAATACAGGGATCTGTCAGAAAGACATGCCTTCCTCTCCGGGCAGGTAGCCGATCTGAAAAAGGCAAAGGAAACGCTGGAAAAGATTATTACAGAGCTCGATGACGGCATGCGCAGACAGTTTACCGAGAAATTCCGGGAGATAGAGGCGCAGTTTGACAAGACCTTCAAGGAACTCTTCGGAGGCGGAAAAGGCTCTCTCGCGCTGGAAGAGGATGTGGATATCCTGGAAGCCGGGATCTATATCATCTCACAGCCTCCGGGCAAAAAGCTGCAGAACATGATGCAGCTTTCCGGCGGGGAAAAGGCTTTGACGGCCATCGCCCTGCTGTTTGCGATCCAGAGCCTGAAGCCGTCGCCCTTCTGCCTTCTGGATGAGATAGAGGCGGCGCTGGATGATTCGAATGTCGGCCGTTTTGCCGGATATCTGCAGAAGCTTACGAAGGATACACAGTTTATTATCATTACCCACAGGCGCGGCACAATGAATGCGGCGGATCGATTATACGGGATCACGATGCAGGAGAAGGGTGTCTCTGCCCTGGTGTCGGTGGATCTGGTGGAGAATCAGCTCAGCGCTTAAAAGACTTTTGCTGTAAGACATAAAAGACCGTAAAAATACTATACAGGAACAGGTGAGGATATGGCGGGAGAGAAAAAAGGTTTTTTTAAACGTCTGGTCAGCGGACTGACCAAGACCAGAGACAATATTGTATCAGGCTTTGACGCACTGTTTTCCGGGTTCTCCAGCATTGACGACGAGTTCTACGAGGAACTGGAGGAAATCCTGATTATGGGAGATCTCGGTATTAATGCTACGACCTCGATCCTGGATAAACTAAAGTCGGAGGTTTCCGAAAAGCATATCAAGGAGCCGAAGCAGTGTAAGGAGCTGTTGATCAGCAGCATCAAAGAAACCATGCGGGTGGATAAGACGGAATATGCTTTTGAAGACCGGAAATCGGTTTTGCTGATTATCGGTGTGAACGGTGTGGGAAAGACGACTTCCGTAGGGAAACTCGCGGGCATTTTTAAAAGCCAGGGCAAAAAAGTGGTGCTTGCGGCAGCGGATACCTTCCGCGCGGCAGCCTCTGAGCAATTAACCATGTGGGCCGAAAGGGCAGGCGTGGAGCTGATCGGCGGTCAGGAAGGCGCGGATCCGGCGTCCGTCGTATATGACGCGGTTGCCGCCGCAAAATCCAGAAATGCGGATATACTGATCTGTGATACGGCCGGCAGGCTGCATAATAAGAAAAATCTGATGGAGGAGCTCCGCAAGATTTACCGGATCCTGGAGAAAAATTATCCGGAAGCGTATCTGGAAACACTGGTCGTACTTGACGGGACCACCGGACAGAATGCGCTTGCGCAGGCAAGGGAGTTTTCTTCTGTCGCAAATGTCAACGGGATTATCCTGACAAAGCTGGACGGAACGGCAAAGGGCGGGATCGCCATTGCCATCCAGTCGGAGCTGGACATTCCGGTGAAATATATCGGTGTCGGCGAAAAGATAGATGATTTGCAGAAATTTGACGCGGATGCATTTGTTGACGCGCTTTTCCATACGGAAGAAACCCGGAATCAGGATAAGGCCTGATGCAGCGGACCGCTTTGGAGCGGAGCCGCTTCGGCGATTCGGAATCATAAAATACGAAAAAATGAGGTGAACCATGCTTACGTTAGAGAGCTTCGAACAGGCATCGGAGATCGTAAAGAAAATTACACAGGAAACGAAACTGATCAAAAGCAATTATTTCTCTGAAATGACGGGAAACCGGGTCTACTTCAAACCGGAAAATATGCAGCGCACGGGAGCGTATAAGGTCAGAGGCGCCTATTATAAGATCAGTACGCTTTCCAGGGAGGAAAGAGACAGAGGCCTGATTGCCGCTTCGGCGGGAAACCATGCGCAGGGCGTGGCGTATGCCGCGTCGAAATTCAAAGCAAAGGCGATTATTGTAATGCCCACCACAACGCCGCTGATCAAGGTGGAGAGAACGAAGAATTATGGGGCGGAAGTGATTCTGAAGGGAGACACTTACGACGAATCCTGTATCTACGCAGAGGAACTGGCGGAAAAGGAAGGATATACCTTCATCCATCCCTTTGATGATCTGGCAGTAGCCACCGGACAGGGAACCATCGCCATGGAAATCATCCAGGAGCTTCCACTTGTAGATTATATCCTGGTGCCGGTCGGAGGCGGCGGCCTCGCCACCGGCGTATCCACGCTGGCAAGGATGCTCAACCCGCACATTAAAGTAATCGGCGTCGAGCCTGCCGGAGCCGCGTGCCTGAGCGCGTCTCTGGGGAGAGGCGAAGTCACGCAGATTCCTGTGGTCAATACGATCGCGGACGGCACCGCTGTCCAGAAACCGGGCGAAAAGATTTTTCCCTATCTTCAGGAAAATCTTGATCGGGTGATTCTGGTAGAGGACGACGAATTGATTGTAGCCTTTCTTGATATGGTGGAAAACCACAAGATGATCGTGGAAAACGCCGGGCTTTTGACCGTAGCGGCTTTACGCCATCTTGACTTCAGGGATAAAAAAGTCGTGTCGGTACTCAGCGGCGGAAATATGGATGTCATCACGATGTCTTCTGTTGTACAGCATGGTCTGATCCAGAGAGACCGTATTTTTACGGTTTCCGTCCTGATTCCCGATAAGCCGGGTGAACTTGTACGCGTAGCGACTTTGATCGCGGATAAACAGGGCAACGTCGTCAAGCTGGAGCATAACCAGTTTGTGACCACAAACCGAAATGCCGCCGTGGAACTGCGGATAACCCTGGAGGCTTTTGGGACCGAACACAAGAACCAGATTGTGAGGGCACTCGAAGAAGCCGGCTGCAGGCCAAAAGTCATCCGCACCAGTTTATAAAAAGATGTCAAGAAAAAATACTTGACAGACCGTATAAGATAAGATAATATAGGCGAGGTGTCGTAAGGATGGAGAGATTTGTCGAGCGGACACTGCTCTATGATTTTTACGGAGAGCTGTTGACCAAAAGGCAGCAGGAGATTTACTCCAGTGTCGTTCTGGATGATTATTCTCTGAGCGAGGTCGCTTTGGACCAGGGAGTCAGCCGCCAGAGCATCCATGATATGATCAGGCGCTGCGACGGCATCCTGAAACGATATGAGGAGAAGCTTCATCTCGTTGAGAAATTTGTTTCCATTCGGGATCAGGTCCGGCAGATTGACCGGATCGCCAGGGAACAGGGCCTGGATGAGATTTCAAAGATTTGCGGCGAGATTGCGGGAGAGTTATAGCTTATGGCATTTGAGAGCTTATCAGAGAAGCTTCAGAATGTATTTAAGAAGCTTCGGAGCAAAGGTCTGCTGACGGAAGAGGACGTCAAGACTGCCCTGAAGGAAGTCAAGATGGCACTGCTGGAAGCAGATGTAAATTTTAAAGTAGTAAAAAACTTTACCAGATCCATTCAGGAAAAAGCCATCGGACAGGACGTAATGAGCGGCTTGAATCCGGGTCAGACCGTGATTAAGCTGGTTCATGACGAACTGGTCGAGACCATGGGGAAAGAGATTACGGAGCTGCCTTTAAAGCCGGGCAATGAGATCACGGTACTCATGATGGTCGGCCTGCAGGGCGCCGGTAAAACGACGACGACGGCAAAGCTGGCGGGAAAGCTGAAATCCGCGGGAAGACGGCCGTTGTGCGTGGCCTGCGACGTATATCGTCCGGCTGCGATCAGGCAGCTGCAGGTCGTCGGTGAAAAGGTCGGCGTGGAAGTCTTTTCCATGGGAGACAAGGCAAAGCCCGTGGACATTGCAAAAGCAGCGGTTTCCCATGCGAAATCCCAGGGACTGAATGTAGTCCTGCTGGATACGGCAGGCCGGCTTCATATCGATGAAGGGATGATGGGAGAGCTTTCCGAGATTAAGCAGAACGTCAATGTCGACCGGACGATCCTTGTGGCAGATGCCATGACCGGGCAGGACGCCGTTAACGTTGCAAAAGCCTTTACAGAGAAGGTCGGGATCGACGGGATCATTTTGACGAAGCTGGACGGCGACAGCAGAGGCGGCGCCGCATTGTCGATCCGTGACGTGACCGGCAAGCCGATCTACTACGCCGGTATGGGCGAAAAGCTTGACGATCTCGAGCCGTTCCATCCGGACCGTATGGCTTCCCGTATCCTGGGCATGGGCGACGTGCTGAGCCTGATTGAAAAAGCGGAAGCCTCGATCGATAAGGAGAAAGCAGAAGAACTGTCCAGGAAGTTCAAAAAGATGGACTTCGATTTCAATGATTATCTGACAAGCTTTGACCAGATGAATAATATGGGCGGTATCGGCAGCATCCTTAAGATGCTTCCCGGGGTCAATGCCAAGGGCATGGACCTGGATGAGATGGTTGACGAAAAGGCGATGGAACGGACAAAAGCGATTATTCTTTCCATGACAGAGCAGGAAAGAAGGAACCCGGGTCTTTTGAATCCTTCACGGAAAGCCCGCATCGCGAGAGGCGCCGGAGTGGATATTTCCGAAGTCAATCGTCTGGTCAAGCAGTTTGAACAGACCAAAAAGATGATGAAGCAGATGCCCGGACTTGCCGGAGGCAAGGCTGGGAAGCGCGGGAGGTTTTCCCTTCCGTTCGGACTTTAAACAATATTCCCTTCCGGATCGGGGGAGCGGCTCTGCCGCGAAGCGATCCGCATGTTTCCGGTATATGAAGTCATATTCATTATAAATTATTATTTTACATTTCAGGAGGAAAAATCACATGGCTGTTAAGATCAGACTTAGAAGAATGGGTAAGAAGAAAGCACCTTTTTACAGAATCGTTGTAGCTGATTCCCGCGATAAGAGAGATGGAAGATTCATCGAGGAGATCGGTACCTATGATCCGAACCAGGAGCCGAGCGCATATAAGATCGATGAGGAAGCTGCAAAGAAGTGGCTCCAGGTTGGCGCTCAGCCGACAGATGTAGTCTCCAGACTGTTCAAACAGGCCGGGATTGAGAAATAACAGCACTGTTCGATTCATCTGAACCGGGTGGAGATATGGAGAGGATCGCCTGCCGTATTTTTCGGACCGGACAGGGAGGTATTTCATGAAGGAACTGGTTGAAGTGCTTGCGAAATCTCTTGTGGACAATCCGGATGGGGTTGTTGTAACCGAAACGGAAAAGGAAGATGAAATCATCCTTGAACTGAAGGTTGATGCAAGTGATATGGGCAAAGTGATCGGTCGCCAGGGAAGGATTGCCAAGGCTATCCGCACGGTAGTAAAGGCGGCTACGTCCAAGAGCAGCAAGAGGGTCGTAGTGGATATCGCCTGACAGGGTTGACTGCGCAGCTATGCGGGGCAAACGAGAGCGATGAACCACGGAGCCGCAAAGAAGGTGTCAGGTGAAGCTGACACACTGCGGGCAGAAAACAGTATAAGTCCTGTTCTCTGCTTGAATGAATGGTAGGGGAGCTATGGTGACATGGCTCCCTTTTGCTGTTCTGCCTTCATCTGTCCCGATGCTTTTTTCGCAGAGCCGCCAAAAGGAACGATATAGTGAGGAAGTTAAAAACAATGAAATGGAATTATTCCATTTTTGTGCCGCGGTATACGCGGAAGTACTAAAATATCCGTTCCGGATATGAATGAATTCGAGTGCATATGGTAAAGCCGCATGGCGGAAAGGAAAATACAGACTACATGGAAAATTTGCTGAAGGTAGGCACGATTACGACAACCCATGGGATCCGGGGGGAAGTAAAGGTCTTTCCGACGACGGACGAGGGACGTTTTGAGGAACTGGATTTTGTTTTCCTTGACACGGGCAGGGAAAAAATCAGGCTGGAGATTGAAAACGTAAGGTATATGAAAAACCTGGTTCTGCTGAAATTCAAGGGCTTCGATCAAATCAATGATGTGGAGAAATATAAAGGAAAAGATCTGTGGATTCCCAGAGAAGAAGCGCAGCCCCTTGCGGATGATGAGTACTATGTCGCCGATCTGATCGATATGGAAGTGCTGACAGAGGACGGAGCCTTTTTCGGCCGGATACGGGATGTCCTTCATACCGGCGCGAATGATGTTTATACGGTGATTCGGGAAACAGGTGAAGAAGTGCTGCTGCCGGCGATTCATGATTGTGTAAAAAAGGTAGATGTGGAAAATAAAAAAATGTGGGTTCATCTGATGAAAGGGCTTTTGTCATGAGGTTTCATGTTCTGACGCTGTTTCCCGAAATGATCGAAAACGGCATGAATACCAGTATCATCGGCCGTGCCATGGAAAGCGGCTTGCTGGAGATCGATGCGGTGGATATCCGCTCCTTTGCCTTTAATAAACATCAGAAGGTGGATGATTACCCATACGGCGGAGGAGCGGGGATGCTGATGCAGGCAGAGCCTGTATATCTGTCCTGGGCGTCTGTTCTGCAGAAATATCCCGGATGCCGGAGAACGATTTATCTCACACCCCAGGGAAAAACCTTCAGTCAGCAGATGGCGAGGGAGTTCGCGAAGGAGGAAGACCTGATTTTCCTGTGCGGGCATTATGAGGGAATTGATGAACGGGTGATCGAGGAGATTGTGACGGATCCTGTTTCGATCGGTGATTATGTATTAACCGGCGGGGAGCTTGCCGCTATGGTGATGATGGACGCGGTTTCCAGAATGGTGCCCGGGGTTCTGACCAATGAGGACTCCGGGGAGACAGAATCCTTTTCCGATGGCCTGCTGGAATATCCTCAGTACAGCAGACCGCAGGTCTGGCACGGGAAGGAGGTGCCGGAGGTGCTGATGTCCGGACATCACGGCAAGGTGGATGCCTGGAGACGGCAGCAGCAGATTTTGCGGACGCTGCAGGCCAGGCCTGATCTGCTTCGCACGGCAAACCTGACAGGGAAAGAATGGCAGCTGGTACATGAATGGAAGAAAGAAATGGCGGATAGTGAAAAGAGGGAGGAACCGTGAAAACATCTGATTTTTATTATGACCTGCCTGAGGAACTGATTGCGCAGGATCCCCTGGAGGACCGCAGCGCCTCACGGCTGATGCATCTGGACCGCCGGACAGGAGAGATTGAGCACAGGCAGTTCAGGGATATTGTTGACTACCTGAGAAAAGGTGACTGCCTGGTGATCAACGACACCAAGGTGATCCCGGCCAGACTGATCGGAAACAGAGAAGAAACCGGCGGCGTAGTCGAAATACTCCTGCTGACACGTCTGGGGGAGAACGTCTGGGAATGTCTGACCAGACCGGGAAAAAAAGCAAGGGAAGGCGCCAGGCTGGTTTTCGGAGAAGGACTGCTTAAGGGCGAAATCATTGAGGTTATGGAAGACGGGAACAGGAAAATCCGGTTTTCCTATGAAGGGATATTTGAGGAAATACTGGATCAGCTGGGTCAGATGCCCCTCCCTCCCTATATTACCCATCAACTGAAGGATAAGAACAGATATCAGACCGTATATGCCACACATGAAGGCTCGGCAGCCGCTCCTACCGCCGGTCTGCATTTTACCCTGCCCCTTTTGAAACAGATTGAAGGGATGGGCGTATCCGTGGCAAGAATCACGCTGCATGTGGGCCTGGGAACCTTCCGGCCGGTAAAGGCAGAGAATATTGAAGATCATCTGATGCACAGCGAGTATTACGTGGTGCCCGAAGAGGCGGCGGCCGCGATCAACACCGCGAAACAGAACCACGGGAGAATCATCTGCGTGGGGACAACGAGCTGCCGTACTCTGGAATCAGCAGCTGCAGAAGATGGAAGTATCGCGGCATGCAGCGGCTGGACACAGATTTTCATATATCCGGGTTATCATTTTCGCATTATGGATGCGCTGATCACTAATTTCCACCTTCCCGAATCAACCCTGCTTATGCTGGTCTCCGCATTTGCGGGAAGAGAACATGTGCTTGCAGCCTATGAACAGGCAGTGAAGGAACGATATCGCTTTTTCTCCTTTGGAGATGCCATGATGATAGAGTAGCCTCCCGGGTTCCCTCTTGACAGGGCGGCAAAGAACCGACTATAATGGGCATAAGTTGTTGGAATGGCTGCGTGACGGCGGCGGTTCCGGGATGGGTGAGAACAAAGAGGAAGAGCAAAATGCCTAGAAATACAGATGATCCGAATGGGAAAAAATCCCAGTCCTTTAAGGAATTTTCTGCTCAGAGGCGGCAGGCAAGATCTGCGACAGTAGATGATGCCAGGAGGCAGCGCAGAGAGCAGAGAGAACAGGAAGAACGGGAGAAGCAGGAAGTAAAAGCCCGCAGAGAGGCGGCCGCAGAGAGAAGAGAATCTGCGGCAAGGGAAAGAGCTGCCGCTTCGGCAGAGAAAAAGGTTGTGACCGCTCAAAAAAGAGAGGCCGCTGCACAGCAGAGACGTCAGGAAACAAGACCTTCCGGAATGAAAGGAAGACTTCTGAACCAGCGGGCAAACATGGATGCAAGGGAAAAGGGCGAGATCAGGGAAGAGAGGATCAGGAGAAATCCGAGTCCCTACCGGGGTTCCGCTCAGAAAGCTTCAGAGACCGAGACCAGAAGGAAAAGGCTGTATCTGATCGGGGCGTCTGCCGCCGCAATGGCAGTCCTGATTATTTTTGTGTTCGGCGCCAGCCGGATCGGCTATATCCTGAATCAGAAAAAGCAGGCTGTCACACATACCTCCGCAGCGGTCAGTCAGGAAGGAAATAAAGCCGAGACAAAAACAGAGACGGCAAAGCCGGCTGTCGGCAAACCCGGAGGCTCCGCCGCAAAGTCTGCGCTCAGCATGAGTACCTCTCAGCAGGGATCAGCCGCCGCAGCCACTCCTGCTCCTGATCAGGCCCAGAGCGGGGCGGCAAGGAGCTACAGTAAAGACACGCCGACAACGATTAAACTGACCTGCTTTGGAGATAATACTCTCGGGACGGATGAAAATTTCGATTATTCGACGAGCCTTAATACGTATTACGAGATGTATGGAGCGGATTACTTCCTGGAGAATGTCCGTGACATTTTTGAGGCGGATGATCTGACGATCACAAACTTTGAGGGAACACTCACGTATTCCGAGGATCGTGAGGACAAGCTGTTTGCTTTTAAGGGAGATCCGGAATTTGCGCATATTCTTTCGGACAGCAGCGTGGAGACCTGCAATACGGCAAATAACCACAGTCATGACTATGGCGAACAGAGCTATACGGACACTTTGAAAAATCTTAAGGCTGTGGGGATCGTGCCCTTCGGGTATGACGAAGTTGCTTTTATCGATGTCAAAGGGATCAAGGTAGGCCTGCTCGGTATTTATGAACTGGATGATCATCTTGCCCGGGAGCCGCAGCTGCGGGCAAATATGCAGAAGCTCAAGGACGGCGGCGCAGATCTGATTGTTGCGGTATTCCACTGGGGCAATGAGCTGGAATATGAACCGGATTCCAATGAGCGGTATCTGGGGCATCTTGCCGTAGATCTTGGAGCGGATCTGGTCTGGGGAAGCCATTCTCATTGTCTGCAGGGCATAGAAACCTATAAAGGAGTACAGATCCTGTACAGCCTGGCTAATTTCTGCTTTGGAGGCAACACCCATCCGACGGATATGGATACCATGATATTCCAGCAGGAATTTACGGTAAGCAAAGACGGGGTGACGAGAGGGGAAACCACGATCATTCCGGCATGTGTCTCTTCTGACTGGGATTATAACGATTATCGTCCGACGCCTATGGAAGGGGAAGAGTATGATCGGATTATGAATAAGATTGAAGAGCTGAGTGCGCTGATCTGACAGACCAGGATCTGTTCAGGAAACGGCAGATCAGCAGAAACAGGGGGGATATAATATGAAAAAGCTGCTGCATAACAGTAAATGGATGCGCGCATGGATCGTTCTGATGGCTGCTATTGTGCTGGTCATGACCGGCTGCGGCAAGGACGAAGGCGATATTACGAACGCCAAGGTATTTGAGGAGGAATTGTATTCCCTTTCCGAAGAAGAACTCGCCGCACTGGAAGGCGATGAGTCAGATGGCGAGTTTACGCCGTTGTCTGACAAAGAAATGGAAGACCTGGGCTTATCCGGGGATAACGGGGAAGAGATAGAAGATCCTTATGCGTCTGAGATGGACGACATCATTGTGGATGATGAAGTCGTTGAAGTAGCAAAAAAGAATAAAAATAAGAAAAAGACAACGCCCACTCCTGCGGAAGAAACCGGAAATGCCGCAAAGCAGGATCTGATCGTTGAAGAGGATGGCACGTACACCGGGAAGGATGAGGTTGCCCTGTACATCCATACATATGGCCATCTTCCTTCCAATTTCATTACCAAAAAAGAGGCAAAAGCGCTGGGCTGGGAAAGCAGCAAGGGGAACCTTGAGGATGTTGCCCCCGGAAAGAGCATCGGGGGAGACCGCTTTGGAAATTACGAGGGTCAGCTTCCCCAGAAAGAGGGACGGACCTATACGGAGTGCGACATAGAATTTGAAGGCGGTTATCGCGATGCGAAGCGGATCATTTTCTCCAACGACGGTCTGATTTTCTATACGGAAGACCATTATCAGAGCTTTGAACAGTTGTATTGATAAATTGTGCGAACGCTATTAAAACGATGAGGGAGATTGTTATGCATAGTGTTGTGATTTATGGAGCGGATTACGACAGTGTGGAGGATATCCATCAGACACTGGCTGAGGCTCTTGATTTTCCGGGCTATTATGGAAAAAATCTTGATGCGCTGTATGATGTATTGACTGATATCGATCAGCCGGTTTCCATTACGATTGATCTGTGTGATATTTCAAATGATGAAATGCTGCGTTACCTGGAACGGATGATCGAGGTAATCAGCGACGCCGTTAATGAAAATGAAAACATTGAATTGGAAATAATTGAGCCTTAAAGGCAAATTTTTTAACGCAGAGCCGTCCAAAGGAATTGCCGCCTGAATCATGATATTTTATGACGTGTGAACGTTTTTTTTCTGCCGTTTCAGTCCGGCGGTTAAAAGCGTTCATGCGTTCTGCATTGAGCGGATCGGCAAACGTTGCTGCTGCCGGGAATAATAAGGAAATTACGATGGATAAGAACCAGATCTTTATGATCGCCGGAACGGATTATCCTGCGATGACGAAAACCCTGCTTACAGAGAGCGGGCTGGCTGAACAGATCAAGGATCCGGACACCAGGATTGTCATCAAACCTAACCTGGTGAACGCGTCATATGCCAGTGAAGGGGCTACGACGCATCCGAAGATTGTTTCCGGGATAGTGGAATATTTAAAGGAGCATGGATTTCACCATATTACGCTGATGGAAAGCTCGTGGGTGGGGGCATCTACCGACGAAGCTTTTTTTCTATGCGGCTATGCGGATCTGTGCCGGACTTATGATATTCCGTTTGTGGATATTCAGAAAGAAAAATCCTTTGCCTGTGATTGCGCCGGTCTCAGGCTGAACCTGAGCCGCGCGGTCAAGGATATCGATTTTCTGATTAATGTCCCGGTGCTCAAGGGACATTGTCAGACGAAGATTACCTGTGCCTTAAAAAACCTGAAGGGCCTTCTTCCCAATCCGGAAAAGAGACGCTTTCATTCCATGGGTCTTCACAAGCCGATCGCGCATTTAAACGCGGCGATACGACAGGATTTTATTGTCGCAGATAATATCTGCGGCGACCTTGATTTTGAAGACGGAGGAAATCCCGTCGTGATGAACAGGATCCTGGCTGCGCGTGATCCTGTGCTGATCGATGCTTATGTCTGTCATCTGATGCATTATGATATCTCAGATGTTCCGTACATAGAGATGGCGCAGGCACTGGGCGTGGGGTCTGCAGACATCTCCGGGGCGGATATCCGCGTTTGCGCAGGAGACTGCATACAGGACATTCCGGTTTCCCGCAAGGTAGTTGAAGTAGAGGACATTGTCAGCGAAGTGGAATCCTGCAGCGCGTGCTACGGTTACCTTCTTCCCGCATTGGACCGGTTAAAGGAACAGCTTGAGGAAAGAGGGGAAAAAATGGATCTGACCACATTTCGCGGAAACCGTGTCTGCATAGGGCAAGGCTATCGTGGAAAGAGCGGAGAGCTGGGAGTGGGTAACTGTACCAGACTGTTCCGCCATCATCTGGACGGATGTCCTCCGACGGAAGATCAGATTTTCTTATTCCTGAAAGAATATATTGACCGGGAATCTCCCGGATCATGATGCTCCGGGTTTTCGACCCTCATATTCTTATGACTGCATCGACAAAAGCCTGACAGCTTGTCCAAAAAGGGGGTAAAAAGATATGGCTCGACCAGAGTCAAAAATGAGTAAGGGACTCTTGTTATTATGTTTGTTTCTCTTTGCGCTGATCTCTGTGCTTCTGACCTCTTCTTCCCCGGATTTTGCTGAATTGGAAGAAGCCAGACAAGAGGCGGCCACAGGTCATAACCAGGGTTCTCTGGAAGCCGTGATGAATCTTCTGTCTTCACCGACGCCGGCTCCCGCAAAAGAAAATGTACAGGTTGAGGCAGCCGCATCCAATTACTTTGCTGCTCCTACTCCGGCGGTTACTCCCTATGCCCTTCGCGAGCCATCCCCGTATGCGCCTTCAGAAGAGGCAGGAAAGGGCAGCTGGGTTTCGTATGGCAGCGGCTGGATGTATCTGATCGATGGAGTGCCTTTTACCGGCTGGCTTACCGACACAGACGGGAAAAGATATTATCTGGATGTAGACGGGTACCTCTATTCTGGCTGGCTGACCTTGGACGGAAAGAGCTACTACCTGGATGATGATGGAATTATGCAGACCGGCGAGGTTGTGATCGGCAAAGAAACCTATACCTTCCTGCCGGACGGAACGTTAGCCGACAATGCGGCGGAAGAAGAGCCGGAGGCCGATGCGTCAGACGGCGCGGATGAGGATGAAGCGGTCGACGCGGAATCAAAAGAAGGGCAGGAAATAGCAGAGAAGGCTGAAAAAAAAGCGAAAGAAGGCAATAAGGAGGAGCCGGAAAAAGAAACCGAGGATGATTCCGCAGCCGAGGAGACTCAGGCGGTTGCGTCCAGAAAGAAAAAAGCACAGAATACAGGATATCTGGCTCTGACCTTTGACGATGGACCGAGTGATTTTACGGGGGAGCTGCTGGACTGCCTTCATGAGAATGGAGCTAAAGCGACCTTTTTTGTGGCAGGCAATCAGGTTGAATACTTCGGCGAAGAAGTAGCCCGTATGGAAGCCCTTGGGTTTGAGGTGGGGAATCATTCTTATTCACATGCGGATCTTTCCACGCTTTCGGACGAAGAATTATATGAAGAACTGGAGACGACACGAAGCCTTATTGCGGAGCAGACCGGGCATGACCCGGATCTGCTCCGTCCGCCATATGGGGCGGTAAGCGACAGCCTCCGGCAGATGGCAGGGGTTCCTATGATTTTGTGGACGGCGGATACGGACGACTGGGAGTCTCAGGACACAGAGCAGATTACAAAAGCGATCCTCAGCCTTGCGGAAGACGGAGGGATTATCCTGATGCATGATATTTTTGAAGAATCCGTAGAAGCTGCCAAAAAAGCAATTCCTCTGCTGATTGCTGAAGGCTATAAGCTGGTGACGATCAGTGAGCTGGCCGAGGTAAAAGGGGTTGCCTTAGAACCCGGAGAAGTGTATGATTCTTTTTACTGATAAAGGAAAGCCGGTATGCGCCTGATTATATACCCGATAATGTAAACTGCAGAAAAATCTTTCTTATGCTGCGTAAATTCATCGCGCAGAAGAATCAGGATATAGGAGAGGGGAAAAATGATGGAATTGATCCTGGAAGCCTTTTTATCCGGTTTCTGGTTGCTTTTGATTCCGCTGCTGATCAGCGCGGATCTTGTACACGGATATCTTATCATGTTTGCGGTGATGGAAATCCTTGCTTTACCGATGCTGTTTTCGGGAGCCACCCTGCATATGCTGGTCATAAGCTACGGGGGGCTTCTTTGCGTATTGGCGGTCATTGGGATGATCAGGAATCATGGCAGACTTTTAAGGATGCCCGGGGATATTCTGAAGCAGGTCAGAAAAGGCGGTTTTTTTCTGGGCATTGCGATTGTGCTGATTCTTTTCCAGCTGGTTTTTGTTTCATTTATGGCGCATATGGATGCGGATGACGCGTTTTATGTCGGTCAGGCGGTTACGGATGCTTATGAAGACAGCCTCTATCAGATCAATCCGTATACAGGCTTTGCTTACAATTCCCTTCCCAAACGTTATGCTCTTTCGCCGTTTCCGGCGTTTCTTGCCGTAATCAGTAAGCTGTGCGCCGGCGTACATCCGGCTGTTATCGCCCACAGGGTTCTGCCTTCAGTATTTCTTCTGCTGATCTATCTTGTGCTCATGAAATACGGGGAATGGCTTTTCCCGGAAGATCATAAAGCAAAGGGATGCTTTCTTTTCTTTTGCGCTTTATTTTTTCAATTCAGTTCCTGGACGATTTATAATGCGGGTAATTTCCTGATGATCCGGTTATGGCAGGGGAAAGCGCTGCTTGCGGGCTTTGGGCTGCCTGTGCTGATATTGCTGACGAAGAAAGCATGGGAAAGCGGGAATCATCTCCTGAGCTGGCTGCCCTGCTTTCTGGGAATCCTGTCCTGCTGTCTCATGTCTTCCATGGGTATTGTGCTTGGACCGGTCATGGTCTGTACAGCTTCCGCAGCTATGTTGCTGATGGGAGACACGACAAGAGAAGAAGGCTCAGACGTAAAAAGAAGGGTGCGCATACTCGCTGAAAAAGTGGGATATATGCTCCTGAGCCTGGTTCCCTGCCTGATTCTGGGCCTGATTTATCTGAGGTATCTTTTATAATGGGGAGGCGGTGAGACATGAAGCATTGTTTGGACATCGGCATACAGGCGTTTGGACAGTATTGGGGCAATAAGGCCGTGCTGGTTTTGTTTGGCCTGTGCTGCGCATGGCTTTTGGTTAAGAGGCGAAAAGATCCGAGGGCAAGATTCCTGCTTATTCTTACGGCGGTAAGCTTTACAGTTTATTTTTTTCCGGTTTCGGCAAAAATCATACAGACCTGTGTCGGTGAGACGGTATATTGGCGCACCTTCTGGATCCTCCCCCTGTTTCCTGTAATGGCCTATACATTTACAATCTGGGTAAATATGCTGCATCAACCGGCGCCGAAGAGCATTCTTGTTCTCCTTCTGACTGCAGTGATCGTATTGACGGGACGGAATGCTTTTTCCAAAGAGAATTACCGGTTCGTCCGAAATATGCAGCAGGTGCCGGAGGAAGCCGCGGTCCTGGGAAACATGCTGTCGGAGAAAGGATTCATCACGGACCGGCTCATAGCCGTGGATGATTATCTGGCGAGTTATCTCAGGGTTTATGATCCCTCTGTTCATATGCCGTACGGAAGATGGCGCCGCGGCTATCTTTCGCGTGAAGCGGTGTGGGTTTACAAAATGATCAGTGCCTGGCCGGATACCGACTACCGTATATTGCTCCGGAAAGCGCAAAAAGTCGGCGTAGACGTGATCATCATCCAGAAGCCGGACAGAAAAGGTTATCGAAGGCTGAGGGCGGCGGGGTATAGAAAAAGAGGACGTGTACTGAATTACTTTATATTTGTAAAAAAGAAAAAAGGCTGAGAAGACCAAAGATCTGTATTTCCCGGGCGGCATAAAATTGATTTTGCCTTTGACAGCGGAACGGGTTATGTGATTGATTTCTGAGATATGCTCCCGGACTAAAAGACAAGTAATTCAGGACAGTAATTATTGACTCAATTCTTAGAAGAAACAAAACCGTTATCCGGAGATCAGACTGCGAAAAAGAAAAGGCATCTGCAAAAGCAGATGCCCGAAACACGCCTGAAGGGAATCGAACCCCCGCGCATGGAACCGGAGTCCATCGCTCTATCCACTGAGCTACAGGCGCATGTCGTTTAACGACAAAGGGTATTATAACACAAATCAATAAGAGTGTAAACAGATTTTTTAAACTTCATTATCCCGTTATGGGAGACATATTTTGTCCCGGGCGTGACAGACAGCAAAACCGTCATCCGAAGACACTGGGTCAACGTATAAAACTTCGTTTCGGGAGGAAGACGCGGAGAGATAAAAGGTTACAGAAACCTTGAAATAATCAGATGATTGCGTTAATATATAATCGGTAATGTAAACGTTTGCCGGTCAACTCAACGTATAACGAATGAACGCGGTTCCCTTCCATTCCGAAAAGGCAGTACATTGCGTTCACAAGTATAATTCTGAGAGATCATTCTTTCGGATTGTTTTTATGACCGCAGCGCAGGCGTGCGCAGGTCACGGACCGGGAAAAGTGTAAAGGAGGGAAAGTGATGAAGAAACGGAATATCTGGATTCTGGCAATGTTCTTAACGGTCTGCGCATTGGGGTTTGCCCTGAACTGCCAGGCAAATGCGGCAGACAACAGCAAGGCTTACAGTTATGATCCCCACACACTGTCAGATTTCGGCTACCGTACAGTGAAAACGGGCGGACGGGGAAATCTGGTATTTCAGAGCGAGCCGGGAGGATCCGTGATCAGCGGATATTCTTATCCTGACGGTTCCAGAATATATGTAAATCTGTATTGGTGTGAGAAGGGATATACCCTTGCTTACGAAAACGGTGTATATGGTTTTGTTGACGCGGGATATATTGACTGGTCCAATGGAGATTCTTCCGGATCGAAATATGACCCGCATACCCTTTCTGATTATGGTTACAGGACGGTAACGACGGGAGGCAGGGGAAATCTGGTATTCCAGGTGTCACCGGGAGGATCCGTGATGAGCGGGCATTCTTATCCTGACGGCTCCAGAATTTATGTGAATCTGTACTGGCGGGAGAATGGCTATGCGATGGCTTATGACAACGGCGTATATGGTTATGTCGACGCAGGCTATATCAACTGGTCCGGCTCAGTCACACCGACGCCGGCTTATGATCCCCACAAGCTTTCCGATTTCGGTTATCGTAAGGTAGCTACCGGAGGCAGAGGAAATCTGGTATTTCAGACAGAGCCGGGAGGAGCCGCGATGGATGGTTATTCCTATCCGAACGGTTCCACGATTTATGTAAATCTGTATTGGCGTGAGAAAGGGTATACCCTTGCCTATGAGAACGGCGTATACGGATTTGTTGACGCCGGCTACATTGACTGGTCAGGCTCAGGCTCGTCCGGCAGCACCAATAATACCGCCTATGATCCCCATGATCTGTCCGCATATGTCTACCGTCCCGTAAAAACAAACGGCAGAGGCGCCCTCGTATTCCAGGCGGAGCCGGGAGGAGCATTCATGTCTGACCATTCCTTTAATGAAGGCGCATGGATTTATGTCCATCCGTATTGGAGGGAAAAGGGCTACGCCATCGCTTACGACGCCGGCACCTTTGGATTTGTTGACGCCGGATATATCCAATGGTAACAGACATTGTTTGATGAAGAATACAAAAATAAAAATTGACAAAGGCAGGACTGTGCATTATAATAGCTCAGTACGGCATTTACCGGGGCAGAAAACGAAAGCCCCGGTAAATCTATAAAAGAGCGGTTTCGGACATTTCCGCATATTGTTATGCCGTCATTATTTTGCCTTTTGGGTGACCGTCATTCTGCGGGATGCAGATTGACGGCATTTAATGATGTCCATCCCGATTATGGATAAAGTCCGGGTTTCCCACCGGATCATGATCCAGCCGCGGTTTGATTCATCCTTCTCCAGATGGATCGGATCCGCACTCGGATGGCGGACAATGTTTAGGAGGAAATGATATCCATGCAACAGACATATATGGCTAACCCTGATAAGATCGAAAGAAAGTGGTATGTTGTAGATGCGGAAGGCTGCACATTAGGACGCCTTTCCAGCAACATCGCCAGCATCCTTCGCGGAAAAAATAAACCGCAGTTTACGCCATTCGTAGACACGGGTGATTATGTTATCGTTATCAATGCGGAAAAGATCGCTGTTACAGGAAAAAAACTCGATCAGAAGATCTACTATAAGCATTCAAAGTATGTAGGCGGCATGAAGCAGACAACTCTTCGTGAGAAGCTGGCAAAGAAGCCTGAACAGGTAGTTGAGCTCGCTGTCAGAGGGATGCTTCCGAAA
Organism: Blautia sp.; assembly: GCA_017475035.1. Lineage (GTDB taxonomy): Bacteria > Bacillota > Clostridia > Lachnospirales > Lachnospiraceae > Blautia_A. The sequence continues at coordinate 45,404 of JAFVGK010000062.1, forward strand.
GGACCTCTTGGAAACAAGATGTACAAGAAGCTTTTTGTATATGCTGGACCGGAGCATAAGCATGCTGCGCAGCAGCCGGAAGTCCTGACATTTTGATTGAGGAGGTAATTAAAATTGGCTAGCGTTAAGTTCTACGGTACTGGAAGAAGAAAATCATCTGTTGCCAGAGTTTATCTGGCTCCGGGTACAGGCAAGATCGTGATTAATAAGAGAGATATCGATGATTACTTTGGTCTTGAGACATTGAAGGTTGTTGTCAGACAGCCGCTTGTCGCTACGCAGACAGAAGGCAAATTCGATATTCTGGTTAATGTTCATGGCGGCGGCTTTACAGGCCAGGCAGGCGCGATCCGTCATGGTGTTTCCAGAGCCCTTTGCGAGGCAGACGCAGAGTATCGCCCGATTCTCAAGGCTGCTGGTTTCCTTACCAGAGATCCGCGTATGAAAGAGCGTAAGAAATACGGTCTCAAAGCAGCCCGCCGCGCTCCGCAGTTCTCCAAGCGTTAAGCTCCGGCTTTTGCGTATGGCTTTGTTGGCCGGATTCAAAGACGTATGGTATTCGCGCGGATTTACTGCAGAAGGATGCCGCTTGTGCGGCGTTGATCCGGCGCGGTAAACGAATCAGAATGCAGGAATTTTGTACGTTTATCAGTAAATATTTATCCTATATGATCCAAATCGATGAAGAGAAGAGTACGATAGCCTGACGGCTTCAGAGAGGGATGAGGGCTGGCACATGGTCAGTCCATGCTGAAAACATCCTGCCGCTCATCTATCGGAAGACCGCCTCCGAGAGACCTGTAAACAGGTACGGTGACTCCGTTATCGTCATGAATGAAGCGGTCCTGTTTTTACAGGACAACGAGGGTGGAACCGCGCTTGTTTTTCCGCGTCAAAGAGGTTTTTCTCTGTGGATAGGAGATATGCGTCCCTTGCATGATGGCTGCTGCCATGATGCAGGGGATTTTTTATATCCCGGAGCCGCCCAAAAAAAGACGTCACCTGCCGGTAACGTGTGCCTGGCAGCGGCCGGTTCCGGTGTACGGTGGGTACCGCCTGGAAACGTAAGGCTATGTTAAAAAACGATCAGGAGCTGTGCAAAAACAACCTGTTCAGATGGCGCAGGATGTAAAGATCAATTATGCACAGATCCTTAGAAAGGGAGAACAATGAATAAAGAAGAGTACGCTGAGTATTATAAGAGTGTTTATCGCCATTCTCTTGCTCATATTCTTGCAAAGGCAGTGATTGAGATGTTTGGCGCGGAAAATGTGCAGTATGCGATCGGTCCGCAGATCGCGGACGGATTTTACTATGATTTCCTTCTTCCGAGAAATCTGTCAAACGAAGATTTTAAGGAGATCGAGGACCGCATGTCACAGATCCTTAAAAGAAAAGAAGCCTGGACCAGGAAAGAGATTTCCCGGGCGGATGCGCTTGAACTGTTTAAGGACCAGAAGTTTAAAACAGAGCTGATTTCGGATCTTCCGGAGGATGAGACCATTACCGTGTATTATACCGGAGAGGACTTCGTGGATCTTTGCCGCGGACCCCATGTAGAGAATTCCCAGGAGCTCTTAAGCGCTGCATTCCAGGTGAAGTCAGTTTCCGGCGCTTACTGGAGAGGCGACGAAAAGCGGGATATGCTGCAGAGAATTTATGTCTACGCCTTCCCGGATAAGAAAGAGCTGAAAGAGCATCTGCAGATGATAAAAGAGGCTCTGGAGAGAGACCACAAAAAACTCGGTAAGGAACAGGAGCTGTTCATGATGGATGAAACCGCTCCCGGCATGCCGTATTTCCTTCCGAGAGGCTGGGCTATGTTTAATGCCATTCTTTCCTTCTGGAGGAAAGAGCATGTAAAACATGGTTATCAGGAAATTTCCGGCCCGATTATCAACTCAAAACAGCTTTGGCAGACAAGCGGCCATTGGGGACATTATCAGAACAATATGTTTCTGATTCATCCGGATGAGGGAGAAGAAGTCGGCTATGCCTGCAAACCCATGAACTGCCCGAACGCGATCAAGGTTTATCAGAGCCAGCTGCGCAGCTACAAGGAGCTGCCTCTGCGCTTCTCGGAGACGGATGTGATTCACCGTAAAGAAAAGTCCGGTGAACTGAATGGTCTGTTCCGCGTACAGATGTTCCGTCAGGACGACGACCATACGCTCCTGATGGAAAGTCAGATTGAAGAAGAAATCGGGGATATCATGGATATCGCCGGAAAAATCTACGAAACCTTCGGTTTAACCTATACCGCCGAGCTTTCCACCAGACCCGAAGACTTCATGGGAGATATCGAGCTTTGGAATCAGGCAGAGGCTTCCTTAAAGAGCATTCTCGATAAGAGATACGGGGAAGGAAACTATGAGATTAATGAGGGAGACGGCGCCTTCTACGGACCTAAGATTGACTTAAAGATGAAAGACTGCATCGGACGGGAATGGCAGATGGGTACGATTCAGCTGGATTTCCAGCTTCCTCTGAACTTTGACCTGAAATATCAGGCACAGGACGGTACACTGAAACGTCCGGTTATGATCCACAGAGCGATCCTGGGATCCTTTGAGCGGTTCATCGGTATCCTGATTGAGAACTTTAAAGCCTCTTTCCCGTTCTGGATGTCGCCGATGCAGGTGGCGATCGTGCCGATCCGGCCGGAGCATAACGCTTTTGCGAAGGAAATTGAGGCTCTTCTCATTGATCATGACATTCGTGTGGAAGCGGATTACGAAGATAAGAACATGAAAGAGAAGATCAAGAATTTCCGCAAATACAAGGATCCGTATATCATCGTAATCGGCGACAAAGAAGCCGCGCAGCGTACCGTTTCCGTAAATATCAGAGGAAACAAAGCGATGAATGACGTGCCGCTGGAGCGCTTCCTGGAAATTTGCCTGAAAATGAACCGCGAGCACAGCCTGGAGCTGATTGACAGCGCGGAATAACGCCCACAGACACGAGAGCAGCTCCGCTGCGAACCGATCCGCAGAATCAGGCTTTTGTCGATGCAATCATATAATACAGTTAAAATATTTACGGCGCAGCCATCAGACATCTGGTGTATGCGCCGTAAAATATTGTTACAAAAAAATTACAAAACCATGTAGATTTTTTTTCTTTTCCGTAGTATAATGAACCAGAGATTATTCGAAGAGGATAAGGTATTTGTTGTTGTGCGGAAAGGAGACTGGTTTTGTCTTCGACAGTCCGGCTGCCGAAGCAGCAGAATCGTCATCCGAAGACATTGACTCAACGTATAAAGCTGCTTTTGGGGAGGAGCACGGAACGATGAAAGATCTTAGCCGGGAAAAGAACAAAGATTTCTCTTTTCAGAGCAAGAAAAATAAAAAGAAGCTTCGATCGCAGCTGCTTTTGGGGACTGCAGGAACAGTGGCGCTTGCTGTTTTTTCCGGCAGCACAGGCATGGCATTCGGCAGCGGCAGGTCTATGGTTCAGATCAGTGGCAGCACGGCTGCGTCACAGGAACAGATGGAAACCACAGCGGATACGGCATATTCTGCCGATGTGAATCAGGTAAAGCTCGTCTCCGGCAATCAGAGCGCAGAGCCGCCTGTTGCTTACCTTTCGGAAACTCTTGCCGCGAAAGCGGATGAACCGGAAGAAAATGATTCTGCAAAGGAAGACGCTCCCAGATCCTCACATTCTGTAGATGATTCTCGCAAGCTGGATTCGATTGCGATGAAGCTGATACAGATGGATGAGAGACAGGGAACCTTTGGCGAACAGCTTGCAAAGCTGATGGCTGTCTTTACGGTACAGAACCAATCATCCTCAGATTCCTCTGATCTGGATGAAAAGCTTGCGGCGATAGCAGAGAATTATCTGGCTCTTTCCGAAAAAATCGATGGTCTCGCTCTTTCTTTTTCTGCCGGCCAGAGTGCCGAAGCAGAGTCAGAGTCTCCGCAGGCTTCTGAGGAAACCAGGTCAAAGCTTGACGTACTCTCAGAGGGGATTACTACGAACTTTGAAGAGCTGTTTACTCAGATTGAAGAGCTGAAAACAGCCCTGGATACCCGGGAGAGCGACAGCCCTGCAGCAGATTCTGCAAGTCAGGATGAAAAGCTTGACAGCCTGACGGAACAGGTTCAGGCAATCGGCGAGAAGCTGGATCAGATGGGAACTGCCGAAACGCAGACGGAACCGGAAGCGGTTCCGGAGGGAGAGGATGTCAGTAAGCTGTTTGCGGCTTTGGACAAAAAGCTCTCCGCTTTGACAGAAAGTCTGGAGTCGGGAAAAGACCTGTCACAGGTGACAGAGGAGATACAAAGTGTCGGAGCCCAGGTTGGGACACTTGGTGAAAAGCTGGATACGCTTGGAGAGACCTTGGATACGCTGGATGCGACAGAGGAAATCACGGCGCTCGGTGAAAAGCTGGATACGCTTGGAGAGACCCTGGGTACGCTGGATTCGACAGAGGAAATCACAGCCTTAGGTGAAAAGCTGGATACGCTTGGAGAGACCTTGGGTACGCTGGATGCGACAGAGGAAATCACGGCGCTCGGTGAAAAGCTGGATACGCTTGGAGAGACGCTGGATAGTCTGGATACGACAGAGGAAATTACAGCGTTAGGCGAAAAGCTGGATACCTTAGGAGAGTCTCTGGCTACGGGAGAGGATCTTACAGCGCTGGGAGAGAAGGTTGACAATGCCTCCTCGGAAAATCAGGAAATGGGAGCTTCCTTATCGACGAAGCTGGATGAGGTTTTTGAAAAGCTTACGGCATTGGAAGAAACGTTAGAGGAAAAGGCAGCGGCAATTGATACCCGCTTTGATTCGCTGGAAAGCACGATCAGTCAGACAGCTGAGAAACTGGATTCCTCCACGAAGGATGAAGAGCTTCAGGCCTCCCTCGATGAGCTCGGCCAGCTGTCAGGGATAAGCGAAAGTCTTGCGTCCATCGCAGAAGAACTGGAGGACAGCACCGGGACGAATACCATTAAGGAACAGCTTGATTCGGTGACGGAACAGCTTGATGATCTTATGGAAGTGTATTCGGAGATGGATACAAAGGTGAGCTCTATTGCTGATACGATCGTACCGATCGAGCCTGAGACCGACTATATCGACTATACGGTTGCGGACGGAGATACAATGGTTCAGATTTGCATGGATCATGGCGTGAATTATTATGAAATAAAAGAAGAGCTAAAGGAGCTGAATCATCTGTCTGATCTGGGGAGGCTGTCGATAGGTCAGGTTGTCCGTATTCCTGTGGTGAAGAATCAGGCAGAGATTGATGCGCAAAAAAAGGAATAACCCATTAAACAACTGATTTTTGACGAGATTATAAAGCCCTGTTCCTTCTGCGGACATCTGCAGAAGGAACAGGGCTTTTTTCAAATTCATGCAATTCATGCATATCCTGATTCATGCATATCCTATAAACAACGGTAAGACATAATAGCCGAAGAACCATGCGTGGTTTCTTTGATCAGCTTGTACTTCTTCGGAAAAGCTTCAATCAGCTGGGTAAGCTTAACATAGCCATAGGTTCTGGAATCAAAATCAGGCTTGGCTCTACGGATAAAAGAACCGGCTGCGCTGACCTTGGCGAGACCGTCCTCATCCTGATATTTATCATATGCGATTCTTAAAAGCCTGTGAATTTCGTTCAGGCTTCTGCCGGGCTTGTTTTCCGCGGCGGCTCCTGCGTCGAGCCGATCAGGTATGCTGGAAGCGGCGACAGGCAAATCGCTCAATTTCTTGTCATTGTCGTCCTCAATATTTTCCAGATAGACAAACTCATCGCAGGCATTGCGAAATGCCTCAGGCGTTTTCTGCTCGCCGACACCCATAACAAAAACCCCGGACTCATGCAATTTGATCGCAAGAGGCGTATAATCACTGTCGCTCGCGACAATGACAAAGCCATCGTAAATATGACGATACTGCAGCTCCATCGCATCAATCACAAGTGCCATATCCGTAGCATTTTTACCTGCAACATAGTCAAACTGCTGAATCGCATTGATTGCCAATCTTTTCAGTTCATCCTCCCAGTTTTTGAGATTATCCTTTTTCCAATTTCCATAAGCACGTTTTACAACGATACGGCCGAGAGCGGAAACCTCCCGGATGATAGCCTCAATTTTTCCAGGCTTGGTATTATCTGCATCGATCAGCATAACGATGCTTTTCAAACTGCTATCCATGCTTCATCCTTTCCACGATGATGCCCCGCCAGGATGGACGGAGGCTATAGAGAGTGTCATGAAAGCCTAAGGAAAAAACCTAAGGAAATTTAAGCGATCCCTGTTCATGACTTTTTGTCCGGTTTCGTGTTCAACAGATCTCAATTCAAGTACGATTACAAGTACATTATACAATTGATCGGTGGTAATGTAAAGGTTCAGGCGGTAAAAGATCAGGTAAAACTGCGAAAAAGACGCCGATGATACGGCTGGTTTTATGCTTGTATGAATCATTTCTTAGTGTTACAATAAGCCGGTGAACGCAAAATAGGAGGATTTTGTAGATGCTGTTTGGTATGACGTATTATCAGGTTTGCTTATATTTCATCCTGTACTCATTTCTGGGATGGTCAGTAGAAGTGGTATTTCATGCGATCAAGGTGCATCGGGTAATTAATCGGGGCTTTTTCAACGGACCGGTATGTCCTGTTTACGGATTCGGCGTCCTGGCTGTTTTTGCGGTGCTCAATACCGCAGACAGAGCTTTGGAAAACTCAGAGACGGATTTAAATCTGTTTGTCCTGTATCTTATCGGAGTGGTTCTGGCTACCGGCGTAGAGCTGATCGGTGGAGCAGCGCTGGATAAATGTTTTCATGCCAGATGGTGGGATTACAGCGACAAAATATGCAATTTTCACGGTTATATCTGCCTTCAGTTCAGTCTGTTGTGGGGGCTTGGGATTGTGGCGGTTGTAAAGCTTGTGCATCCTTTTTTGACGAAGTATGTATCTGCCGGCTTTCCTCCGAGGATTGGCTGGTGGTTTCTTCTTGGAGCTTACATTTTATATCTGGCTGACCTCATTGTCTCCGTTTTGACAATACTGAAATTCAACAGAGATCTGAAGGAACTGGATGAAATAAGAAAATCTATGCGCACGGTCTCGGATTCCATGAGTATGGTTCTGGGAGAAGGAGCATTTTTAACGGAAGACCTCATGAAGGACAGTCATACAGCCGCGATGCTGAAAGAAAAAGCGCAGGGGGTAAGCGTAAAAGTATCCAGGGCAGGAAACGCAGCCGTAAGAATGGTAAAAGTACAGGAGCTGGTTTCTGTATTTTCAGATAAAGGAGAGCCGGAGCCTGATAAAACAATCGAAAATGTGAAGCCGAAACAAGAGGAAACCGAGATTTTGGAGAAGCAGACTCCTGCGCCGGTCGAGTATAAGAATACATTGGAGACGAGAGTAGAGTATGAACAGAAAAAGCAGGCATTTATGGAGCGCAGCGGTGAAAAAATGACCGAAATCAAAGAAGGGATCGGCCGTCGTAAAGAGGTGCTGTTGGAAAAAAAAGAGCTGCTTCAGAGGAAGCTTGCCGGGCTGGAAGAAACCAGGGACGCATGGTACGCAAGATTTCTCGGGGCAGGCCATGCCTTCGCCCGTTTCATGCTCCGGAACCATCCGGATCTGAAACACATGCAATACCCGGAAGCCCTGACGGAACTGCTTGCGCGTCTGCGCGGCGAGTCATAAATGTTTCGACCTGTGCGGTGACCGTAAGTATGCGGCGTTATGACCGGATTTATCCAGGCAGAACAGCACAGACTTTCGAGGCACCCACCAACGGAATCCGCAAAAAAGTTCCGCCCCCACAGCAGGCTTGCCTGCAGGGGGGCGGAACTTTTTTTGCTCCGGAGTCATTCACAAGGAAGATGCTGTGATCAGAATCATGACAGACGGATGCCTCTGAGGAAACCGGATCTTTTATTCATCCCACCCGTCGTAAAACCGAATGTTGATGGAAATATTTCTTGCTGTTTCTCCGGGAGCCAGGATAAGATCCTCCAGGTCTGTTACGGGAGGAAGGGCAGGCTCGTCTTCGGAAAGCTCAAGGCTGATCCAGTCGTTGGCTGCCTCATTTGCCCGTTCGATCGCCTCGTCAAGGGTTTCTCCTTCGGCTTCGCACATAACCAGATCCGGAAAACGGGCGATGAAGCCGCCGCCGTCCTTAGGAGAGATGACAGCAGGATAAATGAATTTCATGGAAAGAAGCTCCTTTCAAAACCGACTGTTAAAACAGTCCGGTAATCCTTCCGTTTTCGTCTACGTCAATTCTTTCGGCGGCGGGTACCTTCGGGAGTCCCGGCATCGTCATGATTTCACCGGTCAAAGCGACGATGAAGCCCGCGCCTGCGGATACCTTCAGGTTACGCACCGTAATTTCAAAATCTGCAGGAGCCCCCAGCCTGGTCTGGTCATCCGTCAGGCTGTACTGGGTCTTGGCGACACAGATCGGGTAATTGGAAAAGCCAAGAGCCTTCAGTTCTTTTGCCTGCTTCTGCGCCTGCGCGGTCAGAACGGCACGGCTTCCGCCGTAAATCTTCTGTACGATCTGGTTCAGCTTGTCTTCGATGCTGCCTTCCAGCTCATAGGAATAAGAGAAATCATTCGGCTGATCGGCGAGCCGTATCACTTCTTCCGCCAGTGCCTTGCCGCCTTCTCCGCCTTTTGCCCAGACCTCGGAGAGCGCAACATTGACGCCAAGCTCGCGGCACTTCGCCTGCACAAGCTCAAGCTCTGCCGGCGTATCTGTCGGGAAGGCATTTACAGCGACGACACAGGGAAGCCGGAAGACATTCTTGATGTTGCTGACATGCCTGAGCAGGTTGGGAAGACCTTTTTCCAAAGCTTCCAGGTTTTCCTGGCTGAGATCGGCCCTGGGCACGCCGCCATTATATTTCAGTGCGCGTACAGTACAGACGATAACGACGGCGTTTGGCTTCAGGCCTGCCATACGGCATTTGATATCCAGGAACTTTTCAGCGCCGAGATCAGCGCCGAAGCCTGCCTCGGTAATCGTATAATCAGACAGCTTCAGAGCCATGCGGGTAGCGGTGACAGAATTGCAGCCATGGGCGATGTTCGCAAAAGGACCGCCGTGCACAATGGCAGGGGTATGCTCTAAGGTCTGAACCAGATTCGGCTTTAAGGCATCCTTTAAGAGAGCCGCCATAGCTCCTTCCGCATGGAGATCTCCGGCTGTGACCGGCTTTTGCTCGGAAGCCTTACCATAGGTATACCCGATGATTATGCGGGAAAGTCTTGCCTTCAGGTCCAGAATATCAGAAGCAAGGCACAGAACAGCCATGATTTCCGAAGCGACGGTAATGTCATAGCCGTCTTCTCTCGGCGTGCCGTTGGTACGTCCGCCGAGACCGTCAATGACATTGCGAAGCTGTCTGTCGTTCATATCGACACAGCGCCGCCAGGTAATCTTCCGCGGATCAATATTCAGCTCATTCCCCTGGAAAATATGATTGTCAATCATAGCTGCCAGAAGATTGTTTGCCGCGCCGATGGCATGAAAATCACCGGTGAAATGAAGGTTGATATCCTCCATCGGTACAACCTGGGAATAACCGCCGCCGGCGGCGCCGCCCTTGATGCCGAAGACCGGGCCTAAGGAAGGCTCGCGCAGAGCCACACAGACCTTCTTGCCGAGTCTCTGCATCGCATCTCCCAGGCCGACTGTCGTTGTGGTTTTTCCTTCTCCTGCAGGCGTAGGATTGATTGCTGTCACAAGAACGAGCTTACCGTCCGGGCGGTCCGTTTCCTTTAAAAGATTATAGTCGATCTTTGCTTTGTATTTTCCGTATTGTTCCAGATATCTGTCGTCAATACCTGCTTTTTCAGCGATTCGGGTGATTGGCAGCAGTTCGGTTTCCTGTGCGATTTCGATATCGGATTTAAATCCCATGAACACTCTCCTCCCAAAATGAAGTTTTGAACGTTGACTCAATGGCCACGGATGACTATTTTGCAGTCACGCCTGCAAAAAAACGCAGCCGTGGGCAAAATATGTCTCCTTTGATAAAAAAAGAGCAGCATTTGAAATGGTGCAGCGCACACTCAAATACTGCCCAGACGGTCGGCTTTGAACGAAACCTGCAAATACCCTGCGGTTATCCGCTTTCTCCGTCAGCATCTGCAAGTTCATTTATTTGTCTGCTCAATATAGCATAAATAATCTCTTTTTGTCAATTCGGTAATCTCATGTATTTCTTGCAATCATCCATAAGAAACGTTATAATATATAACAGCAGAAATTGACAAAGAAAAGGGTTTTCCTGTCAAAACTGACATGAGGAAACAGTTTTCGCCTCTGAAGCAGATAACACAAAAGAATTTACGAAAGGGGAAAGAATGGACGCAAAAGAAAAGATATTATCCGGACAGACAGCATTAGGGATTGAATTCGGCTCAACCAGGATCAAGGCAGTGTTGATTGACCTGGACGGAAACGTGCTGGCTATCGGTGTCTACGACTGGGAAAATTCCCTTGTCAATGGCGTATGGACCTATAGCCTGGAGGAGATTGACCGGGGCGTGAAGGGATGCTATGGCTCCCTTCGCAAAGAGGTCGAGGAAAAGTATGGCGTAACCCTGTCCACGACCGGCTCCATCGGTATCAGCGCGATGATGCATGGTTATATTGCCCAGGATAAGGATGATGTGCTTCTTGCGCCGTTCCAGACCTGGAGAAATACGAACACGCAGGAATCGGCAGATATCCTTACGGAGCTGTTTGATTTCAACATTCCGCTTCGCTGGAGCATTGCGCATCTGTATCAGCGGATTCTGGACAAGGAAGAGCATGTAAACCATCTTGCGTATGTGGCGACTCTTTCCGCCTATATGCATCGCAAGCTGACAGGAAAACATGTCATCGGGATCGGTGACGCGTCGGGCATGTTCCCCATCGATTCCGAAAAACTGGATTACGACCAGAGAATGGTTGAACAGTTTGAAGAGCTGATCAAGGATAAAGGATATGCCTGGAAGCTGAGAGAGATCTTCCCGAAGGTTCTGGTTGCGGGAGATGACGCCGGTTCTCTGACAGAAGAAGGCGCCGCTTACCTTGATGAAACCGGTAATCTGAAAGCAGGGATTCCTTTCTGCGCACCGGAAGGAGATGCCGGTACAGGCATGGTGGCAACCAATTCCGTCGGCCCCCGCACGGGCAATGTTTCCGCCGGCACGAGCACATTTGCGATGCTGGTTATGGAGAAATCACTTTCCAGGATGTACCGTGAGATTGACATGGTAACGACCCCGTCAGGATATCCGGTTGCCATGTCCCACGCAAATAACGGTACGTCGGATCTGAACGCCTGGGTGAAGCTCTTTGCGGAATACTCCGAGCTGATGGGCCAGCCGGTCGATATCGGCAGGATATATGAAGCTCTCTATACCAACAGCCTGGACGGAGATCCGGACTGCGGCGGATTATTGGCCTATGGATACTATTCCGGAGAGAATATTACCATGATCAATGAAGGCCGTCTGGCATTCCTGCGTACGCCGAACAGCAAATTCAATTTAAAGAACTTTATGAGAGTGAACCTCTTCACTTCCCTTGGGGCGGTTAAGATGGGCATGGACATCCTGATGAAGGATGAAAAGATGAAAGTGGACCGTATCATGGGCCACGGCGGATTCTTCAAGACCAAGGGCGTCGGCCAGAGGTATCTTGCGGCTGCGGTAAATGCGCCTGTCACGGTAATGGATACGGCAAGCGAGGGCGGAGCCTGGGGTATTGCTCTTCTGGCAGCATTTTTGCTGAGAGAAGACAAAGCCCAGACACTGGAGGATTATCTGGAGAAAAAGATCTTCTCGAACCTTTCCGGCAGCACCATTGCTCCGACCCAGGAAGAAGTGGATGGCTTTGAGGATTTCATGGTTCGCTATAAAGCCGGCCTTGAGATTGAAAAGAAAGCAATCGAAGTGATGGACTGGGAATAAAAACGGGCCGTGCAGGAACGTTGCTGAGTGAAAACACCCGGACAAAAATAAGAGAATAAAATGATAAAAAAGAGACAGAGCATTTATTGTGCACTGTCTCTTTTTTTATGGCAGGAACGATGTAATGATATGATTCAGGCGACAAAAGGTCATGCAAAAATGAGCTCGCTCATTTTTGCATGAGATTGGGTCGCCCACAGACACGAGGAAGTAGCCATTTTGCACTATTTACACTTGATTTCGCAAATCTTTCTGTGCAAAATGAGCGAATTCCGAGTGGCTGTAGGATCGCGAGAGCAGCTCCGCTGCGAAGCGATCCGTAGAATCAGGCTTTTGTCGATGCAATCATGATATATTACGCCTGTCGGCGAACGCCGCCCTGTTGCTCTGTTTGCGCAACTGCCCGAAATCAGTTCGAACAGAGTAAGAGAACGGCTCAAAACGAAGGCAGGAGACAGGAATAATTCCTGCCTCCTGCCCGATTATCAACGAAAAATCAGTTTACAGAGCAAAGGAATCAGGCAGCATCGTCGCCTGCATAAGCCTCTTCTCCCATCATCATGCCTAAGATTCCATTGATGAAGTCTTCCGGTACCCCTGCATCGAGGAGGGACTGGATAATGGCTCCGATATCAATGCTGCTCATGTATTCTGCCATTGCCTCTCCGTCAATCATATCCAGAGCCGGCTCAGCGGAAGCAATATCAAGAACTTCCGCGCCATCACCATAACCGGCGGTCATGGTTACAGTGGCAAGAGGAGCTCCGTTACTGTCAAGTGTCAATGCGATGGTGCCGCCATAAACATTGCTGGTATTAACATTAACCGTCAGGCCGAAAGCTGAGAAGAATGCCATTTCCTCATCATCTGATGCGAGAGTGATGCGGTATGTACCGATGAAGCTTCCTTCTTCTGCGGCGGCGGCATCATAATTGATGACTTCGATATTTGCAATGGGCTCGTCTCCTGCACAGAGAAGATAATTGCCGGAAAGAAGGCCGTCTGTGATTTCGCCTTTTCCGTCAAGGATAAAGTCGCTCTCACCAACCTCAAGGTGCAGGGCAGACTGGTTGTCCGCGCTCGGAACAAAGCAGCTCATGAAGACTTCTTCCTCTCCATAAGAGGTTATGGCGGACTGGCTGCCGATTACCTCGTCGTCATCATTGACATAGAGACGGCAGATGACATATTCTTCGCTTTCCGGATCGGGAGCCTCTTCAGCGAGGTCATTAAGGAGTTTATCTATAGCTGCAACAAATTCGGCATAGGACTCTTCTGCATTGTCTCCGCCATAGGAAAGAAGGATATCTTTAATATCCGCATCATCCTTTGCAGTCTTGAGAACGTCGGTAACTATATTATATGCAGCAATCTCTGTGAGTTTGCCGGTAACCATCGTGGCGTTTTCGGTGATGTCACCTGCTGTAACAACAGCTTCTTCAGCGCCGAGATCTTCGAAAGAGTCAAGAACCATGGATGCATAGCGATCCATGATTCCGGTGATAGCCTCAGAGGAAAGCGGATTCTGCAGGAAAGAGAACAACGATTTCATCATAAAGTTGTACATTTCCGGAGTGAAAGGAATCTCTTCGGCGGCGGCAGGATCCTCTGCCAGAGCTGTTTCCATGATCTGCGTATAGTTTCCTTTTAAATAAGTGGGAGAAATCTGCGGAACCTGTACCAGCATATCCATGGTATCAATATCCATCTGGAACAGCATGGAAAGAATCGTCGCGCCGTTGATCAGAAGATCCATCTTGCCGGCTTCGCTGAAATCAGCAATTGTAGCATCCATACTAAGCGTTGCGCCATTCAGCCAGGAAAGATCCATTGGAGCAACAAGGCCTAAAAAAGCTTTTCCGGAGTCTTCTAAGGATACGTCAAGCGTAGCATTGACACCCTTCATTGCTTCCTCGTAAGAGCCGACTCCTGCGTCATAGACTTCTGCGTACTGATCCAGACTCTCCTGAAGGCCTTTGTGTGCTGCGTCCTGAAATCCTGCAGGCGCGGCGGAAGCCGGAGCTGCAAGAGCGCTGATGCTGATGGCAACAGCTGTGCTGATGGCCAGAAAACGTTTGTTTTTCATCTGGTAACCCTCCTTCTTTGAAAAAACAACATGGTTGCAGCAGTTTAAAAGTTGAAACAACATGTTTTTTCATCGCAGAATCTTTGAAAAGACACATGTTTCTAAGCGGTATCATATCATAGTAATTGTCAAAATGCTAGTACAAACAAAAAGCTTCGTGATGCAATTTGTTAAAACACACTGTAATCAATCCCGTATCCTTTGTATGATACTTAACTGCTGTATTAGACAAGTAATACAATAATACAAAAGATATCTTTTGTCAAGCTTTATTTATATGAAAAAACAAGTTCATGGTTACAGTTCATGGGTTGTACTTGCAAGAGGAGGAAAAGTATAGTAAAGTAGGGAAAACCATCAACCGATGACTTCCATGCTTTGACAACAGTCTGTCGGGATGTTTACCTTGCAGAATAATTACAAATTTTTTACAAAATTATGACTTCTCGGGGAAGGCAGGCAGATCAATTTCCTGTTGTAAGACGAAGCAGAAAGAACCATGTATTTTAGATGTGATAAAAAATGAAATGCCCGACAGGGGAGCTGCCGGACATTTCGAGGGGAGTATAAATAATTAAATAAGGGGTCTAAGTAAGAAGGAAATATGAAGGGTAAATCCTTCTTACGAAAATAGATGATAACACAAGCTGAATAGAAATGCAACAGAAATTTCACATTTGAGGCATAAAAATGCAAAAAAAATTTTCAGGAAAACCTATGGAGTTGATGGCCCCATGTCATTTTGGACTGGAAGCTGTTTTAAAACGGGAACTCATGGATCTGGGGCTGGAAATTCTTAAAACAGAGGATGGAAGGATTACATTCGGCGGCGGAGAAGATGCCATAGTAAAAGCAAATATTCATTTACGGACAACGGAACGTATCTTATTAAAGGTGGGAGAGTTTCAGGCAGAGAGCTTTGAAGAACTGTTTGAGAAAACGCTGGACCTGCCCTGGGAAGATTTTATTCCGAAAGACGGTAAATTCTGGGTAGCAAAGGCCGCCTCAGTCAAAAGCAAGCTTTTCAGTCCTTCGGATATTCAGTCGATCATGAAAAAAGCGATTGTTGAGCGCCTGAAACGGGTGTACCATCTTTCCTGGTTTCCAGAGACAGGATCTTCCTATCCCATCCGGGTATCTTTGATGAAAGACATCGTCACGGTGGGAATTGATACATCGGGCGTGTCTTTACACAAACGGGGATACCGGCAGATGACGGTGAAGGCACCGATTACGGAGACCCTCGCCAGCGCCCTTTTGCTTCTGACCCCATGGCATGCGGATCGTATCCTGGTGGATCCCTTTTGCGGGAGCGGTACGTTTCCGATCGAGGCTGCAATGATTGCGGCAAATATGGCTCCGGGCATGAACCGTGAATTCCTTGCTCAGAAATGGGAAAATCTGATTCCTTTCGATTTATGGAAGCGGGCAAGGGAACAGGCCAGGGATGAAGTAAAGATGCCGGAAAAAACGGATATTCAGGGATATGACATTGACGCCGAAGCACTCAAGGCAGCAAGGGCTAACGCAAAGCTTGCGGGCGTAGAGAATCTGATTCACCTGCAGCAGCGTCCGGTGAAGGAGCTGCGGCATGCCAGGCCTTACGGCTTTATCATTGCGAACCCTCCATACGGAGAACGCCTGGAGGAAAAAGAAAATTTACGGGTCATCTATCGGGAACTGGGAGAAAGCTTCGCAAGGCTGGATCGATGGTCGATGTATCTGATTACCTCCTATGAGGAAGCGGAAAAAGATATCGGAAGAAAAGCGGATAAGAACCGTAAGATCTACAATGGGATGATCAAAGCCTACTATTACCAGTTTTTAGGACCCAAACCACCCAGGAGAGCAGCTGCAGAGACGACAGACTGATGAAATTCTGAGAAAGAGGAGAACATGAAAAGGATTATTTTTGCGACAAACAATAAAGATAAGCTGCGTGAGATCAGGGAGATTCTCGCCGATACGGATTATGAAGTGGTTTCGATGAAGGAAGCAGGTCTCGATATGGATATTGTGGAAGACGGAGAGACCTTTGAAGAGAATGCGGTCATCAAGGCCAGGGCTGTGTGTGAAGCAGCTCATGAGATTGTGCTTGCGGATGACTCAGGGCTTGAGATTGATTATCTGAATAAGGAACCGGGTGTTTATTCTGCCCGTTATCTGGGTGAGAAGACAGATTATCATACGAAGAATCATATCCTGATCGAGAGGCTTGCCGGAGTTCCGGACGAAAAAAGAACAGCGCGGTTTGTCTGCGCGATTTGCGCGGCTTTTCCTGACGGAACCGTCAAAGTTGTGCGGGAGACCATGGAAGGCAGGATCGGATATGAGGAGAGGGGAGAAAACGGCTTCGGCTATGACCCGATCTTTTTCCTGCCTGAGTACGGGAAAACCTCAGCGGAAATTCCCAGGGAAGAAAAAAACAGAATCAGTCATCGAGGCAAAGCTCTTCGAGCCATGAAAAAGGAGCTTTTATGAAAATTTTGCTGGTAAGTGATACCCACGGAAATGATCGACATCTGGAAGAAGCAATTTTGAAGGAATATCCCTATGATTATCTGATTCATTGCGGCGACGTGGAAGGAAGCGCAGACTATATTGAGGAAATCTCGGATGCGCCTACAACCATCGTAGCCGGGAATATGGATTATTATGATGATCTTCCCAAAGAGGAGGTATTGAAGCTGCAGGGACACCGCATTCTTGTGACCCATGGTCACCTTTACAGTGTTTCTTCATACCTTGGGGAACTGTATAGTGCAGCAAGACGCCGCCATTGCGAAGCGGTATTTTTCGGCCACACACATCAACCGACCATAGATGAGCAGGACGGTATTCTTGCCGTGAATCCGGGGAGCCTTACACTTCCCCGTCAACCGGGGCGTAAACCAAGCTATATGGTGATTGAAGCCGTGATCGACCGTCCTTTGGAGATCGAGACGAAATATCTTTCCAAAAACGAGTAGATCTGCCTTCTGGCAGGGCGGCGTTCACCAACGGGCGAAAATTTCAATATGCCGCCTCTGCCATAAAAAAAGAGCACTGTCTCTCAACAGTGCTCTGAAATGAAGCATCGGGGATTCGAACCCCGGACAACTTGATTAAAAGTCAAGTGCTCTACCACCTGAGCTAATGCTCCATATGAAATTAACCAGCCTTGCGGCAAGTAGAATGCTCTGAAACGAGCTTTCATACTGACTGGGCTAGCTGGATTCGAACCAGCGAATGCAGCAGTCAAAGTGCTGTGCCTTACCGCTTGGCGATAGCCCAAGGGCAAAGGGTGGGTACAGGGACTCGAACCCTGGGCCTCCAGAGCCACAATCTGGCGCGCTAACCAACTGCGCCATACCCACCACAACGTGCCAGAAGGGATTCGAACCCCCGACCCACGGCTTAGAAGGCCGTTGCTCTATCCAGCTGAGCTACTGGCACAGACTCTCAAAGGTAAGAGAGAAGCAGGTGATGGGAATCGAACCCACGTATCCAGCTTGGAAGGCTAGTGTTCTACCATTGAACCACACCTGCATATTGGAAAAAGCTAAGTCGGCGAATCATCCGGCAAAATCGGGGTGACAAGATTCGAACTTGCGGCCTCCTGGTCCCAAACCAGGCGCTCTAGCCAAACTGAGCCACACCCCGTCAAACAATTCTCCTCGGAAGAACCGTCTTGACTTGACGCAGAGGTTATTATATGACAACATTCCTTCCTTGTCAACACTTTTTTTCTTTATAATTAAATTTTTTTTCTTGACGCTCCGGAGAAAAAGTAATAAGATTAAAAACGGATGTGCAGAAGCGGCTATGGCGAAATTGGCAGACGCGCCAGATTTAGGTTCTGGTGTCTCAGACGTGCAGGTTCAAGTCCTGTTAGCCGCATCAAAACCGGACCGGTAACTGATTTAATATATCAGCTTCCGGTCCGGTTTTTTTTGTTTTCTTTGCCGCCGATCGGGGAAGCATTGCCTTAGCAACAAAGATGAAGCATATCTGCAGCGCACATAGAAATATCCTCGCATTTTGAACAGCTGTATGTTATAGTTTTCCTAAGAAACTGTGCATAATAAACCTTAAACAGAATGCATACGCATAACGGAGGAATAACGGATGAAAAGAAGCATTTTTGTTATCATTAGCTTTCTGCTGGTGTACAGTACCCTGTTCTGTACAGGAACTGCCGTTTTCGCGGAAGGTGAGGCGGATCCCGAAGCACTGAAAACGGTGCTGGAGGAGGATTCCTTCTACGTTCAGGAAGGAGTCTACCGTGAACTGGACACAGTGAAAGAGGCCTCGGCAGGGCGGCTTCTGAGCTGCTTTGGCAATAATGCGGGCTCTGCCTACATCGTTTTCAGCCTTCCCGCAGCACCGGAGCAGGACACCTCTCTGGGTTCCGAAAAGCTGGGATGGCCGGACGAGATCGCTGCCGTCTATGACGATCCGGCAATCGAGAATGCCCCCGCCAACCCTTACTTTGCTCCGGGAGGCTGGGAGTACAAGCTGCGTCAGGATGAGGTGATCGTGCTGATCGTTCCCCTGCCCGGCGAGTGCAAATATTATTCCTTCATCAACTACATCATGTTTACCGAAGATAAGCCGGGTAAAAATTATCAGGGACTCCCGGGCATGTTTACTGTGGGAAATGACACCACTGGACTGTATCATCCGATCTTCGGTTCTATCGGCAATTCCCTTAACATGACCAATATCCGCCACAGCGGCGACAGCATCTTTGACACAGAAGCGGTGATTGTGATCGGCGCAAACTCGGATTCGATGAGCAGAGTTGTTGCAGATCTGAACAAGGCCGGTTATGACGAGAGCATGATCAACCTCATGCCGATTCCGGCCGGTACATACAAGATGGGCCTGCAGAAGGGAGGAGATACATTCTCGTTCCTGCAGAGGGTCTCCCAGGCGACGGATCAGAATGCTTACCGGGATTATCTGGATCATATTTCGGAGCATGCCGTTGTTTACCGTGTGACGCCTGTTTCCGAAACGCCTGCCAATCCCTTGCCCAACGAGACCGTGATCCCCCGTGGTGACGGTATTCACGAAGCAGCCGTGCTGCCCAACGCAGAGAAAAATCTTGAGACCATCCGCGAGGCGTTGATCGCCGCCTGGTCCGATGACTATGATTATGAGGAACTGACCTCCGAGATCGCGGTTCCGGAAGGACTGACCGCATACTTTACGGACTTCAACGCCAAGGGAGATAACCGCGACGCCTTGTATCTGATGAGCCCGGAGTTTACCCTGAACAGTGATGAGGATTTTATTGTCGTTTATGGTGTGAACCACGCGAAGACGGGCAAAGCCCTTTACGCAAACACCGTGCTGTACGCAAAGCCGATGCTCAACGGTGTTGCCAGCATCTATGATTCGCTGTTTGAAGGCAGCGCTGTCCCGTGGCTCGGGGAGAATACCGAAGATGCGGATGCCTACTATGTTTACAGGCTGGCCCGTACATCGGAGGATGACTATACTGCCGTCATACCCTACTCCACCGGCAACGAGCAGGGCAAATATTACGGGGTAGATAATCTGAATCCGCTTGTGATGGCCTTCCGGTCTTACCTGGATCAGACCGGCACAGGTGCCTCCTACTATGAGGTGATTTATGACAGGACGATCGTGTTCCATAAAAAATAATACCGTCGACATCGTGTTCTGAAATAAAAAAAATGCACCACCCGTTATAAGTGGTACATTGAATCAAACTGCTGTTCGTTTGACAAAAGCCGATATGGAGATAATACTCCATGCCGGCTTTTTCTTTTTTTGAATGCCTGTTTTGTTATCTATCGCGATTCGCACTCCGGGATAAAAATAGTCTCTCTGATAATTCATAGATTGTTCATTTTGAATGGCTTGATTTTACCAATTTAGTGTGATAAAATACAATCTATCAAATATCTACAAATCCAACGGGAAAAAGGAGGAAAAAATGAGCAAAACGATCAGGACAGAGGCAGTGGATCATTTTTTTGACGCGATATTGAGCCTGGAGACACGGGAGGAATGCTACACGTTCTTTGAGGATGTCTGCACGATCAATGAGCTTCTTTCCTTTTCTCAGCGATTCGAGGTAGCCTGCATGCTGATTGAAGGGCGCACTTATCTCGATATTTCAGAACGGACAGGAGCATCCACGGCAACGATCAGCCGTGTCAACCGTTCCCTTAACTATGGGAATGACGGATATGAGCTGGTGCTGTCCAGAATGGGCGAAATGTCAAAACGAGGTGAAAATGCCTCAAAACCTAAAAAATCATAATATGATGCCAGACTGCTTTTCGCGATTGATCTCATCAAGTTTCCCCCGTCTTCCCTCAATTGCGTTAAAGCAGTCATTTTTATTTCTTTTCTTTCGTTCCCGTCCCTTTTTCCTTTTCTTTGAGATTATCATGGATGAGCTTCTCAATCATACTTTTCTTTATATAGACATCATAGCTGAACACACAGATCATCGCCAGGATCTGGATGGTGTCGGATCCTTCTTTTTCACTTACGGGAAATCTTTCTTTGACAAGGTCTATACTGTTCGGCAGAGACTCCATGATCTGGTCGGCAGACTGGCGGATCATGGATAATATTTCCTCATAAAATTTAACAAAGTCTTCCTGTGAAGAAAAAAGCTCGGTGACCGGGGTAAGAATAGATTGTATCTCGCTCATGGATAAAACGTTTTTCAGATAGTAGATGAAGATCAGCAGCAGGATATGGTCTTTTCCGTATCTTTTTTTCTCCGGTGCCGGAATAAGCTTATTTTTGGCGTAATTGTTGACCATGGTTTTTGTCAGATCTTTATCCTCACAGCCAAAAGCGTTGAGATGAGAGTTGAGAAAGGTAAGAACCTGATCCATATATAAATCTAACTGTGGAATATCTTTTGTATCAATGTGTTGACTCGAGACCATGGTGTACAAAAAATCTTCAAGAGCAATCAGACGATTGTCAATCACGAATGCAGCCTCCTTTGGCGTTTTATATCTGACAGGGACGGCACAATGTGCAGGCAGATACAGCCCCGCCGAAGGACAGAAGTCAGGCGGACCACCCTCTGCCCTATATTGCCATATCATGATTATATTATATCGTTTGAGAAACGACTTGTAAAGACTTAGATGAGTGGATGGCCGGATTTGCTTCTATACCTGTCAATTACCTTTCCGCTTTCCATGGATCTGTTTTGCCGTGGGATATGCAGTATAACCTTGCACATGGTAAGATGGTTATGGTATGATGCAGGCGAAAAAGTCATGACATTATATGATTCAGGTGACAAAAGGTCATGTAAAGGAGGAGAGACTTTGGATATCTATGCATCCTTAAATCAGCCACAGAAAGAAGCTGTTTTTCATACAGAAGGTCCACTGCTGATTCTGGCCGGAGCCGGATCCGGGAAAACCCGTGTCCTGACGCACAGGATTGCTCTGTTGATTGCGGAACAGGGGGTGAATCCCTGGAATATTCTCGCGATCACATTCACGAATAAAGCAGCAAGGGAAATGAGGGAGAGGGTAGACCGGCTTGTGGAATATGGTGCTGAGAGCGTCTGGGTTTCTACCTTCCATGCCTGCTGCGTGAGGATCCTTCGGCGCTATATAGAAAAAATCGGATTTTCATCTAATTTTGTAATCTATGATACCGATGATCAGAAAAGCCTTATGAAAGAAATCATGAGGCGCCTTAACATAGATACGAAGGCCTATAAAGAAAAAGGCCTGCTGGCAAGAATTTCCCACGCCAAGGAGAGAATGCTCTATCCGGAGGATCTGGAAAAGGGTGCCGCAAAGGGATCGGATGATGCGATGGTGGCCGCTGTATACCGGGAGTATCAGGCGGCATTGAAAAATAATAATGCTTTGGATTTTGACGATCTGCTCGTGAAGGCAGTGGAATTGTTTGAGGGCTGTCCGGATGTGCTTGCATCCTACCAGGAGCGTTTCCGTTATATTATGATTGACGAGTATCAGGATACCAACGACGTTCAGTTCCGGTTTGTCCATCTTCTGGCAAGCCGTTACCGCAATCTGTGTGTGGTCGGAGACGACGATCAGTCCATTTATAAGTTCCGCGGAGCGAACATTTATAATATCCTGAATTTTGAGGATTCCTTTCCCGAGGCAAAGGTCATACGTCTGGAACAGAATTACCGTTCGACAAAAACAATCTTGGCTGCGGCAAATCATGTGATTGCGAATAATACGGAGCGTAAGGAAAAAACACTCTGGACAGAAAATGAAGAGGGAGAAAAAATCCATATCCGCCAGTTTGACAATGGATTCGAAGAAGCGGAATATGTGGTCGGAGAGATTGAGCGAAGTGTAAGTCTCCATCAGGCAGGTTACCGGGATTACGCCATTCTCTACCGTACCAACGCACAATCCAGGATGTTTGAAGAGAAACTGCTGATGGCGGGGATTCCCTACAAGATCGTCGGGGGCGTCAATTTCTACGCCCGTAAGGAAATCAAGGATCTGCTGTGCTATCTGCGCACGGTGGACAATGCCAGCGATGACCTGGCGGTGGCAAGAATTTTAAATGTGCCGAAACGGGGAATCGGCGCAACGACTCAGGGAAGGGTGCAGGATTACGCGACAGCACATGGGATCAGTTTTTATGATGCCCTGGAACAGGCAAAAGAGATTCCGGGACTAGGAAGGGGAGTTTCCAGACTGGACTCCTTTATAAAATTTATCCGGGTTCTTCGAACCAAAGCAGAGGTTATGGGACCGAAGGATCTTTTAAATGAAGTGATAGAAGGAACCGGCTATATCATGGAGCTGGAGGCAGAAGGGACGGATGAGGCAAAGGCCAGGATCGAAAACATCAATGAACTGATATCTACTGCCGCAATCTATGAAGAGCGGGCGAAAGAGCAGGCAATGGTACCGACCCTGTCCGGATTTCTCGAAGAGGTCGCCCTTGTTGCGGATGTGGATTCCGTGGAAGAGGGATCGGACTATGTGGTTCTGATGACCCTGCACAGTGCCAAGGGTCTGGAATTCCCACGCGTTTTTATGGCAGGAATGGAAGAAGGATTGTTTCCCGGATATGCAGTCATTAATTATGGAGATCCTTCGGATATGGAAGAGGAAAGACGTCTTTGTTATGTCGGCATAACCCGCGCAAAACAGGTTCTTACCATGACACAGGCAAGAACCCGTATGGTCAGAGGAGAAATGCAGTATTTCCAGACATCCCGCTTTGTATCTGAGATCCCGAGGGAGCTTGTTGACTTTGGAAATGAAACGCCGAGACCAGGCCGTAAAGTTGAACAGATGCGGACGACTGCGAAAAAGGATAATCCATTAAATGATATTTTCCGCACTTCTTCGGTATCCGATATCTATCAGCCCAGACAATCTGTCCTGGAAAAGGCAGACAAGCTGGAATACGGAGTCGGAGACCAGGTCCGCCATATAAAATTCGGCGTCGGTGTGGTGCAGAATATTGTGGATGGCGGAAGAGATTACGAAGTCACGGTGGTATTTGACCGCTACGGAGTAAAAAAGATGTTTGCGTCATTTGCAAAACTGAAGAAAGTATGAAAGCTAAAGTTTTCATATTCAGGAGCTGTGCAAAATTATCCTATACAGATCCTTACCTCTATGACACCCACGCAGGTGCCGTTGGCATCCGTTCAGCGCGGACCGAATCGGCAAATGTTACCGTTACCTGGTATAAATAAGGAGAAGCCATGAAAAAAGGAGAGATCCTGGAAGGGGATGTCTGCAGGGTGGATTATCCAAACCGCGGAATCGTAAAGATCGGTGAAGAAAAGATCATCGTTAAAAATACTTTGCCGGGGCAGAAAGTAAGATTTGTAATACAAAAAAAGCGCTCCGGCCACGCAGAAGGAAGATTGCTGGAGGTTATCGCACCCTCTCCGGTCGAAACAAGAGCGCCTGCATGCAGCATTTATCCTGCCTGCGGGGGATGTATGTATCTGACCATGCCCTATTCCGAACAGCTGAAGATGAAAGAAGAACAGCTGGTCCGTCTTTTGTCACCGTTTATGGGAGAGGGAGTCTGGGAGGGGATTATTCCAAGCCCCGGAGAATTCGGATACCGCAACAAGATGGAATTTTCTTTCGGTGATGCGGAAAAAAACGGTCCCCTTACACTCGGCCTCCATAAAAGGCAAAGCACCTATGATATACTCGATGCAGTGGACTGCGCTCTCGTCCATGAGGACATGACTGTAATCCTGAAAAAGGTGCTTTCCTATTGCAGAGAAAACCATTTTACTTATTATCACAAAAACAGCCATATCGGATATCTCAGACACCTCCTGCTTCGCCGGGGAACACATACAGGTGAACTTCTGATCTGCCTTGTCACCTCCGGTCAGGAAGACCATGACCTGCAGCCTCTGGTAAAGGAGCTTTTAGCCTTGGATGACCTGAAGGGGAAAATCGCAGGAATCCTTCATATTATAAATGATTCCCTGGCAGATCTCGTACAAAGTGACGAGACGAGGATTCTGTATGGGACAGATTCCTTTGAAGAGGAACTTCTGGGACTGAGATTTCAGATCCGCCCCTTCTCGTTCTTCCAGCCAAACTCCGGCGCGGCAGAAAAGCTTTATCAAAAGGTGCGGGAATATGTCGGGACAATAGATAAAAACTCTATCATCTATGACCTGTACAGCGGCACCGGAACGATCACGCAGCTGCTGTCTCCTGCGGCAAAAGAGGTCATCGGTGTGGAGATCGTGGAGGAAGCCGTTTTGGCAGCCCGGGAAAACGCAAAAATGAACGGACTTACCAACTGCCGTTTCCTTGCCGGGGATGTCCTTAAAGTGCTGGACAGCCTGACAGAACTTCCGGATACATTGATTCTCGATCCTCCCCGTGATGGACTTCATCCCAAAGTGCTGCCGAAAATCCTTTCCTATGGCGTAAAAAAAACAGTTTATGTTTCCTGTAAAGCAACCAGCCTGATACGTGATCTTCCGGCTTTTTATGCACAAGGATATGTGATAGAAAGAGCATGTGCTGTGGACCAGTTCTGCCAGACGCCACACGTCGAGACTATAGTGTTGCTACAAAAGTTGAACTCGTAGAAATCCTTTATTTTAAGCACTTTTACGAGCATTTTACCTTCGGCGAGACCGACTGGTCGAAGCGTGGAAAACGACTCGAAAAGTACGTTCGGGTGTCTATAGTAATTGAACTCGTTACTGTAGGAACAAAACTCGAGGACTTATAGACAATAGAATACCACGCTGATTATGGACGTTTATTTTCTGCATTTCGCGGAGAGTAAACGTCCTTTTTACGTTTAAGAAGATTTGAGAAAGGAGGGAAGCGGATGGAGTTTGACTATTTCTACGGACTGGAAGATGCCGAGCAGTATCAGTTCTATCGGATCCCGAAGCTGCTGATCACCAGCGAACAGTTCAAAGATGTCTCGGTCGAGTCAAAGCTTCTGTATGGTCTGATGCTGGACCGGCTCTCTTTGTCGATAAAGAACGGATGGTTTGATGCACTCAACCGGGCATACATTATCTACACCATCGAGGATGTCACCGAGGATATGCATAGCGGTAGCCAAAAAGCAGTGAAGCTTGTTGCTGAACTTGAGAAGAAGGCGGGTCTCATCAAAAAGAAGCGCCAGGGGCTTGGAAAGCCGTCGCTGTTCTATGTTCTGAAGTTTTCCACAGTCTGTCCACAAAAGACTTCGGAATCACAATTCAAGAATGGTGAAAATCACAATTCTGGAAATGTGAGAATCACAACTCAAGAATCTCCGAATTCACAACCTAATAATACTAATCAAAACCAGACTGAAAATAACGAGACTGATCTTATCCATCTATCCGTGAATGCCACGGGCATGGATCGTGAATCAGATGGGATGAGAGAGGACCCGATTGCAAAAAGAAAATCGTATGAGAGGTATTTCAGAGAGCACCTGTACATCGATGATGAAGAACAAAAAGAGCCAGGATGAATCTGCAGAACGCCCGGATCCGGATGCAGATTATCGTGAAGATGATGACGGATACGATATCCCGGAGGAATCTGAAGAAGATGAAGCGGAAGATTTTGATGACCTGGGGGATACAAGATGAGCGAGCAGAACAGAAACTATGGATTCCTGCCGATGGCCACACAACCCTCACCAAGCCGTATCTGGCCGGTCAGAGTGAAGACGGCAAGAATATCTGGAAGGATGAGAAAACGACCGTCAGCAACCGCGAGCTGAAATCAATGGTCGAGTTCTATAAAAAGGATATGGTCCCGAAATACGATATTCCGGAGATTTGATCCGACGGGCAGCGCATGCTGCCCCATACATATGAAACAGTCCGAAAGGCTTTCTCACATTGACAAACAGGGCAATTCAGAGTAAACTACGAGCACAGGTGCGAAACTTTAAAAAATTTTCAATTTCGGAAGTGATGTTATGAACTATATTGAAAGACTAGAATACATGCAGCGGCTTCTTGATCTTATGGGAACCCCGGATATCAAGATCATTACCGGAGTGCGCCGCAGCGGCAAATCTGAATTGATGAAAGCTTATATCCGCAGAATCAGTGAAATTCAGCCGAATGCCAACATTATTTATGTGGATTTCTTTGATCTGAAATATGAAGGACTAAAGGAATACCATGCTCTGTATGATTACATTGAAAGCCATTATGCTTTCGGAAAACAGAACTATGTATTTGTGGATGAAGTACAGCTTTGTGAAAAATTTGAGTTAGCGATCAACAGCCTGCATACTTCGCGGAAATATGATCTTTATATCACCGGTTCCAACGCTTTTCTTCTAAGCTCCGATCTGACAACGCTGTTTACAGGGCGCTATATTGAGATCCATGTTTTCCCGTTCAGCTTCGCCGAATTCTGCCGTTACTATGCAGATGAGCAGGATACAGCAAAGCTCTTTGATGATTATGTGATCAAGGGCGGTCTGGCTGGCTCTTATGAATATCGCACAGAGAGAGACCGGACAAACTATATCAGAGACGTTTACGATACGATCATCAACCGGGATCTGGTCACGAAGTATCATTTGCCGGATACGACAACGCTGGAGCATCTGGCAGAGTTCATGATGGATAACGTATCCAATCTGACTTCGCCCAACAACATCAGTGATACACTGACGGCAAATGTGGTTGCGACCAATCACAAAACTGTTGGAAACTATATCAAATATCTGTGCGATGCGTATGTTTTCTATAGCGTACGCCGATATGACATACGCGGAAAGAAATACCTGAAGACTTCCATGAAATACTATCTGAGTGATACCGGCATACGTTTTGCCAGACTTGGCAGACGGAATCTTGATTACGGACGGATGTATGAAAATATTGTCTGCATCGAACTGATGCGGCGCGGCTTCGAGGTCTACGTTGGAAAATTGTATCAGAAAGAAGTAGATTTTGTGGCAGTCCGCGGTGATGAAAAGATGTATATCCAGGTCAGCGATGATATCTCACGCCCGGAGACCTTTGAACGGGAGTATGATCCCCTGCTCAAGATCAAGGATGCGTATCCAAAGCTTATCCTGGCCAATACCAGGCATGAGACCTATGACTATGAAGGCATCAGGATTCACAATTTATCAGACTGGCTGCTGAAGCATGAATAAGGCTTCAGGTGAGGGTCAGAATTATACAAATCCGAAGTATATGCGCCATATTTATGTGCTTTATCAAAATGCTCTGTACGCTTCTATTGAAGCTTTCTGTATAAACTGCTGGAGGCTGAAAAATGAAAAGGATATTGCTTGTTGAAGATGACATTGCCCTTGGCCAGGGCATTTGCATTGCGCTGCAAAGTGAAAAATACAAATTGACCTGTGCCGGACGTTACGCGATGCATATGATAAAGATATTTTCGAATACGATCTCTTCATTCTTGACATCAATCTGCCGGATGGCAGCGGCTTGGACTATTTGCACGAGCTGAGGGAGAAACATTGTTCTGCTCCCATTATCATGCTGACAGCAAACGATATGGAAACGGATGTTGTGATTGGGCTGGAATCTGGCGCGGACGATTATTATTACAAAGCCTTTTTCACTTGCAATCCTTCGTGCGCGCGTGAATGCACAGCTTCGCCGAGAGCGAAGAGCCGATTCTTCGATTTATCAGCTGGAGCCTTTTCAGTTTGACTTCGAACACATGGTTTTTCGCAAAGCAGGACATTCGGTCGAGCTGAGCAAAACAGAACAAAAGCTGCTCCGAATCATGGTTGAAAACCGGGGAACGATAGTAAGTCGGTCCATGCTTGTAGATCGGATCTGGAGTGATGGTTCAGAGTATGTCGATGAAAATGCGCTCTCTGTCACCATGAAAAGGCTCCGTGATAAATTAGAGGATGATCCGTCCAAACCTGTATATCTGAAAACAGTATATGATGGAGAAATACGCTGGCCAGATGGATCTTGATTCTCTGCCGGATTCCGATCAGCATTATAAACTGGAACTAATACGGGAAATGTATCAGAGATATATGCAGCTGAGCGCCAAGGTAAGGAAGGCTGCATAGCAATAGGGCCGATTCAAAGGGGAAAACCGATGAATCGGCCGGTTTTTTGTTGAAATATACATGAATAAATGGTATGATAAACGTGTTAATAGTGTCCAAACTAAGATTGAGTTCACTTATAACTTTCGATAATGCAGAGCATATTATCATAATGAGACCATATAGAAAATGGAGAATTTAGTATGAAATTAACGTGGCTTAACAACGGGTTTATATGTAAAGAGCTTTACGCGCCATATGAGGTTTCGAAAGATAATGACTATATGAAGGACTTGTCTGAGAAATACTCGTTATTACTAAAGCAAGCGACGAAATCTGGAGCAGACATAGAAAGCATCAATATCATAAAAAAGTATAGAGACAAAATCATAGAGGCATTAAAGTGCTATTATTATCGTGCAGATATTGGAAAAAGCAATACGATAATTAGAAACTTATTAAAAGAGATTGGAGAGAATCCATTCGCAGTATCCAGCCTAAATTCAAGCTATGCATTTCCGAAAGATTATACTCCGCGAATTACTTTTTTTAGGGTTCTGTTATCTATCGGATACGGAAGAAAAAAGAGTAAAAAAAGCCAGTCGCACTATTGCGGCTGGCTTTTAAAAAATGGAGACTTCTATAACTCTATACCTGGAATGGCATTATTGTAATCATGATTAAGTAGAGACCACTGCTGTTTTTTCACAGACTCCAACAAGGAATTCGGTACTTTCATTTTTATATATGTATATGTGCATGTAGATGTATTTCCGCTACTCATCTGCGTCACACATTTTGTTAACCGTCCTTTGCTGTTGTAAGTGTTTATGTAGGTCATTTTTTCGGAACCGTTAATAGACTTAACATTTTCAAACCTAACATTGCCATTGTCGTCATATTTAATGGTCTTCGTAGTGTTAAAAATGTTGTTTCCTCGTTTTGTAGTTATTGTTTCTTTGACCAGATGACCGTTCTTATAAGAATACTGGATAGTGATTTTAACATTTTCATTAATATTGGTTGTATAATTTAATTCCTTGGTTTGATACACCTTCTTTGTCATCAACCCCTTTTTGTTATAGGTGCACTTTGCTTTTCCAGCATCACTATAAAATGAGGGATCATATTTACTCGTATAATACTTATGAATCGTAGCAATTTGTCCCTGTTTATTATAAGTATAATCGTAGTTTGTCCATTCATTCAAAGATGTCCTGAACTGGACGAGACGGTTTTTTTTATCATATTTGTATTCCCCCACAATAGCCGCAATGGAACCAGTGTATCCCTTCAGTAATCCGTCGTTCCTGTATGAATACGATTTAGCAAGAGTCTTCTTACCGCTATCAATCCTATACACCTTGCTCAACATGTAAACAGTTGTTTTCTTAGCTGCGGCATTCGCTGGAATAGAAACGATTCCAGCCAGCATAAAAGCCATCACCAGGATCATACCAAAGGTTTTCAAGGTTTTCTTCATCTGTTTTCCTCCTTTTTCTTTTGTGTGTCACTTCTTCATAGTCGGATGCCGAAATACTTATCATAATAATAATTTATGTATGGCATAATGTCAAGAAATAATAAAAAGCGCGTAATCTCTTTCAAGATTTGTATTGAAGGATCTTTAGCATTCACTGAAGGTTTGTGAACATTGTTTCAGTGTAACACAGCTTGTCCCCTGATGGCGTTCTCTGTAGAGAAATCGTGGTTTATAGCAGACAAAAAATCCTGTTCGATGGTATCCGGTGGCAGGCTTGTGCTTACAGTTGTGAAATAATTAGTGCCTGCTGAATGAAATAATTATCATCAAAAACCCCTGTAAAATAGCCACATTTGTTCCAATCTGTGATATAATAGACTGCAAGGTAATCATATGCTTGAAATATAAAAATCTTGTATTTCCAATTTTGAAGATTGGAGGCTCGTAATGTATTTAAGAAGGCTTTAGAGCAGTACAATTTCTTTAACTTTAATCAAGGATTTGGTTTTCCAATCGATACTAATAATCAATGAGTCAAACTTGCTGAAACTATTCCATGGGATGATGCTGAGAAGCTTTACTCCGAAAATTTTCTGATGAAACGGGAGCACCATCGATTTCATTTCGCATAGCACTTGGTGCATGAATGATACGAGAAATATTATGATTGCATCGACAAAAGCCTGATTCTACGGATCGCTTCGCAGCGGAGCTGCTCTCGCGTCTCGCCTCCCGGCTCGGTCGTTGCTAAACGCATGCCACTGGCATGCAGCAACCTACAGCCACTCGGAATCCGCT
>JAFVGK010000015.1 GCA_017475035.1 Blautia sp.
CTGTAATTTACAATTCTAATTATATCATATTTAAATAATTATTGCAAGTCCAGAATCCAGCATAAACAAAGGATTTTTAGCTGATTCCCAACAGGATTTTTAACATTTAATCAATTAGTTACTGTAATATTTTTGGAAATTTGCGTATATATGTGAATGCTGCTGCCGAAAGAGACGGCAATGGCAGTAAAGAGTCCCCTTTCCGGAAAATCAATGACGCGGCCAGAATAGCTCAGCCCGGAGATGAGGTCCGGGTGGCACCCGGTATTTATCGTGAGTATGTAGACCCTGTTTATGCAGGGGAAGAACAGGCTCCCATCGCCTACATCAGTGAAGTTCCCCTCGGCGCGACAATCACAGGCTCGGAAAAACTTACCGGCTGGGAGCTTTATGAAGGGAATGTGTGGAAAGCTCACGTAGATAATGGAGTCTTTGGAGATTTTAACCCATACAGGATCCATATTGAAGGGGACTGGTACAATGGTCCATTCGTCTATCATCCGGGTGCGGTCTACCTTAACGGTGAGATGCTCTACGAAGCAGTCACGCTGGAAGAATGCCTGAAGGGGGAGGTTTATCTGCCTTCCTGGAATCAGGAAAAATCCATCTATAAATGGTATACAGAACAGGATGAGGAGAAGAATGAAACGATTCTCTACGCCAATTTCCAGGGAGCTGATCCCAATCAGGAGGATGTAGAGATCAATGTACGCCGCAACTGTTTTATGCCCTCAAAGACCGGCGTGGATTATATCATCCTGCGCGGTTTTAATGTCTGCAGAGCAGCCACCACCTGGGCTCCGCCGGCGGCATATCAGGACGGAATGATCGGTCCCCACTGGTCAAAGGGCTGGATCATTGAGGACTGTGAAATCAGCTGGAGCCGGACCAATGGAATCTCTCTGGGGAAGTACATGGATGTCGAAAATGATCATTATTTTACCTACAGACATGTGAAAAACCCGACCCAGATGGAGCGGGATGCGGTATGCCGCGGTCAGTATCATGGCTGGCTGAAAGAAAAGATCGGACATCACATCGTACGCCGCTGCAATATCCATCACTGTGAACAGACGGGAATCGTCGGAAGAATGGGCTGTGTTTTCTCCGTGATCGAAGACTACCATATCCATCACATCAACAACATGATGCAGCTGGCGGGTGCCGAAATCTCGGGAATCAAGCTGCATGCTGCCATCGATGTGATCTTCCGCCGGAACCATATCCATCACTGCACCATGGGGATCTGGTGCGACTGGGAAGCCCAGGGAACGCGGATCACCCAGAAACTGCTGCATGATAATTATATCCCTCAGGGCAGTGTCATACAGCCTTACAGCATGATGTGTCAGGATATCTTCATTGAGGTCAGTCACGGCCCCACTCTGATCGACAACAACCTGCTGCTCTCTCAGGCATCCCTCCGTCTTGCGACGCAGGGTGTCGCTGTGGTGCATAACCTGATTCTGGGTTCTGTGACTTCCATCGGCCAGAATACTGATCATCCCGGCATGGATACAGAGCCGCGTTATACCCCTTATCATATTCCTCATCGCACCGAGGTTATGGGCTTTATGACGTTCCTTCACGGCGACGATCGTTTTTATAATAATATCTTCATACAGGCCCGGGAAGAAAAAGATATGATTTCTCCGGAAGAAGAAAACCGCGAAGTCGGAACCCACGTGTTCGAAGGTTACCCGACCTTCGACGAATGGATCGGCTGGTTTGAGATGGACAAGCCTTTTGTCAGCATGAGAGAAAAGGCAAAATATCACTTTTCTCATCTGCCGGTCTGGTGCTGCGGAAATGTATATCTGAACGGTGCAAAAGCATGGAGCCATGAGCAGAAAGGTATGGTGGATACAGAACACCCCGTCCACGTGAGCCTTTCTCAGGAAGAAGACGGCCTGGTTCTTGAAACAGACCTCTACGATGTTCTGGGTGATTTCACCACTGGAATCATCAACAGCGACATCCTCGGATATGCTTTTGAACCGGACCAGAGATTTGAAAACCCGGACGGAACGACCATTGTCTTCGACAGCGACTTCTTCGGAACCCATCGAGGCCTGAAGCCGCTCCCCGGACCCTTCGCCGAAAAAGATGGCAGGGGACGGTTCTCTGTCATATAGTCTGTTCATCAATCCCGAATAAAAATGCCTGAGTCCATGGCTTTGGAGCACTGAGAACGCGAGGTATTCGGCCATTTACAACAGCCTTATGCCCCGCGTCCTTAGTCCTCCCGGACCTGGTCTCAGGCATTTTTTATCTCAATAACAATCAGTTATCATAGAACGTATACACGTCTCCCATTTTATTGCTCCACTGGCTGTAATAATCTTTACCGTTCACTGTTAAAAAGTAGCGGTATTTGTACCAGTAGGTTTCTCCCTGCTCTAATCTGGGGAACAGGTTGCTCCTTTTTATTTCGTCACTTACTGATTTTACTTTTACCCATTCACCATCTTTACCTTCCCGCACTGCGAATTCGTAGCCTGTAATGGTAATACCAGGCTCCTTGTAGCCTTTAAAATCAATATAGCCGAATTTTATGATTTTCGCAGGCAGGGTAGTAGGTTTTGTCTGCTTCAACTGCTCGATCAGAGCCTGATCATCGGGTGATATCGTAATGACCGGTTTAGGCGTCACTGTTGGCCCTTCATCAAGAATGACTGGGCGTTCATCACTCCAGGAGCCTGTGTATTCTTTTCCTTCATAGGTACAGGCAACACTGACACCGGAGCCCTGGGAGAAAGGATTACTGCTGAGGGTATAGTTTACTGTCAGCCTGCAACCTCCGTCACCCGTAACGGTTATGACAGCTTTATCCACTTCATGCTGCTCCACGATCCTCCAGTTGTTGACCGGCACCTTCACCGCATGATTCCAGTTTCCATCCTCGGTTTTATAAAGGTAGAAAACCTTATTCTTTTCGATCACCTTATACTGCGCAGTTTTTACGGATGGGGCAGCAGTTGGGGTAGCGGTTGGTTTTACCGTAGGAGCCGGCGAATGGACCGGAGCCACAGTCGGGACAGCGGGTGCTGCGGTCGGAGAAGGAGTTTTGGCAGGTGCAGACGTAGGAACAGGTGTCGGAGTCGCAGCACGAGCGGATTTTCTCTTTTTGGGAACGTCAACTCCTTTTATGACTATCTCGCCTCCGACTGTCAAAGAAGTTTCACCGGGATTGCCTGTCGTTCTCACAGTATTTCCCGTAATATCGATCAGCGCGCCGCCTACTGACAGAACCCCGTCTCTCATAACGGAAGTATTATTGCTCTTCGCGGTAAATTGGTGGCTGACGATCATGCAGTCTTCCGGATTTTCCATCTTAAGCCATCCATTGGACGGTTTATAGGAACCGGAAGATGCCTCCGTTTCATTGCTTCGGAGTGTATAGCTTCCAGTGATTATAAGTGTTCCCTTGTTAAAATAGATTGCCGGATCCCGATGGTAGAAGCTTCCATTCACCCTGAGAGTTCCCTTGTTCAGATCAAGATCAGCCATAAGAGCGTTCACGCTTCCGTTGATGGTCATTTTTTTGCCGTTCAGGTCAAGCTTATTCCATATCTTCTCTACAGGACCCGATATGGTAACGCTTTCCGTCAGCTGGCGCACCCCCAGCGTTTTAAACCGTACATTCTTATTGAGCGTTCTGATCGTCTGGAAACAGGCAGAGCTGTTTGCGAATTCCACCACCTGGAAGCCTGGTCCGGTAAAGGAAGCTTTGTTGGTTCCGGAACAGCGGAAGGTGTTTCCCGTATAGTCGTTTACATCTCTTTTGAACTCCATAAGACCCGCACATAAAACAGAAGTATTGTTGCTTCTGGCGGAAAAGTTCCCGACGACCACCAGCCGATCCTGATCGTCTGCCATCTTCAGCCATCCATTGGAAGCTTTTGGAATTCCGTCGGTTCCCTTCTCAGAACTCTCAATCGTAAAATTGCCGCCTGTCTGGAGAAGTCCTTTGTTAAAATATATAGCCGGGTTTTCCAGGTGAAAATCCTTTGTTACAATAAATCTTCCGCTGTTCAGGTCAATATCCGAAGAGGCTTTCTTCACACTTCCGTTAACAGTAATAACATGCCCGTTTAAATCAATTTTATTCCAGATATCCTCTATATCTCCTCTGAGAACGATATTCTCTGTCAGCCGGTGAATACCGAGCTGTTTAAATGTAACATTACTGTTTATTGTGCTGATGGATTCAAAACAGGCACTGCTTTTCTTAAGATCGACGGTCTGCGTCCAGCTTCCGGAAAAGACAGCCTTATTTTCCCCCGAGCATCGGAATGTGTTGCCTGTATAATCGGTCACATTTCCTTTAAACACCATGGTTCCGTTGCTGAGGACGGAAGTATTATTGCTTCTTGCATAAAAACTTCTGCCCACGATCAGCCTGTCAGACTTATCTTCCATCTTAAGCCAGCCATTGGATGGCTTTGGCGTCACTCCGTCCGTCTCCTTTTCAAGGCTTTCGATCCGGTAATTGCCTTTTACCTCAAGGATTCCTTTTGAAAAATAGACGGCAGGATTCGTCTGTAACAGATTCCCGGTCACGGTCAGCGTTCCACGGTTCAAGGTAATATCTGAGGATACATTGTTCACATTTCCCTGGATCAGCATGGAGTATCCGCACAGATCCAGCTTGTTCCATATTTCCTCCGTATCTCCTGTCAGAACCACATTTTCCGTCAGCCTGTGGATCCCCATCTGTCTGAAGGTCACATTCTGGTTTACGGTGCGAATGCTCTCAAAGCATGCAGAAGAATGTTTAAGATCAACGATCTGATTTTTACTGCCGGAAAAGACGGCCTTATGCTCCCCGGAGCAGCGTATGGTATTGCCTGTGTAGTCTGTTACGTTTCCTCTGAACTCCATGATGCCATTACTGAGAACAGATGTATTATTGCTTCTGGCTGAAAACGCCCCTCCAACGATAAGCTTATCTGATTTATTTTCCATCTTCAGCCATCCGTTTGAGGGTTTTGGAGTTTTGTTATCCGCTTCCTTGTCCGGGCTCTCGATATAATAATTTCCCTGTACCTCCAGTGTCCCTCCGTTAAAGTTAACACAGGGATCCACCTGATGAAAATCACCGGTAACAATAAGTTTTCCGCCATTCAGATCGATCTCAGAGCTTACCTTGTTTACGCTTCCGTAGATTGTCATAGTATGACCGTTCAGGTCCAGTTTGTTTCGGATATCATCCACATTTCCATAGATTGCGACATTGGACGTCAACGTGTTTACGCCCAGCTGCTTAAACTGTACCTGGCCATAAGTTACGTTAATGGACTGGAAACGTGAGCCGTTTTGAAGATCCACCACATTCCTCTTTTTTGAAGCGGTAAATAGAGCCAGGTGCGTACCGCTGGCTTTAAGTGTATTCCCTGTATAATCCGTTACATTTCCCCAAAATTGCATCCTGCCTGCACTCAGAACGGAAGTATTATTGCTTCTTGTGGAAAAGTTTCCAGTGACGTAAAGACGGTCCTTTTCATTTTCCATCTTAAGCCAGCCGTTGGACGGTTTATAAGAATTGTCCGGATTTCGTTCATCGCTGCAGAGCGTATAATTTCCACTGACTCTGAGCGATCCCCCATTAAAATAGATTGCCGGGTCCAGCTGATGGAAGTTTCCGGTCACATAGAGATTTCCTCCATTCAGATCAATGTCAGACATAAGAGCATCCACGTTGCCATTGATCGTCATTGTCTTGCCGTTCAGATCAAGCTTGTTCCAAATCTTCTCGACAGGTCCCAAAATGGTAACACTTTCTGTAAGCTGTTTTATACCCAGCGTTTTAAACTGTACGTTATAGGACGATTTGACCGTCTGGAAGCAGGCGGAGCTGTTTGCAAACTCCACGACCTGACGTCTTGGACTGGTAAAGGACACCTTGTGAGTGCCGGAGCAGCGGAAAGTATTCCCGGTATAATCGGTCACATTTCCTTTGAATTCCATAATTCCTGCACTCAAAACAGAGGTATTATTGCTTCTGGAAGAAAAGTTCCCGCCGATGATCATCTGGTCCTTTTCGTTTTCCATCTTGATCCAGCCATTGGAAGGCTTCATATTACCGTCCTTATCCCGCTCTGTCCCTTCAATGCTGTAATTTCCCTGTACTTCAACGGAGCCTCCGCCTACATACAATGCAGGATCTGCCTGGTGCAGATTACCCTTTACATAGAACCGGCCCTTCTCCACATGGACCTCTGAAAGCATAAGCACATTTCCCTGAACGCTGAACAGATGTTCGTTTAAATGTACTGAAGCATTTATCACCACATCACCGTACAATACAGTGTTTTTCTCAAGTGTTATACTTTTTTCAATGGTTGTCGTCCTGCGGCCGTTTACAGTTTTTGTTGTCATTTCTCCTTCTTCCGCCCGGACAGTTCCAGGGACAAAAGACCAGAATGCAAGGACAGTCAGAAAAGTAATAAGCAGTCTGGAAAATAGACGAATTGCGTCCTCACGTTTTCTGTTGTTCATGCGATTACCTCCATTATCGTATTTTTGCATTTACGCAATGCTTTGTAATATATTCCAGCACAAAATCAAAATCCGCTTCCTCTGCATAGACCTGATTATGATTCAAAAGCTGATTCACTTTAATGACATGCTGACGCTTAAGACTTCTGACCTCTTTCACATTTTTAAATTCCGAAGTCATGCTGTTTCTGACCGCCGAATTGATCCCGATCCCAATCGTTGTCAGATTTCCGGATGCAAGACCGGCCAAAGCTGTAAGCCATCCAATTGCCTCTGCCTTTTTAAACTGTTTTGGCATCTGGATATGGGCAATTTCGTTTTCGTCCATTTCAAAAAGGACTATATATTTCCATCCATACATCCAGGCAAGAATGATATAAGCCACAACACCAAGCACAAGAAAAAAAAGAAACAACAGTAAAAATCCGCCCCAGAATTTCCCGACGCCATCCCAACCATAACGAAAATAATCTCCCAGTGAAGTAAGGAAGATGATCAGATATACGATCCCAAACGAAATCCCCAGCACCTTCCATATCGTAAACAGCAGAGTCGGATTCTTCATCATCGGAAATTCATAATACCAGCGGTATTTCCCATCAGGGCAGAGATAAATATTCTCCGTGACCTTCTTCCCTGACAACCTTTCCGAAGAATCATCAAATCCACTTTCAACTGCCATACCACATTCCGGACAGAACTTCGCGTCGTCCGGAATCTCACTCCCACAACTTTTACAATACATCTTGCGTCCCCCTTTTTGTGTGAATCATTATCAGATCAAACAAAAACCAATACATTCATCTCCATCCATATAAGAAACCGTATACAAAGTCAGAACATATATCATTAGTATTTTTATCATACAATACATCTGAAGAAAAATCCAGAATTATGTGACATGGGACACGGGGACGTTTCTCTTTGTCCCAATTGGGGCATGGGGACGTTTCTTTTTGTCCCAATCAATTCATGTTTGGAGTCAGGGGACGTTTCTCCTGACTCATTTATTCTACATGGGAAGTCAAGCTTCCCGTCCCCGTGACACGGTAGTTTGACAGCCTAACTTCACATAAGATCCCTAAAAGCCAGTATGGAGTAGACGAAGGGCGCCTTACCAAGCTATGAACTAATAACTTGGCAGGTTTCCCAGCGTCTCTCCCCAAACCGGACGGGCACCTCTCAATGCATCCGGCTTTCCGTCAATCATTTCATTTGAAAAGATGCGAGTTA
>JAFVGK010000063.1 GCA_017475035.1 Blautia sp.
CCGATTACCAGGTCAGCTTCTTTAACTGCCTTTTCAATATTGCTGTCGGAGGAATATAACGTCTGAATATGCGCCCCAAACATGTTGTCCAGTTCTTCCAGCCGTTTAAGATTGACATCCAGAATCGTCACATTCGCTCCCGTTCCGACAGCAATTTTGCAGGCTGTACCACCGCCAAGGATAACCACATCGGTCTTCTGCTTCATGGGTGGGTGAAAAAAATCAGGAAGTCTCATTTTATGAGCCCGGTCTACACTTGGAATATGTATGGGTTGACATGGAGCCTCTGGCTGATGTGTTGTGCCGGCCATACGTCCAGCCCATGCCGGTAAACGGCTTGGCTGGCCGCATGACAGGCTATCACATCGCCCTCTTCATGTAAACCCATACATATTCCGAGTACTTCACCCACCCATGAAGCAGAAGACCGCTTTTTTGTATGAAACTTATTTGTACTGTACATCTTTATCCGGCAGGTGTACATGCAAGTATGAGCCGAACGCCTGAGACAGTATCAGCTGCTGATCGCATTTGCGGCAAAGCAGAAACAGGCAGCTGCGGAAAAAGAGTAAAGAAGAAAAGGGATCCGGACATCCAGGAGGATATTGGTATCAATCATCAGTTTCATATATTGTCTGAAATGCGATGAAGGGATGGTACTGGATTTGTGGACTGAGGTAAATGATACGGTAGTCACATCCAGGGAAGGAGGAATGACTTTGATTGCGAGGCAAAAAGAATATGATTCCTTTGAAAGCGGCATGCAGCCAGAGATCCTACAGAAACAAATAGTGAGGAGAGGTATCAGCTGGGATGAGGACATTGGAGCCACGCTTTGTCCTATTATGGCCTGGAAAGGTCCAGACTGCGGTATTCTTTGGGTGATACTCCGTATTTTTCTCTGAATTTCCGGTAGAAATAGCTGCTGTTGTCATAACCGACAGCACATATGATGTCTTCCACCGGCAGAGATGTGTTGGCCAGCAGCCATTGTGCCTGCTGGAGTTTTCTCTGCTTCAGCAGACCTTTGAAATTATTATCAGTATGCTTTTTAAGCATCCGGCTGATATAATAGGTCGGCTGTTTTAATTCTGCACTGATCTCTGAGAGCGTACCGTCTTTGTAGTGCGTTTCTATATATTTCAAAACTGAGAAGATGATATTCTGCTCATACTGATCCGGTTCATCCTGATTGATGGTATCTGCAAATGCTGACAGATTCATAAAGATCAGGCCCATAGTCATTTGGGTGAGCGTGTTGATTCCTTTCTGATTGGAGAGCAGTGTCCAGATCATGTTTTCAATCAGATTCTGGACAGGGACGATCTCTTTTGCCCGAAAATGCAGGTAGCTGGTAAGTGCAGAATTTTGTGAGAGAGAGGATACCAGGAAATCCCGCAGGATATTTTCGCGTTCCATCATCGGAAAAGTCCGGTCGAAAAACTCGGGGAGAATGATGAAATTCACCGCAATATCGTGTTCACTTGCAGGAAGGATCTCCTGCGTTGCGTGTTGGTTCAGGAACAAAAGGTCGCCTTCTCCCAGTGTGATCTTTTTTGTTCCGTTGATGATGTGCGAAGTCGTGCCGGTACACATATAGACCATTTCCACATAATTGTGGCGGTGTTTCGGAAAATGGATAAATCGGGTATGCGGCCGGATCATGATCAGTTGTCCCTTGCGCAGCAGTCTGCTGCTGTCTATGATGAAGTCCTTCTGTAAGGTATACCGATCTTTCCGGACGCTTTTCTGACCGTCCAGTATTTCCTGCTCTTCTTCTGTAATGACCGTTAACCGGTCCAGGATATCCTGTCTCATCAAATCTCCTTTCCCCGCTGCCGTAATCTGTATCTGTTATTGTTTTCTTAAGAGTATAGCACAGACTACCTGCATTGTGATAAACGATCTGCAAATAAGGTCCCTATATTTTTTATATTACGACCTTAAAAATCTGCAGTCGCTTAAGTAGAATTATGCTCAGATAAAGAAATCAGGAAAAAGTAATCCGGGGGTAACACGAAATGCCAGACTATTATCTCGCTATAGATATAGGAGCATCCAGCGGACGCCACATTCTCGGCCATGTAGAGGATGGCAGGATCGTTCTGGAAGAGATGTACCGATTTGACAACAAGCAGGTGCACACAAACGGGCATGACTGCTGGGATATGGACAACCTTTGGAACGGAATTCTGGGCGGTCTTAAGGCCTGCAGAGACGCCGGCAAAATACCGCAGACCATTGGTATAGACACCTGGGCCGTGGATTTCGTCCTGATCGACAAGACTGGAAACACCGTCGGCGATGCAGTCGCTTACAGGGACGGCCGCACCAAAGACGCCGACAAGTTTGTAGACAGAGTCCTTCCCGCCGTAGAGCTCTACGCGCGTACCGGAATCCAGAAGCAGCTTTTCAACACGATCTACCAGCTCATGGCTCTCAAAGAGGAACATCCCGAGCAGCTTGAGCGGGCGCAGACAATGCTGATGATTCCGGACTATTTTGACTATAAACTCACCGGCGTAATGAAGCAGGAATACACAAACGCGACCAGCACGAACCTGGTCTACGCGGCAGAGAAAACCTGGGACTACGAACTCATCGAAATGCTGGGACTTCCGAGAAGGCTCTTCGGCGAACTGTCCATGCCTGGTACAGTCGTCGGAAATCTGACGGAAGAGATACAGAAGGATGTCGGATTTGACGCGACAGTGATCCTTCCGGCGACCCACGATACGGGCTCCGCTTTCCTGGCAGTTCCCGCAAGAGACGACAAGGCAGTCTATCTCTCCAGCGGCACATGGTCGCTTCTGGGTGTTGAAAATCCAGATCCCATTTGCACAGAGGACTCCTGGAAAGAGAACTTCACAAATGAGGGAGGCGCGTGGTACCGCTTTCGCTATCTAAAGAACATCATGGGCCTGTGGATGATCCAGTCCATCCGCCGCGAATTGAACGGCGTCGCATATGTAGCGGGCCGAACGAGCAAATACGCGGACGGAAAGCAGTGGAGCTTTTCGGACCTGATTGAAGCGGCAAGAGGAGCTGCCGATTTCCGTTCGATCGTCGATGCAAATGACGACCGATTCCTGGCTCCCGAGAGCATGATCGACGCGATCAAGGAATACTGCAGGATCAGCGGCCAGCAGGTTCCCGAGACAGTGGGTGAGATCATGCAGTGCGTGTACCTGAGCCTTTCCCGCTGCTACAAGGAGGCAATCTTAAATCTGTGCAAGCTGACCGGCAGGCTTTACACCAGTATCAACATCGTGGGCGGCGGCTGCCAGGATATGTACCTCAATGAGATGACGGCGAAGGCCATAGGACTCCCCGTGTACGCGGGACCGGTCGAGGGTACAGCTATAGGAAATCTGATCGTACAGTTTATCGCGGCAGGAGAGTTTAAAGATCTGCAGGCGGCGAGAGACGCTATCCGCGTGAGTTTTGATATAAAAGAGATTAAAGGATAACAAATACAGGAGGGTAATCAGATGTTAGTGAATACGAAAGCAAGAATCGGCGTTTTCTCCATCGCGCTCGGCGCTTATCTGCCGCAGTTCCCGTCACTCGTGCCTGAATTCGAGGCGCAGTACGACGCGTTTAAGAAGACTCTTCCGGACACAGTAGAGATTATCGACGGCGGAATCTGCACGACCAAAGAGCTGTCCCAGACAGCAGGCGACAGGTTCCGCGCGGCGGACGTCGACCTGGTGATCTGCCAGCTTCTCACATACGCAACTTCCTATAATATGCTTCCCGCTGTCCGCGACGTCAATGTACCGGTCGTTCTGGTGAACGTTCAGAAGCTCAAGGCTCCGGATTACGCCAATACAGATACAGCCACATGGCTCGGCGAGCTGTACGCGTGCGGCGCTGTCGGCGAGATGGTTGCAGATCTTGAGCGCGCAGGCAAGAGACATGCTGTGATCACAGGCGTTGTCGAAGGCGGTGATCCCTATGTCAGAAAAGAGATCGATGAGTGGTGCCGCGCTGCGCAGGTACGCAGGAGATTCCGCGATACAAACCTGGCCCAGATCGGAAGACCTTATCCCGGCATGATGGATCTGTACATCGACGAGACCAACCTCTATCACAGGATGTGGGTCTACACCAAGCAGTTCGACTGGGAGAAGATGTGGGCTATCGCTGACAACATCACCGATGAAGACACGATCCGCGCCAAGGCACAGGACATCCTGGACACCTTCGAGATCGAAGGCGGCGGAACCATCGAGAAAGTATGGGATATGGCCAGATACGTGGTCGCTTTTGAACAGTGGGTCAGGGACGAGCAGCTCGGCCTTATCGCTTCTCACTATGACGGATTCGCGCAGGGCGTTGCGGGCAAGCTCGACAGCATGCTGATCCCGGCTTTTTCCATGCTGATCAAGCAGGGAACAGCATGCGCAGTAGAGGGCGACATCAAGGTTGCGATGGCTATGTCCATCCTCAAGACCATCTCCGGAACCGGCCAGCTCTCCGAGATGTACTCCATTGACTTCAACGAGGACATCTGCATCATCGGACACAGCGGGTCCGGCGACGCGGCGATCTCAGTCGCGAAGAAGCCCACCATGAAGATCGTGGATGTCTTCCACGGAAAGACAGGCGGCGGCTACCTCACACAGTTCTATCCTCCGGCAGGAGATATTACCTACCTTGGCATTACCCAGGACGGAGACGGACACTTCAAGTTCGTCGTGGCTGAAGGTGTCAACGAAGAGGGACCGATCTTCACATTCGGCGACACGAACATGCGCACACGTTTCTCATGCGGCGCGAGAGAGTTCTGCAACCGCTGGAGCGAAGCGGGTCCGACTCACCACATGGCGGCGGCCATCGGCAGACATATTGACACTATTTTGAAAGTCGCGAAGATCTTCGACGTACCGGTAGACATCATCACAAGATAATAGGAAAGGGGCAAAATATCATGAGAGTATTAGACGCTGAATTTGTAAAAGGTTTTATGAGAATGGCTGACGACGGCTGGCAGCAGGGCTGGCACGAGAGAAACGGCGGCAACCTTTCCTACCGCATCAAAAAAGAAGAGATTGAATCTGTGCGTGAAGAGCTT
Source organism: Blautia sp. (assembly GCA_017475035.1). GTDB lineage: Bacteria > Bacillota > Clostridia > Lachnospirales > Lachnospiraceae > Blautia_A. The sequence goes on from JAFVGK010000063.1 coordinate 5,078, forward strand.
ACTCACGGCGAGTGGAAGCCGATCGGCACAGTAGTTCCGAAGCTGGCGAAAGAGTATTTCCTGGTGACCGGTTCCGGCAAGTACTTCCGCAACGTCATGATCAAGCCCGAAGATTCCTTCTGCATCATCGAGCTGGATGACAAGGGTGAGAATTACCGTATCTGCTGGGGTCTTGTGAACGGCGGACGTCCCACTTCCGAGCTCCCGTCTCACCTGATGAACCACGAAGTAAAGGTGATCGCCACAAACGGTGCACACCGCGTCATTTATCACGCGCATCCCGCCAACACGATCGCGCTGACTTTCGTTCTTCCTCTGACAGACGAAGCTTTCACACGCGAGCTGTGGGAGATGGCTACCGAGTGCCCCGTTGTATTCCCTTCCGGGATCGGTGTTGTACCGTGGATGGTTCCCGGCGGACGCGACATCGCGGTCGCAACCTCAGAGCTCATGAAGAAGTATGACGTGGCAATCTGGGCACATCACGGTATGTTCTGCTCCGGCGAGGACTTCGACGTCACATTCGGCCTCATGCACACTGTTGAAAAGTCCGCGGAGATCCTGGTCAAGGTACGCTCCATGACCTATGAGAAGAGACAGACCATCCGGCCCGATGAGTTCAGACATCTGGCCAGGGATTTCGGCGTAAACCTGCCTGAGAGGTTCCTGTTCGAGAAACACTGAAATAAGGTGTCAAAGTGGTGTCAGTGGAGCTGCTTCTCTGACAAATCTTTTGAGCCGCTGAAGGATAGATTCGGCGGCTCTGATTCTTTTTTAGAGAGGACTGTAGAATTTCTTGAGAGTAAAAAGTACATAGATACTTATAGTAAACGAATTTAATTTCAGCGTAATGTTACAACATTAAGCCGCTTGAAAGCAATTAAATCCACATAGCTTACGAAGCTGGTCGTTAGGCATAGAAAAACCATTGAAATAATCATCCAGCACGCTGATGATTTTAGGCAAGCTACCAAAGTATCTGTTGTGAGTTTTCTCTCTGCGAGTAATCCGCCACACTTGCTCAATGGGATTCAAATCCGGAGAATAGGGAGGCAAGGATAAGTAAGTCATAGCGTCCCGAATATCAATATATTCAGGTTGTTCTTCACCCCATATTAAGCGGATTGCTTTTTTATGCCACGGTGCATTATCGAGGACGATACAGTATTTCTTTCCTTCTTCGAGCGGCTTTGACTTTATAAAATCCCTGAAGGATTGAATTACTGTCTCGTAGTTAAACCACCCTGGCTTCATAACAAACAGTTCACCTGTTTCTGGAATTACAAAACCACTATATGCGATACTGTTCTTGCCGGGTTTTGACATGACCTTAGGTTCAGATCCTTTAGGCGCCCACG
>JAFVGK010000016.1 GCA_017475035.1 Blautia sp.
TCCGATAACACGCTGTATCTTTGTCAGCGCTGCGTCACCAATTGCGTGCACTTCGACAAACACAGCCCGTTTGTCCTATGACTTCGAGCAGATTCCAAAGGCGCTATGAACAGGGCTTTTCGCACCCACGCTATGTCTGCGGTGACCAGCCTCTACTTCCTATTGTTTGCTTGCATGCTCCTGGCCTGCTTCTAGCCATGTAATGTATTGTCTTTGGTCAGACCGCATACAGTAAACGACCGCGTTCGTCCAAAACAGGGCATCTGTCCATGTTGCGCGGATCATACGAACCACTGCATCAGAAAAAATCTTATTTACTGGTTCTTGTATATTTATTTTCCGGCTGCTTCAACAGCAAGCGTTAAACGGCCTTTGCCACGATAGCTTTTGCCCTTAATCGTACACACCAATGCAGTATCAAAAAGCCTGTCCAAAGAGCAGAGAAGGGAATGGTCATCACTGAAGAATCCGGACCACTGCTCTGGCTGAACATTGCTTGTAAATATGATGGATCCTGGACCTTCCTTGTTGTACCGCCTGTTCACCACATCGAAAAAAATGCGTGTATTATCACGATCCATCACGCACTGTCCGACTTCATCAATAATCAGGCAGGCCGGTTTCACCATGCCATTCACGGCAGAACCTACCCGATCCGCGCGGCGTGCATCCGTGAGTTTCTGGTTCAGTTCCGTAAATGTCAGGAAATATGCTTTGTGTCCCCTGTGGCAGCACTCCGTCCCATAAGCCTGCGCCAAATGGGTTTTGCCTATTCCGGGCGGTCCTATAAAAGCAATGTTGTTATGCGAATATAAAGGTGACAGCGTCTTGAGGTTTTTAAGCACGTCGACATCTTTGCCGTGGAGCTGGTTAAAATCAAAGTTGTCGAATGTTTTGGGGTTTTTAAGCGGAAGACGGCTTGTCTTGAGATACATGCTGACCGTCGCGTCCCATTTTTTCTTACGGAGATGTTCAAAAACCTTTGCAACAGCTACAATCGTTTCCTCCGATGCGTTGTTTTCCTGCATCAAGGCGGCGAGCTCTTCCGTGGGAAGATCGATCCCAACCATGTCAGCATCCTCTTGTATTTTCTCATAGAGCCCCATTAGCAACCCACCTCCTTATCGAAATTGAACTGGCTGAACCTATAGTCGTAATCCGCTGACGGAGCGACCTTCATGTGGGAAGTAATGACGGCTGTTGGAAATTCCTCGGGCTGATCCGGGCTGAATTGGTTTTCACAGAAGCTGTCTTTCCGCGACCAGGTGACGTTATGCTGGGTAAGTTCCTGTGAGAGGTCCGCCGAATAGATATAAAGGGTGAAATCCTCCCTCATGACACGGCACGTACGGCCGGTATATGTATAGGGGACTCCGAACCTGCGGCCCTCGTAATTCACGAACCCGTCGAACGAAATGGAACGCTCCGGACAAAGGTAGAACCGGATCTCCTGTGTGACGGAAAAAGGCCGGGCAACATCAAGACAGCTACCCTGATGGATTTGTGACGGAACACAGTCTGTCGCCTTATGGTAGCGGTTGTTGTGCTGGTAGCACCACCTTTTCGCCTCATAGTTGAGGCTGGTAATCGTACTGAAAACCCGCCCAGGCAGAAAATTCCCCTTCACATACTGCACCAGGCGTTCTACGGCCCCTTTAGTAAAAGGATGTCTCGGTTTGCAAAGCTTCGTGCTGAAACCTACCGTTTTCATGAAGGATGCATAGTCCGGATGCCATATAGGATGCCCAAAGTCGTCCCGGCGGGTCACAACGCTCTTCATGTTGTCGGTAAGAACATGATTTGGGATCCCCATTTCCTCAAAAGCGTGTACCATCCCTATAAAAAGATTCTCCTGGCGCGCGTTGGGGAAGAATTCTATATAAAAGTAGCCGCAGTGGTGGCAGACCATGGCAAAACAGGCAAGCCTCGATTCATTCCTACAACCGTCATCGGTGGTAATGAACCCCCAGTCCATCTGGTACGATTCCCCTGGACCTGTGCTATATCTGCGGCCACGGTTGCCTTGCGAATCCACGGCCTGCCTTTTGGGCGGGATGAGATCCGAATGGTTCTGTATGTATTTTTTTACTGTTGACAGGCTCCCCGTGAAACCCGCTTCCTGGAGTCTTTCAAAGCATACCACGGAATTAGTGACGTTATTTCTGAGTAGGTTGTCAATAACGCCCGTGAAACCATCCATGATGTGAGTGACCGCTTTTTTTCCTGCGTTCCCGTGAGCCTTGACGCAGAAGCCGTTTTTCTGCAGCCCGCGGAGTTTTCCCCTGGAAATACCTGTGCGCCTTTCCAGTTCGGCAAGATTGACAGAAGCCGGATCAAAAGACTCACCCATCTCATGCTTCATATCTTCTATTGCTTGTGTTATAATAGTTTGCAGGTCATTACCTGCAATGTCTTTGTTGTACATGGTACCTCCTTTTCTCTGATGCAATGGCATACATCAGTATAAAGGTACCTTCGACATTTTGGGTAATGACTTTTTAATTGGCTAAAATCGTTTGGCTTAAATTGGTTAAAATCGCCTGGCTCTGAGTGGTTCATATCGCCTGGCTCTAACAGAGTGCTCATTACAGGGATATTTTAACACATTTTACATTCTGTTTTGAGTTCGGAAATGTAAAAAAAAAGGGTACCCTTTCCTGGAAATCGGCATACTACTGTTATCACAGAGGGGAAGAGGTAAAGGTCCGTAAAAACAAAAAAAAGCGCGGCACAGGATCACCAGGGATATTGCTCCCCAGAAATCCCGTGCCGTATGGTTTGAGTTTACTATGCCGTTGTTCACTTCCCTCTCTCCAGTTCCACTCTGACGCCGGCCTTGAAGATCACCGTGACCGTTTTCTCTCCAATCTCCACCTTTTCCACGAAGCGGATCACGTCATCATCAGTACATGCCACCACCTTCCCTTGTGGGTAATCAGGCCTTGTGAGGCGGAAGAACAAATCCGGCTTATCGCACCGGCCATTTGGGCTCTCACGGTAAGGCCGCTCTGCGCTGCCCGTCGTCATCGCCGTGATCCTGTCCTGCAGGTTCCTGATGTGCAGCAGTTTGTCCGCGTAGATTGCTCGTTGTTCAGAAGCAGTTGCCCATGCGCTGCGCAGCGCGTCCAACTGCTCCTCGGCTTCTGTGTTCACAGGGGCGCTTCCGGTATTCACAGAACCATCATCCGAGGCAGCAGAGGAAAGATTCTCCATCTCCGCTTCGATCCGGTTGAGCACATCGTCTGCCTTGTCCAGCCCGCCCCAACGGACGCGCTCCTCAAGCCGGATCAATTCCTCTCTTTTTTCCGGCAGCGCGTTGAAGGCATCCGCAATGGCCTGCCTCAGCGTCTCGTCCCGAATGGATTCATTGTCGCACTCGATGTTGGGATGCCGCGCTTTGTTCAGCTTCGCGTCGCATCGCCATGTCGGCCCGACGGGTCTGTAGGACAGGCCACACTTTCCACAGATAACCCGGTTCGACAGCGGACTCTTGTGCACATATTTGAATTCCCGCCAGTGTCTCCGCCGCCTTGCCATCTCCGCCTGCACCTGCTGAAAAATCTCCTTCGGAATCACAGGATCGTGGCTGTTTTCTACAAAGTACTGCGGGAGTTGTCCGTAGTTCGGCGCAACCTTTTTCGTAAGAAAATCCACGGTATAGTACTTCTGCAGAAGCAGATCGCCTGAGAATTTCTCATTTTGTAGCAGGTACTCAATCCCCTGGTAGTTCCAGTTTCGCTTGAAAACTGTGCCGCCCACCGTCGTTTTGTCTCCGTTGACACCTTCGGCCTTAAGCCGCTCCGCGATGTGTTTTGTCGAGTAACCGTCGAGGTAGTCACGGAAAATGCGCTGTACAATGGCAGCCTCCTCTGGTACAATTTTCAGGGAACCGTCGGGTGTTCGGTTGTAACCAAGGAGCCGGTGGACTCCACTGCACACCTTCCCCTCCTGGTAATGATACCGCACTCCGATCTGGACGTTCTGACTGATGGAGGCTGATTCCTGCTGTGCGATGCTGGCCATGATGGTGATCAAAACCTCCCCACCCGCATCCATGGTGTTAATGTTCTCCTTGGTGAAAAAAATGGGAATGTTCATACTCTTCAGCTTGCGGATGTACTGCAGACAGTCCAGTGTGTTGCGGGCGAACCGCGATATGCTCTTGGTCAGCACCATATCGATGGCCCCGGCTTCGCAGTCGGCGATCATGCGCATGAAGTTTTCCCGCTTGAGTGCACGGGTGCCGGATTCCTCATCAGCGTAGATGCCCACCATCTCCCAGGTGGGATTGTTGCTGATCAGTGTGTTGAAATGCGTTTGCTGGGCCTCAAAGGACGTCTCCTGGTCTTCATGATCCGTGGAAACGCGGCAGTAGGCCGCCACACGGATGCGCTCCGGTTCCGCAGGTGCGCTGATGGTAAGGTGGGGCCGGCGGTTTCTCATCTTCTGGTTTGTAATCGTTCTTACCTGCATTCATTTACCTCCAGTTCTTATTATGCCGCCGTTCCGCCATCACTGGGAGGAGTGTTTTCAGCGGCATTGAATTCGATTTCCAGTCCACAGCGAAAGTGGATCGTGTACACGCCCCTCGCATGCACCGTCACGCCCTCTGTGATCATTGGGAAGATAAAACCAAAAGAACCGCTTGAGCCGTGGATCAGCTTAAGCAGTTCTTCTGTCATTTCGATTCTGTTGTCTTTCATCGTGTCCAGTTCATTCTGGAGTGCTTCCCGCTCAGCGCTCAGTGCATTGAGACGGGAGAAGAAATCGGATGAAGTCACCCTGCAGCGCGTGTGCTTTATGGCGTCCGACTCATGATCGATCTCTTCAATGCGATTTTCCAACATTGCAACCCCTGGCGCTGCATGGAAGGATTGGTTGAGAGAGCTGAGGTAATCGGACACAGGGCTGTCATCCGTTTTCAGTCGTTCCAGCAAGGACATGAAGTCCGATTGAAACGCCTCCTCGCTGATGGATGGTATCTCACAGTTTTTTGCCTTCTTCCGACGCCGGCTGCACACCCAGTAGACGTTGCCGACTCTGTTGACGTTCCGTGTCAGCTTCGTTCCACAGCACCCACATGTCATCATGCCGGAGAGGGCTGTGTACTGTTTGGGAGCCGGTGGCGTTGAAGGTTTGTTCTGTGCCAGCATTTCTTGTACTGTGTTGAAAGTAGCCTTATCAATAATGGCTGGATGATGCTCTTCCAGATGATACTGTGGGTACTGGCCCCTGTTGCGGCACATTTGGAAGTTATCGTCGGTGAAGCATTTCTGGAGCACCTGTTCGCCGGTGTAGGACAGATTGCTCAGAATCTTGCTGATCCGCCCTCCATTCCAGATCGTAGCGATCTCCTTCCCCTTCCAAACCTGCCCGGCTCGTTTTGTCGGAATGCCGCGGCTGTTCAGTTCCTCCGCGATGCCCGCCAGGCTCCGAACCATCTCCAGCAGGTCCGTGGTATTGCGGGCGAACCGCGAGACCGATTTTGTCAGGACAAGGCCCACGCGGCCTTCGGCACAGTCTGTGAGAAGGCGCTGAAGCTCCGGGCGCTTTTCCTTCTTCGTTCCAGAAACAATGTCCACGTAGACGCCGACAAAGTCCCACTCCGGATGCTGTGCGGCGAAGGTTTTCCAGTGCTCCTGCTGGATGGTTATGGATTCCTGCTGATCGTCATGATCGGTGGAAACACGGCAGTAGGCAGCCACCTTCAACAGGTTCAGCGCCGAAACCGCCGCGATGACGTTCATGGTACGGGGCTTTCCCACACCAATATGGCGAGGTCTTGCCGCTGTCGTTCTCAGTTCATCAAATGTGGGCAGGCTGAACTGTAGGGCCGTGCTCTGCATGTGTTCTCACTTCCTTTTTAATCTGACTTCCGTCATTCCTCTGGGAAGAAGGCTGTCGCGTCCTCCTCAGGGTAGTGCCATGTTACCTCTACCTGGGCTGATTAGCAACGCCTATATAGATAAGTAGAGAAAGAATCTGGGGCTATAAAACGGAGAAAAATCGGGGCTGTCTGGGGCAAATAATTGTTGGATTGTGACAAAGAAAAAGCGCTCATTTCCGAGCGTTGAAACGGTGAAGCAAGGGCAAACGGGCATAGAAAAAGCCCTCCGGTTATTAGCCGGAAGGCCTGATTGTTCGATCTGTATTCTCTTTTACTTTGCCGCCATCTTCTGCTCGAAAGCAGTTTCTGTGATGCCTGCTTGATCTGCGGCGTCCTTGATGGTTAGAAGACCTTTCTTGACAAGAGAAATCAGGGTTTCGATGATGCCTTCTCTCCGTCCGCCCTCTTTGAACAGTTCCATCTGCTCCGCTTCGTTATACTCCGTCAGCAGCATACCCTTCACCTCCGCTTTGTGCCCCAGAGGTTCAGACAATGTTATACTGCCTATACATTTCCTTGCGATATGATTCATCGCCAGCTGCCTTCTGTGCTTCCTTGATTAATCCTTTTTCAAAAAGGACATTCATCAACCGTGCCATCAGGCCTTCACCCTCAGCACGACCTTCTCTTCGTCCGTCCTCTTTGAACAGTTCCATCTGCTCAGCTTCGTTATACTCCGTCAGCAGCATACCCTTCACCTCCGCTCTATGCGCTTCAAGGAATGGTTTTATCACATAATCATCCGGCATTGCGGAAATTGCCTTGTCAATTGCACTGCTCATGCCTTCTTCATCTTTGGTCGTATTGTTCCTGCGCACTTCATCCACCAGCCAGGAATACTCACCCAACGGCTTGCACGCATCAAGCAGTTCTTTATTCCTGCCCACATTTACATTCAGCATACGGACTTTGACTTCGATATCCGCGTCCGCGTCCTCCGGAAAGGATTCACTCAGCCTGAGGGTCTTCTCATCCGGCTGATCTATCGTTCCGTTATAGAACACGACCAGCTTGGGCACAGGCAGACGCAGCAGTTCGCTGCCATACTTGTTCAGCTTGTTTTCCTTCACATACTTCTCGTACAGATTCCCAGCGTATTGAAGCAGTCGCAGCGGCATATTGGGATTGTACGTGGACTGCTGCTCATACAGCGCCATATCCTCGGCAATCAGAAAAGAAACGTCATTGTGCATGCCAAGGTACATGACCTCTTTGATCGTCGTGATCTGTATCGCATCCGGGTTGGTGTAGTTGGAACCATTGACAGCGTTGTAAAGGCTCAGTGTCCACGCTTTGTTTTCTTCTGAGCCGAAGAGAAAGATGAACAGTCTGTCTTTATATTGCGTGTTGTCCACTGCCATAAACAACGCCTCCTTTTCCACCTGTTCTTCCAGTTAAATAGTACCACAAATCAGTCCTGTTTTCAATTGCTCGCGGCAAATTAATTATGAACATTTATCTCCTCCATGCTCCGCCGCCGACGGACGGTATCTTAATGGCGCACCACTCCGTCAGGGGCTTGGCTTCTGTGATTCCGGCCTTTTCCAGGCTCTCTTCCATACCACAGCGGTCGCACACATACACCTGCGCGTAACGGCTTAGCGCATGGCGGGTTGTCGGGCCAAGCATGATCTCGCCGCACCGTGGGCACCGGCCGTCAGTTTCTCGCTGGTGGGCGCCATACCAGTTGAGCGTAACCACAGCCTCATCCGCCGTGGCTATTTTATGCACACGGTCGATGTCCGTGACGTTCAAACCAGAACCATTGTCCCAGTCAACCATAATCGTATACTTATGAAAAGCTTCTCATAAGCGTTTGCTGTTGATCCGGTATACAGAACGCTTGCGGGAGGAATTCAGTGACTGGTCCACATGGTTTTTCCCGGCCAGAGAGATGGAAAACCTCTTGTCGGTCGGCCTTATTGACAAACGTTTCAACGAAGCGTGGAATGCCACTGCATTTGCGTCAACCTGTCCGGATAAACCTACGGTTCATAGTTTGAGGCATACATTTGTTGTCAAGCGTATGAATACATGGATGGAACAGGGGATCCCATTACATTCCATGCTTCCATATCTTAGCAAATATCTCGGGCACGCAAGTGTGCAGGACACGTTTTATTATTATCACCAGGTTGATACTGCATTCAGGATCGTGCAAAGCAAAGACCGCAAGTCGGAAATGATCATCCCGGAGGTGAAAGCCTATGAAGACAGCATCCCTGAATAAAACACTATTCTTTTCAAAGACTAACGATTACCTGAATATATACCTGCCAAAGCAGGCTTCAAAAAGCGATAAAACTATCAAAACATACACAGATGCGCTGACAGTATTCAGAAGATATCTTTATGCAGAGCGCGGTATATCGATCAGAAGCTTCAAGTTTGAAGACTGTACCCGTGATCTGCTTCTGGAGTATCTTGTATACTTGAAAGAAAACCATAAGGCTTCTTCATGCAATAACAGGATGGCGGCAATAAAATCCTATCTATGGTATGTCGCTGATGGCGATATCTCACTGCAGTCAATCGCTTTGATGGCCTCGAAGATACCACGCATCAGGGAACCCAAGGTCTGCCGTGAAATCATTCAAGAAGATGATTTCAATGCGCTGCTTTCCGCCCCGCCGAACAACAAAATCGGAACACGTGACAGAACGATCATGATACTTCTTTATGATTCGGCAATCCGTGTGTCAGAGCTACTTGCGATGGATGTTTCATCAATCAACTTTTCTTCATCGCCAACATATATCCGCATCCGCGGAAAAGGGGATAAAGAAAGAATTGTAACGATAACTGAAAAAACAGCAGGGCATCTGCGTGCTTATTTGAAACTGTATCATTCCTGCAGTAATAAAGACATGCCGCTTTTCTATACGGTTATCAATGGCAGAACAGATAGAATGTCTCCAGGAAATGTCGCCAGGATCATCAATAAGTATGCCGCTGAAATAAGAGAAGAGCATCCAGGCCTTCCTGATAAGATCTACCCGCATATGTTCCGCCGAACCAGGGCATGTAACCTTTATCATGATGGTGTTGAAATTGAATTGGTTTCAAGGATACTTGGCCACGCATCAATTGAAACCACTCGGATCTATGCTTCTCCTTCGGTCGAGATGATGAGGAAAGCTATGGAGAATGAAGAATCAACGCTGCCGAATGAAAGCCCGCTCTGGTTGGATAATGAAGATGAATTAGCAAAACTTTGTGGCATTCGTTAACGATTAATACGTTATCCTCATCTTTTCTTGTAAATAAGCATACAAAACATTGATGATTTTGGGGAAGATGAGGATAATAATTCTATGAGGATAACCCGCATTATCCAAATATAAACATAATGCGGGTACACGGATATGCGTAAGCAGATCGACGGGCTGGTGGCTATGGTTGAGCTGCAGTTTGGGCAGAAGATGGATGAGACGTCTATCTACCTGTTCTGTGGTCGGCGGGCAGACCGGATCAAGGCGCTGTACTGGGATGGCACGGGATATGTGCTTTTGTACAAGCGACTGGCAGAGAAACAATTCCAATGGCCGCGAAATGAACAGGAACTGAAGAAACTGACGAAGCAGGAATTTCGGTGGCTCATGGAGGGGCTGTCCATCGTGCAGAAGAAGGCATTCGAGCCGGGAAGACCGTGCACAGTGTGTTGAGGGGCGTATGTTAATCTTCTGAAAAGGCGAAAAACCAAAAGGAAATTCCGCCGCGCTGTCGAATTATATAGGTATAAGATCGTGCAGGAGGGCGGTGAGCAGCGTGGATCAGGAGATGGTGCCGAAAGCGGCATTTGACGCACTCGTAGAGCAGCTGTCCACGCTGCAGGCCACGGTGGACCGGCTCACCGCTCTGCTGGAGGAGAAGAATCAGATCATCCTGAATCAGAACCGGGCGCGCTTCGGGCAGAGCGGTGAGAAGCGGACGTATATCCTCAACGACGGACAGCTGAGCATGTTCGAGCAAGCCGGGGACGGGATCACGGAGAAGGCTCCGGAAGGTAGTTCTGCCGCAGAGAAGAAAGCGATATCGGTGTCAGCGCATACGCGGAAGCCGAAGCGCACCATGGAAGAGCTCTGCGCGAACATACCGGAGGAAGAGGTTCTGGTGGACCTACCGGAACGGGAGAAGTTCACAGCGGATGGCCGGCCATTAAAGTGTATCGGAACGGATGAGGTGCGAACAGAGTTAGTTCGGGAACCGAGCCGGGTATACAAACGGGTCTATCGCTGCAGGGTCTACGCAGATCCCAGGGCGGAAGCAGAGACAGGGAAAGCCGATATCCGGCGGCCCCATGTACCGGCGCCGCTGCTGCCGGGGAGTTACGCTTCGGCGTCCGTCGTCACGGACATCATCGTGAAGAAGTACGCGGACGCGCTGCCGCTGTTTCGGCAGGAGCAGATGTGGAAGCGGATGGGTGTTGAGCTTAAGCGTAACACGATAGCGAACTGGGTCATTCAAACGGCAGAAACCTATCTGAAGCCCTTCAGTGACGCATTCCTCCGGGAACTGCTCAAACAGGCGGCGATCCATGCGGATGAGACGGTGGTGCAGGTCAACAAGGAGCCCGGCCGGGACGCCACGGCGGAATCCCGCATCTGGGCGTATGCCTCCTCCAAACGGGCGGAGCGGCAGATCCGATACTTCCGCTATGAGCAGAGCCGCAAAGGCGCGTGTGCTGAGAGCGTGCTCGGAGGGTACACCGGCGTGGTGGTCTCAGATGGCTACAGCGGCTATGGAATTCTGAGCGCTGCCACTCGGGCAGGCTGCTGGGCGCACGCCCGGCGAAAATGGGTAGAAGCCATGCCACAGGGCGCAAACAAAGAGAACGCCCTGGCGGCGAAAGGATTGGAATACTGCAGCCGGCTCTTTGAAGTGGAACAGAGGCTGGAAAAGCTGACAGACAAGGAACGTCTCGAGCAGCGCCAGCTTCTTTCCAGACCCATTGTCAACGAATACTACGCCTGGCTGCAAACGATCTTCAAGCCGGCAGGCAAGTTGAAGAAAGCGATAGTCTACTCCCTCAACCAGAAGGAGTATCTTTGCACGTTCCTCAGCCATGGGGAGATTGAAATTAGCAACAACCAGGTGGAGAACGCAATCCGGCCCATTGTTGTGGGCCGGAAGAACTGGCTGTTCTGCGATACCCAGGCGGGGGCTAACGCCAGCGTCATCATCTTCACCCTGCTGGAAACCGCCAAGGCGAACGGACTGAACCCTGAGGCTTATCTGAATCATCTTCTCACGGTGCTGCCGGAGCGGTTCACCGCTGATCCGCATGGATCGGTTGACGATTTGTTGCCTTGGAGCCAAGAGATGCAGCGGGCTTTCATGCCCGAGATTTCAGACTTGGATCATTGACCGCTTACCTTTCTTCTCCTTCTGTCTTGCGTAAAACTTCTCCGCTTCTGCCTGGTTCCGGAATGCGCTGTGCCCGGACAAGTCTTTCAAGAGTTCCCGCCTCACTCGCTTTCCTTCCGCGCCGCCGAAGCCGAGACGTAGAAGGAAGATACGCATACTGTATTTCTCCGACTCTGTAGGCCGCTCAATACCCTCAACTCTCCTGGCCTCCCGCGCCATCTTGACAAGGGCGGATAGGAATTCCGTGTAGATCGTGATCGGCATGCAGTCTTCCGGCCCGTCGATGGGCTGCACATGATCCCACCAAGGGAAGGAAATCTGGGAGTCATCGATCATTACTTCCAGCCGGTCTGCATGCAGACTCTTCTGGATCAGCGTTGCCTTGGAGGCGATCAGCTTGAGAAGATTTGCAAGGTTGGCTTCTGTGAATCCGTCCGCCGGGAAGGAGATCGTCAGGGAAGTGTCGCCGTCCGTGCTCTCTGACTCTCCTGCATCCGTTTCCTGCACCGTTTCGCTCTCGTCCTGCTCATCCTGTTCATCCTCTATCTCATCTGCCCGGTCGCAATCTGTCTCGTCTGAGGTAGATTCTGACGTGTCAGACTCCGGCGTTTCTACCTCTTCCGTGATCACATTGGCATTCTCCGCCGCCGTAAATCCTGCTTCTGCCAGTATCTCCATAATCTTAACCACAGTCTCCTCGCTCGTCCGCCCGTCCCGGATCATCGTTCCGTCTTTCGTAACGGTCACCGCTCCGATCTTATATCCGCAGGTCGGCATCCGAAGGTAGTAAGGTTTCTCACCGATCACCTCACCGATAATGGATACCATCCGCTTCCTGTCCTCTCCGGTTACATTGTAATAACGCTTCATAAAAGCATGCGCTCCTTTCTACACTCATCTCCCATTGTTTTGGTCTGTCTCTCCCTTCCAGGCATCGCTGCCATGTTCTATTTTCCTGCCTCCCGGCAGCTGTTCTGGATGGTAGTGTGATATTAGCGTCAGGTGAACAGGATAGCAAGCGAATTACGGGTGATAATCTGCACGAAGATGACTACGATCTCTTGTCTACTTCTACGCATCGTACTTCTACAGTTCTCAGTGTTAAAGTGACTGAGAAAAGAGTATGGCTCCATGGAATATTTCATCCATAGAGCCATATCTTTTTTCTGACGCCATCTGCGTCAGCTCATTAGTTTACTTGTTACGCTGCGTTTCTCCTTCTCTTCTTCATCACCAGCCCAGCTCCTGCAAAAGCGGTGAACGTAAGGCCGATGAGGTAGATCAGGTTGGTGCCGGGGCCGCCGGTGGAAGGAAGGGCGGCGCCGGGGGTATTCTCCACTGTGAATGTGACCGTGCCTTCCATTGTAGAGATCGTCACATCGCCGACTTTTGCCGTTGTGGCTTCCCTGTAACTCAGTTTACCATCTGTGATTACTTTCTCCAGAAGGTGAAGTCCCGATGAATCTACTTTGACATAGAAGGTGCCTTCACCTGTCTGTATATAGCCATCCGGTGTCACGGTTTCCTTCACTTCATAGCAGCCTGCGGAGATTCCCTTGAAGCTCACCTTGCCATCGGAACCTGTTATTTCAGGAACCGACGCAACCGCCTCCCCCTCTTTAACTACGGAGGCGGTTTGACTTGTTTCCAGAATCTTCTGAATGGTGAAGGCTGCTCCTTCCAGAGGACTCGTTGTTCCGGCTGCGACTTTCAGGATATCGAAATCAACCGTAGACTTCTTCTTATTATTGACCGTGATTGTACCTGCCCCGGGATTGCTTGCCTGACTGTCTGCCGTACCTGACCCGGGATTGCTTTCCCCGCTGTCTGCCGTACCTGATCCGGGATTGCTTTCCCCGCTGTCTGCCGTATTTGTCCCGACACTGTAACTGTCGAAAGCAAAACTGCCGGATGCCGACACCTCACGGACGCCGTAGCTATAGATATAGGTCTGACCACCGTCAGAACCGACACCGGCAGTAAGCAGTTTCGTGTAGGTATGCAAAAAGCTGTTCTCCCATTTCAACTCAACCTGATAAGACGAAGAATCAAAGGTTGGATCAATGGCTGCCGGTCCGCCGCCGGCCTCGCTCGTTGTAGATACAGAAATAGAATTTACTGTGCCATCACCGAATACAACATATACATCCGGTACATCAGGGATCGTTATCGTTCTTGTTGTTCCTCCCTGAATCCAGCCCCACCAATCTCCAGAAACTTTATAAAATTCATCCTCAGGAGAGAAACTTTGAGTGAATTTTGCATCAGCCCCTCCGTCAATACTGTCAATTGTTATAATAACACCCGCCTGATTTCTTGGGACAAGTATGGAGGCCAGGTCTTCCGTGCCATTATACATTATAAAATGCACCGTTGTTCCGGTCGGAACAGCTCTGTACCTTACCAGTTCAACCGTAGCCGACAGATTTTCCAGTACGTCCGCATCCGTAATTTCATTATCGCCGTCAAACCATTTCTTTTCAACGGACAGCTGCGTATAATCCGGCTCCTGGCGGTTTGTCATCAAGACTTTCACTTTCCCGGACTCCGAAGTGTCATAGCTGTATGCAGTTTCGTAACCGGCAACTTCTACTTCATCGACATAATAAGCATAGTACGTAGCCTTCTCATTTGCGTCAATGGTCACCTCGGGGAGATCATCGAACTGAGCCGTATAAAGCGCCGAGCCATGATACGTATGCCCCATCTGATACAACCCGTCTTCGCCTGAAACCTTATTCGGATGATCATTATAATTGACCTGGGCCGCATTGTACAGAATACCGCCGCTGGTCGGCTGTTCATCAAAGGGTTCTGTACTGCTCACCTGATAGAGTTTGAACTGGACGACTGTGTTGTCCGGCCAGCTTTTTTCACCGCCCTCTTTGTCTTTCCAGGCTTTCTCAACAATGAGATCTGTGGTCCGCTCCTCCGGCTTCTTCCTGTTCTTCATGGAAGAAAGAAGGATTGTATTATTCTGCTCATCCTGTGTTTCCGTCACATCAACCGAGGCAGAATAGCCATCTACAGGCACTTCCTTCACATAGTAAGAATAGAAATACCAGGTTCCGCCATCATCCCTGTGAACGGATGGCAGCTCTTCAAAGCTGATACCCTCTTGAAACTGTGTTCTTGAAATGCTGTAAAGTCCGTCTTCAGCGGATGCTCCGGTGACGAGATACGGATTTCCTTCAATTGTATACAGATTTCCGCCTGACATCGGCGCCGTTGTGAAGGGCGCCCGGCTGATCACCCGGTAGAGATAGAACCGGACATTCTCCAGATCCTCAGGAAGATCCTTGACATCGATCTCTGTTTTTCCGTCTTCACCCAGCCAGATCTTGGATACGGAAACATTTACGTTTCTTTCCGTTACCTGATAGTTCTTCAGATGATAGCTCTTCTCATCCTCTGTCTCGTTCAGGGTATAGCTTGAGACATAATCCACCGGAACTTCAACTTCTTCCAGTTTATATGCATAGCCATTCCCGTCTGTGTCAATACGGGGAAGTTTTTCCCATGAATACTCCCAGCTGCCTTCTATGGGAAGTGTAATCTCCCCATTATAAGTTGTTCCATCTGCGTTGGTTATGGTTTCGACAGCAGCATAGTCCTCATTGTTCTTCTTCTGATAAAGCTGGACTTTTGCGGTCAGGCCTTCCGGATTCTCAATTTTGTCTCCTTCGATGTCAAACCACTCTTTATCGACGTTTACCGTGATGGGTTCGTCGGTCTCGGTGTTGTTCATTTTCAGAATATCATTATCAGAGGGAATGTTTCTCTATATTTAACGGCATTTACATTGCCAATGATAATGAACTTCTTTTGATGAGCGACAAGTACGCCAACATATTCCCGGAACAGAGAAAAGGGAGGATTCGTTACCACGATATCTGCTTCATCCAGAAGTTCCAGGCATTCCGGGGAACGGAAATCACCATCCCCTTCCAGTTCCGTCAGCTCATTTTCTCCCGACTTGAACAACTCCGCCACATCCAGCATATCCACGCCGCCGTCGCCGGTCTTGTCATAAACAGTAGTAACGACCGCTTTGTATGGCTTGTTCTGTGTCTCCTCCGACTCTCCGAGAATATCAAATATGGAAAGCTGTTTATTGGCAATCGGCGACCCCGTATAACAAGTCGCAATCAGCTTCTTCAGGCCAAGCCGGTTGAAATTCAGGACAAAGTACTTGAAGAAATTGCTCTCGAACGGATCATCACAATTGCAAAGCACAGTCTTGTCCTTAAAATGCTTTCTGTAGTAGCGCATCTCCTTCTCAATATCAGTCAGTTGTGTATAAAACTCGTCCTTCTTCGCTGTTTTTGCAGCAGACAAGTTCACATTTCCACTTGTTTTTCCTGCCATTCCTTATCACCTCAAAAAACAGATGGTTAGTCGTCATTCTCATGCTTCCGCAGTATCTCCTGCTTCCGATCATATTCCTCAAAATACGCAGCAAGCGCTCGTTCAACCACGGTGGTCTTAAGCTGCCCTGCTTCCTCACATACTTCCTGAAGCTTTTTATATATTGGAGTCTCTATGCGGACATTAAGATAAACGCCATCCTTTTTCGCTCTGGCCATTTTTATTCTCCTCTATCATAAATGCAAAATACTGGACTTTTACATTATATCACAATTGGCTACCTATTTCAATCTAAAAGCACCACTTTGTATTAGGCACTACTAACCCACTCTCAAAAGAAGAAGCTGATCCTCAGCTTCCTGAAGACCAGCCTCTCTTTACATCATGTTAAATTGTTCTCCGTCTCCTCCACAGCAGTACTCCTGCTCCGAGGGTGAGGATCGATCCGAGGATCGTGAAGAGCCTTGTTCCGGGGCCGCCGGTCTCGGGGAGTTTATATCCGGAAGATTCACGGTTCATGATTACTTCACCACAGGCTGCCATTGCTGCGCCTTGATTCTTTGTAATCGTTGTCCCATCTGCTTCCGATGTGCTCTTTGTCCCGTAGCCGTCCTGACTATAGTCTTCCGGTACTTCTGTTTCTTCTACATAGTAAACCCATTCATAGTTGGTACTCCTAACATCCAGCACTTTTTCTGTTCTGAATGTCGTGATATTATCAGCTGTCGTCCTGGTTAATTGATACTTGGCCTTATCAGCATCAGTCAGTTGTTGACCATCTATTTTCCCGCTGGTCGGGCTGATCGGAGTACCAGAATCGCTGATGGTGTAAATCAATTCAAATGTCTGATCTTCTGTCGCCGTCTGCGTAGCACCGTTCTTACGGAATAGTCTTACGGTAATAGACTTCCCTGTCGGCCATGTCTGCAGATCGTCAGATGAGACCGCTGCCGGACCAGCTGTCATCGCAAGCCAGATCTTGTCGAATTCAAAATCTGTCTTCTCAAGCGTGTTTTCTACCGTCACACCACTTCCGATGATAGCATCCCCAGTCACTTCAATACCATTGAAAGTAACTTTCGTCACTGCCAGATTCCCATCACTGTCAGGTGCCACTGTGACCGTAAAGGATTTTGGTGCTCCGTCATATGTCACACCATTCAGCCAGAATCCACCTGCAGCTTTTTCTTCCTCTGTGGCTGCACTGTACTTGGTCCCGGCTGCATTGGTCGCGTCACCCGGTACAGTTTCCGTCACAGTAAAGGTATAATCTCCGGCGGCCTTGAAGATAATGGCATCGAAGGTTTCCTTATGATTGGCAGAATTCTGCGTGACAGTCCTGGTCAGGACGCCTGGCATGATAACACTATCGGGTGTACCGCCGGTTGTTGTGTTAGCCAGAGTGAATGTAAAGGATTTATCACCCCATTCTGTATCTGTGACATCCGTTTCGCCGTTCTTCAGCACCTTGGTCACACTCGGTGAGTAAGACGGATAGTCCAGGGTGTTGGTAATCAGGCCTGCTACTGCTGGTTCTGTCGTTATGTCCGCAGGACTGTATTCACAGGGCTCGACGACCTCCAGGACACCTGGTTCGTTGCCTTTCTCCTTAACGGTGACCGTCAATGTTACGGGGGTTGTGCTGTAAGTGATGCCGTCTTTCTTGTGATTGTGGGTTCCGGATGGTTCCACTTCTTCTATTCTGAAGATGTATACCCCAGGCTTCTTAAACTCAATCTCACCGAACTCCGCTGTCTTGTTTGTTTCCGTTGCCGCTGCGCTTCGGTTGGTCATCACGACATCTGTGCTGCTGAGCGCAGTGTCTTCATTGCTGCCGCTTACAAAGCTCAGATAGAAATCAAAACTGATTCCGTCCGGCCATGGAGAAACCTCTGCATCGCCCGTCTTCAGGGATTTTGTCACCTTCGGAGTGTATTCAGCATTTTTGAAGTAGCTGTTGGTAACCGTCGCATTTGCGGTCTCGTCCTGCTGTACCTTTACGGCTCCGGTTCCGGATACCGTCCAGGTATATCCTTCCACAGATGCATTCTTTTCGGATACCGTATACGTACCGGGAGTCAGGGGCGTCCAGGTTTTCTCATCATTGGCAGAAAACACTTCATAATGCAGTGTCTGACCATAGTTTGTGCCATCAGTGCCATAGTGGTTTCCTTCGGCATCCGTCACGGCAATCTCGTAGGTCTTGCCGACAGGTGCGGCGCCCTCGACGACTTTTTTCACCTTCAGCGAACCGGATTTGAGCCTGTTGACCGCTTCAATTTTGCCTCCTGCTGCCGCTGATCCTGTGATAGAAACATCAAATCCCTCGGAAGCAGTTTCTTCGACACTGTATTTGTATACAAGCTTTTCATTGGCATCATTGTAACCGGCAGCGGGAAGTTTATTGAGCACGGCAGTCCATACTTCACTTCCTGTTTTGGCTGTGATGCCAATATTTTTGAAGTCATCCGTCGGAGTAAAACTGGCACTGTCTTTCGTTACCGTGATATCGCCCACTTCCACACGTGTTCCTGATGTAGTAGTATCGATTTCGGGTTCGTCGATTACCTCAACTTTAACCTCGACATCTTTTGTAACACTTAACATGGTGAACACATTGCCCTGAAGTACAATCGTATCATTAACATTTTCAAGCGTGAATGATTTAGTTATGATCGCCTCATTATACGTTGGTCCTTCTACACTCGGATCTCCCGTCCCGCCAGATACCTTCATATTACGAGAATCGCCCGTAAGATCAAACGGAGAGTTTTCTTGACTTGTATTATCCTCATTTTTGCACGTAACTGTAACCGTAATTTTAACAGTTGAACCTTTTTTTATACCGGATAGGTCACCAGTTACATTATTGAGGGGCTTAGTAAAACTAGCACCCCAATCGAGCCGACCATAGGTCAACTGACTTGAGTTTACTGAGACTGTTTCCAGTTCGCTATGATAAGGCGTCTGATACAGTTTAAACGTTACGGAGCCGTCTTCATACGTATCGGTAATATCATCTCCGTTTGCCGCTTTCCAGATCTTCTGAACCTCGATCTTCTTTTCCACGTTGGTGACCGTGACAACGTCGCCTTCCATGGAATAGCTTGCATCGAAGCCCTCACCGTTCTCTTCGACCAGGAAATAGGAATACGGGCTTTCAACAGTTCCGACCGGATATTCTCCGGAAGCTGCACTCCACCTGTTGAGCATATTGAGTTCAAGAGTCTCTACTCTCGATGCTGCTTCACGAAGCAATGCGGCTTCACTCTGCGTCAGGACCTGCCTGCGCCCTTCCGCCGTGAGGTTCTTCACTTCAATAGTGTATTCAGCAAGGTTTTCCAGCCTCATGACGGTCACGTCACGCTCATATTCACTGGAATTGGCCGTAAATGTGATAATATATTGTTTATTCACCTCATCTTTAATATTTGTAGTTTCCGGATCTCTTCCAATTGCCCCCCAGCTTGTTTGGATCGCTGGAGATATCACAGTATCGAATGTCGCGTTCCCAAAAAAGCTCTTAGGTGTAATACGAATCTCAATACGATCACCCGGCAGGCAAACCAGGCGCGTATTGTCAATGGTTCCTCTCCCGTTATTATCTACGAAAGACATGGAGAACTGATCCAGCGGCTCCCGCTCTGTTCCATTCTGTTCATAGATCTTTCCTGCTTTAATGATTCCGGGATAACGGTATACGCCGACTTTAACTCCGTCATCCAGCCCCATCTTGCCGGTGACGTCGGCACCGTTTATATCTACCCACTTTTTCTGCGCTTTCAGCTGTATCGTAGTGGTCACATTATTGGGCCTGTTGGTAACCTTAGCGTGAGTGCCGCCATCCGGATTCGTGGTATATTCATACCTTGGAACATAGCCTGCCGGGATTTCCTCTGCTACTTCATAGGTATAGTAGATGGGGATGTGGTTGTCAAAGATCATTGTGGGCAGTCCGGTCAGTTTGCCGTCTTCACTGATTCCGTCCCCGCTCAGATGCCACACTCCGTTATCCTTCACAATCTGGAATACTGAAGCTCTCTCCCCGGTCACCGGTTTTGTGGGAGAATTGATATTATAGTACCCGGACAGTTCAGGTTCGATTACCGCACCTTCCCGATCGTAAGACGCAATCTGCCTTACCCGGACGCGAACAGAATCCTCCATTTGCTCATCTTCCTCGAGCAACTCATTCAGCCAGATCTTTTCTGCTTCAAGATAGGTCGTCTTCGGCGTATCCTCGATGTTCTGCTCTTCGCTCTCTTTCCATTTGATCACGACGGTGCTTTCCGGCGCATCAATCGGCGGCGATATCTCTGATGCACCAGTACCCATGAAATAGAAGTATGTCACTTCTTCATTGGGCAGGAAGCCATCCGGGGCAGCAATTTCCTTCAGCGCATAGATCCGATTCACCTCGAATTCCGGTCGCCCGCCTTCCGCTGTCTGGAGGATGGTGAATCGTCCGCGGCTGTTGGTGGTGTAAGTAGCAATCAGGTCCCCTGTCGGTTCATAGTTCTCATCAACTGCAAAAACGCCAAACTCTGCACCGGGAAGTTTATGGCTCGTCTCTCCCTCTGCATGTTTATAGATTTTGAATTCTGAGGGAACCTCGTATCGGTTCGAAATTACGACCCCATTCTCAGTATTATTCGCTACATCCTCTTCCGAGATCACGATGGTTGCATACCGCTCGTTCATATTATCCGAATCGTTGTACGCACCGGCTCCGGAATCCGTGTCTGTAATCGCATAGGTCGTTTCCTTGCAGGTCACATCATCCACCTGCTCGACCACTTTATACGTTCCTTCCGAAAGGTCCCCAATGGTATAGGTATATCCGGTTGTTCCGTCCTCTTTTATTATCGGGGTGAACTGGTCATAGGTAATCGTACGCCACAGAGTTTCCGTGCCGTCTTTAACCGTATAGATTTTGAACTTGAGGGCAGCTTTCTGATCATCGTCCATTGTCGACGGATCAATACCGTCAAAGCTCTTCTCAAGGGTAAGAACACCGTCTTTACGCCAGTCCTTCACTGTCATAACGTCTCCGTTATGATAGGTCCATGCCTGAATCAGTTTTCCGCTTCCGTCCGGCGCAGCAATCGGGCTGCTCGAATAATTGACATAGCCTTCCTTCGAGATAATGAAGCTGTATTTGGTGTTATCGAGCGCATAGCCTTCCGGGGCCTTTACTTCCAGCAGATAATAGCGCTTTTCGGGTTTCAGGTTCCAGCCGAGCTCTTCGTTGCCCATGACCAGAACTACACCTTTCTGGCTTCCGTCTCTTCCGTCCGAAGTCGTAACGGTATAATCGCTTCCATCTGCGGTTTTTACGGGTGTACCGCTGACAATGTTGCCGTCAGCATCAACCTCATCTACCTCATAGAGTTTGAACACCGCTCCGGCAAGGGCGTTGCTGTTAACCAGACCGTCCGCTTTGTAGATATAGACACCGTAGTTCGTGCCGTAACCGGCCCCCTCGGGGGTGAAGGTCTTAACGCCGGAGTCTGTTTTTTCAAATCCATTCAGTCTGACCGTGTTGCTGTATTGAATATTTCCGTCTGCACCTATCTCTCCTCTCGGTGTCGCCCGATAAGTAATCGTTATAGGTGCTCCATCGGGAAGATAGAAGGTGATCCGGTTTCCTTTCATGTTAAAGTACGGCGCGGTAACCGGATTTCCATCCGAATCTGTGGTTTCTACGGTCTTGTTGCCTTCCACCTCAATGGTGATATCCTGATAGCGAACACTGAGGTTTTCCATGTCATCGGTGAGCACAAGAACCCCATTATCGGAAAGTGTTAATCCTTCCTGATTGACCGTGATGGTAAAGATCAGTTTATCATCCAGTACTGCATGTGTCTTATCCAGGATTTTTGGCTCATAGCTCACTGTTGTGTTATGGCCGCCAAAGCCGGTAACCGTATTTCCGAGCTCAACAGCCTTACCGTCGGCGATCGCCTGATTCCGAAGTCTTTCGAGGGTCTCCTGGTCCTTTATCTTCAGGCTGTAACCCACTTTGTAGTACTGGAACAGATTGCCGGCATTATTCGGCAGAGAATCCTTGTAGAGCTTAAAGGTGATCTGATTGCTAACGACTGTAGCAGCAACTCCCTCATGAACATCGGCATTCACGGTACCTTGCCAGTACTGGTTGCCGCCGTATACGCTGGCACTCCCATCAACATACGCAAGGTTCTCATCAAAGGTGTCCCTGATGATGACATATGGTCCTTTGCCATCATTGTCATCCCCTGTTTCCGTGTTCGGATACGGGCAAGGTACAGCAAACAGGTCTTCCGAAAAAACGCCTGCAACGACGCTGTATGAAAACTTCGGCAGACCACCTTCTTCACCATCACGCCAGCCTTCTTTTTTGATACTTGGCTTCTCCGGGGTATAATACGCATACTTGTGTTCACCATGGAAAATTGCTTCATTCGTATGCGTCTGCTCGGCATCTGTATCGTTCAGCCAATCCGGGTCACATTTCGTTTTCAGGGTCAGCACGATTTCACGGGCCTCCGGAGGTGTTTTTGTAGATGCCCATAATCCCGCATTTCCACCTTTTTTAAATGTAAATACTACTTTGGTCGGGTCACTCTCGAAATCCGCCGTAACAGACTCACCTGGATAAAGTCCTGCAACATCTGTTACAGGGTTAAAGCTGTAATATGTATCCTGATATGAACCAGTGCTGGGAAGGACATCTGTTAAGATGGCATCTGCAGCTGTTAAACCGGCAGCAGGAATAGTGACCTTGATCGTCCAGGTGACGATTGTCTCCCCGTTAATACTCTCCTTGGAGCTGAACTGCTTATCCAGACCATACCTGTTTTCCGGATTCGGGTTGACCCATGAATAACTGGTGCCTTCGTTATCGCGGTCATCTTCCCAGTCGTTTCTGATGTTTACGCCGCTCGAAGAAGATCCTGTGTCATAAACCGTAGTATAGGTTATGGTATAATGATACTTTTTATTAAGGTTTCCTCCGCCCAGTCCGGAAACATCATAGGTCCAGGACTTTCCATCCCCAGATTGTATTTGATTCCATGGTATATTCTGTTCGTCAACCGTGCTTCCTGTAATCCTGTCTGTGACAACGACATGAATCCCGTCACCGCTGTAATTCACGCCATCGGTGGCGATTCTGTCTGTGATATTATTCAGTTGGTTATTTTCACCGTAATCGCTGTCCGCTTCGATGGTCCATGTGGTTGTCGTTACGCTCCCGACCGGGTCTCCGGATCTGCCGCTCTTGCTGATACCGGGCTTGTCTACGACATGACCAAGGTCGTGAGTCGTTGTTTTGTCCCCGGTCCAGTCGACTTTGTTGTTGGCGTTAACACTGTAAGAGCCGTCTCCGTTATCCACCAGCTTACTTTTATCAAGTGTCGCAGTGTATTCGACAATATAAGTCTTTCCGTCTTCCAGAGTACCCGTGGTCATTGAGAATCCGGTAGCTGACTGTGACGTAATGCTCCAGTCCGTTACTGCTTGTCCATCAAGCGTAACTGCGGCATTCTGATCATAAGTGAGTCCGGTTCCCTGAATGGTATCGGTAATCACTACACCGGATGCATTACCGTTGGAACGCACTTCCAGACGATACCTGACCTTTGCTGTGTATGGATCACTGTTCCAGTCAATAACACCGCCGGATTTCTTGACGTCGACATCCGGAGTCTCGTCGACTTTAATATGTGTATCCGTCTGACCATCGATTTTATATTCATGATGAGTTTCGCTGAATATACCGGTAACACTGATTGTAAACTTCGCTGTGGTCAGATCTTTCAGTTTCTGGTAATTCGGGTCATTATCATTCAGTTTGATTTTGATCGTTCCGTTATCAGTAACAACCTGATTTCCATGAATGGTATAGTTCTCGCCGGCTTCATTGACATAGATATCAAAATTAGCGCCGACAGCACCAAATGTAACTCCATCAGGCAGGTTCAGGGTCATCCAGTCTGTATTGGAAAACTGATACTGACCGGCTCCCTCGCCCTCTTCAAAGGTCATGTTAACCGTATAAGTTTTTCCCGGTTTGACCGTATAGCTCTGGGTATCCGGATCCCATTCGGCTCCGCTGATTGTGAGGTCTGTCAGAACATCATTCAGACTGGTTGTATACTGAAGGTCTGTCACGAGAATGAGATAGACTTTCTCTCCAACTGTCACACGCAGTTCGTAAGTGTCAATGAAGGCCTCATCGCTGTTGATGTAATACTCCCCGTCTGCCTGCGTGAGATACAGTGCGCCTGCGTGGTCCTCTCCCATGAAGAGGGTCAGTGCCGCGTCGTCAATACTTCCTTCGATCCCGAGAGCAGCCAGAACATCCGTCAGGCGATAGCTTCCCTGTCCCGGAAAACTCCATGTCCTGCTTTCATAGGTAAAGTCCACCGTATAGATTACCCCATACACGGAAAACCCTGTCGCGTCAAACATGACAGACATGCCAGTCTCTTCCGGCACATCATCCATCTCCGCGCCAATCCTGTCCATATCAAAACCGGCCGAACCCTCTTCTGACGATTTCTCTGCTTCCGGCAGGAATTCATCTGGTCTGCCGTCTCCCGGATCCGCCGCTCGTTCCGTCTCTCCTCCTTCCAGGCTGTTCTGCGCCTGGGCAGCGTCCACAGTCGCGAGAATCTCTACGTTTGTTTCTTCGTTTTGTTCGTCAAAATGCACCACGCTGACCGATGCTGTATTCGCCCCCTGGACATCGACCGGTTCGTCATAAATGATCTCAACCCGCACGGAATCTTCGGGTTCAATTTTCTCCCGGAAACCGTCTTCGCCTTTGGCGAGGATCCTGATGTCAAAGAAGCGGGCGTATTCCTTCGGCAGTTCTGTGCTTTCGTCGATCCGCAATGCAGCTTTCGCCTGTTCCAGATATTCATGATACTCCCGGGAATCATGGCTGATCTCTTCCGCTTCAAGCTCTGCCCCGTCGGGAATCCCTGCGGCAGATGAATACGTCAGCCGCACCTTATAATCAGATCCGACATACTCCAAAACTTCCGTTGTCTGTTCTGCCGCGTCAGCTGCTTCCTCCCGGTCAGTGGTCTGTTCTGTGCCTGTCTCTGTCCAGGCGGTGGTCTGTTCCGTAACTGGCTCTGTCCAGGCGGTAGTCTGTTCCGTAACTGGCTCTGTCCAGGCGGTGGTCTGTTCCGTACCCGGCTCTGTCCAGGCGGTGGTATGCTCTGTACTGGTCTCTATGGTTGTCCATTCCGTTGTCGTTCTTTCATCAAAAATGACCTCCCACGTCCCGTCGTCAGACAAGTCGGGATCGTCCTGTATTCCTGATGAAAAGAGATCTTCTATCTTATCCGTTCTCTCTGATTCCGTTGTCCCGTCCGTAAAAGGATCCGCCGTTTCCATGGTCTCCGGCTTTGCGTCATCCGCCTGGTCTGAGACTTCTCCGGTAAACAGCTCCTGTCCTTCACCGACATTCTGCTCCGACAGTTCTCCGGCAGATTCCGTCTCCCCTGAAAACAGATCCGCGGCTTCCCCGATATTCTGTGCAGGCATCTCTTCCGGCAGACCGGATTCCTCCATAATCAGATCCTCTGCATCTCCGTCATTCCGGGCAGGCATATCCTCAGGCAGACCGGATTCCTCCATAATCAGATCCCCGGTTTCACCATCATTCCGGGCAGGCATATCCTCAGGCAGACCGGGTTCTCCGGTAAACAGCTCTGCAGCCTCATCCGTCTCAGGCATTTCCTCATATGCGTCTCCATAGCAGGACTCACTGTGAATATGCTCCTCCATGCCGCAGACAAGGATCCTTTCATCCGGAACAAACTCAAAACAATGTTCGTCGTGCTGATGTGCAATCACTTCCGGTCTGGGGCAGATCAGGTTTCCGTCTAAATCATAGCATTCTGCCGTATGGATATGCTCTGTCAGCTCCGTCATCCCGCAAATAGTTCCCTCCGGAGCCTGCGAGACTGCAGAAGGGAAATCATCCTCGCTCTGGAAAAGCTCAAATGACTCCACAGGTTCAAAAGCGCCGGAAACAAAGCCATCCTCTGCTGTTTCAGACTCAAACACCCCTGCGTCGGAACCATAGCAGGCAGAGGAATGTACATGCCCTTCCCTCTCCGGCAAAGTGCAGATCAGGCGTCCCTCGCCGTCATAACAATTCACATCATGCCGGTGTAATATAATCAGCTTATCCTGTAAAGAGGCATATGGGCAGATCAATGCCTTGTGATAAGTCGTCTCATAACAGCTCTCTGTATGAAGATGCTCTTCTTTCCCGCAGGTAACCTCTCGGGTCATAGTGATCGCCGGGAGAATCAGAAGATAAGTCGTAACAAAAACGATCAGTCCGGCAATCGCCGTAACGCCGCGGTTCCATGACTTTCTTCTGTAAATCGTATTCATAATCTCCCGGAGTTTATTATTTCTGCCATTTCTTTTCCAGTTCACTTCCATCGCCTCCGCCAAAAAGCCAGACATTCCTCTTTGTACATTTAGAAATCACGTCGCGTATCGATTTTCTGATCAGCTTCAGATCATATGGCCGTTCAAAAAAGTCCCAGCAATGATATCTGAAGGCATCCTTCACATGGCTCTTATCTCCACTGATCCAGATAATCCGTATCTTTTCGTCAAATGCACCTGCCCAATACGAAACTTCTGCTATTGCTTTTTCATATTCAATGCCGACAATGATAATATCATATTCATAATTCATAGGAACGGTTCCAAAGCCTTCCGGTTTTGCCCGCCACACATCAATAAGGCCGGCCTCCTCCTGCAGAATCCGTCTCAAAGTAACGTATTCCTGATTATCATGCGTATAAATTAACGCATCCATCGTCTACCTCCCAGGACTGTCAGCTGTCAGTTTTTCTTCCCGCTTGTTGTATGTTCTACATATATATACGTACCTCAATGATGGCTTCGTGCCAAAGCGCACACTGCCTTTGATTCATTTTATCAGACAAAATCCGGCGTTTCAATCAAAGCGTGATAAGCGGCATGCCAAGCGTGATAAATCGCAAAAAGGGGATGAGGCGTCTGCCTCATCCCGTTCCGTTTCTGTTTTTCTCCTGTTCACCATTCACCCTTTTTTCAGAATCCGGCTATGCCTCCGCCTCATAAATCAGTTCCTCCAGAGTCTGATACAGGTGATCCGACTCCACAGGCTTGGACAGGTGTGCATTCATCCCGGCCTGCAGGGATCTGTGGACGTCTTCATCAAATGCGTTGGCTGTCAGGGCGATGATAGGGACTTTTTTTGCGTCCTCTCTGTCCAGAGCCCGGATCGCGGCTGTCGCTTCCAGGCCATCCATGACAGGCATCCTGAGATCCATGAGGATCGCGTCATACGTGCCCGGATCGCTGTCCCGGAACATCTCCAGGGCGATCTTCCCGTTTTCCGCATGATCCGCTTCCATATCCCGCATGGCCAGAATGTCAATCATGATATCGGCGTTGATTTCAATGTCTTCCGCCAGCAGGATCCTCCTCCCTTCCAGCCTGGCCTTCTTCTTTTGGCCGGAAAGGTGCATGTTGTTGCGCCGTGCGATCCGGTCAAATTCCTCATAGACATTTGAGGCAAAAAGCGGTTTTGCAAGGAAACTGTCAACACCCACACTCTTTGCTTCTCCCTGAATTTCATCCCAGTTGTACGCGGTCAGAATAATGATCGTACTTTCGCTGCTGAAGTGTTCCCGGATCTCTTTCGCCGTCATAACGCCATCCATTTCCGGCATCTTCCAATCCAGAAGAACCAGGTTATATGGTTCCTGCTTCAGATTCTGCAATTCCATCATGTGAAGTGCTTCTTCACCGCTCAGGCAGACGTCTGCCCTGATACCGGCATCTCCCAGTACCATCCTCGCATGCTCCGCAGCGACCATCTCATCATCTACTACCAGCACATGCAGTTTTCCCGGATCAAGGGAGTTTTTTTCACTCTTCCATGTATGAGCGGCATTCCGCAGCGTGACCACAACGGTAAATTCGGTTCCCACGCCTTTCTCGGACTCTACGCTTATCGTACCGTTCATCATCTCCACAATGTTCTTCGTGATCGCCATCCCTAAACCGGTACTGCCGTATTTGTTTTTCGTACTGCTGTCCTCCTGTGAGAACGGCTCAAAGATCCTCGGGATATACTCCTTGTCCATCCCGATCCCGGTATCCTTGATGCAGAATCTCAGGGTAGACTGGTCTCCGAAAACAGCGATCCGCTCGATCGTAAGAGTGACGCTGCCAGGCGCTTCCGTGAATTTGATCGCATTTGACAGAATGTTGATGAGAACCTCTTTCAGCTTCATATCGTCGCCGATATAGTAATCATCCACGCTGCTGAGCATCATGCATTCATATTTCAGACCCTTGTCACTGCACTGCGCCATCACCATGGTGTTGATCTGCTCAAGAATGACACGGAAGGAGAATTCTTCCTTACGCAAAATCAGACGTCCGGATTCGATGCGGCTCATATCCAGAATATCATTGATCAGTCCCAGAAGGTGGTTCGCGCTCTTACCGATTTTTTCCAGATAATCCCGGGTTTTATCTGATATCGTATCATCATGAAGGGCCAATGTATCCAGTCCGATGATCGCATTCATAGGTGTACGGATCTCATGGCTCATGTTAGACAGAAACGCGGATTTTGCCTTGTTCGCTTCCTCTGCGGCTGCCAGAGCTTCCGCCAGGGCTTCATTCTTTGCCATCGTTTCCCGGATCTCCTCGTCGATTTCCGTAAATCCCAGACCGATGGAATGTACAATGTTGTCATCTCTGTCCCGCGCGCGTCTGACGCCGGCTATCCGGATCATCTCATAATATTCTCTCCCATTCCGCTCTGCCAGATAACGATAGGCAATGATGGGCTGCGTCGCAAGACTTTCCCTGATGTTGGCAGGATCAATAAAACGCTTGAAGCCTTCCCTGTAATTCTCCGTTACGGTATGGTCGGCGTACCAGGTAAAACGCTCCATGTAAGGAAAGTGAAGCCCTTCCGGCGTCTGCTCTGAATCTTCCGGATCTTTTCGAAAGCATACGCCGTCATCATTGTCCAGATTGACATGGTAAACACAGCGGTAATCTGAAGCCAGGGCGGTGATCATGTTGTTTGCCTGCGTCTGGGAATGTGTGATATACTCCCGAAGGCTGTCTCTTAATACAATGATGCGTTTTTCCAAAGCCAGCATGCCGCTGTCACTGTCACTGTCGTCCGGAGTCATTTCTTTCCCGCCGTCGGAAAATTCTCTGGTCAGTTGATCCAGGTCGGAAGAAAGATCCTCAAGATGTCCCTCAATCTGTTCCATCTGCCGATTGTACTGTCCGGTCAGGAAAATGGTAATCATAATCCCCAGCACCATGGAAATGGCGCAGGCTATGAAGATCGTTTTCCTGATCTGATTGATCTCGTTTTCATACCATTCCGCTTCAAAGTCCGCGGTAACTACACCGGCTACCTTGCCATTCGAATCAAACACCGGACTGAAAGCACTGTAAAAACGGCCCCAAACATCTTCATAAGGCACATCGTCCACGGACGGGACCCCTAGGCTCGCCTGGTAAAGAGCGTCGGTATATACAACAGGGGAACCGAACTCGCCGGGAGCGACAGGGTCTGAATCAATGCCGAAAGTAAAATTTTTATTTCCCTCGTCCCGGACATAATAAATGTAAGCAAGCTTTATATTATCCCGGAAACGGACTAACGTGTTCATCACATCTTCATAGGCAGGGGTTCCCTTATCCTGTGCCGTCAGTTGTTCCAGAACATCGCCGTCGAGCATGGCCGCCGCTGTATTGACGATATCCAGCATACGCTCATTAATCTGCGTTTTCATGGCTTTTCCCGACTGCCGCATCAGAGCAAAGCCCAAAGTGCCATTGATTGCCAGCATAAAGAGGGAAACCAGCAAAATCGCTTTTGCTCGAAGGCTCAGGTTTTTTCCGATCATAAATAATTCCTCTCCAGCTATTTTCCACTATATACACTTGAATTTCAAATCTCTCTGTACAAAATGAGCGGGTTCCGGGTAGCTGCACAATCGCGGGGGCAGCTCCGCTGCGAAGCGATTCACAGAACCAGGCTTTTGTTCATGCTATCATATAATATTCAGGCGGCAAAAGGTCATGTAAAAATGAGTTCACATGGCCTTATGCCGCCTGAATCGTATCATCGTTCTTTTCCCTTAAAAAACAAACCCAGCATCCCCGGTCCCACATGTGCTCCGGAAAAAGGCTCATGCTGGCAGATCGTGATCTTTGCCCTCGGCGTGATCGCGGTTACTTTTTCAGCCAGCGTGCCGGCATCCTCCAGACAGTCGCCATGTGAAATACAGATCTCCGGCTCCTCCAGATCCATCCGCTTCTCCACATATTTCTTTACCAGGGCTTCGATGGATTTACTGCGGCTTCGCACCTTATTGCAGGAAACGATGTGTCCCGTTGCGTCACCGTACAGGATCGGCTTGATATTCAGCATAGTCCCGATGGCAGCAGTGAAGCCGCTCACTCTGCCGGTGTTCTTCAGGAAATTCAGGTCGTCCACCGTGAAATACTGACACATATGCGGAACATCCTCATCCAGGATCCTGGCAGCCTCACGGGCATCCATGCCTTTCCTGTTCAGTCTCGCAGCATCCACGGCAAGCATGCCGTTGCCGAAACCACAGCCCAGAGAATCCACAATATGGATAAACCGTTCATGGTACTCGCCCATCAGTTCCTTTGCGGCGCTGACCGCAGCGTTAAACGTCCCGCTGATCCCGGAGCTCATGGAAATATAAATAACATCCAGCCCCTGCTTCAGAACCGGGGTAAAATGTTCTATAAACACCTGTGTATTTAGAAGGCTCGTGCGCACAACCCTGCCGCTCTTCAGACCTTCATAAAAAGCATGCGCATCAAAATGATCCACATCCCCCCAGTATGTCTGAGGCTCTCCGTCGACAGTATAAACACAAGGCAAAAGGCTGATCCCTTCCAGCATCTTTTGCGGCAGGTTTGCACTGCCATCCGCAAATACTGCAAATGCCATCGTTCATCCCTCCCAGAAACAGTATTTTTCTGAAATTATTATAACATCATTGTCGTATATAATCAAGATGACCTGTTTTGTTCAAATCCTGCATATCAGGCGCATGTGTATATGAAAAAGCCGCCGATCGTCCTGCGCTCCGGGCCGGTGCTTTCGGACTCTCTTTTTATAAAGAAATGAACCGATCATCTATATCACAGATCCCCCTAAAGATCTGTGCAAGAATAACCTATGCAGATGGTGCAGGATAAATTCGTCCAGGCAAGGCGGTGGAAGGAGCCGCAGCGGACTGCGGCGGCTGACAGCAACGCAGACTGGGCGGATTCAGACGCGCCGGATGCAAAGGTTATTTATGCACAGCTCCTAAGCGCTATGCTCCGGGTACGCGGCAGGTTGACCTGGAAAATAACAGAAGCTGAAAATGGGACATGACCTGTTGGAAATGCAGAAAAGAGGAGCATTCTGCTCCTCTGCATTTATGCTGCTCAAATAGACAATCACTTCAAAAGCTTGGAAAACTCCAGAGCCTTTCCGACATCTCCGTCAACCTTTAATTTCCCGGTAAGAAAAGCCTTCACCGGATCCAGCTTGCCATCCAGAAGCTTATCAAAATGATCCAGATCCATTGTAATCGCGCAATTCCGGTCATTATACTCATATGGCTCAACCGAAACCTTACCGTCTTTTACCTCGACATAAAAAACGCCATGCCCGGGAATATTGACCTGCACTGCCAGAAAATCTTTTCCTTTTGCGTCAATCCGCTCTGCCATACTTCTAACCTTTGTAAGTAAATCCTGAAAAACCATCTGTACTCCTTTCTGTCCATGATCCATTTTACTTTTGGTCCGGCCTCTGACTCCACAATCAGTAAACAAAAAATAAAAAGCTGTCGACACGCACCTTCATTTTATTATTTGACTTTTCAAACTTCTCTGATCCTTATCCGTTTTGGATGGTACTGTTTTTATTCTGTTGTATTAATTATAGCAAAGTACACGTCCCTTTTCAAGATATCAAATGACTTCAATGATAAAAGCATATTTCTAAGCGGGGCCCGCCGGACACCAGAAACGGTCGTTCCTAAGCAGCGCCTGCCGGATATCAGAAACAGTTATTTCTATAAGGTTATCCGCCCGTTTTCAACATTGTGGATAGTTATCCTCTGATGCGTATATTTTATATATCTGCAGATGATTCAGGCAGCAAAAGGCCTTGAAGTCTCGCAAAAAGCGATCCTCAGAATCAGGCTTTTGCCGATATAACCAGACTCCAGACGGAAGCAGTTGTGAAAAGGGGGAAATGAAAAATGGCTGATAAGAAAATGCAGGAGCTCAGTTTAGACGAACTTGCTCACGTAACCGGAGGCCTCATTGTCGAGACAGAAAAAAAATACTATCTTGTAGACGATAAAACAGGAGCGGTCAAAGCAAGCAACACAAGCCTGAATGCCGTACAAATGGGCGCTTCTCTCGAGAAGCAGTCCGGTAAAGTTATCTCCGAAAGGGAATATAAGAAAAGATTCGGGAAAGCATTAGACTGATTCGCCTGACAGAAGCTCACAGAAAAATGTGAATGTTATACTCGCCAGCGCAATGAACTGCCGGTTCAGACCGGAAGATAAACAGGGGCCGGTTCTCTGACTGATACAATGTGTCAGTCAAAGAAGCTGCCCCTGTTTGTTCTTTATAGCAAACGAATAAAATGTCTGCATTCTGATTCGTTTACTGCGCCGGATTTACGCCGCTGCAAGCGGCATGACCCCGCAGTAAATTCGTTTCCATGCGTATACTATAAACCCCTTACCGGATATTCGAGAGCATATGATGCCGCAGTGCTTCCACGACGCTGTTCATATGATACCGGATCAGGAAAAACTGATTCGAATACTCCGGGTACGCGTCCCGGCCTATATCCATCAAGGGATTGATATATTCCTGGGTTTCCTTTATATACTCGGCCATATGACGGTCCGAAAAGCAATTGGCCATATTGGAAATATTGTTGCATCGATCCAGAAGCTTCACGATCAAAGCAATCCTGTTTTTCGCGATCCCGTCATAATATGCCTTCTGGTTTTCATCTGTCTTTTTATAATCCTTCTGTTTCGTAAGCAGTCTGACAGCCTCTTTCGTCGTGTCATTTACGGGCAGCTCCCCGATTTCCACATCACAGTCTTCGCATACATCGTGAAGCAGACAGGCCGACAACAGATCATCATCCTCCAGCCCCAAAGCCAAAGCATGACAGGTCAACGTCAGGGGATGGGATATATATGGGATTTTCTCATGACTGTGACCCTGTCTCCGGAACTGGCCCTGATGCTTTTCCTTCGCGAATGCCAGAGCGCGCCTGGTCTGGAATAAACTTTTCGCGTTGCAGTAGGCGCTCACATACGTCGCCATCTTTGTTTCGTTGAAGATTCGATCCGATACATTTGAGGTCACCTCCACGATTTCCGCGGAAGGTTTCTTCCCTGACAACAGCCAGTCCGTTGTAACGCCATACATTTCCGCAATGACAGGTAATTGTTCAACTTTCGGAACAGAATCGCCGCATTCCCATAAGCTCACTTCATGTGTCGTAATAAACAGCTTTTCCGCAATCTGCCAAAGCGGCATACCACAGTTTTTTCTTGCTTCAGCCAAACGAAATGCCAACGTTTCCATTCGTTGTTTCCCTCCCATTTTTTAACTGTCGCTTCATCCCGATCAGAGTATATCCGAAAATACGATATATCCTGCTCGTTTTTTTATTCGATTGTGTTTATCCAAAACATGCTTGCAAAACTTAATCCTGCTTCAGTCCAGGTGCCTCATACTTATCCCGGAACATATGTATAATCTGACTATGAATGGGATACAATTTCAGTATAGCATCATCTTTTATCATGGTCAATATCGGAAAACCTGCAGTGCCTGATTGCGGCACAAAATAAATCCTCCGGCTTGTCTGGCGAAAACGCTTCCACAACACGGAGGATTATTTCTTTGTACATGCTTTTGTGGCTCCTTTTTGCATGACCTTCTGTCGCCCGAACCAGATTGATGTCAGGCATCGCTTCTTTTCAGGCTTCGCAGGTATTCTTTCTGTTCAGGGCTTATACGGCAGCTTTCTATGGCTTTCCGGATCGTTTTATTGTGTGTCCGGATATCCAGTGCCTGTTTTTCTATGAAGGGTAATGCGGCCTGATATTGTTTGGCAAGCGCAGTCGCAAAATACCAGGCAATCATCATGTTTATGTAATATTCGTCTGAGCGGATTCCCGCAGCCATCTCCAGATATGCCGGATCGAAATCCTCATCCAGGAAATGCTCCATAAGCATTTTGACTCCGAAGCGGATCGTATATGTCCTGTCAGAAGCAATCCAGCGCCGTACCGGTTCAGGCAGCTCTTTTTTGTGCTTTCCGAACACCTTCGGTGACATCTGGTCACAGGTGGCCCAGTTATCCACGTATGGGAGGAACTCATCTACTGCCTTCAGACATTTTTCATAATCCCTGATCCCGGAAATGATAAAGGCATGGAGCTGGTTTTCATCAAACAAGGCATGAGGCAGTTCACTCAGAAAACAGCCGATATCATCCGTTTCGCCCAACCTTTTTGCCAGTCTGCGAAGCTCAGGCGTGCGCACGCCTATGAAGCATTCAGGAGAAACCGTCGGAATCAGTTTGCTTTGGAAATCCCGGTATTTTATATCCTGCAGACGTAATAACTCTGTTCTGATTTCATCTGTACTCATATCAATCCTTTTCTTTCTCCGGTTTCTCTGTTCGGCGCGTCTGAATCCGCCCAGGCTGCGTTGTTGTCAGTCGCCGGGCCCGCTGCGGCTCCTTCCCCCGCCTCGCCTGAATGAATTGATCCTGCGCCATCTGTATAGGTTACTTAGCCGCAGATGAATCAACGTGGTCAGACAAAAAAGCCCCGTGCAGTTTTTTGAGACGAATGGATGAGGAACCAGTTTCTCAATCAGAAATACTACACAGAGCTTTTTTCAATACGGACTTCTTCTTTACTTTCGTTTCAGGTGTCCGTTCACAGCAATGCTTAGGATTGCCACGTAAATAAATGGATCGATTTTCGCGGCTATCCTTACTGATCAGAATGTAATGACTTCGGGTTCGGCTGTAAACGAACTGATCGTTGCCGTCGCATTCTTCAGGTAAAGTACCTGCGTATTGTCATCATCCGCGCTGTACATTTGCTTCAGGGAAGGCATTTTTTCCAGCATGGCGACTTTCGCATCATGATTATCATCATCTACCAGCTCAGCGGCAATCCGAATCCATGAACCATTCATGAAAGCGCAGATCTCAACAAACGGATTTGCGCTGATCTGTCTGGAAACGTCTTTAACCTTTCCTGTCTGGATATAAAGCTTTCCATCATAAAGAAGAATCGTGCCGAAGGGTCTGACTCTGGGTTTCGTTCCGTCTACGGTAGCCAGATAATAGGTCTGCGCGTCGTTCAGAAAATGGTATACCTTCTCAATTCCTTTACTGTTATCTTCCATATTGCAAGTCTCCTTTTCTTTTTGTATGACCTTTATCGCCTGGATCATTATAATACGATGAAAAATGCCTGTCAATGTCGCTGAGGACGAGCGAGAGCGTGCCATCCCGCGTTGCTCATGCCCGACAGGCATCGTTTAGCAGCGACCGTTTCTGATGCCCGGCAGGCATCGTTCAGTCATCCTATTGTACTTCCCCATTTACAATCGCATGCCAGGCAGATGATAAATCCTCAAAAATCCCGGCAGCAATTTGCTTCACTTCTTCTGTCGGTTCAATCAGATCCGGGATCATGATACTTGCGCAGCCGGCTCTCGTACCGGCGATAATCCCGTTGATACTGTCTTCAAATACATAGCAGTCTGTCGGAGGGACTCCTGCTTTTTCAGCAGCGAGAAGGAAAATATCCGGTTCCGGTTTACCCCGGCTTACCTGTGTGCCGGAAACAACCGTGTCAAAAAAGTGCGCCGTATTCGTTTTTTCCAGGTTTTTCTCAATCAAAAAAAGGGGGGAACTGGAAGCTACCGCAAGAACCATACCTCGTTCCTTCATCCCTGAAAGAATCTCGAAGACACCTTTTTTTACGAATATCGTCTCTGCTTCAAAAGAGGCATTCTGCACCCTCTTCATAATTTCATTCGGGTCAACGCCCGGGTAGTACTGCCTGACAATCTCTACCTGCCTCTCACCGGAGGTACCGCAGATGATATTTGCGAAGGAATCCGGCAGGGATACTCCAAGCTTTTGCGCTTCACGGTGCCATGCTTCCTGGAAAATTCTCTCGGTGTCAAAAAGTAAACCATCCATGTCATAAATTGCCGCCGTTTTCATAATGCCTCCTACCATAACGCAGTTTGGTATAGTAAACGAATATAAATGCTTGCGGTTTAATTCGTTTACTGCGCCGAATTTACGCCGCTGCAAGCGGCATGATTCCGCAGTAAATTCGTGCGCATACTATACGTTGACTTAATGTCTTCCATAAAAGCTTTCACATCCTCAGCATAACATAAAGACGGCTCTATATCTACCTTTATCTGAGAATCTGCGCATAAATAACTATTCATTTCGCTTGTCTTCCCTCATAGAACGCCGTCCTGGCCATAAACAGGGCAGAGGAAGACCTGTCCGGCATCTGTCCTCCGGCGGGACGCCGGTCACCTTCAGGTAACAAAATTCCTTTCGGCGCCCCTGCCATAATAAAATGCGGACATAGCCCGCTATGTCCGCATTTTTGTTTCTCAGTCTCAAAGAAGCCCGGATGTCTGTCCGGTCTTATGTCAGATACCTTTTTAATGTTTCAAACAGTTTATCCATGAAAATCGGTTTTTCCGTAAAATCATTCATGCCCGCTTCAAGCGCTTCCTTCGGGTTGTTTTTGTAAACATCGGCACTGACTGCTATAATCGGGACAGAAGCTTTTTTCGGTTCCGGCAGCTGTCTGATCCGGCGTGTCGCCTCCAGGCCATTCATCTTTGGCATCATGATATCCATCAAAATCAGATCGTAATATCCCTCCGGAGCTGCCTGGACCATTTCAACGCAGACAGCTCCATCCTCGGCAAATTCCACTGACGCGCCGGTCTGCTTTAAGATCTCCGCGACAATCTCCCGGTTCATGCTGATATCATCGACGATCAAAACCCTTTTACCTGAAAAATCATAGCCTTCCAGAACATCTTCACCGGTTTCCGCTTTCCGGTTCAGATATTCTCCCAGCTCCTGAATGTTTGCGGGATGCCGCTTTTTTTCGATTTTCTCCTGATCCTGATAGGCAACCTGCATGAGCTGGTCAATGGATTCCAGCAGATATTCGCCTGATATGCGGATACTCTCCAGATAGTGCATAAGCAGCTTTGTATCCTCGTGATGCAGTTCAGCCAGTTTTGCACATCCCAGCATAATATGCAAAGGTGTCCGGATATCATGCGACATGTCCAATATCCTCAGCAGTCTGGAAGGCTGCCCTTCCTTCAGGCATCTGGTCAACAGGTCATTTGCCGTAACCCCCAGAATATCAGCCAGCCTTGGAATTAACGCTACATCCGGGTAGGACAGATCCCGCTCCCATTTCGAAACTGCCTTATCTGTCACGCCAATCCGGCTTGCCAGCTGAGCCTGTGTCATTTTATTCTGCACCCGTAATGATCGGATAAGGAAACCAAGTGTGGATTGCTTCAATTTTATTACCTCCCGGCGGACATCGACCACCGATGCCAGCGACGCATACGACGTTTTATGCGTGCGAGTTGATCCATTTCTTCTATAGCAAACCTTAGCATATCACCAGAAAAACACATAATCAATCGACAATTGGTTTAGTGAACATAACGAAGAAATACTTCATGCAGCAAAAAATCACGCAGATTTGAACTCTTTCATTTTTGTATGACCTTTTGTCGCCTGAAGTATTTTATCTCTTGTAAAAAACAGTCTGATAAGGTAAATATTAGCATATTCTATTCTGCTTCAAGCCTTACAGGTAAATCTGTTTTATCTGACATTCATTGAAATAAATGATATCGGGCATCAACAGGCGCGGCAGGATCGAAAATACCTTGCGGAAGGAGGGGAGGGTACTTTATGATCAAAACCAAGAACATTCAAAGGCCACAGCTTGTCCTGGTCGTAGACGACCAGGAAATCAACAGAGACGCTATTGGCGCGATTCTGGAAGACGATTATGAGGTTATCTTCGCCGAAAACGGCAAGGAAGCATTGGCGCTGATGCAGAAACATGCAAATGAGCTTTCCATAGTCCTTCTTGATCTGATGATGCCGGTTATGACCGGCTTTGAGGTATTGGAGCGGCTGCAAAAGGATGAAGTTCTTAAGGCGATCCCCGTCATTGTACTGACCGCGGACAAAAAAGCAGAGCTTACCGCTCTGCAGATGGGCGCTGCGGATTTCATTACCAAGCCGTTTGATATGCCTGAGATTATTCTTGCCCGCGTAAGCAGGATTATAGAGCTGAGTGAAGGACGGATCCTGATCTCCGCGGCAGAGCACGATCCGCTCACCGGGTTGTACAGCCGCAACTTTTTCTTTGAATATGCCAATCGCCTGTTCCGGTATCATCCCGAGATACATATGGACGCCGTCGTCATAAATATCGAGCAGTTTCATTCCATCAATGAACTCAACGGCAGGAGCTTCGGAGATGAGGTGCTTCGCCATATCGGAAATGAAATCCATGCCTTCACGACAGAAACAGAAGCCATCGCTACCCGGATTGAAGGCGACCGGTTCGCCATCTACTGTACCGGGCAGCCGGATTACCGCGCCTTGCTGAACCGCATACAGGACAAGGTAAACGCCCTGTCCACCAAAGCCAGTGTGCAGCTTCGCATGGGAGTCAATCCATGGAAAAAGGATATCGAACCTCTTGTCATGTTTGACCGGGCAAAGGTAGCCTGCAACATGGTCCGCGGGGATTATCAGAATCCATTGATGGTTTATGATGATGAGATGCGCATGAAGGAGCTCCAGAACCAGCGTCTGCTCGGCGATCTGCGTATCGCGGTTAAAGAAAAACAGTTCCGTGTATTTTACCAGCCCAAATATGACATCCAGGCCCACCCGCCGAGACTGAAGAGCGCGGAAGCGCTGATTCGATGGAATCACCCGGAGCTCGGGATGATCCCGCCGGGAAAATTTGTTCCTTTGTTTGAAAGAAATGGCCTGATCGGGATCGTGGATAATTATGTCTGGGAAGAAGCCGCCCGTCAGGTCGCCGATTGGCGGAATAAATATGGTTATCTTCTTCCGGTATCCGTAAATCTGTCGCGTTCAGAAGTCTTTGATCCTACCCTGACAGACCGTTTAGTCAATCTCATCAAAAAAAATGATCTGGATTTCAGCCATTTCAAGCTGGAAGTCACAGAATCTGCCTATACAGATAACGCCAGGCAGCTGTTAAAAGTAATCTCCCGCCTGCGTGACCTGGGGTTTGAGATAGAAATGGACGATTTCGGCTCGGGATATTCCTCATTGAACATGCTCTCGGACATGCCCTTTGATGTGCTGAAGATGGATATGCAGTTTATCCGGAGCATTGAAAGCAGCGAGACAGACCGCAGGCTGGTAAAGCTGATCCTGGATATAGCCAGATATCTCGGTGTCTGTGCCGTAGCGGAAGGAGTAGAAACCGAAGGACAGCTTGCGTTCCTGAAAAGCTCCGGCTGCGATCTGGTACAGGGTTTTTATTTTTCGCAGCCGCTTCCTCCGGAGGAATTTGAAAAACTGATTCAGAATGAAATAATATATCGTTAACAGGGCAGCGGAAAGCAAAACCGTGCCCTGTTATTTTTTTTGCCGTGATATATGTAACGGATTCTCACTCCTCTTCGCCTGCCAGATTGTTTACCGTTCCTCCTTCAAGCAGCTCTACCGGAAGGATCATCGGAACCCGTTTTACAGTCTCCGGAGTTTCTATCAGCCGGATCAGCCTCTGGGCAGCCGTCCTGCCGAGTTTTTCCGTATCCTGGTGGATCGTGGTCAGCTTCGGGGAAAGAGACTGCATCATCGGAATACCGTCATAGCCGGTAAACGAAATATCATCCGGAATCCGTAAGCCGGCTTCCCGGGCGGCGTCCTGTGCGCCTAGATAACAGATATCATCCGGAAGCAAAATGCAGGTGGGACGTTCCGGAAGCTTCAGCAGTTCTCTCACAATCCGATGCGTCAGCCTTATATTCTCATACAGGCCTTCCCGTACGTATTCCGGAAAAACCGGGATCTGAAAGTATTCCATCGTATTATAGAACTGCTTGATCCGCGTCCTGGTAACGATCGAGTTATTATGGCCATGCACAAAAGCAATACGCCTGTGCCCTCTTCCGATCACATATTCCACCAGTTTTTTCACTCCCGTCTCATTGTCCGAGAGTACCGCTGCCACCCGCTTAAAAAAATGGTCCACGGTAACGCAAGGTACATCGCTTTCCGTGAGCGCTTTGATCTGCAAAGACTCATAATCCGCGCAAACCATACAGACGCCGTCCAGATGCCGGCTATGACAGAAATCTACATAATTCATCCCACTTCCGATCGTATGCTGATTGATAAAAATAATATCATAGCCATTAGCCT
Organism: Blautia sp.; assembly: GCA_017475035.1. Lineage (GTDB taxonomy): Bacteria > Bacillota > Clostridia > Lachnospirales > Lachnospiraceae > Blautia_A. The sequence continues at coordinate 40,260 of JAFVGK010000016.1, forward strand.
CGGCTTCCTGCTTGAACGCATCCAGGATCAGGACAAAAAACGGGTGTGTCAGCCCTGCGCCGCTCTCTTCCGCATATATGATTCCCAGAGTATGAGGCTTATATTCAAGATCAACGGCTGTGCAGGCAGATAAAAACTCCCGTATCATCTCCATGCTGATGCCATTAAGATTTACTCCTGCCAGCCGATGTACAATCGCCGGATCAATCCCTGTGCGCTTTATAACATCGTTGATTTTTCTTTCATCCATTCTGCCCTCCCCCTCCGTTATTACTTCTAAGGATCTTCCGTCCGTCTTTTCCCGCAGTGCCGAATTCAGTCGGTTTAACGGCGGCTTTCTGCAGTAAATTCGTGTGCGTATCATAATCGTTGATTCATTATAGCATGAGCAGTATTCCGCCTCAATGCTTTTTAAAATAAATGTGCGGAACGGTTCCAGAGGCAGCAGTTCGCAGCTGTCATTTTTCACAATGGTTTTTCACGGCAGTTCTTTCTTTTTTTTCTGAAATATTGTATAATTTAGTAAACGAATAAAATGCCTGCATTTTGATTCGTTTACTGCGCCGGATTTACGCCGCGGCAAACGGCATGATTCCGCAGCAAATTCGTGCGCATACTATATGATGATTCAGGCGACAAAAGGTCATGCAAAAATGAGCTCGGTCATTTTTGCATGAGATTGGGTCGCCCACAGACACGAGGAAGTAGCCATTTTGCACTATTTATACTTGACTTTGCAAAACTTTCTGTGCAAAATGAGCGGATTCCGAGTGGCTGTAGAATCGAGAGAGCAGCTCCGCTGCGAAGCGATTCGTAGAATCAGGCTTTTGTCGATGCAATCATCATATGATTCCGCAGTTAATTCGTGCGCATACTATAACAATTACGTGAAATCCGGAATGAGTCAGGTACGTATCCGCTGACTCACTTTGCGAATCCCTCCTTCCCCATGAAGGACAGGATCCGGTACAAAGTGAGAGCGGTACGCTGCCTGACTCTTTTTCATTTACAGTAAACGAGCAGAATGTCTGCATTTTGATTCCGTCAGTCCATTTCGTTCACGATTATAAAGCAGCCCGGCAAAAGAAAAAACGCAAAAAGAAAAATAAAAAATGATTGACACCCATATCCCGGTGTGTTATATTGTAGGATGCTTTACTTTGCAAAGGTATGCCCTTGTGTCCTGCGGTCACATACAGCATACCTATGAACGATCTTTTATACAGGGGGGAACGTGAATGGAAAAAAACAGAATTCGTTCTGTACAGTCTGGAAAGAGCATGAGGATGAGCTTCCAGAGGCAAAAAGAAGTCCTCGAGATGCCTAACCTCATCGAGGTCCAGAAAGATTCCTACCAGTGGTTTCTGAAAGAGGGGCTCAAAGAAGTCTTTCGGGATATCTTTCCCATCGCGGATTATAGTGGGAAGTTCAGCTTAGAGTTTGTGGACTACACGTTCTCCGCCAAGGATGCGAAATATACGATAGCACAGTGCAAGGAGCGGGATGTCACATACTCCGCGCCTCTCACGGTAAAAGTGCGTCTGTTCAATAAGGAAAACTCCGATCCCAAAGAGTCTGCCGGTAATATCGAAAGTAAGATTTTTATGGGAGACCTCCCTCTGATGACAGAGACGGGCACCTTCGTGATCAATGGCGCAGAGCGCGTCATCGTCAGTCAGCTGGTGCGTTCCCCTGGCATTTATTACGAGATTACGAGAGATAAAGTCGGAAAGAAGCTGTTCGCCTGCACCGTCATTCCGAACCGCGGTGCCTGGCTGGAATATGAGACGGATTCCAACGATGTCTTTTACGTGCGTGTAGACCGCACCAGGAAGGTTCCGATCACGGTTCTGCTCCGTGCCCTTGGCGCTGGAACGAATGACGAGATCATTCAGATTTTCGGAGAGGAACCAAAGATCCTTGCCAGCCTGACAAAGGACGTCACGACCAACTATCAGGAAGGACTTCTGGAGTTATATAAAAAGATCCGCCCCGGCGAGCCGGCAGCGGTAGAAAACGCGGAAAACCTGATCAACGCCATGTTCTTTGACTCCAGACGTTACGACCTGGCAAAGGTTGGCCGCTATAAATTCAATAAAAAGCTTCATTTTAATAAGCGCATCGTAGGCCAGAAGCTCTCCCGGGATGTCGTAGATTCGACTACGGGAGAAATTCTTGCGGAAGCGGGCACGAGGGTTACCAGAGATCTTGCGACAGTGCTGCAGAATGCCGCTGTCCCGGCTGTCTGGCTTGCGGGAGAAGAGGATCATGAGATTAAGGTCCTGTCTAATCTCATGGTTGACATCCGCAGCTGGATCCCTGAGGTGGAAAACTTTACGGATGAGGAGCTGAAGAAAGAGCTCGGCGTTACGGAGTTTGTCTACTACCCGGCTCTGGAAAAGATTTTAAGCACCATCCCGCAGTATGAAAACCGGCGGACCGAAATCAGGAGAAGCATACGGGAGCTGATTCCGAAGCATATCACAAAAGAGGACATCTTTGCTTCCATCAACTACAATATGCATCTTGAATATGAAGTCGGCAACAGTGACGACATCGATCATTTAGGAAACCGCCGTATCCGCGCGGTTGGTGAGCTTTTGCAGAACCAGTACCGCATCGGACTGTCCCGTCTTGAGCGTGTAGTCAGGGAGCGCATGACGACACAGGACGCGGATACCGTTACTCCCGCCAGCCTGATCAACATCAAGCCGGTGACGGCTGCCGTAAAAGAGTTCTTCGGATCTTCTCAGCTGTCACAGTTCATGGATCAGAACAATCCGCTGGGAGAGCTGACACATAAAAGACGTCTGTCCGCACTGGGACCCGGCGGTCTGTCCAGAGACAGAGCGGGATTTGAGGTACGTGACGTACACTATTCTCATTATGGAAGAATGTGTCCGATTGAGACACCTGAGGGACCGAATATCGGTTTGATCAATTCCCTGGCTTCATACGCAAGGATTAATCAGTACGGCTTCGTAGAAGCTCCTTATCGCAAGGTGGATAAGTCAGATCCGAGAAATCCGCGGGTTACCGATGAGGTTATCTACATGACCGCCGATGAAGAAGATAATTATCATGTGGCGCAGGCGAATGAGCCTCTGGACGCGGAGGGACATTTTGTAAACCGGACGGTGTCCGGCCGTTTCCGCGAAGAAACGCAGGCCTACGACCGCAATATGTTTGATTATATGGACGTGTCGCCTAAGATGGTCTTTTCCGTGGCGACGGCTTTGATTCCTTTCCTGCAGAATGACGACGCAAACCGTGCCCTGATGGGCTCCAACATGCAGCGTCAGGCAGTGCCGCTTCTTACAACGGAAGCTCCGGTCGTCGGCACGGGCATGGAGGCAAAGGCGGCGGTAGACTCCGGTGTCTGCATCGTGGCGAAGCGAGCCGGTACCGTCATTTATTCTACGTCTACCCTGATCCGGATTACTGCGGATGAGGACGGGAAAAAGGATGAGTATCATCTGACAAAGTTTTTGCGTTCCAATCAGAGCAACTGTTATAACCAGCGCCCGATTGTTAATCAGGGCGATCATGTGGAAGCCGGCGATGTCATAGCCGACGGTCCTTCCACGGACATGGGTGAGCTTGCCCTTGGCAAAAACCCGCTGATCGGGTTTATGACCTGGGAAGGCTATAATTATGAGGACGCGGTTCTTTTAAGTGAACGTCTGGTTATGGACGATGTCTACACTTCGGTACATATTGAAGAGTACGAAGCGGAAGCCCGTGACACAAAGCTGGGACCGGAGGAAATCACCCGGGATGTGCCCGGAGTCGGTGACGACGCGCTCAAGGATCTGGATGAGCGTGGGATTATCCGTGTCGGCGCCGAAGTGCGTGCCGGGGATATACTGGTCGGAAAGGTTACGCCGAAGGGAGAGACAGAGCTGACAGCCGAAGAGAGGCTGCTGCGCGCGATCTTTGGCGAGAAGGCCAGGGAAGTCAGGGACACATCCCTGAAAGTGCCTCATGGTGAGTATGGGATTATTGTAGACGCCAAGGTATTTACCAGGGAGAATGGCGATGAGCTGTCACCTGGCGTGAACCAGGCTGTACGTATTTATATAGCCCAGAAGAGAAAGATTTCAGTAGGAGATAAGATGGCAGGCCGTCACGGCAATAAGGGCGTGGTTTCCCGCGTGCTGCCTGTAGAGGATATGCCGTTCCTGCCAAACGGACGTCCGCTGGATATTGTGCTGAATCCTTTGGGCGTGCCTTCCCGTATGAATATCGGTCAGGTTTTGGAGATCCATCTGAGCCTGGCGGCAAAAGCTTTAGGATTTAATATCTCCACGCCTGTTTTTGACGGCGCAAATGAAAAGGATATCGCGGATACCCTTGAGATGGCGAATGATTATGTCAATACGCCGGATTTTGAGGATTTCCGCGCGAAATATCAGGACATTCTCAAACCGGATGTCATGCAGTATCTGGATGATCATAAAGCGCACCGGGCTTTGTGGCAGGGAGTCCCGATTTCCAGAGACGGAAAAGTGCAGCTGCGTGACGGACGTACGGGTGAGCCTTTCGACGGACCGACGACGATCGGACACATGCATTATCTGAAGCTGCATCATCTGGTAGACGACAAGATCCATGCCAGATCCACCGGCCCCTATTCACTCGTAACACAGCAGCCTCTGGGCGGCAAGGCACAGTTCGGCGGCCAGCGTTTCGGAGAGATGGAGGTATGGGCGCTGGAAGCTTACGGTGCGTCATATACGCTGCAGGAGATCCTGACGGTGAAGTCTGATGACGTGATCGGACGTGTAAAAACATACGAAGCGATTATAAAAGGCGACAACATTCCGGAGCCGGGTATTCCGGAGTCCTTCAAGGTTATGCTGAAGGAGCTGCAGTCCCTTGGCCTGGATGTAAGAATCCTCAGGGCTGATGATACCGAGGTGGAGATTGCCGAGAATGTGGATTACGGCGATACGGATTTCAGATCGGTGCTGGAGGAAGATTCCAGATCACACCGCGGTGATGAGGAGTCCTTCGGGAAATACGGGTATACCGAACAGGAGTTTGACGAACATGGTGAACTCCAGAACACATCATCCGGTCATGATGAGGAAGAGGATTATGAAGGAGATTCCGATTATTCGGATGAATTATCAGATGGCTATGACGACGATTATGACGACGACAGTTATTCTGATGACAGCTACGATAACGAGGATTAATAAGGGGGAGGATATTTATGGCAGAAACCACAAATAGTGCAGATACCTATCAGCCGATGACCTTTGATGCCATTAAGATCGGACTGGCTTCCCCGAAAAAAATCATTGCATGGTCACGCGGAGAAGTGTTAAAGCCCGAAACAATCAATTACCGGACACTCAAACCGGAAAAGGAAGGTCTGTTCTGTGAAAAAATATTCGGACCCAGCAAGGACTGGGAATGCCACTGCGGAAAATATAAAAAGATCCGCTACAAAGGCGTAATCTGTGACCGCTGCGGCGTGGAGGTAACGAAATCCTCCGTTCGCCGTGAGCGCATGGGACATATCCAGCTTGCGGCTCCGGTTTCTCATATCTGGTATTTTAAGGGGATCCCGTCCAGGATGGGACTGATTCTTGGCCTGTCTCCGCGCTCTTTGGAAAAAGTACTGTACTTTGCCAGCTATATCGTACTGGATCCGGGTGAAACAGGACTGGCACAGATGGCTATCCTTGGAGAAAGCGAATATCAGGAAGCAATAGAAAAATACGGCAGAGGCTCTTTCCGTGCCGGTATGGGCGCAGAGGCAATCAAAGAGCTCTTAGAGGCGATTGATCTCGAAAAAGACTCCGCCGAACTGAAAAAAGAACTGGAAACGGCGACCGGACAGAAGCGGGCAAAGGTGATCAAACGGCTTGAGGTAGTGGAATCTTTCCGGGAGTCAGGAAATCGTCCGGAGTGGATGATCATGACGGTGATCCCGGTGATCCCGCCGGATCTGCGTCCCATGGTGCAGCTGGATGGCGGCAGGTTCGCAACCAGTGACTTAAATGATCTGTACCGTCGTATTATTAACCGAAACAATCGACTGAAGAGGCTTTTGGAGCTGGGCGCCCCTGATATTATCGTACGGAATGAAAAACGTATGCTTCAGGAAGCAGTGGATGCCCTGATCGACAACGGACGCCGCGGCAGGCCGGTCACCGGACCGGGAAACCGTGCGCTGAAATCCCTTTCGGACATGCTCAAAGGAAAGGGCGGCCGGTTCCGTCAGAACCTTCTCGGCAAGCGTGTGGATTATTCCGGCCGTTCCGTTATCGTAGTCGGACCGGAGCTGAAGATTTACCAGTGCGGTCTTCCGAAGGAGATGGCGATCGAGCTGTTCAAGCCTTTCGTGATGAAGGAACTGGTATCCAACGGAAAATCACATAATATCAAAAGCGCCAAAAAGATGGTGGAGAAGCAGGAAAACGATGTCTGGGATGTCCTGGAAAAGGTAATCAAAGAGCACCCGGTCATGCTGAACCGTGCTCCTACCCTGCACAGGCTGGGGATTCAGGCATTTGAGCCGATCCTTGTAGAGGGTAAGGCGATCAAGCTTCACCCGCTGGTCTGTACGGCGTTTAACGCGGACTTTGACGGTGACCAGATGGCTGTCCATCTTCCGCTGTCCCAGGAGGCGCAGGCAGAATGCCGTTTCCTCCTTCTTTCACCGAATAACCTTCTGAAGCCTTCCGATGGCGGTCCCGTGGCCGTGCCTTCTCAGGATATGGTATTGGGCATTTACTATCTGACACAGGAAAGACCGGAAGGAGAACCACCCCGCACTGCGCAGGAAAAGCCTTATGAAGATGTGGAAGAAGCGATCCGGGATTATGAGAAAGGCAAGATTCGTCTCATTACGCAGATTGAATTGATAAAAAAGGAAGCCGGCGAGGATGGAGAAGCGGTTTCAAAAACCGTAAAAACCACCTTGGGTGAGATCCTGGATAAGCGCCTGTATTATAACAGTATCAATGAAGCGATCCTTGCATATGAAAACGGGGAAATAAAGCTGCAGACTCCGATTGAGGTGCGTGTAACCAAGAAGCTGAATGGCGGGTGGATGAGCGGAAATGTCAGATCGACACTTGGCAGGCTGTTATTTAACGAAACGATTCCTCAGGATCTTGGATTTGTGGATCGCAGCATTCCGGGAAATGAACTGGTTCCGGAAGTGGATTTCCTCGTAAAGAAGAAGGAATTGAAGCAGATCCTTGACAAGGTCATCCATACACACGGAGCCACCAAGACGGCGGAAGTTCTCGATGCCATTAAAGCCATGGGATATAAGTATTCCACCCGTGCGGCGATGACGGTATCGGTTTCGGACATGACCGTTCCTCCGCAGAAGCCTCAGATGCTTCTGGAAGCGCAGGCGAGGGTAGACGCGATCACACGGAACTACCGCAGAGGCCTGACGACCGAGGAAGGACGTTATAAAGAAGTTATCGAAACATGGAAAAAGACGGATGATGCGTTGAAAGACGCCCTTCTGTCAGGTCTGGACAAGTATAATAACATCTTCATGATGGCAGATTCCGGCGCACGTGGTTCAGATAAACAGATCAAACAGCTTGCGGGCATGCGTGGATTGATGGCAGATACCACAGGACGTACGATCGAGCTCCCGATTAAGTCCAATTTCCGTGAAGGTCTCGACGTTCTGGAGTATTTCATGTCTGCCCACGGGGCCAGAAAAGGTCTGTCCGATACGGCCCTTCGTACCGCCGATTCCGGTTATCTGACCAGACGTCTGGTAGACGTTTCACAGGAACAGATTGTCAGGGAAATCGACTGCTGCGAAAACCGCAGTGAGATTCCGGGCATGGTGGTCAAGGCGTTTAATGACCCGAAGGGTGATGAGAGAGACAAGATCGATTCAGAATCCTCGATTGAAAGCCTGCGGGAACGTATTACGGGCAGATTTTCCTGTGAGACTATCCTTGACAGGAACGGCGAAATCATCGTAAAGAAAAATCATATGATTACGCCTGCCCGCGCGGCCCGGATCATGAAGGACGGCGTCAGTAATGAGACCGGCGGACAGATTGACAGGGTAAAGATCCGTACGATTCTTACCTGCCGCTGCAAGGTAGGCGTCTGCGCAAAGTGCTATGGCGCAAATATGGCGACCGGTGAACCAGTACAGGTCGGAGAATCCATCGGCATTATCGCGGCTCAGTCAATCGGCGAACCGGGTACCCAGCTGACCATGCGTACCTTCCATACCGGCGGTGTGGCCGGCGGCGACATTACGCAAGGTCTCCCCCGTGTCGAGGAGCTTTTTGAAGCACGTAAGCCGAAAGGTCTGGCGATAATTACTGAGATTTCCGGCACGGCAGTATTATATGACACAAAGAAAAAACGTGAGATCATTGTCACGAATGCAGAAACCGGAGACCAGAAAACCTATCTCATTCCCTATGGTTCCCGTCCGGTCATCAAGGATGAACAGGGACAGCTTCAGGTTGAGGCCGGTGATCCTCTGACAGAGGGAAGCCTGAACCCCCATGACATTCTGCGCATTAAGGGTGTCCGCGCGGTGCAGGATTACATGCTGAAGGAAGTGCAGCGCGTTTACAGAAGCCAGGGTGTGGAAATCAATGACAAACATATCGAGGTTATTGTGTGTAAGATGCTGCGCAAGGTCAACATTGAAACAAATGGTGACTCGGATTTCCTTCCCGGTTCTATGGTAGATGTGCTTGACTTTGAGGATATTAATGAACAGCTGATCAGCGAAGGTAAGGAGCCCGCAGTCGGTACCCAGATTATGCTTGGCATCACGAAAGCGGCATTAGCTACGGATTCCTTCCTCTCTGCCGCATCTTTCCAGGAAACCACAAAGGTCCTGACAGAAGCTGCCATTAAGGGGAAGGTTGACCGGCTGGTCGGCATGAAGGAAAATGTTATCATTGGTAAGCTGATACCTGCCGGTACAGGTCTGAAAACCTATCAGGATGTCGAGATTGATACACAGATGCCGGTTTTTGTACCTTTCCTTGAAAAAGCGGCAGAGGTTGCCGGTGGATCCAAACGCAGAAGAAAAGCGGAGGCTGACGAGGATTACAATTATGACGAGGAGGCCATCGATGATGACTCCGAAGATTCAGATCCTGAAATGTCGGACGAAGGAATGGACGGTCTCGAAGCCTTTGATTCGGAGGCGGAGTCAGATGAAACGTTCCCGGAAACCTTCGCTTCTGATACGGAAGACGGCACTCAGACGGATGTTATTTCTTTGACGGATCCTTCCGGGACTTCCGATAAGAAGGATGAGACGGCCTGGCTTTTCGAGGACGGTCAGGACGAAGGCAAAGGAAAGCCTGCAAAAAAGAAAAAAGCCGCGAAATCAAAAGCAAAAAGTAAATCAGAACAGGATATTGATGAAGATGAGGGTGACCATATTCAGGATATCCCGATGACTGATAACGCAGATTCTTCGGACACAGATAACGATATGGATTAAAAAGGTCAATATCAGGATATTCATTATGACCCCGCGCATATAAATGTGCGGGGTCATAAACAAGAAGCGTATGAAAGACGGAGTCTTTCCGATCTGTCTTTTTGGCGATCCAACGGCCGAAGCAGCAAAAATCGTCTTCCGAAGACATGAAGTCAACGGACAGAACTGCGTTATGGGAGGAGGAAACCATGAATAAGAAGTTACTGGGTATTACCCGTGTGGCAGCAGGAGCGGCTTTCGCCATTCTTTGGTCTATGCAGGCGATAGCGGCAGGTCATACGGTTGAGCTGGATCCTGCTCATTGCGGAACAGCAGAGGAAAATGTGGGAGGGCTTACCAGTTCTTTTACCGGACAGAAGGAAGAAGAGCTGAATAAAAAGGTAACCGAAATATTGGAAAGTATCCTCACGGAAAGAGGGTACACTGTTTTCCTGACATCTGAAGGACAAAGCGGGGAGGAAAGGTCTGCAAAGGCGATCGAGGATCAGGCTGAATTGCTTCTTTCTATTCATGTTTCCCATGAGGATGGAGAGGAAGAAGGAATTCATGCATTTTACTCAGGCGAGGAAAACTCTTTGCATGAGGAAAGCGAAAAGCTTGCGGCTGCGGTGGCGGATCTGACAGCGACCAGAACCGGCAGGAAAAATCTTGGCGTATCCACCCGAAATGACTTTCCGGAGCTGAATAACGGAACAATTCCTTCTGCTGCCGTGGAATTGGGCAGCTATCAAAGCATGAGCGACAGTCAGTATCTGTTCTTAGGACCACACCAGGCAGAGCTTGCTTTTGGCATTGCTGATGGAATTGACACGTATTTCTCGTCTGTTCCCGAAAAGGAAGTCGTCGCGGAGCAAGCGGCACAGACTAAGAAATCCAAGAAAAAGAAGAAAAAGAAAGCGCAGGCGGCTGTCGAGGAAACACAAAGTGCTGATGCGGCAGGCGCAGCCGAGGGAACAGAGGCGGTTGAGGAAGTAAAAGCCACCGAAGAAACGGAGGCTGTTGCGGAAACTGAAGCGGTTGAGGAAACAGAGGCAGCGGAAGGAACCCAGACGTTTGCGGAAACGGGAGCGCTTGAGGAAGCAGAGGCAGCGGAAGGAACCCAGACGTCTGCGGGAACAGAAGCAGTCGAGGAAGTAAAAGCTGACGGAGAAACGCTGCCGGCAGGGGAGAACCAGTCAATCGGGGAAGCAGTCGAAGAAGTTGAAGCTCTTGAAGGAGCGGAAGACGGGTCAGCTGAGGCGGAATGGTTCGGTCCCCGTATTATGGAAACCTCAGACGATACTTTGGATCAGATGTTCGAAGAAGTGTCATCAGAAGCGGAAGAGCAGGGATCCGCGACCACGCCCTCAGAGGGCGCAGATCAGACCGCTGAAGAAATGTCGGAAGACGTTACAGATCAGACCGTCGAAGAAATGCCGGAAGACGTTGCAGACCAGATCGTTGAAGAAATGCCGGAAGACGTTGCAGACCAGATCGTTGAAGAAATGCCGGAAGAAGTTTCAGATCTGACAGACGAAGAAAAAACAGCAGATGAAGCAGATCAGGCGTCAGAAGAAATGCAGACAGAGAGTGATGCTGAGGTAACGGAAGAAGCTGAGACAGAAAAAAGCCTGACTGATCAGACTGCGGAAAACAAAGAAGAAACGGATGCGGCAGAAGAAACGCAGACAGAAAATCCTGAAGAGTCTATGGAAGAGCAGGGAACGCTTTCGGCGCCTGAGTCAGCCGGCCAATCAGAAGAGAGCCTGTTTTCTGAGGTGGGAAGAGAAACGATCAAAGCCCGTTTTAATGAAATCTGTGTGAGCGCGTATGAGACCTTAAGCACCGGAAACGGCAGCTGGGCATTATATGTGCGGGACGAGGCAGATGATATCGGCGGTAATATCAATAGTCACAAGATGCAGGCGGCAAGTCTGATCAAGCTTTTCATTATGGGAGCCGTCTATGAAAACTACGACAGTCTGTGTGCAAACTACGGAGAGGATGCTGTTTATGGCTATCTGTATCCTATGATTACGGAAAGCAATAATGACGCGGCAAACTCCTTGGTAGAAATGCTGGGCGGCGGCGACAGCTTTGTCGGAATGCAGGTCGTCACAAATTATTGTACTGCCCACGGCTATAATGACACTTCCATGGGAAGACTGCTGCTTCAGAGCAATGAATTCGGCGATAACTATACTTCTGTTCTGGATTGCGGACTGTTTTTGGATCAGATTTATAAGTCTGTGTATCAGACAGGCCAGGAGTCAGGCGCAGGCGTAGACTGGAAAAATACTTCCGGTACGGAAACTCTGAAGCATGCGCAGGAGATGTTTGATCTGCTTAAGAATCAGCAAAGAAGAAATAAAATACCTGCTGCTCTTCCGGCGGACGTAAAGGTTGCCAATAAAACAGGAGAGCTAGCAACGGTAGAAAATGACGCGGGTATTATTTATGACACCTACAACGGGCATGACCTGATCCTGGTATTTATGTCAGAAAACGTGGGTTCTACCGGCGAAGCGCAGAATACGATTGCCCAGGTCAGCCTGAAGATCTATAATTACTACCATTGAAAGATCAGAAGCTGTGCAAAAATAACCTGTACAGATGGTGCAGGAAATTTGGTTCGCTTACTATAACAAAAAAGGCCATGACTTATGTGAACGCATAAGTCATGGCCTTTTTTTTATATTTAATCCTTGGATTCTTCATATGACATTTCCCAGATCTCGGAAAAGACTGCAAGAGGGCAATCTGTGAGGAGGCACATCAGGAGGAAACATTCATACGGATTTACGATATAGATTTCGCCCATGCCGCATTTTTCAAGCAAAGGCTGCACTTCGTGAATAAAGTGGCTATACCTGTCATAGGGATCATCATCCTGCATCTCCTGAGAGACGATGAAAAATTCCAGGGTCAGCAAGTCAAAACGTTCGACAGGAAACTTGTGGTTCAGTATGCTGGTAATTCTCTGTCTGCTGAAGCGTTTCTGGCTGAAATGCTTTGCCAGGATAGAGGCGGACATTTTCTTAAGATTTCCCATCTCGTTCACGGGGATGCCGTTGCATATCACTTTTTCCAGATCGGCAGGAGTGATATCATCTGCGGTCCAGACTCTCTTGCGGTCTTTTTCCTCTTCATCCTCCTGATACATTTCAGCAATGAGCTGTTTCGCCCGTTCCAGAAGACGCATAAACTCTGAAAAGGCTGTGCTTTTTTCAGAAAGAGGATCATCCCTGCATGCCTTCAGGCACGAAAGATACCACAAGAGATCATCATCGTTATCAATCACCAGGTCATTATCGAACAGCCTGGAAAGGGGAGGCTTGGAGGAAGCCGGCGGCAGTTTTTCGTATGCCCTTTTCAGAGCATCCGCTTTCGCGTAAGGATACTGATGGTTATAGCAATACCAGTATATGAGCTCCTCCGGGTTATGGAGATCAATATCCTGCTCTCTCAGCACCCTGGTCAGGAAATCAGACACATCCTCAACTGTCATCCGCAGTCCGAAACCAAGCAAAAAAACAGTTTCCCGTTTGACAGATGCCTGAGAAAGCCAGTTGTTCAGCAGGGCAGGCAGCTTCGTTGAGGTAGGATTCATGGATTTCGGCGTTCGTGTTTCCTGAAATGAATCCATGGCTATTTCCCGGAATACTTCGGTGGGAACCTGAGAAAAAGGTTCTTCAATACCGGCGCGCTCATAGATATATCGTTTGAGATGGTCTCCGAAGGAAACCAGTTCCATTTCTTTATAAAGATAATGGAAAATCACATCGGCATCTTCATCCTCAAAGCTGTCCAGGCTGACAACCTGGCGAAAACGCTGCGCAGCTCTTCGGGTAAATTCAAAATCTTTGACCGAGTCAAAAGCGACTGCCTCGTCAAAATCCAGATCCTGCATGCGATTCTTCATGGTGCCTTTTATGAAGCCTCCTTTCTGAACATTCCTTTTACGGCTTTTTATGATCCTTTAAAGAGACGGGACAGCCAGCCAAGGAAGGAGCTTTTTTCGGTATCTGTATCAGAAGAATGTGTGTCAACGGAAATATCCTTTGCGCTGACATGAATGAGAATGGCAGTAACGTTATCACGTCCTCCGCCATTTAACGCGGCCTGCAGCAGAGCGGCTGTCTTTTCCTCCAGAGGGTGCTCCTGTTTCAGGATTTCTGTGATCTGTGCCGGGGAAACCATATCCGACAATCCGTCTGAACACAGGAGAAGATCAAATTTCCCAAGATAGGGCAGCTTGACAAAGGATGGCTGCAGCACCATTTCTTCTTCGGGAAGGCCAAGGTACTGAGTAAGAGGCGCTTTGCCGAACATGCTTCGCCCGAATACATGGTCTGTGGAGAGCTGCTGCAGGGTATCTTCTTTAAACTGATAAATGCGGCTGTCACCCAGGTTTCCCAGGCAAAGCTCCTGCTCTCCAAATGCTGCTGCCGCAAGGGTGGAACCCATGGTAGAGATACGATGATGCTCCTGATAATCCAGCACAGCTTTATTGGCGGAGTCAGCAGCCTGCTGCAAAAACGCCTGCGGATCCTCTCTCAAAAGAGAAGATTCAGCTTCAGCCAGCTCTCCGATACGCTGTGCCCCGATAAAGGAGGCCATCTCTCCGCAGCTCTCGCCGCCCATCCCATCCAGGACGGCAAGAACCGCGAAATCCGAAGACGATATCTCTCCGAACCGGATCTGATCGTCACCATCGTGGATCGCGGGGAGCGAAGCCCCGCAGCACCAGTAGTTATCCTCGTTATTGGGACGATGCAGCCCCTGGTGACAAAAATAAGCATATCTTATGTTTGCTTTCATTCCCTTTGCTCCAACAAGTCAATAGAAGTATTCCAATAACGTGCTCCCGCAGAAGCGTAATCCGGATCAGCGATAGAACGGTCATGAACTTTACCGGCAGTGTCGATCCATCGGATCAGGTCGCCGTTTTCGTTATAATAATACAATGCCTGAACAGAATCGTTCCATAGGTAGGTGAAAAACAGCTTGTGATTCCAGAAATAATACTCCTCGACCATACCGCTTTCTGAAACATCCGCATAAATCACGGCACGGACCAGGTCGCCGGAGTGATTATAGAACAGCTGACGTTCTCCGGGAGTACCCTCGACGGTACATTCCGGAAGAAGCGCAATCACAGCATTTGTACGTTCATTAACCGTCTGGATAGCGAGAGAGAAGTCATCAATCTGCGCGGAACTGCTGTCATTGGTATACAAAGCGATCAGGGCCGATCCCGGAGAGATGGGCTGGCTGATGCCGTCATAAAGCCGTTTAATATAGATCCCTGAAAAGACGCAGGCGGATGCGGCAATCACAAGGAGTATAGACATCCAGATCGGCTGCCTTGACTTTGCCTGAATCCGTTTTGGACTGCTGCCGTAAAGCGCGTCGCGGGTCTCAGGATCCCGATGCTCAGAATCCCTGTCATCGGAATGCTCGTATGAGGTATCCTGACCATGGAAATCATCTGTCGTTTTTCTGCCTTTTCCGACAGAACGCGCCTTGCTTCCCGCGATGTATTCACCCCGGCGAAGCTTTTCAAGATCCTGTCTCATCTGTTCCGGGTCGGAATAGCGTTCTTTTACGTTAAAGGCACAAGCCTTGAGTATGATTTCAGCCAGTTCTTCACTGGCATCACAGGGTCCGGGAAGAGGCTCTCCGTTCATCCGTTTGGAGAGAGCGTTTTCCTTATCGTGATACGTGATCAGCTGCTTATCCAGATTGATGAACGGAAGCCGGTTCTTATTCATCAGCTTATAAAGGACAATGCCGAGGGAATAGATATCTACAGAACTGTCATATCGCTCTCCGTGATATATCTCCGGCGCCATATAGGCAAAGGTGCCTTTTTTCGACATACTGCTTAAGGAACGCTCCAGCTCTCTGGCTATCCCGAAATCCCCGAGCTTGAAATCTCCGAAACGGGAAATAAAAATATTCTCCGGTTTGATATCGCGATGGATGATCGAAAGCTGGCCGCAGTATTCCAGAGCCTTACACAGATCAATTCCCAGCTTGATGACAGAACGCTCTGTCAATGTGTGGCTGGTACAATAATCGTTGAAGCTGGTAAGATATTCCATACGGATGTAAATATCCCAGCCGATATCATCCAGATATTCCAGAACCTTAAAATCCTCTACGGACACAATATGGGAATTGCCGCGAAAATACTCCATCGTGCAGATTTCGCGTGTACATTCCTCTACGACATCCTGGAAATAATTTCTCAGGGAAGCATTATTATGTGTTTCGGCACGGACGCTTGAAAGCTCGCTGCGGCTGGAAGGGACAGAGATCACCTTAATGGCGGAATAGAAACGCCTGCCTTGTTCTATGCGCTGAGCCTTATATACTTTGCCATAAGATCCTTCGCCGATCTTATCGATGATACGCCATTCCTGCCAGGGTGAATAAGGGCGTTCACGCTCCATGGATAATATCACCTCCCTCTGTCCTGTTTCTGGTTTCTATTATATACGAAGAATTTCAATTTGTCAGTAGAAAAACAGCTTAACTTTTAAAGTTCGTAATGATTCGGAAAACCTGTTTCTGATTCCTTACTGATTTTCGGTTTTTTTAGTATGCGCATGGATTTACTGCGGAATCATGCCGCTTGCAGCGGCGTAAATTCGGCGCAGTAAACGAATCAAAACGCAGGCATTTTGTTCGTTTACTATATTTTACATCCCACGATTGCACAGACAACAGTCTGACCTGAAAATCATCACATAAGTAAACACATTGAAAAAAGGCTTGACACAAAAACAATAGATATGTATAATAGTACGGCGTGCAAATCAGCAAGCTTTTTTTAGTTTGTCTGAAAACGCAGAGAGAATACGATATAGCCGACGTGAGATTCATTAGGAGGTGAAACTTAAATGCCAACATTTAACCAGTTAGTGAGAAAAGGCAGAGAGACGGCAGTCAAAAAATCCACTGCTCCGGCTCTTCAGAGAACCTTTAATTCCTTGAGAAAAAAGGCAGTCTATCAGTCCGCACCGCAGAAGCGCGGCGTCTGCACAGCTGTAAAGACGGCCACACCTAAGAAGCCGAATTCCGCTTTGAGAAAGATCGCCAGAGTACGTCTTTCCAACGGCATTGAGGTTACGAGCTATATTCCGGGTGAAGGACACAACCTTCAGGAGCATAGCGTCGTCCTGATCCGTGGCGGCAGAGTAAAGGACCTTCCTGGTACCAGATATCATATCATCAGAGGTACCCTGGATACTGCCGGTGTCGCGAACCGTCGTCAGGCAAGATCCAAATACGGCGCCAAGAGACCGAAGAAGAAATAAGACCGGTTTTAAAGCGGTCACGCTCATCTGTAACGGAAGCAAAACACATCGTTTGTGCGATTTCATCTCCATTGTCGGCTATGGGAGATAGATTGCGCACGAACATACTTACGCGCAGGACAACAAAGAATCAAGCCGCATACGCTGCGTAGATTCTGTTGAGCAGATGGATCAGAACACAGACGTTTTATTCATCCGCGGAAAAAGCGCGGTTTGCCGTATGAGTACCGATGAGATAATCAAACATGATTAAGGAGGGAAGTAACGTGCCACGTAAAGGACATACACAGAAGAGAGATGTTCTGGCTGACCCGGTTTATAACAGCAAGGTCGTCACAAAGCTGATCAACAATATCATGCTCGACGGCAAGAAGGGTGTTGCACAGAAGATCGTTTATGGAGCATTTGCAAAGGTAGAAGAGAAATCCGGAAAGCCTGCACTTGAAGGCTTTGAGGAGGCTATGAACAATATCATGCCGCAGCTTGAGGTCAAGGCAAGACGTATCGGCGGCGCAACCTATCAGGTACCGATCGAAGTGCGTGCCGACAGACGTCAGGCACTGGCGCTCCGCTGGCTGACCATGTTCTCCCGCAAGCGCGGTGAGAAGACCATGGTTGACAGGCTTGCAAATGAGATTCTGGATGCTATGAATAATACCGGTTCTTCTGTAAAGAGGAAAGAAGATATGCACAAGATGGCCGAGGCAAACAAGGCTTTCGCGCATTATCGCTTCTGAAGCTGAAAAACCAATTTGGAATAGAATATAATGAAAAGCAGGAAAGGAAAAGCTTTTTGCCGGATTGGCGAAACAGGCAGATCCTTTCAAGGAGGTAACCATTGGCTGCAGAGAAAAGCAGAGAATATCCGCTGGAGAGAACCAGAAATATCGGCATCATGGCTCACATCGATGCGGGTAAAACGACCCTTACCGAACGTATCCTGTATTATACAGGCATTACATACAAGATTGGCGATACCCATGAGG
Source organism: Blautia sp. (assembly GCA_017475035.1). Lineage (GTDB taxonomy): Bacteria > Bacillota > Clostridia > Lachnospirales > Lachnospiraceae > Blautia_A. The sequence goes on from JAFVGK010000016.1 coordinate 58,022, forward strand.
GAACAGCCATCATGGACTGGATGGAGCAGGAGCAGGAGCGAGGCATCACGATCACGTCAGCCGCTACGACCTGCCACTGGACTTTGGAAGAGGGAACGAAGCCAAAACCAGGTGCGCTCGAACACAGAATCAATATTATCGATACACCAGGACATGTAGATTTTACCGTAGAAGTGGAGCGTTCACTCCGCGTTCTTGACGGTGCGGTCGGTGTTTTCTGCGCGAAAGGCGGCGTAGAACCGCAGTCGGAAAATGTCTGGCGTCAGGCTGACACCTACAATGTCCCTCGTATGGCATTCATCAACAAGATGGATATCATGGGCGCAAATTTCTTTGGTGCGGTTGACCAGATTCGGACCCGCCTGGGAAAAAATGCCATCATTACCCAACTGCCGATCGGTAAGGAAGATGAATTCAAAGGGATCATTGATCTCTTTGAGATGAAAGCTTACATTTATAATGACGAAAAAGGTGACGACGTCACAATTACGGAAATTCCGGACGAGATGAAGGATGACGCAGAAGCTTATCGCGCCGAACTGATCGAAAAGATCTGCGAGCTCGATGAGGATCTGACCATGCTGTATCTCGAAGAACAGGAGCCTACGACAGAGCAGTTGAAAGCGGCCCTGCGTAAAGGTACCTGTGAGTGTACGGCAGTTCCCGTCTGCTGTGGCTCCGCCTACCGCAACAAAGGTGTTCAGAAGCTTCTGGATGCCATCATTGAATACATGCCGGCTCCGACGGATATTCCGCCGATTGACGGCGTCGATCTGAACGGCAGCGAAACCGTGCGCCATTCCTCAGACGAGGAGCCGTTTTCCGCGCTGGCATTCAAGATCATGACAGATCCTTTTGTAGGAAAGCTTGCCTATTTCCGTGTATACTCCGGTACGATGAATTCCGGCTCCTATGTCTTTAACTCTACCAAGGGAAAGAAGGAAAGAGTCGGCCGTATTCTTCAGATGCATGCGAACAAACGTATGGAGCTGGAGAAAGTGTATTCCGGTGATATCGCGGCAGCGATTGGCTTTAAATTTACGACGACCGGTGATACGATCTGTGATGAAGATCATCCGGTAATCCTGGAGTCGATGGAGTTTCCGGAGCCCGTTATCGAGCTCGCCATCGAGCCGAAGACCAAAGCCGGCCAGGGGAAATTAGGAGAGGCCCTTTCCAAACTGGCTGAAGAGGATCCTACCTTCCGGGCGCATACGAACACCGATACCGGGCAGACGATTATCGCCGGTATGGGTGAGCTTCACCTGGAGATTATCGTTGACCGTCTTCTGCGTGAGTTTCACGTGGAGGCAAATGTCGGAGCCCCGCAGGTTGCCTATAAAGAGACCATCACCAAAGAGGTGGATGTGGACAGCAAATACGCCAGACAGTCCGGCGGACGCGGACAGTATGGCCACTGTAAAGTTAAGTTCGCGCCTATGGACGCAAACGGTGAAGAGCTTTACAAGTTTGAGTCTACAGTTGTGGGCGGAGCGATTCCGAAGGAATATATTCCGGCAGTCGGCGAAGGTATCGAGGAAGCCATGAAGGCCGGTATTCTGGGCGGCTATCCTGTTGTCGGCATTCATGCGAATGTTTACGACGGTTCCTTCCATGAAGTTGACTCTTCGGAACTGGCATTCCATATCGCAGGCTCCCTTGCCTTCAAAGACGCGATGAAGAAGGCTGATCCGATCCTTCTTGAGCCGATTATGAAGGTAGAGGTTACAACGCCGGAAGACTATATGGGCGACGTCATCGGCGATATTAATTCACGCCGCGGCCGTATCGAAGGCATGGATGATATCGGCGGAGGAAAGATGATCCGGGGTTATGTTCCGCTTTCAGAGATGTTCGGTTACGCTACGGATCTGAGATCCCGTACACAGGGACGAGGCAACTACTCGATGTTCTTTGAGAGATATGAACCAGTTCCGAGATCTATTGCGGACAAAGTATTGGATCACAGCCAGGATTGACAAAATCATACCTTTATCTCTTGAAAAAGAGGTATATTTTATACATGCCGAAAGCATAAAAACAAGTCTTTTTGTGGGATTTGTCAGATAAAAAAACACATAAAAACAGAAACATATAAAAAGAAACGAGAAGGCATCAGACGCCGTTATTGCTGTGCAAAAAGAAGAAAAAAATTCTTGCAAAATCCTTGTATATGCAATATAATAGTCGACAGTGACTTTGATGAATGTCCTTGCGTGCGTCTGTGCTGGTTCTCGTGTTCATAAAGGAAGACCTAAGGGAAGACCATTTGGACGCGTGGCTTTCATCATCCAGATGTATCAACCCAAAGATATCTTTAAGGAGGACTCTTCAGAATGGGAAAAGCAAAATTTGAGAGAACCAAACCGCATTGCAACATCGGCACGATCGGACACGTAGACCATGGCAAAACTACTCTGACCGCAGCTATCACCAAGACTCTGCATGACAGACTTGGACTTGGCGAGGCAGTTGCATTTGATAACATCGACAAAGCTCCGGAAGAGAAGGCTCGTGGTATAACGATCTCCACCGCTCACGTAGAGTATGAGACCAAAAAGCGTCACTATGCACACGTTGACTGCCCAGGTCATGCTGACTATGTCAAGAACATGATCACCGGTGCTGCTCAGATGGACGGTGCTATCCTTGTAGTTGCTGCTACCGATGGTGTTATGGCCCAGACAAAGGAGCACATCCTTCTGTCCCGCCAGGTAGGCGTTCCCTACATCGTTGTTTTCATGAACAAGTGCGACATGGTCGACGACGAAGAGCTTCTTGAGCTGGTCGAGATGGAGATCAGAGAGCTTCTTTCCGAGTATGACTTCCCGGGTGATGACATTCCTGTTATCCAGGGTTCCGCTCTGAAGGCTCTGGAAGATCCGTCCTGCGCATGGGGCGATAAGGTTCTCGAGCTGATGGATGCTGTTGACGATTATATCCCGGATCCGCAGCGTGACACGGACAAGCCGTTCGTTATGCCTGTTGAGGACGTATTCTCCATCACCGGACGTGGTACCGTTGCTACCGGTAGAGTAGAGGCTGGTACACTTCATGTTTCCGAGGAAGTTGAGATCGTCGGTATCAAGGAAGAGACCCGTAAGGTCGTTGTTACCGGTATCGAGATGTTCCGCAAGCTCCTTGACGAGGCTCAGGCTGGCGACAACATCGGCGCTCTGCTCCGTGGCGTTCAGAGAACTGAGATCGAGCGTGGCCAGGTTCTGGCTAAGCCGGGCAGCATTACCTGCCATACCAAGTTTACGGCTCAGGTATACGTCCTTACCAAAGAAGAAGGTGGACGTCATACTCCGTTCTTCAACAACTATCGTCCGCAGTTCTATTTCCGTACAACGGACGTTACCGGCGTTATCAATCTTCCGGAAGGCACCGAGATGTGCATGCCTGGCGATAACATCGAGATGACAATCGAATTGATTCATCCGATCGCTATGGCGCAGGGTCTTACCTTCGCTATCCGTGAAGGCGGACGTACCGTAGGTTCCGGCCGTGTTGCTACCGTTATCGAGTAATTTATTCAATATATGATACAAAAACCCCAGGCAGTAATGCCTGGGGTTTTTGTATGGCAGAATCAGGCTTTTGCCGATGCAATCATGATCCTGCACACCGGATGATCAATAGTTCTCTGCGTGAATTTCAAAATAACTCTGCGGATGCGCACATACAGGACATACATCCGGTGCCTCTGTACCGATAACGATATGGCCGCAGTTCCTGCATTCCCAGATTTTGACTTCACTTTTCTTGAAAACTTCCTGCATTTCAACATTGTGAAGAAGAGCGCGGTATCTCTCCTCATGATGCTTTTCAATCGCACCGACGGCACGGAATTTTTCTGCCAGTTCCGGGAAGCCTTCTTCCTCTGCGGTCCGGGCAAATCCTTCATACATTTCCGTCCATTCGTAGTTTTCACCGGAAGCGGCAGCGGCAAGGTTCTCTGCTGTAGAACCGATCCCGTTCAGCTCCTTAAACCACATCTTGGCATGTTCTTTTTCGTTGTCAGCTGTCTTCAGAAACAGCGCTGCGATCTGCTCGTATCCCTCTTTTTTAGCTTTTGAAGCAAAATAAGTATACTTATTTCTTGCCTGTGATTCACCTGCAAAAGCTGCCTCCAGATTCTTTTCTGTCTGTGTCCCGGCATATGGATTTGTATTGCTCATCTTGTTCTCCTTTCTGAATGGTAATGAACCATCGACAAAATACTGACAATATCGATCTTGCGGTCACTAAGGAGCTGCGCATTAATAACCCTTACATCTGGCGCGTCTGAATCCGTCCAGGCAGCGTTGCTGTCAGCCGTCGCAGTACGCTTCGGTTCCTTCCGCCGCCTTGCCTTGTCTGGATGAACTTATCCTGCACCGTCTGTATAGTTATTCCGCACAGCTCATAAAGTGAGTGATACCAAAGACAATCGCAAAATCCGAGCTGCGCGTTTCCGGAAATTCTGCGTATCCGTTTTTTGCTCATTCCTTTGGTGGATGCCTCGTAAATATGTAATGTTCTCCATAACAACTCATATCTAAGGCCGCCGCACAGATCGAAAAAAATACACGCCTTACAGGGCTGTATTTTGCGGATAGTGTAACATGGATCTGTACAATGGTCAAGATGCAGGAAAACGGGTGGTTGTCATATTGAGACAGATCCGTTATAATAATCAGACGGCAAAAAGTCATGTAAAATAAATTCGCTAAAGATGAAAAGGTGATTTCTGATATGTATGTGGAAAAGAAAAAATCCGGCTTCCTTATGTGGATCAGGGAATATGGCCTGGTAGTGGTTTATATTGCCGCGATAGTAGTCCTTGGAGGTTTTCTGACTTCTTCCGCTATGAAAGAACCTGAGATCAGGGTGTCGGAAGACGAAAGCGACAGGATCCCAAAAAAGAAAGCAAAAGAAAAAAACACATCGAAAGATACGGAAAAGAAGGATAAAGAAAAAAAAGCGGAAGGCGAAGGGAACAGCTCCGATATTGTTTCCGCAGAATTAAATGAGAACCAGATCTACAGCTACCTCCAGGGATCCGGTGGCTGGGATGTTCGGGCGGACTGGTCCGGATCGTGGTACTATGAGATACTTGGAGGAGAAGCCTTAGGGTTTTTTGGCTGTGGACTGTGCGATCTGGCAAATATCTATAGTACGTTGACTCCTTATGACTGTTCCCCTCTGGATATGTACTATTACGCAATTGAAGTATCCGGTTATTCTCCCGGAGGCGGATACGGGGCGATCGACTGGCCCTTTATGCAGGAGACTCTTGAGACAGTAGGAGTGAGCAGCCGGCTCTGCAAAAAAGATGAGACATACGAGCAGTTCCGTAAAAGGATCGCCGGAGGGATCACAGCCGTTGCCTTAGTGTGCAGCGATAGTGATGATACTTACTGGCAAAATGTGGACGGGCATTATGTCAACCTATGGCTGTATGACTCCGGGACGGACACGGTATTTCTGGCCGACTCCGGGAATATGGCGCACAACAGACAAAGGATACCGCTGCGATATGTCTATGATGCGTTATATCCCTACAGTGATATCCAATACCTGCTTGTGACGTCAGTGGATGAAACCGGAAACCAATGGAAGCATGACGGTGTTGATGATGACTGGGCTCCTCCGTCTTATTATCGTTCCTGAAGCAGTACCGATAATCTTTTCAAAACTGAACTGTTTCAGTAGGATTTTGCAGAACGAAAGAGTTTTTTATCTACTATTGACAAAACAAAAGGAAGGGAGTATAGTCTATTAAGCAGTAATCCATAAAAAGTGCTGATGTCCAAGACTGAATTCCGGCTATTGTTTTCTGAATCCGGACAGGATTTGAAAGTGTCGCTCGGATAGAAGAACTGGCTTCCGTACTTTATGGATCTCCATAATTGTTTTTTTATTTTATAGGAGGTTTTGTTATGCGTAAGATGTTAGCCATGTTGTTGACAGTTACGATGGCTGCCAGCCTCACTTCCTTCCCTATGGCAGAAGAAAGCGGAAAGACACCTATGACCCCGGGCACCTATGAAGGTTCCGTACAGGGACAGAATGATGCCGTAACCGTAGCGGTTACAGTGACCGAGGATGCGATTGAGTCTGTAGAGATCGTATCCCATCAGGAGACTCCCGGCATCGGCGCACCGTTGACCGAAGAAGGATACGAGGGAGAAACCCCGATTGCGGTACTTCCGGGACGTATTGTGGAAGCGCAGTCTATCGGCGTGGACGGGATTTCCGGCGCTACCTTTACCAGCGCTGCTATTAAAGGCGCTGTCAAGGATGCCCTGACACAGGCAGGCGCGAATATCGACGAATGGAGCGCAGCTCCTGAAAAACCGGAACCGGAACAGATCGAGATGACAGCAGATGTCGTCGTAGTCGGTGCCGGCGGCGCAGGTCTGGCTTCTGCAATTTCCGCACTGGAAAACGGAGCCGAGAGTGTGATCCTGGTTGAGAAATGCGGAGCTGTCGGCGGTGACACCCTGGTCTGCGGCGCTATCTATAACTGCCCGGATGAGGAGCTTCAGTCTGTAGAGACCATGACAGACGCAAAGAAAGCTACCATAGAGGCGGCGTTGGCGAAAGAGCCTGTTTCTGACGAGCATAAAGCCCTGCAGGACGCTGTGGCGGAAGAGTATGCGGCATATAAGGATGCCGGCCGTACCGATATCTTTGATTCTGAAAACTGGTTCGCCCTTCAGACCTACGACGGCGGTGATGACATCGCTGACCTTGATCTGGTAAAGACCCTGACCTTCAATTCCAAAGACGGTTATGACTGGGTTGTTGATAAAGGCATGCAGTTCGCTGACAAGATCGGACAGGGCGCCGGTTCTTTGTGGCAGAGAACACATACATCTGTCATGCAGATGGGCACAGGCTTTATCACCACATATGTTAAGAAGCTCGCTGAATATGGCGACAAGGTCACCTACGTTCTTTCTACAACCGCTGATTCCCTGATCAAGGATGAGAACGGGGCAGTCGTAGGCGCTACCGGTACGGACAAGAACGGCAACACCTATACCTTCCATGCAAACAAAGGCGTTGTGCTTTCTACCGGTGGATTCTCCGCAAACAGCAAGATGGCACAGGAGTACAATACTTCCGGTAAGTGGAATGACCTGAGCGGTGTAAAGACGACGAACCGTCTTGCCTGCTCACAGGGCGATGGCATTAAGATGGCTACCGAGATTGGCGCCGACCTGACCCAGATGGATCAGATCCAGCTTCTCTACCTCGGCAACCTGAAAGACGGCCAGCTGACCAAGTATCCGGCACGTGTCGTAAACGGGACAGATCAGGAGATCTTTATTAACAAAGAAGGCAAACGTTTCGTCCAGGAGGACGGACGTCGTGACCAGATCTGCCTGGCTTCTCTGGAGCAGACAGACGGCATGTTCTATTTCCTTGAATCCGCAGATGGAGACTATGTGGATATCGACGAAGCGATTTCCGCGGACGGTTTCTCACTTCGTTTCCTTGAGGAGCAGGGCTATATCTATGTAGCAGATACGCTTGACGAGATGGCTGAGAAGCTGAATGCTGCCGGCGCGAATATGACGGCAGAGGATCTGAAGGCAACGGTTGAGAAGTTCAACGAGTGTGTGGAAAACGACAGTGATCCGGAATTCGGACGTACACTCTTCTCCACGAAGCTTGAGAACGGCCCGTGGGTAGCGACCCCGCGTCAGGCTTGCCTGCATCATACCATGGGCGGCGTGCACATCGATACCGAGTGCCATGTCCTTGATACAGACGGCAATGTCATTCCTGGTCTTGTAGCGGCAGGCGAGGTCACCGGCGGAATCCATGGCGGCAACCGTCTGGGCGGCAACGCGGTTGTCGACACAGTGGTATTCGGCAAACTGGCCGGCGAGAGCATCATGAAATAATGAATATGATTCATGCGGCAAAAGGTCATGTGATCCTTAGAATTATGCTTTTGCCGATGAAATCATGAATCCTTGACTGCGGATGCAGTCAATAAAAAGGCGGTTCCGGTGGGAGACGTTAAAGTCACCATGGGAACCGCCTTTTTGGTATTTTCCGCGTCAGGATAGCCCGGGAAAAGAAATGTAACCTTAATAGGTAAAAGAGAGAGAAGAAGCGTCCCGTACATCGCTCTCCAGGACAGATTTCATCCATGGACCATAATTATAATCCCAGAAAGCCTCTATCATATCTTCACAGGAAGGATCAGACGTGATTTCCGATAAGTGAGAGCCAAGAGTGCCTTCCTGATAGGAATACAAAAATCTGTTGGCAAGAGCAAGGATATGCTCTGTCTTTTCTTCCGTATATCCCTGTGCCCGGATGATTTCCCGAAAAGTATCGGACAACCGGTCAGAATGGTTCGATTCTATTACACGGATGGCTTCAATAAGCTCCGGCGATCCGAATTGCTTCCAATCTATACTCCTGGTATGATAAGATACTTCATTCCCGTGGATGGAAAGGATACCATATTGATGCAGTCCGCTGTATGGCATGGAGCTTACCACTTCAAACATCCCGTTTTCCTCCTCGAGCATCTGAGAATGGAGGTGTCCGGTGAAAATCAGCCGCACTCCCTTACTGCTTAACAGTTCTGCTAAAGACGCATTCTGAATCCGATAGCTGGATGAATGATCGCTGTCCCTTCCGACAAGCACATTGTGATGGCTGAGAAAGATAATTTTGCTGCCCTGATACTTGTCCAGCATCCGGTTCAGCCACCGCATCGTCTCAGGAGAGAATTCTCCCATTTTTCCGGAATGAAAAGAATTGTCATCCATCGCGAGGAATACAATGCCATGAGAGACTGACACATAACTCAGGGATGCCGGATCCCTGTCCGCCATCTCCAACAGAAAAAAATACTGCTCTTCAAAATCATCGGCATCCGACATATTAAAGTCGTGATTCCCGGTCGTAAGAATTACCTGAATCCCGGCATCTTTCACCCTTTGCAGCTTCTGTGCCAGATAAGACGCATCCTCTTTTGCTCCACTGTTCGTATTATCTCCGTTCAGAATAAACACATCCGGTTTCCGGGCAATCACTTCATTTATTATGGCATCCGCGGCTTCATCGGCATAGGCCATCAGAGGCACAATGACATCCCTGGGATGGTCTGTATGCGTATAATGCAGATCGGAAATAATGTATGCCGTGAAGGTGCTTTCCGGATCCATCGAGGATAATTCGTTTCCGCAGATCGAATGGCTGCCAAGCAGAATCATATATATGACAAACCACACAAGATGCCAAACGTTATTCTTTCTGTCTGATCGTTTTTTCATTCTTTTTCTCCAAACTGGTCGTATACTCTGTTGCCGCAGGTCGTTGATGTAAGAAAAGTATACAAAAAAATACATAAATCTACAACTGGGATTTTTACAATCCAATGGATCATGTTATTCTGCAGCTTTAAGCTTTTCTGATCCTATGCGGAAATATCAGAAAGAAGATATTTATGGGAATTGACTTTACATACAGGTATCAGGTACAATAAAACCGTCCTCATGACAGCTGCGTCGGAGGACGTAAATTCATTTAGGAGGAGTATCATATGGACGCATTTTCTATGATATTGTCACTTTTATGCGGTGTGGCTTTGTTTTTATACGGCATGCAGCTCATGGGTGACGGACTCAAGAGTGTTGCGGGAAACAAACTGGAGATGCTGCTGTATAAGCTGACAAGCACACCGATCAAGGGATTGCTGCTTGGGACCGGTGTAACCTCAGTGATTCAGTCATCATCAGCGACCTCCGTAATGGTGATCGGTTTCGTTAATTCCGGTATGATGAAGCTGAAACAGGCAATTGGCATCGTGATCGGCTCGAATATCGGTACCAGTATTACCGGATGGATCCTGTGTCTTTCCTATATTGACGGAAGCAATGGGATCGCCAGGCTTTTATCCTCCGCGACCATCAGCGCAGTGGTAGCGATTGCCGGTATTCTGATTAAAATGCTGGCAAAGAGGACAGTCCATAAAAACATCGGGAACATCATGATGGGCTTTGCGATCCTTATGGTTGGGATGCAGATGATGAGCTCCGCCGTGTCTCCCTTAAGAGACAGCAAGGTCTTTACAGAAGCGATCACGATGTTTTCCAATCCGGCGTTAGGCGTACTTTTAGGTATTGTCATGACGGCAGTTCTTCAGAGCGCTTCCGCCTCCGTCGGTATCCTGCAGGCCTTATCCGTAACCGGAGTCATCTCCTTTGGAATCGCCTTTCCCATGCTTCTGGGCATCGGCGTCGGTTCCTCCTGTCCGGTATTGATTTCCGCCATCGGCGCGAACCGGAACGGTAAGCGGACATCCCTGATCTATTTATTGGATCACATCTTTGGGCTGATTGTGTGTTCCCTTCTGTTTTACGGTTTACACGCGGTGTTTCATTTTACCTTTATCAATGCCATTGTAAACCCCGTCATCATCGCGGCAGTCAACAGCGCGATCCGTATTCTTACCGCTGTGTTATTGTATCCGTTGATGGGACAGCTGGAACGGGTGGCTAAATATCTGATCAAAGACTCCGCTGAGGAGCTTGAGGATATGGCAGACAGCGCGGACTTTGATCTTCTCGAGGAAAGACTCCTTGTATCTCCGGCGCTGGCTCTCAGCCAAAGCAACCGGGTGATCAAAGGAATGTCCAGAAAAGTCCGCAAAAATGTGGGCAGGGCTTTGAACCTGATTCATGAATATTCAGAGAAAAGATTTGAAAAGGTACAGAGAAAAGAAGACCTTATTGACAAATATGAATCGAAAGTCGGCAACTATCTGATGCTTCTTTCGAGGCAGGCGATGGATTCCAAACAGACCAGACAGGTAACAATGAATATGCGCGCCATCGGAGATCTGGAAAGGATCGGTGACTACGCTTCCAATATTGCCCGTGTGACAAACCAGATCCAGGAAGAGAAGATTCAGTTTTCCGAAGATGCCATGCGGGATCTGAATGTCCTGATCGAAGCAGAACGGGAGATCGTAAACAGTACGATTTATTCTTATCAGGAGCATGATCTGGAAACGGCAATAAGGATGAAACCCCTGGCAGCCGTGATATCCAGCCTGTGCGAGATCCTGAAAACCCGCCATATCGGCAGGGTAAGCCGCGGGGAATGTGATATGAAACAAGGCGCGGTATTCGATGAGCTTCTCAACAGCTTTGAGCGGATCGCCTCCCACTGCGTAGCGATCTCCGGTATCGTTCGCAGAGAATACCAGTCAAATCCGGATTTCCACGTCCACTCCGCGAAAGCCCAGGAGCTTACGCAAGAACAATATGAGGCTCTCTATCGGGAGTTCCTGTCGAAATATGATGTGGTAAGTCAGGAAGAAAGACCTCTGAGCCTTGAGGCAGAGTCGGTACAGTAGTTAAAACAGAAAGTGATTGACAAAACATCTGATAAATCCTAAGATAGGCAGATATGAAAGAAGAATCTTTCATAATGTTTCTCTGCTGCGCTGACTCAGGTACGCACGGGGTCACCTGCAGAGGAAGCTATAAAAAAAACTCTATATGGAGGAAAACGTATCTATGGAACAACTATTTCACCTGAAAGATCACCAGACGAATGTCAGGACGGAGCTTATGGCGGGTATCACCACCTTTATGACAATGGCCTACATTCTGGCTGTAAATCCGAATATCCTTGCGGCTTCCGGCATGGATAACGGTGCGGTTTTTACCGCGACGGCTCTGGCGTCAACGATCGGCTGTCTGTGTATGGCTCTGATCGCGAATCTGCCGTTTGCCCTTTCAGCCGGCATGGGACTGAATGCCTACTTCGCCTATACCGTCGTTCTCGGCATGGGGTACTCCTGGCAGGTTGCCCTGACTGCGGTTTTTGCGGAGGGCCTTCTTTTCATTATTCTGTCTGTGACAAATGTCAGAGAAGCAATCTTTAACGCGATTCCCGGAACCCTGAAGATCGGCGTATCCGTGGGGATCGGACTGTTTATTGCTTTTATCGGTCTGCAGAATGCTCATATCTGTGTGGATTCCGCTACTCTTGTTTCGATGTTCTCTTTCAGCGGGTCCCTGAAAAACGGAACCTTCTCCACAGAGGGGATTACCGTCCTGCTGGCGATGATCGGTATTCTGGTTACAGCCTTTCTGGTTATCCGTCAGGTAAAAGGAAATCTGCTGATCGGTATCGTGGTGACGTGGCTTCTGGGCATTATCTGTCAGCTGGCAGGATGGTATGTCCCGGATCCGGAAGCGGGTTTTTACAGCCTGATTCCCGGCGGAGTGGCAGCGCTGCCTGCTTCTCTGGCTCCGACTCTGTTCAAACTGGATTTTTCCGTGATCGGCACGGTGAATTTCTTTGTCGTGATGTTTTCCTTCCTTTTTGTCGATATCTTCGACACTCTCGGAACACTCATTGGCTGCGCCTCCAAGGCGGATATGCTCGATGAAGAAGGAAAGCTTCCGGGAATTAAGGGCGCTCTTCTGGCAGATGCGGTTGCGACGACCGCAGGCGCATGTATGGGTACTTCTACAGTCACGACGTTCGTTGAGTCTGCTTCCGGTATTGCGGAGGGGGGACGTACAGGCCTGACTTCTCTGACCACAGGAATCCTTTTTGCCCTTTCCCTGTTTTTCTCACCGATTTTCCTGACCATCCCATCCTTTGCCACAGCTCCCGCACTGATCGTGGTGGGCTTTATGATGATGCAGCAGGTGGTGAAGCTCGACTGGTCAGACGCGCTGGAAGCAATCCCCGCTTTCATCGCGATCATGTCCATGCCGTTCTTATATTCTATTTCGGAAGGCATCTGCATGGGCATCATTTCTTATGTGGTGCTTCATCTTCTGGCAGGAAAGACAAAGAAGATCTCTCCGTTGATGTATATTCTGGCGGTCGTATTTATACTGAAATATGTGATGCTGTAACCTAACCTGACTGGATGCCGGGATCGGATGCCGGGACGCTGGCGCTGAGACTCCGTCTGAAAAGAAAGCCTTTTTGGCTCTTTTGTCTGATTGCGCCGATTCCGGAATGTTTACACAGTATATATAGTAAACGAATAAAATGCTTGCATTTTGATTCATTTACTGCGCCGAATTTACGCCGCTGCAAGCGCATGATTCCGCAGTTAATTCGTGCGCATACTATAAAAAGGTCATGCAGGAATGAGAAAGCTCATTTTTGCATGACCTTTTGTCTTATGATCCATGACCGGATGAAAAAGCGGCTTGTACACGCAGCATGCAGTGGCTGCTGTCACAGGCTTTCGGCAAAGCTCTGTCAGATCTTTTTACTACAAGGCTGTCCATCACATCAGAGAGAGGCATTTTCTGTCCTGGAACGCAAAGCACGATAGGCAGCAAAATAGTCATCCGGACGATATGTCAGTTTACATTTATCATTGTAAGAGGCGGAGAAACTTCACGATACCATATATGATCTGTATGATAAATGTAGTTATGGAACGTCTCTTCCTCATAGATGGCATTCTGGTATCGTGCTTCATAGGGCAGTTCGGAAAAACACAGGCAAAGGCGGCCGGTCGGATCGCTGACGAAATCATTCCGCTCCTGTGTAGATCTGGAAACACAGCTGGCATTCGGGAAAAAATAATTGGCATAGTCCTGAATATTGGACTGCAGCTGGTTATCTGTAAAGATCACCAGGGAAAACTCATCCTTGCATGACAGCTGGTTTTCTTTCAAAGAAGATTCAATGTAGCTGATCAGATATTTCATGGGCTGGATATATCTGAAATACTGGAAGGATTCATGCTGCTGTCCGAAATGCAGCATTCCGATTACAATCCCGGTGATATATAAAACATAGAACGCAGGTTTGCCGATCCGGATATGGAAAGAGGAAGCCCATGTCATACATGAGAAGAAGACAGCCGTGATCAGAACCGGAATGACGATCATATTTCTCTGCATGATCCAGGATTTCTGGTAAGCCGTGTAACCAACCAGAATATTCGACATCACAACAACCCCCAGAACCCAGACAGCGATCACAAGATGATGAAAACCCAGCCGGAAGGTCAGGGCAAATATCATATAGATGAGTACGGCGCCTGCAAAAAAGCCCAGGAAACGCACATGCTTATCGGTAAAAAAATCCACCCAGGTTTTCAGGACATCTTCTGAGAAATTAAAACCTTCTTTCAGTACATTAATCCGGTCATTCCTTTCTCTCAGTAAGGTCGCGCCAAAGAATGCAGCCATGTTCAATGTCAGCAAAAAACTGAAACATCGGGTAAGTAAGCTGCTGCGGGGAATGATTTCCTGATCTTTTTCCTTGTCTGCGGTTCGATCCCAATAACCAATGCCATGGAGAAACAGAAAAGCCAGCAGTAAACCAAGAGAAGCCAGAACAGGAGTGTAGGAATCAGCGTACAGACAGCCGACCCATGATAAGGGGATTACGGTCACCAGATCCCGGGTGCGGATCCATTGGAGATAGAGACTGATCCCGAGCATTGTCAGGGCTGCCGGCGTAATGGCCTGTTCGAAATTACGGTAATATTCCGTGATGAAAGGAAAAACCAGAAAGGCGCACATGGGCAGCAGCGCGGTTTTTTCGTCACATGCGTATAAAACAAGCCATTTTCTGAGTTCAAAAAACAGGGAGAGGAGTCCAAGGATAAACAAAAGTCCGAATCCCAGATGGAAGGCAGCTATGCTTCTGCCGAAAAGGCAGGAAGGCAGAGCGGCAAGCACGAACTGACGGTTAGGATATCCGAGGAAACCGGTGCCGGTATAGTTCAGGTCTTTTTCGCGGAAAGCGTTTAATCCTGCGGTAAGCTGGGCTGCGGAATCAGGATTGATATCAGAAATCCGGATATTTCCGATACAGACGACAAATAACAGAAGAAAAACTGAAAAACAGACCAGGATATCCCAGCGATGCAGTTCCACGTCATCCATCAGGTAAAGGATTGCTTTCCCCAGGAATATTCCAAACAGGATCATTCCGGTAAAGAGCCATATCCGTGACGCGATATACGAAAATGGACCTTTCCGGGCATAGGCAAGAATTTCCAGCACAGAAATCAAAACCAGATATCCGGCAACAAAAGCAGGGCATAGTCGAGAGAGAGAAAAAAGAAGAGATTTTTGATCCTTCATAAAGTACTCCTCAGATAACGAAGTTTTCATGTTTTCGGATGACGATTCTGCTGCCTCGGCAGTTGAGCTGCCGAAAACAAAATCCGTCTCCTTAAAGCGAAAGATAAGATATTTCCAATCGCAAAGAAAACAGCAAAATAAGATTCCCGATTCTTCTTGATGGGGTGGAGCTTTCATGATATAATCAAATTTCACAACGATTCAGCTTGACTGAACAATAACAGAATAATATCATAAAAGCCGATATAAGACAATCATCTGAAAAAAGATTCTCAAGTGAGGAGAGACCTTATGAAAAAATACATGTATCCGGTTATTACGGTTTTGATAACCGGTTTTTTATTGCTTTGTGCATCCGTATATCATCCTGCAGCCGCAAAAGAAAACAGCAGGCGGATTGTTGCATCCATTTTTCCGGAATATGACTGGGTCATGAATATTCTCGGAGAGAATCCTGCAGACATAGAAACAACGATGCTTCTTGATAAAGGCGTAGACCTTCACAGCTATCAGCCTGCGGTTGATGATATCCTGAAGGTTTCTGCCTGTGACCTGTTTATCTATGTCGGAGGGGAATCCGACCTGTGGGTAAAGGATGCTCTTCGGGAAGCGGCAAATCCGGATATGGTTGTGATCAATCTTCTGGATGTACTTGGCGATGCGGCAAAGGAAGAAGAACTGACAGAAGGGATGCAGGATGAGGATCATAAAGCTGACGCTGACGGAGAAGAAAAGACACTGCAGGCAGATATTCTGAGTGAGATCAACGGACAGGGTCGGGATCAGGGAGAGACAGAATATGATGAACACGTCTGGCTTTCGCTTCAGAATGCGGAAACTTTCGTGAACGCCATTGCTACGGCGATCGCATCCATTGATCCTGAAAATGCTTCCGTTTACGAAAACAACGCCGCAGAGTATTGCGAAAAACTCAGCAGCCTCGATCAGAGATTTCAGGATGCAGTATCCAAAGCCCCTGTCAAAACGCTTTTATTTGGAGACCGGTTCCCGTTCCGTTATCTGACGGATGATTACGGACTTGCCTGTTATGCGGCATTTGCCGGGTGTTCCGCGGAGACGGAGGCCAGTTTTGAGACGATAACGTTCCTGGCTCAGAAACTGGACGAGCTTTCCCTTAGGTATGTGATGACAACGGAAAGCACGGATCAGAGAATTGCGGAAACCATTATTCAAAACACAAAAACAAAAGACCAGAAGATTCTTGTATTGGATTCCATGCAGTCTGTGACTTCTCTTGACATGCAAAACGGAGCTGCATATCTGTCCATTATGGAATCCAACCTGGATACGTTAACAAAAGCACTCACGATGTGAGTGCTTTTGTTTTTCTCCTGAGCAGCCAAATGCATGAAAATACAGGCGTTTTGTTCACTTGCCGTATATGAGCTTCAACCTCCGAGGTAAGCTTCCTTGACCTTAGGATTCCTCAAAAGATCAGAGGCGTCATCTGTCAGCACAATCTCGCCGGTTTCTATGACATATCCTCTTTGTGCTGTTATCAGAGCCTGATTTGCGTTCTGTTCCACCAGGAGGATGGTGGTTCCCTGGCTGCTGATCTCACGTATCGTGTCAAAGACCTTGTCGACCAGATTTGGCGAAAGCCCCATGGACGGCTCGTCCAGAAGCATAAGCCTGGGTCTGCACATCAGCGCCCGCGCCATGGCCAGCATCTGTTGCTCCCCGCCTGATAACGTTCCTGCCAGCTGGTTTTTTCGCTCTTCCAGACGGGGAAATCTTTGATAGATATCGTTCAGATCCTTTTTTGACTCATTCCGGTCTTTTCTGGCATAACTGCCTAACAGAAGGTTATCCTGCACTGAGGTGCGGGCAAATACTCTTCTTCCTTCCGGGACCATTGTCATGCCCAGGAGCACAATTTCTCTGGTATCCATATCTGTTACAGATTTTCCGCAAAAAGAAATCTCTCCCGTATAGGGAATCTGGTGCATGATGGAGGTCAGCAGGGTAGTTTTCCCGGCGCCGTTGGCACCGATGAGAGTCACAATCTCTCCTTCCTCCACATGAAGAGAGAGGTTCTTTAATGCATGAATCTTTCCGTAATAGACATTCAGATCCCGTATCTCAAGCATTGCCATACCCGGATGCCCCCTTCCCCAGATAAGACTCGATCACCACCGGATCATTTTTCACTTTGTCCGGCGTTCCTTCCGCGATTTTCTGCCCGTGGTCGAAAACGACAACCCGCTCCGAAATATTCATGACCATACGCATGGCATGTTCGATCAGAAGGATAGAATAACGATCCTCCTTCAGACGTCGGATGACTTCCATAAGCTCGTCTTTTTCATTGGGGTTCATCCCTGCGGCAGGTTCATCCAGAAGGATCAGAGACGGCTCCGTGGCCAATGCGCGGGCGATTTCCAGGCGCCGCTGCATGCCGTAAGGAAGATTTTTAGCTTTCCAGTCCCTTTTGTCGTAGATCCCCACATATTCCAGACACTTTTTGACGAATGCTTCATTTTCACGTTCTTCATCTTTTTGTCTTGCAGAGTGGATCAGGGCATCAAGAATCCCGGTGTTCCGGCGGCAATGTCTGGCGATGACGATGTTTTCAGCTGCCGTCATATTGGAGAACAGACGGATGTTCTGAAAAGTTCTTGCCATTCCCATGGAAGTGATTTTTTCCGGACGCATATGGGTAATGTCTTTCCCCCGGAAAAATACTTTCCCCTCATCTGCGGGGGAAATACCGGTAATGACATTATAAAAGGTGGTTTTGCCGGAACCGTTGGGGCCGATGATCGCTACGATTTCCCCCTCATCGATGGAGAAATCAATCCTGTCATTCGCATATAAGCCTCCGAAGGACTTGGTTACTTTCTTTGCTTCGAGCAGCATCACAGAGCCTCCTGATCGTCTTTTTCTTTTTTGCCCCAGATTCCCTGAGGCCGGACACGCATCATCACAACCAGCAAAAAGCCGTAAAGTATCATCCAGGGGTCAAAGGGAAGCTTTAACATATCTTTTACGGAATGGAAAAACTCCGGAATGATGGAAAGCAGACAGCCTCCAAGGATCATACCCTTAATGCTTCTGACTCCTCCGATAACCACAAAGGTCAGGATCTGGATGGATTTTGCGGAGCTGAAAAGCTCCGGGCTGACCATGCTGGCAAAAACCGCCTGGAAACTGCCGCCCACCGCGCAAATCATGGCCGAGATCATCATGGCAAGCACCTTATAATATTTTACCTCAATTCCCATAGCCTGAGCCGCGATCTCATCCTCTCTGATCGCATGGAAGGCGTAACCCACACGGGATTGCTGGATGCGCCAGGAAAAGAAGGCGAGAGCGGATACTATGAGAAAGAGAATCAGGATGTAGCCGCCTTTATTGGTAGCAGCGATCTTAGTCAGTTTTACGCCGAAGATTTGCGGGGATTTCAGTCCCGGCAGTCCTCCGTTTCCTCCGAGCCATGTGGTATTAATAGCGACATAGCGGAATATTTCGCAAAAGGCGTAAGTAATGACGATCAAAAACTGTCCTTTGACACGAAGAGAAGCCATGGAGAGCGGAATAGCCGCAATGGCGGCCAGCAGCATCCCTAAGGGAATGCTCAGCCAGAAATTAACCGGCGTATATTTTAAGAGCACGGCAGTGGTGTAAGCCCCGATTCCAAAGAAAACCGCATGGCCCAGAGACGTCTGTCCCAGATAACCCGTGACAAAATTCAGCCCAAGGGCAAGAATCGCGCTGATCAGGCAGTTAACCAGTACATGCTGTGCGTAAGTAGGGATCCATCCTTTGCCGCCGTGAAATTTGTCTATGAAACAGATCAGCAGGATCGCCAGGCTGCTGAGAAGAAAGGTTTTTCTCCCGCTCCATCCAAAAAACCATTCTCCGGAAGAGCGGCTGCGTTTATCCTTCATTTTTTATCCTCTTACAATGCTGATTCGTCCGGATGACTATTTTGCTGCCTGTCGCGGTTCGCGCTCCAGGACAAAATATGTCTCCTTAATCTACCGGACTTTTGCCATCATACCTTTTCCTCAAATTTATATCCCATGAGCCCGGAAGGTCTTACCAGCAGGACAATGATCATCACGAAAAATCCGATGGCGTCCTTATATCCTGTGGAAATATAACCGGCGGTCAGGTTTTCCACGATGCCAAGCAGTACGCCGCCGATCAGAGAACCGGTAATGGACCCAATTCCGCCCAGGATGGCACAGCTCCAGCCTTTCAATCCTGCCAGAGCTCCCATCATGGGATTGATGGCATAAATCATGCCGATAAAGAAACCGGCGGCCGCGCCTAAGGCACCGGAGATGGCAAAGGTAATTTTGATCAGTCTTTCCGCATTTACCCCCATCAGGCTTAATGTCTGCATATCCTGGGATGCAGCCAGCATGGCCTTGCCTGTAAGCGTTTTTTTCATGAACAATTCCAGAATAGTCATAATCAATACGGATCCGACCAGGATGATCAGATGCAGGGAATTGATGGTAATCGGCGTACCACCCACCGAAAACAGAGTAATGAGCTTTTGCTGTACCAAAACAGGATATGCCCTTGGATTGGGCGTAAAGGCTGCGCTGGCGGAATAACGAAGGATCTGGGAAAGCCCCAGCGCCGTGATGAAGCCGGTTCCGGCCAGAACGCCTTTTTTGCGAAGAGGCTTGTAGCCGAGCTGGTCAACACCCATGGCGATGACGGCGCCAAGCGCCATGGAAAGAAGCAGTGCCGGCAGCATCGGTAAATGAAGGAACGTTGTGATAAAGTATCCGCAATAAGCTCCGAGCATATATACCTCACCATGTGTCCAGTTGATTACGCCCACGATGCCGAAGACCGTGGTCCACCCGATCGCAATCAGAGAATAGATGCCTCCCTGAGAGAGACCGTTGATTATTTGCTGTAAAAAAACACTCATGTCTGTCACCCGTGCTATGAAAAAGGCCCGGAGTTGCCGCCGGGCCTGCTGCAGCCGCAACAAAGCGGCTGCACTGCGCTTTTTCTTTTTACCCTCTTATTCCTGATACAGCTCGTATCCGCCGTCATGGATCACCAGTGTCAGATAATCCCTGACCCAGTCTCCGTTCTCGTCGAAATTCACATGTCCCGTCACACCGTCATATTGGGTTTCTTTCAGTGCTTCGATCATGGTCATTCTGGTCAGTTCTCCATCGTTGGCTTCCATAGCCTGACAGGCAGCATTGGCAATAACATACATCTGATCATAAGCCAGAGCGGCAAAGCCGTCCGGAACCTCGCCGTATTTCTCCTGATACTTCTTTACGAACTCCTGCACCTTCTCGTCCGGATTCGTGTAAATAAATACGCCGCAGGCAAACAAGCCTTCCGCATCCTCACCGGCGATATCAATGACGTTCTGATTGTACAGCCCCGGCTGTCCCATGATGTGGGCTTCGATCCCCATCTGACGTGCCTGCTTGACGATCAGGGCGCCGTCGGTGGTAGTACCGCAAAGTGCGATGCAGTCCGGATTCAGGCTCTTCACGGTAGTAAGGATCGCGGAGAAGTCCTGATCCGTATCCTGGTATTCAATTTTATCAAGGACGGAGCCGCCATTAGCCTCGAATTGCGCCACAAAGCTGTCTTTCAGACCAATACCGAAATCATTGTTCGGATAAAGCGCGACCGTCGTTTTATCTCCCATGCTCGCAAAATGGTTCGCAATCTGCGGACCTACAGCAGCGTCCTGTACGGCCATACGGAAGAAATAATCGGACAGGCCGGTCAGCATCCTTGCGGAAGAGCTTACGACCATCTGTGCCAGCTCCGCGTCACCGGTCATGGGGAGCATGGCCGCGGTGCAGGAGGTAAGGCAGGAACCGCCAAGTACCATGACTTCCTCATCGTCGATAAATTTCTGTGTGCCGGTTGCCGCCGTGGAGGCGTCACCGGTATCGTCGTAGGTCACCAGCTCGATCTGTGCGCCCAAAACACCGCCGGCAGCGTTGATTTCATCCATTGCGAGACGATAACCGTTCTCCTGCTTCATTCCGTATGTCGCGTTATTGCCGGACAGAGGAGCCACCAAAGCTATGCGAAGCGTATCCTTTTCGGCAGTGACATCTCCCGAAGAGAGAACTTTACCTGCAGCATCTTCCGCATATGCAGAGCCGGAACATGCCATAACACTGGAAATCGCTACGATTGCAGTCAGCACTGCTGTGAGAATTTTTCTTTTCATTTTGTCCTCCTGTTGAAGTGCGTAAAACATTACCATTCAATAATATAAAACGATAATCCGAATCTTGCAAGTAATTTATATGATTCAGGCGACAAAAGGTCATGCAATCATCTCTATCCGGATTATTGAGATAAAGAGCTGCCATTTACGTCTCTCACGATGACAGGTCAGTCCGTGAACAGTGGCATTAAAGATAAGATGAAGGAACCCGTCCGGGTGTTCGCCTTGACAGCCTGTTGCAGCATATGTTATAATTTTTTCATAATTATCCAAGCAATTGGATCATTCATTTTTGTGTATATTGCACAGCGTGATACCTTGCGCTTTCATTCTTTCTTTGGGAAATGACAGTAGTCTGATATTTTTTGTGATTCTTTCAATCTTTACAGATACCCTTTACAGACACCAGGAAATAATTAAGAGAGTATATGGAACCGGACGATATGGACATTAAACATTTTTACATAGAGGCAGGACAAGGAGATCCCATCATTTTACTTCACGGAAACGGTGAAAGCTGTGAGTATTTTCGGGGACAGATAGATGAGTTCGCCAAATGGCATCACGTTTATGCCATAGATACAAGAGGACATGGGAAAACACCAAGAGGCGGCAGGCCTTTTACGATACGGCAGTTTGCTGATGACCTGTTATGCTTTATGGATGAGTGCCATATTGAGAAAGCCCATTTGCTCGGTTTTTCCGATGGCGGAAATATCGCGATGATCTTTGCAATGCAGCATCCCGATCGGGTAAACAGGCTGATCCTGAATGGAGCAAATTTAGATCCCCGCGGTGTAAAACGATCGGTTCAGATCCCGATCGAAATCGGGTATCGAATAGCAAAACGGTTTTCCGGAAAAAGCGATTCTGCCAGGCTATCCGCGGAAATGCTTGGTCTGATGGTTAACGATCCTGATATCAGGCCGGAAGAATTGAAAGCGATCTGCGCGAAAACTCTGGTTATAGCCGGAACAAACGATATGATACTTGCGTCACATACCCGCCTGATCGCGGAACATATTCCTGACAGTCAGCTTGTATGGGTGAAAGGCGATCACTTTATCGCAAACAAAAAACCACAAGAGTTCAATCGCGCCGTACTTGATTTTCTGAAGGAATGAGCATACCTTTGTATAAGTTATTTTTGCACAGCTCCTTGTCCACGCGGATTCAGAAAGGATTTAATCTATGAAAACGGATTCCGTACGCGTAATCGAGATTAAAAAAAGTGTCTATGAGAATAATGACCGGGAAGCAGAGCTGCTTCGAAAGGAACTGCGGGAAAAAGGAGTTTTTCTGCTGAACCTGATGTCTTCGCCCGGCGCCGGGAAAACCAGCACCTTGATCCGTACAGCCGATGCTCTGAAGGAACGCTATAAAATCGGAGTGATGGAAGCGGATATCGACTCGGATGTGGATACGAAAGCCATAGCCCGTACGGGGGTCGCTGCGATTCAGCTGCATACCGGAGGAATGTGTCATCTGGACGCCGGCATGACGCGCCAGGGCCTTGATGAGATTGGTTATGACCTGTTTGACTGCTGTATCCTGGAAAATGTCGGTAACCTGGTGTGCCCGGCGGAATTCGACACGGGCGCTTCTAAAAATGCCATGATTCTCTCCGTTCCGGAGGGTGATGATAAAGCGTTAAAATATCCGTTGATGTTCTCTGTCTGTGACGTGGTTCTGATTAACAAGATGGACGTGGCACCGTATTTTGACTTTGACCTGGATCGATGTGTGGAGAATATCCGGCTGCGAAACACTGACGCAAAAATCATTCCCGTCAGCGCGAAGACGGGGGAGGGCATGGACGAGTGGTTTGCCTGGCTCTCCGGGCAGATCAAGGCGTGGAAAGAACGGTAGTTTATGATTTCTTCGTCTGCGTGATTCTTCGCCGGCGGGAAAAGAAAGGAATTTCATATGGCAGGAAAAGATCCAAAATATCCCCTCCGCCCGGAATACGTGGATGTTTCGGGACCGATGAAGGAGGCATTTGCGGAGCTGGGGAAACTGATCACGGACCGTATCCCCATAAAACTCGGCCTTGAAAAGGTGACAAAGGATGATCCGGAGTATTGGGCAGTACGCATCCTCTGTTATGATGATGAAACGACAGCAAGATTTGTCATCGATAATTTCAAAGCCATCCGAAAGCCCAGGACCTTTGCTCAGTTAAAAGCTTCTTCCGGCCTTTCGGATGAGGAGCTTACCGCGATGCTGGACAAAATCTCCTATACAGGCCTGGTGGAGTATAACCGGGAAAATGAACGGCACGAAAAACAGTGGGTGCTGCCGATGTTCGTGCCCGGTTCCGGAGAGTTTTCCAATATGAACCTTAAGCTTATTGAGGAGCATCCTGAACTGGGAATGTTTTTCGAACACATGACGAGACTTCCTCTTGAGAGGGTTACGCCTATGGTGCCCCCGGGCGGAGCGGGGATCGGGATGCATGTCATTCCTGTGCAGAAGGAAGTGGACATGTGCAGCACAGCCATCAGCATCGAAAAGATTTCCTATTGGCTGGATAAATATGAAGGAAAATACGCCGCGTCTCCCTGCTCCTGCAGGAGAAGCAGGCTGACCTACGAGGAAGGCTGCGCGGATGATTTCCACGACTGGTGCATCGCCGTTGGCGATATGGCGGACTATGTGGTGGAGACGCAGAAAGGCGGGCGCTACATTACAAAGGAAGAAGCTCTTGAGATTTTTGAGAAGGGCGAAGAGAATGGCTTCGTACATCAGATCACCAACATTGACGGCGAGGATAAAATCTTTGCCATCTGCAACTGCAATGTCAATGTGTGTTACGCCCTTCGCACGTCCCAGCTGTTCAATACTCCGAACATGTCCCGCAGCGCCTATGTAGCGCATATTGACAAGGATAAATGCGTAGCCTGCGGGCGGTGCGTGGAAGTATGTCCGGCAGGAGCTGTGTCTCTGGGGCAGAAGCTGTGCAGAAAAGACGGCTCTCCCATGAAATACCCCAAGCACCTGCTTCCCACCGACAAGCCCTGGAGTCAGGCTGACTGGGATTGGGATTACCGGGACAACAATCGGATCGAAACCCATGATACAGGAACCTCTCCCTGCAAGACTGCCTGTCCGGCCCACATTGCCGTACAGGGATATTTGAAACTTGCGGCGATGGGGCGCTATCAGGATGCCCTTGCCCTGATCAAGAAGAACAATCCCCTCCCTGCGGTCTGCGGACATATCTGCAACCGGCGCTGTGAGGATGCCTGTACCAGAGGCAGCATTGACCGCGCGGTTGCCATCGATGAAGTGAAAAAATTCATTGCCATGCAGGACTTAAACGCCGGGACCCGCTATATCCCGAAAAAGGTTATTCCCCGGGTTCAGGGGGAATTTGAGGAGAAAATTGCCATCATCGGCGCCGGACCCGCCGGCCTGTCCTGCGCCTTTTATCTGGCGGAAAAGGGATACCGCCCCACGATCTTCGAGAAAAACGAAAAACCAGGCGGGATGCTGGTCTATGGGATCCCTTCCTATAAACTGGAAAAAGACGTGATCGCCGCGGAAATTGATATTATCCGGGAAATGGGAGCAGAGATCAGGTGCGGCGTCGAGGTGGGCAGGGATGTCACCATCGAGGAGCTGCGCAGGCAGGGATATAAGGCGTTCTATATCGCCATCGGCTGTCAGGGCGGCCGCAGCATCGGCGTACCCGGAGAAGACGCCGGGGAGGTTTACACTGCGGTGGATTTCCTGCGGGAGATCAACGAGAAGGAAACATTTGACCTGAAAGGAGACGTGGTGGTCATCGGCGGCGGAAACGTTGCCATCGACTGTTCCAGAGATGCGAAGATTGCAGGTGAGGGAAAGGTGTACCAGTACTCCCTGGAAACCAGGGACATCATGCCCGCGTCGAAGGACGAAATTCGGGAAGCGGAAGAGGACGGCGTGATTCTGGAAGGCGGATGGGGACCCAAGGAGATTCTGAAGGATGAAGAAGGCTGTGTTTCCGGGATTGTCTTAAAACGGTGCACCAGGGTATTTGGCGAGGACGGGCGTTTTGCCCCTGAATATGATGAGAACGATACAATAACCGTACCCTGCAGGCATATCGTCCTGGCTGTCGGCCAATCCATCGTCTGGGGAGAGCTTCTTGCCGGTACCGGGGTAAAACTCGGACGCGGAAACGGAGCAGTATGCGACAGTGTCACGTATCAGACGGATGATCCGGATATCTTTGCCGGAGGCGACGTGTACACCGGCCCGAAATTTGTGATCGACGCGATTGCGGCAGGCAAGGAGGCGGCGATTTCGATTCATCGGTATGTGCAGCCCCATTCTTCTTTGACGATTGGACGCAATCCGAATCATTATGTAGAGCTGAATAAGGACGACATCCGGGTCGATGATTATGATCACAGTGAACGTCAGGTTCCGGGCAGACGGGAAAGAGGTCCAAAGAGCTTCCGGGATACCAGGCTGGTCTTACCGAAGAGCAGGTGAAGATTGAGACCGCGAGATGCCTGTCCTGCGGGGCTTCTATTGTGGATGAGAATCAATGCGTAGGCTGCGGCCTGTGCACGACCCGCTGTGAGTTTGACGCGATTCACTTACAGCGTGACAATCCTGAATGTTCCACGATGCGCAAGAGCGAAGACAAATTGAAACACATTTTGGTTTATGGAGCAAAGAACACGATTAAGCTGAGGTTTAAAACCAAGACCACTCCGGATTACAGGTAAGGCCGATGCATGAACTAAGCGTGGTATTTTATATTATCGAACAGGTAGAAGAGGTGGCTCAGCAGAATGAGGTCGATCGCGTAACCCGTGTGATCCTGGATCTGGGGGAGGTTTCCACGGTGATCCCCTCTTATCTGACGGACTGTTGGAAATGGGCCAGAAATAAGCATCCGCTGCTTACGGACTGTGAGCTGACCATCGAACCGATCGAAGCTGTCACCTATTGCGAGGCCTGCCGGAAAACCTACCCCACGATCAGACATGGCAGGATCTGTCCCTGGTGCGGGAGCCCCAGAACCTTTCTGAAGCAGGGAAACGAGTTCCTGATCAGGGAAATGGAGGTGGAGTAAAAGAAAGATCCTTGTTCCGCGCGTTCCTGCGCGGGTAACATAGGGGCAGATATGAAAGGTTTCTCTTTGATCATTCGTAATTTTTGATCGAGAATGATCAAAAAGGCGTACAGAGCAAGAAAGGAAGGAAAGGGCTTATGTTTTTTCAGATCACTGATTTGTGGCAGATTCTGGGCTGGTGCCTGGTATTTATCGGCTTAATCATCATGAATGAACTCGGGCGGCGCACAAAAGCAGGAGGAATTCTTATTTTTGTCATCATACCCTGTGTACTCACGGCATATTATGTGCTGGCTCATCTGGGAATGTTCGGCGGAAATGCCAATCCGACAGTGGCATACATGGATGGCTGGTTCCATTATTTCAAGCTGTATGCGGCGGATATCGGCTGTGTCGGCTTCATGATGATCAAATATAAATGGGGGATCGGAAAAGAAAAGTGGTTTGCCTGGTTCCCATGGCTGATCGTGGCTGCCAACATTATGATCGCAAATGTTTCCGACATTGAGTCGGCTCTGGCAGCGTATCGCATTTCGGGAAACCTTGCGGGGACATGGTGGGCTTCCAATGAAGGCGTATTTCTGTATGGCGGCTGGTGGAATGTGATCAACGCCCTGGCAGGCCTGATTAATATATTCTGCATGACCGGATGCATACATCTGTATACTTCCAAAGACGCAAACAAGTCCGATATGCTCTGGCCGGACATGACCATCTGGTTTATCGTGGCATATGATGTATGGAACTTCGAGTATACCTATCTGAATCTTCCCACCCATACCTGGTACTGCGGCGTAGCGCTGCTGCTGGCGCCGACATTTGCCAATGCTCTGTGGAACAAGGGCGCCTGGATTCAGAACCGTGCCAATACTCTGGCAATCTGGTGCATGTGGGCGCAGACCGTGCCGCTCTTCCAGCTGTCGGGACGTTTTGCCGCGGTACTGCCGTCCTTATATGGCGGAGCAACGGCAGCAGGCGTGTCTACCATGGATCTCTATTCCAAAGCTATCGAGCTTTATAACGCCGGCCAGGGGAAGACAGCGGCTGCCGGTGAAGCGATCGCGGCTATGGGTATTACCGCGGATCCAAGGATGCAGGGCTTTGTGGCTATGATGGCGATAGCAGTAAATGTCCTTTGCATCTCGGTGATCATCAAGCGCGCGATCCGTATCGGCGGCAATCCTTACTCGAACGAAGTATTCAAGGGAACAAGGGATTACGAGGAAGCTATGGCAAGGGCGGCCATGTGAGAATCATAAAGATTCAGGAGCTGTCCAAAAGATTTTTAATTGAAATTTGGCTGTTTTATCCGGATTATTTTGGATTGACCCGAATCCATAGCGGCTGATCACAGCGAAAAAGGTCATGAAAAATGAGCATGCTCATTTTTCATGACCTTTTTGCACAGCTCCTGATCCTATGATTGCTTCGACAAAAGCTTGATTCTGCGGATCGCTTGTTTTTTTACATGATTTTTGTCTCCTGAATTATCATCCAGGCTCACTTCTGATTTTGCCGCTGCTGGCCCGGATGACGATTTCATAGTCGAGTATGATCTGCTCGCCGGAATCACTGTCCTGGCCGGAGATCCGCTCCAGAAGCTTTTCCATGGAGCGGCGGCCGATCAGGCTGCGCGGCTGTCGAACTGTGGTGAGCGTAGGCCTCAGGAGTGAGGACATCTCGATATCGTCAAATCCGCATACAGCTATATCGTCGGGAACCGTCATATGGTGATCCTCGAGTGCCTTGATTGCGCCGATGGCCAGAGTGTCACCGCTGGTGACGATGGCTGAGAATTCAACACCGGAGCGCAGGAGACCGGTGGCAGCGTCGTAGCCTCCCTGGATATCCGGGTCGGCCATACGCACGAGCTCCTCATCCAGCGGAATATTCATCTCCTCAAGAGCCTGGTAATAGCCGCTGAGCCGGGAACGATAGAGTGCCAGCGCAGTGTTGCCGCCAATATAAGCCACGCGTCTGTGGCCGAGATTCAGCATATACTCTGTCATATCTTTGGATGCCGCCATATTGTCAATGGTGACATTTGGCAGCCTGGCCTCACTTAAGTAGCGGCAGGCGACCACGACAGGATTCTGGCTGGCGATCTCTTCCATGTATTCCTTGGGAAGGCAGGCGGAGAAATTGATGATCCCGTCGATCTGCTTCTGGATAAGGGATTCAAAGAAATACGTTTCCAATTCTACACTATTGTTCGTGTTTGCTACAAAGATGTGGTAACCTGCCTCCGCTGCTACGGCTTCGATGCCTCTTAGGATCTCCGAATAAAAGCTGTCACCCAGCCGGGGGAGCAGCACCAGTACATTCATGGTGCGTTGTGTACGAAATTGCTGGGCAAGACGATTGGGGCGATAATCCAGCTCTTTGATGGCCGCAAGCACCTTCTCACGAGTGGCTGGCAGCACATTGGGGCTGTCGTGAAGTACACGTGAGACCGTGGCCACGGAAACCCCGGACAGTTTCACGACATCCTGAATCGTTGCCATGGAACAAGCACCTCCTCTCAAAATGAAGTTTTGTACTCTGACTCAATGGTCACGGATGACTATTTTGCAGCCATGGGCAAAATATGTTCTTCCCAAAACGAAGTTTGTCCGTTGACTCGATGTATTCGTATACATTGTATCATAAATTCAGAAAATTTCCCAGTAAGATGGATCGTGCATATTGCACAAAATCGGATCAGAAAAATTGTAATCATTGTCTATTGACATTTTTGGCGTCCTGGTGTAATCTTTTACATGTAAACAATTACATGCGAGATAACCGCTACGAAGATATATCAGAACTTATTTTTTTTCGCATAAATTGTAAACGATTACATCATGATTACAATCTTAACGCAGCCCGAAGAAACCCACAACAGCATCAGTTAAAGAAATGAAAAGGAATAAGGAAAGAGAGGTGTTTGGTCAAAATGAAGTCAGTTTACCATGTTTTCGATCGCCTCGTTGAAATCATCGAAAACATTCTCTGTGGTGTGCCCATGGGCATCATACTGGTCGTAGAGATCGTACAGGTATTCTTCCGGTACGTTCTGCGAAGCGGCATCCCGTGGAGTGACGAGGTCATCATCAATTTGCTGGTGGTGTGCGTGATGTTCGGCGGCGCGAAAGCGATTCGTACCGGTGAACACACGGAGCTTACCGGCACATCGGATTCCCTGCCTGAAGGTCCCCGCAAGGTGGTTCGCGTGATTACCACATTTGCAACGTTGGCTTTCCTGGCGATCTTTGTGTATTCCAGTTTCATCTTTGTCCGCAGTGCGGGAAGATTGAAAACGACCAACCTGCGTATTCCCATGAAATATTGTTATATGGTTCTGGCAGTCGGTTCCTGCTTCATGCTTTACGAGTTCGTGAAGACCATCAGGTACAGGATTACACGTCCGGCTATTGACGTGTATGATCCCGAGAACTATAGAGGGGAGGATGACGAATGAATACGGGACTGTTGATTTTGATTCTGGTAATTGTGGCTTTTCTCCTGATCATCTTTGGTGTACCGGTGTATGCCAGCCTTGGTCTTGCGGGTACCATCAGCCTGATCGCTCTGACGATTACCAAGGGAGCGGCTCTTTCCTGGATCGTTATTCCTTCTTCCATATACAATGGAGCAACCACGATTTCCCTGCTTGCGATTCCTTTCTATGTGTTTGCCGGTGAGCTGATGAACAAGGGCGGCATCACGAAGAAGCTGGTGGCTTTCGCACAGCTGCTGATCGGACGTCTGCCTGCTTCTCTTGCTCAGGCTAACATTGTATCCAGTATGTTTTTCGGCGGCATCACCGGTTCCTGCCAGGCAGATACCTCCTGCATCGGAGGCTTGCTGATCCCCGCCATGGTGGACGAAGGCTATACTCCTGAGGAAGCCGTCGGCGTCACCATCACCTCTTCCACCTGCGGCCCGATCATTCCGCCAAGTATTATGATGGTAGTGTTCGGCGTAGCAGTGGGCTGCTCCATTGGCGGTCTCTTTATGGCAGGCGTCATTCCGGGACTGCTGATCGGCTTCTCTCTGATGGGAATGGTGCTTCTAAGGGACCGCAAGTATCATTTCCCACGTCGTACAGGCGGCTATACCAAAGAAGAACGCAGACGCATTATAAAGGAAGGTCTGCTGCCTCTGGGCATGCCCATTATCGTGTTCGGCGGTATCATGGGCGGTGTGTTCACAGCGACCGAGGCCGGTGCGGCAGCAGTGTTTTATAGTCTGATCGTAGGCTTGTTCATTACCAGGAACGTGAAGGTGAAGGATCTCTATCCGATGCTCTTAAAGAGTGCTACAATGTCCGCCACGGTATTATTGATCATTGCCTGCGCGAAGATCTTCAGCTACGCTCTGGCGACGCTCCAGATGTCCACGATCGTAGCCAATGCCATTCTTTCTCTGACGCAGAATAAGTACGTGTTTCTTCTGCTGGTTAACATTGTATTATTGATCATGGGCATGTTCATGGACGGTTCCGCAGCCGTGATCCTGCTGGCTCCGATCCTTATGCCGGTTGCCAGCACTATGGGCATCAGCACGCTGCACTTCGGCGTCATCATGGTGCTGAATCTCATCATCGGAGCCGGGACGCCTCCGCTGGGCGCCTGCCTGTTTATCGGCTGTAAGATCGCCGATATCCCTGTAGAGCGTGGCGTCAAAGGAGCGATTCCTTACATTCTGACGGAGCTGGTTGTTCTGATCCTGGTCACCTATATTCCGGCTCTGTGTACCTGGTTCCCGGCACTGATGGGTTATGCAATCTGAGCTGCCGATGCTGTCCGGGGCTGCTGCGCAGCCCGGACGAGGTATCCGTATCCGACAAATGCTTCACATATAAAAAATCCTTCTGTCTTATGGATGGAAGAGAAAGAGAGTTTCGAAATGTACAAGATTGCAGGACACACCATGGGAACACCCGAGTATACGGTGTTCGAAGCGATTGAACTGTTTCATAAGATCGGACTGGACGGCGCGGAGATCGTGATACAGGACGGGTACAAGTCCGGTTTGCCCACGGAATGCTCCATGGAGCTGCTTCAGCAGATCAAGGACTGTGCCAGTGCAAACCATATAGAGATTCCCTGCCTGACACCTTATAACTCCCGCTTCAATGCTCTGGACGAGGATGTGCGGCGGTCTGAGATTGAAGCCATCGGACGAGTGATTGATTACTGTAAATTCCTCGGAGCCAGGTATATCCGTATTTACGGAGGCAACGTTGCTGCCGGTGAGGAAGGCGACCACTGGAATGAAAAACATGCGAAATTGGTTGCATCCATGCGCGAGCTGGGAGATATGGCATCCGAAAAAGGCGTTACGCTGGTGATCGAGAACCACTTTAATACAATGACTGTTTCTGCCAGGCAAAGTGCGGAAACCATTCGTGAGATCAACCATCCGAATGTTAAAATTCTTTATGACCAGGCGAATCTGACCTTTACCGGCAACGAAGACTGGCCGGAAGCGATTGAGCTGCAGAAGGGACTGGTCGGTCACATGCACGTGAAGGATCTGATATTCAAAGGAGAAAATCATGCCTTCGTCGGCAATGATGACGTATCGCATCCGGATGAAAACTCCCGCAATGTCATCACCCGGATTGTGGGGGAGGGTGTGATCGAATGGCCAAGGATCCTGAAAAAGATGAAGGAAGACGGGTATGACGGCTGGCTCTCGCTGGAGTACGAGCGGCGCTGGCACCCGGATGACATCCCGGACGCTTCCATCGGTATGAAGAAATCCGCGGATTACCTGAAAACGATCCAACTGTAACCAGGCTGCATAGTCAGCTTAATATAAACAAACCATATAAACAAACCATAAAAGAACGGAGGAAAAATCATGAAGAAGATCCTTTCTGTAGCTGCTATCCTTGGATTGACACTGGCTGTTTCCACTACGGGCTATGCCGCCACCATGAAATACGCTGTTACCTTCCCAAGCGCCGGCACACAGGCGGAAGGCGCTGAGAAATTTGCGGAGCTGGTTGAGGAATATACCAACGGCAGCGTAGATGTAGAAGTCTATTACGCATCCACCCTGGGCGGAAATACCGAATCCATGGAAGGCCTTCGCATGGGCACCATCGAGGCAACCGAGCTGTCCCTGACCGCCATTTCCGCTTATTCTGACATCTGGTCTACCTTCTCTCTGCCCTATCTGTGGGAGAGTGGTCAGCAGGCTATCGACGTCATCAGTTCCGAAAAGGTGATGGAGGTTCTGGAAAACGATCTCGAAGAGAACGGCATGATGGCTATCGCATGGCAGAATCTTGGCTCCCGCAACATCCTGAATACGATGCGCGCCATCAATGCTCCTGAGGATCTGAAGGGTATGACGATCCGTGTCATTCAGGATCCGGTTCTGGTAGACAGCATCTCCGCCATGGGCGGCGCTCCTGTAACAATGGCATGGTCCGAGTGCTACTCCGGCCTGGAGCAGGGCACTATCAACGGACTTGAAAACTCCGCGCCTGTTATCGTTGCCAATTCCATGGAGAATGTCGGCAAGTACTATTCTCTGACTGAGCAGTTCATTATGCCTGACCCGATCCTGATCAGCGCTTCCTGGTTCAACATGCTGACACCCGATGAGCAGGAAGGCGTCCTGAAGGCCGGTGAGGAATACACCCGCGTCTGGAATGAAGAGATCTGGCCTGAGGCTGAGGCTGCTGCCCTCGAAACGATCGCCGAAGCCGGCTGTGCTGTAAACGAAGTGGACAAGGCTTCCTTTGTCGAGGCTACACAGTCCGTACGTGATGATTTTGTTGACAAGGGCACTCCGGAACAGGTAGAGCTTTACAACCTTCTGATGGAGGTTCGCGGCTGATTGCTCCATCGTCTGTGCCTGGCGGTCCATTAAGGATCGTCGGGCACAGATTTTATAGGGTGTAAACGTTTACAAACAAGCCAATGGAGGTTTAAAAATGTATACCAAGCGCATGGAAGGTGTGGTGATCGCTGCGATCACACCGATGAACGAAGACGGAAGCGTAGATTATCAGGGTGTGGCTGATTTTGCGGAATATCTGGTACAGGCCGGTGTCAACTGCCTTTATCCCAATGGTACCAACGGCGAGAGCCTTATATTGACCAGGGAAGAACGTGAGAAAATCGCGGAGATTTTTGTTAAAGTAAGCAATGGCCGGGTTCCCGTGTTTATTCAGTGTGGTGCCATGACGACTGCTGAGGCAGCCTCCCATGCACAGCATGCCGTGAAGATCGGAGCGGATGGCATCGGCGTCATGACGCCTGCGTTCTTTACAATGGACGATGAGGGATTGTTCCAGTATTTCAGCGCGGTTATTGCTCCTCTCCCGGAAGATTTCCCGGTCTATATTTACAATATTCCCGGCTGTACCGGCAATGATGTGAGCCCGGCTTTGCTGGCACGTTTGCTCAAGGCTTTCCCGAATATTAAGGGAATCAAGTTCTCCAAGCCTGACCTTATGCGTCTGGAGGACTATATGTTAAAGGCTGATCGACGTCCTGATCTGTTGATCGGATGTGACAGCCTGTTTGTACCCTGCCTGACCATCGGCGGCGTTGGGGAAGTCAGTGGCCCCGGAGCCTTGTTCTACGAGCGGTTTACCCGGCTTTATAAGCAGTTTAAAGAGGGCGATCTGGCCGGAGCAATGACTACACAGCAGCAGATCGTCGTCACGGACCGCGCGCTGGAAGGCATCCCCGGTATTCCGGCACTGAAGACTCTTTTGAAGCTGCGGGGCGTGATCAAATGTGACGCCTGCCGCGCGCCTCTGCGTCCTCTGCGTGATGACGAGGTTGAAAAACTGACCGCTGTCTGGAATGGATATTGTGAGGAGGAGAAGATTCATGTCTGATAAACTGCGAGTGGGTGTGATTGGTACCGGCTATGTATCCAAAAATAATTATCTGCCGGTGTTAGCCCAGACCGAGGATATCGAGTTTGTGGGTGTGATGGCAAAGAACTATGAAAACGCGCAGCGCGCAGCCAGATCCTTCGGGGCGCAGAACGCGGTACAGACAATCGAAGAGCTGGTGAAGCTGGGCCTTGACTGTGCTTTCGTGCTGACGCCAAAGGCAGTGCATGCGGAGCAGGTTTCTTATCTGATGAACCACGGGGTTCATACCTTCTGTGAAAAGCCTATGGCCACAACCCTCAAAGACTGCGCCATGGTATGCGAGCTGGCAGAGAAGACAGGCAAAAAGCTGATGATCGGCTTCAACCGGCGCTATGCTCCTGTGATCACGCAGGCTAAGGCTGCATGGGGAGATTCCATGCCGGATGTCATTATTGCCCAGAAGAACCGGCCTCAGACAGAATATCATGCTACACTGGAAAATGCCGTGCACATGGTAGATCTGATGCGTTATTTCTGTGGCGAGGCGAAGGATGTGCAGGCTTTGTCGAAGTATACCGACAGGGATTATGAGACCTTTACTACAGCCCAGATCGAGTTTGAAAGCGGATCTTCCGGTATCCTGATTGCTGACCGCAGTGCGGGGCAGTGGGAGGAGAGTATTGAGATGCATGGCTTAAACCGCACGGTGCTGGTGCATATGCCGGAAAGCCTGACGGTGGTGGACAACGAACAGCGTCACACCACTGAGCAGACGCCTCTGGCGATGGGCTGGGCCAAGAGCGAGGATAAGCTGGGCTTCAGCTATGCGATCCGCCACTTCTTTGACTGCATCCGCAACGACACGACGCCTCTGACCAGCCCGCAGGATGCTTACAAAACCCATGAGCTTTTGAACCGTATCCTGGTCAGCGCGGGACTGCCGGGCATGGAATAAGGAGGAGCGAGAATGAAAGTAAATGACCTGAAAATCGCTTTTATCGGGGTCAGCCATTGGCATGTGCCGCTGTATTTCGCGGGACTGCCCGAGAACAGCGTCGTGGCGGTCAGTGATCCTGACCCGGCAATCGCCAAACGTTTCGGACAGCAGCTTCATTGCAAGGTCTACACCGATGGCCTGACACTGCTTGATGAGATCAAACCTGATTTTGTATTTGCCTTCGCTCCCCATTGTGAAATGAAAGCATTGTCATTGGAACTCATTGCCCGGAAGGTGCCCTTCACGATGGAGAAGCCCATGGGGATGAGCTACAAAGAGGTGGCGGAAATCGCCGAAGCGGCTGAAGCGGCAAAGGCTTTCTGTGCCATCCCCTTCGTGTGGCGTTACAGTGACACGGTTGCCCAGCTCAAGGAAAGCTTGCTCAGCGGAAAGATTATCCACATGTCCTATCGCTTTATCGCCGGTCCGCCCTCCCGCTACCTGGCCACATCCGGATGGATGCTGTCCAGGGCAACGGCAGGCGGCGGCTGCATGACCAATCTGGGTGTCCATTTCATCGATATGGCGCTGCATCTGACCGATTCCAGGGATGCTCAGGTGCTGGCAAGCGCCTATCAATATGGCGAATATGATATCGAAACGTATGCGGCTTCCCTCCTCAAACTCTCAAGCGGAGCTTCCCTGACGCTGGAGACAGGATACGCTTATCCGATGGACGAAGAAGTAAAACGGGAAAACCGCTGGACCATCGTCACGGAAAACGGCTATTATACGTTGGCGGATAATTGCCTGGAAGCCCGCGAATTTGGAAAGGATACCGTGCGCATCCCCTTGAGCACTGACAGCGACGTGTATTATCCCAAGTTTGCCGCAGCTACACTGGATGACTACGTGAATGGCCGCAGACCTCGCGCCGCGATTCCGGAGGTGCTCACGGTACGCGGTATACTGGATCGCATGAACGAAGCGGCAGATGCCTGATGGGAGGAGGAACCAATATGGTTATGATGGGCGGATTTGGATTGATCAAAGACTATGACGCCATAAAGCAGGCCGGTTTTGACTATGCCGAGCTGGATATGCCCGAAATCGAAGCGTTGAGTGAAAAGAATTTCGAGGCTTTTCGCGCCCATGTAGAGACGGTGGGATTTCCTGTTCCCACAGGCGCAAGGATTCTGCCCATTACCGAGCCGACTTTTTTTGTGCCGGGCTTTAAGGAAACTGATCTGAAGCCTTACCTGGAATCTACCTGCGCCAGGTCGGAACGCGTGGGAATCCGAAAAATCCTGTTCGGAAATGGCAAAGCCCGCTGGCTGATCGACGAGAACAGCAGGCAGAAGGAACAGGTATTTATCAGTTTTCTGCGCATGCTTTGCGAAATTGCGGGTAATCATGGCCAGGAGATTCTGATCGAACCATTGGGGCCTAAATATTCCAATTACATCAATACACTCCCCGAGGCAGCAAGGGTCATTGACGCCGTGGGCATGCCAAACCTCGGAGCTATGGCGGATCTGAGACATTTTGTCTGGTCCGGAGAGCCTTTTGAGGATATTAAAACCTATCGTGATATTGTAGGACACTTCCATATTGACTTTCCGTTATCCTGGCCGGCACGACTCTGGCCTTGTGTCCGGGATGGCTATAACTACGCAGCGTATCTGAAATATCTGAAGGGTGAAGATGTCACCCTGACGGTAGAGGCAGACATTCCTGAAGACTGGATGAATGCAGGCAGGGATGCGCGAGAGCTGATTGAGTACTATATGAAATGATTCAGGGAAAAAAGGTCATGCAGAAAGAAGACGTATTTTGTCTTTTCTTTTTTGCATGAGACCGGGTTGCAGAATCAGCCTTTTGTTGATACAATCATGTAATAAGAGGAGATCATGACTATGAAGAAAATCGCGTTGCTTGCAGGTGGCAAGCTGGAATTACAGAATCAGGAGAAGGATATAGCGCTTCAAGACGGCATGGTTCGGATTCACGTAAGCGCCTGTGGCATTTGCGGGAGCGATCTGTCACTGCTGAGCGGCAAACGTGACGTGACGAAGGAACTCTATTTCGGTCATGAATTTTCGGGTATTGTTACGGAAGTCTCGGACGGCAGCGTCGGCTTCAAGCCCGGCATGCGCGTGGCCAGCGAGCTTTCCCGTACCTGCGGCCGCTGCTGGCATTGCCTGAACGGGCTGCCGGAATACTGCCGCAGCATGAACGATGCCATGACTCCCGGCGGATTCACGGAATCTACTCTGGTACGAAGTACTTCAGACTATGCTTTTTTAAGTCCGATTCCGGATACGCTGGATGATGTAACTGCCGCCCTGATGGAACCCACCAATTGTGCTTATCAGATCGCTATGAAATCGCAGCTCAAGCCGGGGGATAATGTGGTTGTTTACGGACTTGGAGCTATGGGCATCATCGCCGCCATTATATTAAAGAGGCTTGGCGCGGGGGCTGTCGTTTGTGTGGGCAGGCGTCCGGCTCGTCAGGAGAAGGCGCGGCAGACCGGTATCTTCGATGCGGTGGTCGGCAATGACGAAGAGGGTAAGGCAGTCATCCGTGAAATCTGCGGTGAACGAGGAGCAGATATCGTGATCGAGGCTACAGGTTCTCCACAGGTACTGTCGGAAGCCATGCTGACGGCAAGATACGGAGGCAGGGTTGTGGTGGCCAGCGTTTATCACGGAACCATTCCTGAGTTCGATCCGCTGCCTGTTTTCCGGCGCGAGCTGACCATTGTCGGTGCAAAAGGTCCATCTACCTTCCTTCGGTCAGACGGAAGTTCCGAGGTCGTATACCAATGCTTTTAAAATAAGGCTATAGCCAAATATATCCTATAACTGTAGCGCCCCCTGAAGTAGGGTGCTTTTTATAATGTATAGACAATTCACGAGCAAAAATTAATATATATGTAACCAAAATATAACAAAGTCGAAA